>DAIRDH010000001.1:0-52480 GCA_036796255.1 Cryomorphaceae bacterium
CCACAATAGCCGATTGGCTATCTTTGAAGCCCATGAATACTGATTTCGACCTGAGAGACGAATCATCCTACTCCGACGCCGATCTTGAAAAAGTATTGCGTCCACAGGCTTTTGGCGACTTCGCCGGGCAGGAAAAGGTGCTCGACAATCTTCAAATATTTGTCACAGCGGCCAAGCAGCGAGGTGAATCCCTGGACCATGTGCTGCTGCACGGACCTCCCGGTTTGGGAAAGACCACCCTTGCGAATATCATCGCTCAAGAGCTTGGTGTGGGTTTCAAAGTGACCTCCGGTCCTGTGCTTGATAAGCCCGGCGATCTTGCCGGGATGCTCACCAATTTAGAGGACAACGACGTGCTCTTCATTGATGAGATACATCGATTGTCGGCAGTGGTGGAAGAATACCTCTATTCGGCAATGGAAGATTTCAAAATCGACCTTGTGATTGACACTGGGCCTAATGCGCGCACCGTTGAGATCGCTTTAAGTCCATTTACACTCGTAGGAGCTACCACCCGTTCGGGACTACTCACTGCCCCGCTCAGAGCGCGTTTTGGCATCAACGCCCGCTTGCAATACTACACTGCCGATGTATTGGCGGGAATTATAAAACGCTCAGCAGGTATTCTGAATATCCCCATACACAATGATGCCGCTATTGAGATATCAAGACGCTCAAGGGGCACACCCCGCATAGCAAATGCCCTGCTCCGGAGGGTGCGCGATTTTGCACAGGTGAAGGGCACGGGTATCATCGACCTGTCTATAGCCCGGATAGCCCTCGAAGCGCTGGATGTGGATACCCACGGACTTGATGAGATGGACAATAAAATTCTCGCCACCATCATCGATAAGTTTCGCGGCGGCCCGGTAGGGCTTACCACCATCGCCACGGCAGTGGGTGAAGATCCCGGTACCATTGAAGAGGTATATGAGCCCTTTCTTATTCAGGAAGGCTTTCTGATGCGTACCCCCCGGGGTCGTCAGGCTACTGAGTCAGCCTACAAGCACCTCAAGCGGCCTATGGGCAACAGCGGCGCGGCTCAATCATCTTTGTTTTAGCTTCAATTAAGGCAATAAAAAAACCGTCTCGTATGATTAACGAGACGGCTTGAATTGATAAGTGTCAGATTAAAAAGATGCGCTCAATTGGCTGTCGAATACATCCAATATCACGTCTTGGTATAAGGCTCCAAAAGTTGACAGGCACCACAATTTAAAATGTGAGTGTTCTTGTGGTTTGATCCATTGCAGCGATTTTTTAAGCTCCTTCTTGAAGAGCTTCCTGTCAAAACTTACTTTTTCAAGGATTTGCTTACTAAGTTCCAACATAATGTTTAAGGTTTAAGCGTTGATGGGCTATGAAAGTATACAATCAACGCGTGAAAATGAAATTCTGTATGTATGAAATTCGCGGTTTAACAATTTTTTCAGCCGTAATTGCGCATTTAAAGTACGAAGAATTTCGAACTCAGGGCTTAAAGCTTGCGTATTGATTCTCAGATTTTTCTAAGTGTCATTTTTACGCTAAGCCACTTAATTGAAGGTGTAAAAAATCGTGAATCCTGCCGCGGCATGATAGCGACGTGCACCCCTCAATTGCCTCAATTCGGGCGGAACCGAAACAACACTTAGTACACTATGCTCGAACCTGAGGGCCGCTCCCCAATGGTCGCCAAGATTGTACTTCACCCCGATCAGTGCTGAAAGTTCAAAATTTGTAAAGTCGGTAGGCGTACCATTTATGCTAAATCGATTTTCTTCACTTGTGAATAGGAGCACTCCCAGCGCTGGTCCTATAAATGCCGACCAATGTTCATCAAAACGATACGCGGCGTAGCCCGGCACTTGAAAATACAACAGACTTGCCCTCGTTTGTTCAGCCGTGATCCCTGGAGTAGGGTTGGCAGTGCGGTTGCCTTTTTGGGCGAAATTGCCCTCTAGGGCAAAATAGAAGTGTTCATTTTCAGTGGGAAAGATGACACCCACCCCGGCGAGTACATTCACCTTATTGAGGTTCACTTCTGTAAATGCTGCGCGTATAGTACTAAGGCTTAAACCTCCTTGGATGTATACTGGCTTCTGGCCGTTTGCAGCGTTTAGAGCAATAAAGAATATTACGGATAAGAAAAGACGCACAAGTCGCTGCATAGTCATGATTTGCTTCCAAAGTAAAACAGAACTGTCGGTTTTGAAAAGCCAAGACCTTTAGAGTTTCGCATATTTCGAAACTCCTCTTACTACACCGGCAAGTCATGCAGGGCAACCATCGCCATTGTTGCCATGACTAAAAGCTATAGTACAGGGATAGCCCTGCAATGGCGTTGTAGCGGCGGGCGCCTTGAATGCTGTTGTTGGGCAAGCCCGTGTTCAATATTGACAGAATGCTGTGCTCGAAGCGCAGCATGGATCCAAAATGATCGGAAAAGCTGTATCGCACACCACCTGCTGCTGAAAGTTCAAAAGTGCGCACATCCCATTCTGCCTGCGTAGGTCCGAAAAGGTTTCCACCTTGCTCACTGATTAAGACACCTATAGCCGGGCCTAGGAAAAATGAAAAATGATCGTCGAGCTTGTATCCCAGCATTCCGGGAACCTGAAGATAATATAAGTCGATAATTCCCTGGTCAATGTTGGGTCCGGATTGTTGAAGAGATGTGCGGTCACCTTTCTGGGCAAAATTGGCCTCAAGGGCAAAATAGAATTCATTGCTGAGCTCCATTTCCAGGCCTACACCCGCCAAAATTCCAAACTTATTGAAATTGGCCCCTGCTCCACTGCCATTTATTGTGGTAGCAACAATACCTGCATGTATGTAGGGTTGGTTTTGAGAAAATGCTTTTTCAGAATTGAAAACAAGTAGGATACAAGTTACAAATACAGCTAGAAGATCAATTTTGGCGATGTGATACATATTTGTCTTTTAAAATATTTTATACAAGATGTTAACCCATGAATGGAAACCCATTTCACGAATGTCAAAAATAGTGAATCTTTAAGTAGTCAAGCTTGTACGAATTTGCTTTCAGCCTTTGATATCAATGCAGTTGAAAGCTTATTCAAGGTAACACCTATGCATTTAAGCCTTTCGGCAAAATGAAATCATGCCTACCGTGAAGTTCAAAAGAAGATGCTTGTGAACGGTATTTACTGAACCAATTTGGCTTCGGTGGTCTGAATAATGAAGCGGTCGTTGCGGTGATGCAGGTATGCAAACACCATCATTTCATTTTCAATCCATTCAGGGTCAATGTTGATTGTGATTTCTTTAAAGATGGTTTCCCCCGGCGCAAGTATTGGATTGGCCGCTGATAGCTCTTCACCGTACAAGCCATTGAAATGGCCCCGAAACACATAATTGTGAGTGTAGGGGTAGAGATTTTCAGCACCGCTTTTTTGTGCTTCGATGATTCCATTTTCGAAGGCCCCAATGGTGAGGTTATAATCTTCAGTGGCACCGCTTAGCACGCGGTAGGCAATCTGTACCCTTGCAGTGCGGTTTGCACTGTTCCATTCTACTTTGCGAATGCGTAAAAATCCGCCAGCCGGTTGGCTAAGTTCACTTTCTATTCTATTTTGCCAATTGCCCGCGCTTGTGGCCAGTGAAGATCCAAAACCTTTACGGTTCACTATTCCTCCGGGAATACCTGATATTTGAAAAGAGGAAACGAAGACTTCGCCCTCTTCTGTGCGCATATCAGTGGAGTACATGGCAGGTGGGTCGCTCAGCGGCGCTGCAAAAGTGCTCGTAACATGCATAAATGCCAGTACTACCCTTGAACCAAATTCATCTTTGATATTGCGCGCCGTGGCCGATGCCGGCGGGCAGTTTGTACAGCGAAAGCCAGTATAATACTCAAGAAAAGCGTTCTGCTCGGTATTGGCGATAAGCTCGGGATCGAATATTACCCGATTGCCTTGTACAATGCCAGTGTCGGGAAGCAATGTGCCTCCAGTGGTGTCGGGTTCCAGTGCTGCAATAGAATCACGAAAATCCCGGTCGCACATGCGCTCATCAACGTATGGGCAAGCTTCTTTTGCACACCCTCCCAAGAAGGTGGAGATGATCAGTGTAAATAAGACAGGTCTCCAATTTGACATAAACAAAAATACTAAAAACTACTTGTGATACCCAAAGTTAATCCATTGGAAGCGGGCACAACGCGGCATACCCCACCTACACAAAACACGCCAGCCCGCTGACGTCCGTAGCTCACCATGATTCTGTGGCTGTCTTGGATGTAGCCTGCGGCGAGCACTGGAAAATTGTAGCGCCTGCCGTCGGCATTGCCGTAATTGTATTGATTGATGGCCGAAACGAACCAATGCGGACTTGCGGTATACTCCAGGATTACAGCAGCCCAATCTTGCAAGTGCTGATCAGTGGTGAGCAGCTGCAATTCAAAGCGAAGGCTGTGTCCTTGCTTAAGGGCGACATTGCCTTCTGCGACAA
Organism: Cryomorphaceae bacterium; assembly: GCA_036796255.1. Taxonomy (GTDB): domain Bacteria; phylum Bacteroidota; class Bacteroidia; order Flavobacteriales_D; family Cryomorphaceae; genus T3Sed10-241. The sequence goes on from DAIRDH010000001.1 coordinate 4,453, forward strand.
AAAGATTGGCATAAACCACCCCTGAGGTGGGAACGTCATCATAGTCGTAGGCACCCAGGAGCACGTCATTGTCGTATACAATATTCATATACTGCAGCGCACCTTTAAATCGTTTGTTCATTTTGCGTGACAAGCGGGCGGTAAAGTCAGAGTAGTATACCTGGCTGGATGGCCTGAAAAGTACAGGCTTAATTCCTTTGCGGTTCAGTTCGAAATCATCGACCATGGGGAAGTCGGGTGCATTGACCTGGGTATAGCTCAGTTCCAGCTTGGCACCGTATTTTCCGCCAATTGTTGATTTTTTAGCGAATGTGTAGAAGAATTCTCCGCGTATGGCCACTTCACCATTCGGTTGCGTAGCATAAGGGTAAAACTGGGCGAGCAAAGCCGTTTGCAGCACCGAGGTGGGTGGCAGAAAGTTGATCCAGCTGTCAAAAGCGCCTGCATTGCGCTGGCTTTGGAATGACATGTTGCTCAGCGAATTTGCTGTTAGGCCTATGCCCATACCTTTGCGGCTGTAGCCCATGTTGGCGTTTACACCCTGGCCATATTGAAACAGCCCGATTAGGGGATTTGGGTCAGAGGGTATATTGACAATCTGGGAGTTAAATTCTGATGGATTGATACCAATTCGGGCATATTCCACATTGAAAAAATAGCCTCCTTGAATGTAATTTGCCCTGATCGATCCGGAACTCACATTTTCGGGAAAGTCCCAAACAGAGCTTCTGTTTTCTTCATATTTGCTCACAAAGCTTGCTCCAATGCTGAGCTCACCTGGCAGTTGAAAGCCTTCAGGTTTTAAAAGTTCATTGATATTCACTTCCGCGTCAAGGCCGCGCACTATGCCGCTTCCGTTCTGAAAACCATTGTCAAAATTGAAGCGCTGCTTGCCATAGAGCCCTTTTAGGGTAACACCCCGGGTGGGCGTGCTCACCACCCGGATACCATCCAGGGCATAATCTACCCCAAGGCCGCGGTCTTCCCAGGTGCGCAACACCATACCTGAACCAAACTGCTCGTAGAAACTTCCCACGGTAATTGAAATGTTGTCGCCATTGTACTTGGCGTACCTGTAGCCGATTCCTGTACCCGACCATGGCGCCCCCGCGGGAAATCCAACAAAAGCGGGCACATAGGTTTCAAAACGAATGCCCGCTTCAAATTTCCCCTGTGAATAGATAATGTTGCCAAAGCCCTGCAATGCCATCTGCTCATCAGGCACTACAGCTGAGATGTCAGGATCTGGACGGTAATACTGGCCATCCATGGAAAAGTTGCCGTGTACTTCAGCTTTGTTTTTTTTCTCTTCCTCTTCCTGATCCTGGGCTATCAGCATCAGAGGTGCAAAGATGAACAAGCTGAATGCCAATGATAGGCCTTTCATTCTTCGTAATTATTTGGCGTGCTGGGTAACCATTTTATAAAGTTCAATTTCGTCGCCATCAGCGTAGTTGTTGTGCTGCCATACGATGTGGCCATTGCCATCTACCAGAAACGTGTGGGGTACATTGTTCACGCCCATCAGGCGTTTGAAATCCTGATTTTCATCAAGGTAAACTTCGTAATCCCAGGATGATCCATTGACAAATGGCAACACGCGCGATTTGCTTCTGGCGTCATCAATCGAAATGGCAATGAGCTTTACTCCGGTTTCTTCTTGCCAGTCATCGTACACTTCAGCGATGGCGTTGAGTTCGCGCTTGCAGGGAGCGCACCAGGTGGCCCAAAAACTTATGATGATCGGCTTGCCATCGTTTTGAAAATCACTTGAGTCGTAATTTTTGCCGTCCATCCCCTTGAGGGTTGCCGAGGGAATGACGCGCTCACTTTGCGCTGCACAAAGGCCCGCAGTGAGCAAGAAAAGTAGAAGGAGGTGGGCTCTCATATTTTAAATTTAATTTGAAAAGCAAACTGCCGGTGCAATAAGCATACCGGCAGTTCACGCAAATTTATGAAACCATGGTTGGATTAATGTCTTACCACGATTTTTTTGGCAATAACCTGGTCGTCAAAGCGGAAGTTGATCAGGTAGATGCCTGGGCTCAGTTCACTAAAGTTGGCAGTAGCCATCATATTTCCGGAAGGGAGCATACCCAGATCCTTCATTTTAACCGTTTGTCCAACGAGGTTTACCACATCGTAACGAACACGGGTTGCATTTGGCAGGTCAAAGGTAAAGTTTGCAATATCAGAAGTAGGATTGGGATACACTTGCAATCCGAAATCGCTCTGAACAGTTTCATCATTCAATGACATCATCGCTGTGAAAGCATTTTGCCTTTCAGACCACTGATTGGAACCGTTATTGGTGAAGATTACATTTTCAAAAGCATCTGTCACACTTACAGATCCATTGATCGGACAACCAGAAGGAATGCCATTTAAACCGTCGCCATATGAATCCAGAATTATGAACCGGTAACATCCGTCAGTGGGCAAGTTAACCGTAGTCGAAAAAGTTTGTTGCGCCTGACCGCCAGGGTAAGGTCCACCTTGCGCCACGATGGCATTGGTCTCAGCATTTTCAAATCTCCATCTGGTCTCTTGTGGCCAACAGTCGAAAGTAATCTCCAAATCAACCTCGGTATAGCTGATCTCATCATCGCTGATTACTGTTGCAGTATAGCTATCATCTACTTCATTGTCCGAGCCATTGATATTTTCAAGTCGTACTCCAATGTTGTTTAAGTCGGGCACACTAGTAACTGCAATTGGATCAACACTTACCAAAAGTTGCTCCATCAGGTTAAGCTCTCCTGACCATGCTGTTGAAAAATCTTCACCATTTACTGTGGTGACAATATCGCAACTGGTCATGGTTTCCGTACCAAAGTTAATCAGGTTAACCTGATGGTTAAGGGCAATAGTGCCATCGGTACATACATTGCCGGGGAGATTAAATACGTCTTTGGCTATACCGGCATAGCTAAAGTCACTTGAGTATGTTATGCTGTCGTTGTAAGCAGTCTGGTGTATTTCTTTGCTTCCATTTGATTGGACAAAAGCAACAATCGCAAGTTGATCATAATTGTACACGTTGGCATGGTCCCATGACAAGCTAATGGTGTCACTTTGCCCCGCTTCCCAGGTTCCAGTGAGCACTGTACCATTGTTGCTGGGCAACATGCGCTTCATTACATTTTTAAATACGGTTTCGCCATTGGAGCCAGGAGAGGTGTCAAAATTTATTTCTTTTTCAACCACTACGGTATGGAGGCGCAGTCCAGTTGCTTCAAAATCCATAGATGCAGTAACTACTACTGTTGCCATTATTTGGTAAGGAGTTACCGTGTATTCGATGTCAATATCGAATGGAGATGGAACCGCGTACCGGTTGTTAACAGTTGCTGTATTCCAGTTTGAAGGATGGCCATTGTAGTGGTTGCCATCAATAGCAGAATTTGGAATACCTGAACCATTGTAATATGAAAATCTCGCACCACTCTGTTGCGGATTATGTTCGTACATGGGGTCAAAACCAGGAGGTGCCAATTGATATTTAATGGCTACAATCTTATCAGGATTAGCTGTTAAAATATTATTGACTCCAGGATTGAAGGTTGCACACGGAGGACAAGAGGCTCCGGTAAAGTGCTCGAGAAGGACGAGTCTTTGTGATTGGCCGAAGGCGAATGCCGACAGCATAACAGCTACTGCTGTGAAGGAGAAAATTTTCTTCATGTGGATTAAATGGTTAAATGATGATTGCCTGTGCAGGTTATTGCATTTTTGACAGGCTAAAAGTGCGATTTTTCAATCAATCCAACAAGTCGGCATGTTAATTTTCATCTACCACTCGGTCTGCTTTATTGGATTCCTAAGCATGGCAGAAACCAGCCTCTGCATGTAACTTGGGCATCATAATGCGGCTTAAATCTCAACTCAATTGACTTCGTTGTCATTGAATGGGAAAAGCTGTTTTGCATTCTAAGTATTGTAATACAATGGGTTGATTTGATGCGGCAAGATGGATGGGCACTTTTCCTGCTTTTAATTGAGGAAGGGAAAATAGGGGTTGCATTCTTGAATTTGGATGCCAAAATCCGGCAGGCCCAGCGACTGTGTTAAGGCAGGTTTTTCTATATTTGAACCCAAATCAAACTCCGCGTTCACAATCCAGTTGATCAGGTAAAGATTTTCCCAACAAAGAATAGAATTATGAGAAACGTTTACCTTCAATTATCCACTCTGGTGCTCTGTTTTTTTAGCACCGCTGCTTTTGCTCAGTTCAGCGTGGCTCCTAATCCAGCTATCAATTCAGATTTTAGTTATTTTGAGGCAGATGTGGTGGCCAATAGCTTTATCAACAATACCTCCGATAGCCCCATAGTGGTGAATTGGTACAGGAATATCATTTCATTGCCCACAGGATGGACTACTGCAGTGTGCGACATCAACCTGTGTTATCTTGAATTCGTGTCGTCTGAGTCATTTGTTTTGCAGGGTCAAGGCCAGGGCAATCTGGATGTACATGTATATCCAGATGGTACGGAGGGAAGCGCAACGATTGAGCTCAAAGTTGTGAGCGAGGAATTTCCGCAAGATACTACTTATGTGATGTTTGTTTTCGACGCCGCTCTCAACACCACGCAGCGTTTCGAACAAAAGATTAAAGTATTCCCTAACCCAACTGCCGATGTGGTTTGGGTTGAAGCTGGCCATGATGTGCACCATGTTGATATTTATAGCCTTGGCGGCAAAAAAGTAAAGCACGTTGCGCTCATGGGAAGTGAGTCACTTTCACTTTCGGAATTGCCAAAGGGTACCTATGTGTTGCGTTTGCGCGATAGGGCAGGTGACCTTGTGTCAGCCAATGTCGTGGTAAGACAATAAGCCGGGTTTATTTCAGACCTCTGTTCATCCATTGGTCTGCCAGCTGGCACACTCCCTCGGCTGCGCCAGTCTTGATGTGGGTTACTTGCCTGTCAAACATATCGGGAACCTCAGCGGGGTCTACGATGAACACTTCGGTATGCGCCATGGCCGCATAAGCCAGGCCTGCTGCAGGATATACCTGTAGTGAGGTACCTACAATCAGCAGGATATCAGCTTCCTTTACCAGTTTAAATGCTTCGTCCATTGCTGGAACCAATTCGCCAAACCACACAATGTGAGGCCGCAATTGGTGGCCATTTGCGCAAAGGTCGCCAACTTTGAGTCCTTGTTCTGGCATAGGATTTATGTCTTTTTCGTTACCGCTACTTCTGCATTTGCTTAATTCACCATGCAGGTGAAGCACGCTGCTCGAGCCTGCCCGCTCGTGGAGATTATCAACATTTTGGGTGATGATATACACATCATGTTTATCTTCAAGTCTTGCAATTGCGAGGTGGGCAGCGTTGGGTTGCACCTTACTTAATTGCGCAAAGCGCATGTTGTAGAAGTCCAGTACCAGAGCGGGATTCCTCGCGAAAGCTTGGGGCGTGGCTACATCTTCAATGCGGTACTTGTCCCATAAACCCCCATTGTCTCTGAAAGTGCTTATTCCGCTTTCGGCACTTACGCCGGCCCCTGTAAAAACGACGATTTTCATGGTGAATAAGAAAATAGATAAAGAAGCTTACAGACAAAGGTAGATTTTTACTTTTACCGCTTGAACACGCCCCGATGGATGCCAGATGCAGCAGGTTTGAATTACTCCGGTATTCAATTTGTTTTCCCTGCAACTGAATTGAAAGGAAGCGTTTCATTGTACAGACTATGATCGAATACATCAAAGGAGAACTTGCACTCCGGACACCTACACATGTAATTGTCGACAATCATGGGGTGGGATATTTCATGAATGTAAGCCTCGTTACTTTTGAGCTGCTCGCAGGCAAGAAGGAGGTGAAGCTATACGCACATACTGCCATAAGGGAAGACGCACATACCCTCTACGGATTTGGCTCGGAGGCAGAGCGGGCCATGTTTCGCAGCCTGATATCAGTTTCCGGAATAGGACCAGCTTCTGCAATGGCAGCATTGAGTACTTTCCAGCCAGGTAAGCTGCAGTCGGCCATTATGAATGGCGATGTGGGGTCTTTGCAGAAAATTAAAGGAATTGGAGCAAAATCTGCACAACGTATCATCGTGGATCTCAGGGATAAAATAGGTTTGAATGGAGGAAATTTAGAATTTGTTAACGATTCGAGCAATACGGTGCGTTCCGAAGCGTTAAGAGCACTGCACAACCTTGGCTTTGATCAGCGCAAGGCGCAAAAAGTAGTCGACGAGATTCTCGATAAAGGTGATGAATCGATGAAAATCGAGGACTTAATTAAATTAAGCTTAAAGGGATTGGCTTAAATTAAACATGTTGTTCTAACGTACATTGGGATTACGGTTTCGAAATATTTGGCAAATAGCCATTGTAGCATTGCTATTGCTTTGGGTATGGACGAGCACTGCCAGCAGGCCGCTCGTTGACCCATCGGTAGTCAACTTGCCCGAATTGCTGGTGATGCCAGTCGATTCGCCCGTGATTGATTTGCCCTTTCCATTTCAGGACGATGTAAATCCGTTTGGAAGCAATAACCGCATTACCCTTACAGATCCAAGCAACATGAAAAACGTCATTGAATATGACGTTGAGACTGGACAATACTATTTTTTCAAGCGCATAGGCGATGCCATCGACTACAGGAATCCTACGGTGATGGATTTTGATGAGTACATGCAGTACATCGCTGAGAATTCGGAACGGGATTACTGGAAAGAGATACGCTCATTTGACGAAATGTCAGGCAACGCCGACGATGGAGGTCCGGATCCATTTGCGCCGAGCATTGAAATTAAAAGCAAAGGTTTCGACAGACTTTTTGGCGGAAGCACAGTTGAAATTAAGCCCCAGGGTACCGCCGAACTCATTTTTGGTGTAAACAGCAATTACAACGAGAATCCACAAATTCCGATCAACCAACGCCGCATTACCACCTTCAACTTTGACCAGCGCATTCAGCTCAATGTAGTGGGTCAAATAGGAGACAAGATGCAGCTCAGCACCAATTACAACACCGAAGCAACCTTCGATTTTGAAAACCAAACCAAGATAGAATACAACGGCTACGAGGATGAGATCATTCAAAAAATTGAAGCGGGCAATGTGAGTATGCCGCTGAATAATTCCCTGATCAGCGGAAGTCAAAGTCTTTTCGGTGTGAAAACAGAACTTAAGTTTGGAAGGCTCACGGCGACCACATTATTTTCTCAGGAGAGGGGTCAGAAGAAGCAAATAAACATACAAGGCGGCGCCCAAACGCAAGAATTCGAGATTACCGCTGACAACTACGAATTTAACCGGCACTTTTTTCTAAGCGGTTATTTTAGGGCGCAGTATGACAATGCCCTCAGAAGCCTGCCCATAGTAAATTCGGGAGTGCAGGTAACACGAATTGAAGTATGGGTGGTAAACCAAACTGCCAATGTGGAAGAAACCCGCAACATCATCGCCTTTACGGATATTGGTGAAGATGCATTGTACCAAAACCCGGCCTTGCCCATAAATATCGGAGATAATCCATTGAACAGATTCCCGAGCAATGGACAGAACCAATTGTATTCGATCATGGCAAGCAACCCGGGAATACGCGGATTCAGCCAGTCATCGCAGGAATTGTCTTCATTGGGACTTGTCAATGGACGCGATTTTGAGCGCCTCTCCAACGCCCGCATGCTTACGCCAAATGAGTACACCTTCAATGAGCGCCTTGGATTTATCTCACTAAACCAGGGATTGAATAATGATGAAGTGCTTGCAGTTGGTTACCAATACACGCTGGCCGGACAAACCTTCCAGGTGGGTGACCTTTCCAACGATGGAATCACTGCACCCAATGCCCTCTTCTTGAAATTGCTCAAGGCCACAGTGCTGGATGTAACCAACCCCATTTGGGACTTGATGATGAAAAACGTTTATTCTCTAGGCGCTTTTCAAATCAACAGCCAAGACTTCATTTTGGATGTGTGGTACAACGACCCGCGCAAAGGAATCGACCTTCCTGTGATTCCCGATCCTGAGGTTCAGAATACGCCACTCATTCGCCTTTTCGAACTTGATAAAATTGACCAAAACGGTCAGCCCCAGCCCGATGGTCGCTTTGACTTTGTGGACAACGCGGCTACCCTTGGAGGTACCATTCAGGCACAAAATGGTAGGATATACTTCCCTGTAATTGAGCCTTTTGGATCGCATTTGCAAGATGAGCTGAGAGATGCCGGAATGTCGGATGCGCGCATCAACGCCATTGCCTTTCCTCAGCTTTACGATTCCACCAAAATTGTAGCCCAGCAAAACTTCCTGTACCTCAATCGATTCAAGATTAAGGGGTCATACCGGTCGGCTTCATCCGATGAGATATCACTCAACTCGCTAAACATTCCGCAAGGTGCGGTGCAGGTGACGGCAGGTGGCGTGCCTCTTATTGAGAATCAGGATTTTGTGGTAGACTATAACCTGGGTCGCGTGAAAATCCTGAACAGTGGCTTGCTCGAATCTCAAACGCCCATATCCATCAGCGTTGAGAGCAATACCCTCTTCAGTATCCAGACCCGGCGATTGATGGGGGCGCGTTTCGATTACCGCTTTCACGAAAACTTTAATATCGGCGCCACCATTATGAACCTCAATGAGCGCCCGCTTACGCAAAAAGTGAACCTGGGCGACGAACCAATGAACAATACCCTTTGGGGTTTTGATGTGCAATACCAAACGGAATCACGATTCCTAACGGATATGGTGAATGCCCTGCCCTTCATGAACACGGCTGCCGAGTCAAGGGTGGATGCGGCACTTGAATTCGCACAACTCATTCCCGGACACAACAAGGTGGTAGGCCAAACTGGTGCTGCTTACATCGATGATTTTGAAGGCACGATTTCATTGATTGACCTCCGTAATTTCGCCTCATGGGCACTTGCCAGTATACCCCAAGGCCAGCCCGACCGCTTCCCCGAGGCTTCTTTGAGCAATGACCGTCGCCTGGGCTATCGCCGGTCGAAGTTTTCCTGGTACATTATCGATCCTTTGTTTTTCAGAAATGACAATATAACCCCTGATGGTCTCAACAATCGCCGCCACTATCAGCGAGAGGTGACGGAGAATGAGGTGTTTCCAGACAGAGAGCTTCCCGCAGGTACCCCGGCCAACATTGCCACCATTGATTTTGCATTCTACCCTTCAGAGCGCGGCCCCTATAATTATGACGCCGAACCCACGATTTCTTCTGATGGTATCGATCCCCAGACCGGAGCCATGAACAATCCCGCCTCGCGTTGGGGTGGCGTGATGCGTCCAATCAATACCACCGATTTTGAGCAAACCAACGTAGAGTTTGTCCAGTTTTGGGTGATGGACCCCTACAACAGCGATAGCCGTGAATTCGTTGGGACGGCTGGTAATCCGCGTGCACAACTGCTCCTTCACCTCGGTAATGTGTCGGAAGATGTGATGCGCGATGGCCAGATGAGTTTTGAAAATGGACTGCCGCTCGATCCCAATAATCCTCAGGGACTCAACACGGATGAGACTGCCTGGGGTAGGGTACCCACTACACAGAGCATCGTTAATGCATTCGACAATACTACCAATAGTAACCGGACCCAGGATGTGGGATATGATGGCCTCAATGATGCTGGGGAGCGTGAATTTTTCTCAGAATTCCTCGATCGGATTGCAGCGCTGCCTGGAGTAAGTCAGGAAGTGCTGAACCAATTAGATGCCGATCCCTCTACCGATAATTTTCGCTTTTTCAGAGGGCAGGCCTTTGATAACCAAAATGCAGATGTGCTTGCACGATACAAGTCTTTCAACGGCTTTGAGGGCAACAGTGTGACAACGCAGGACAGTCCGGAACCTTACCCAACCCAGGCTACAACGCTGCCCACCACTGAAGATATCAATCAGGATCTTACCCTGGCTGAGGCCGAATCGTACTATGAGTACGCCATAGACCTGCCTGACCCACAGATATCTCCGGAAGCCTGGCAAGTGGGCAATAACTTTATCACCGATGTGACCAATGGAATAGCGCCAGATGGCAGAACGGTACAGTGGTACCAGTTCAAGGTGCCGGTGCGTGGAGGTAGGTCTGTCAATAATATTCAGGATTTGCGTTCCGTGCGTTTTATGCGAATGATCACGACTGGATTTGAAACGCCTGTAGTGATGCGCTTTGCACGATTGGAGCTCATACGGGGTGAGTGGCGCCGATTCACCCAAAACCTTCGCCAAGGCGAAACTGCCCCCCCGCCTCCCGGTATCACTGAGTTTGACCTCCTCGCCGTAAATATCGAAGAAAACAGCCAGCGTACGCCCTTGAATTATGTAACGCCTCCGGGTATATTGCGTGAGATTGATGCCGGTACTGCCAACTTGCGCAGCCTCAATGAGCAATCGCTGGTACTGCGCGTGCGCAACCTGCAGGATGGAGATGCGCGTGCAGCATTTCGCGCCACCGACATCGACATGCGGATGTACGGCAACCTCGAAATGTTCATCCACGGTGAGTCTATCGACAACGACCGGCTCATCGAGTTTGGCGACATCACTGTATTTGTAAGGTTGGGTACAGACTTCGAACAAAACTTTTATGAATACGAAGTGCCGCTGACGCCGACCCCGCTCAATGCTGCAAGCACCCCCCGCAACATTTGGCCCGAGGCCAATAATATGGTCATAGAGTTCAAAAAGCTGCAGGAAGCAAAGAGCCAGAGGAATTTGACAGGTTTTCCCGAAACAAGCCTGTATACCACCATGGATGGCGATAGACGAATTACCATAAGAGGAAATCCTGTACTGAGCTCTGTGCGCACCGTGATGATTGGTGTGCGCAACCCGAGCGCAACCGAGAATATCTGGACCTCAGATGACGGTGGATTACACAGTGCTGAGGTTTGGGTAAACGAGCTAAGGCTCACTGATTTTAACACTGAAGGAGGCTGGGCTGCCGTGGCAAGGGTCAATACCCAACTCGCTGATTTTGCCAATATCTCCCTTTCTGGAAATATATCCACTCCCAATTTCGGTTCGCTGGAAACCAGGGTGGCTGAGCGACCACTTGAAACCACCTATGGCTACGATGCCAGCGGTAATTTTGAACTTGGTAAATTTTTACCCGAAGAGAGCGGCGTGAAGATTCCGGTTTTTGTGAATCACGCTGAGCAGGTGATTGTTCCTAAATTTGATCCATTGTCGCCTGACCTTGAAATCCAAGAAGTTGCGGCAGACTTATCGCCCGAAGAACAGCGCGCACTTCGCCAGCGCTCGCAGACATACACGCGGCGCAGAAGCGTCAACCTTACCAACCTGCGCAAGGAACGTACAAACACTGACAAGAAACCAATGCCTTATGATATTGAAAACTGGAATGCCACAGTAGCCTACAGCGACCGTGAGTATTACGATTTCAATACCACCTTCGACAATCAGCTCCAGTGGCGGGTGGGCCTGGGCTATACCTTTGCCCTGAAGCCCAACAATATCAAGCCATTTGCCCAGAGTAAATTTTTGAGAAAGTCAGATTATTTCAACCTGATCAAGGATTTCAATTTTAACCTGATCCCTAAAAGTTTTTCGTTCAGGTCTGACATTTTGCGCACATACAACGAGCAACAATTCGCCAACAACATTCAGCTCATTGATTTCGAACAGCCCATCCTGTATACCAAGATTTTCAATTGGAACAGAACCTACGATGTCCAGTATGACATGACCAACTCATTGCGCTTCACTTACAGCGCGAACAATATGGCGCTCATTCGGGAGCCGATAGGTAGAATTGACCGTGAGGACAGGGAATTTTACAACAATTACAGGGATTCTGTTTGGCAGAGCATTCGCAACTTTGGAGACAATACTGATTTCAGGCAAACCGTTACAGGAAATTACAAAGTGCCTATTGACAAAATACCGATTTTGAATTGGATAACAGTTGATGCACGCTACACGGGAAATTACAATTGGCAACGCGCACCTTTCTCGCAAGACACCCTCGGGAATACCATTCAGAACTCGAGGAATGTGAGCCTCAACGGGCAGGCCAATTTTCTCACACTGTACAATAAGCTGAAGTTTTTCAAGGATGTCAATGCGAAGTTTCAGCGACAGGGCAGGGCTCCGAGCAGATCTGCACAGCGGGGAGCTGGAAAAGGTGATGCCAAAGAAGAAGAAGAGGAGGAGCAGACCAAAGAAAAAGATCCGAACGCACCCAATGCACTGGATTACCTGGCCAAGCTTGTGATGACAGTTAAAAACGTCTCGGTAGTGTATAGTCAAAATGAAGGTACCTTATTGCCGGGATACGGCCGTACCTCCAACCTGATAGGTATGGACCCTGGCTTCAATGCGCCGGGTATCGGTTTCGTTTTGGGCCATCAATTTGAGAATTTCAACCGCCAGGCAGCTCTGCGCGGGTGGATGGTAGAGAATGAGTTTATCAATACCCAGTACATGGAGACCTACACGGAAGATTTCAACTTTCGTCTCAACCTCGAGCCCATCCCCAACCTGCGCATTGAGATCAATGCCACCCAGAACCGTTCATTTAACAATGGTTCATTCTTCCGATACAATAATAACTTGCAGCAATTTTTGGAAGAGAGCGCCTTTCAGACGGGTAGCTTTACCACCACCATGATCGCATGGCCTACTACATGGGAGAAGGATATCAATGGTTTGAATCCAACTTTTGAACGTTTTGTGGCCAACCGAGCTGTGATTTCAAACCGTCTTGCTACAGAAACCGGATTTTCAGAACCCAATTCGAGTGATGACGGCCTCTATGCCGATGGTTACGGACTCACTGCGCAACAGGTAGTCATGCCTGCCTTCCTTGCTGCCTACACCGGCCAAAGCTTTGACGATGTTAAGCTCTCTGTGTTTGATTTTAACCTGGTTGACGCTTTGCGCAATCCAAACTGGACCATCAATTATGACGGATTGTCAAAAATCCCTGCATTGAAAAAGATATTTAGAAATGTGACTGTGGCGCACGCTTACCGAAGCACCTTCAGCGTAAATAACTTTACTACCAACCTTTCCGCCGGAACCGACTTCTCTGGTCAACCCCTGCGCGACAACAGTCCCGACCGCAATTTCATTCCGGAAAATCAGATTCAAGCCATTACCATATCTGAGCAGTTGAGTCCACTCATCCGTTTGGATATGACCTGGCAGAATTCTCTGATCACCAATTTTGAAATCGGTAGAACGCGCATGCTTGCCTTTAGCACCGCTAACTTTCAGCTCACAGAGAATAGAAGTCAGGAGTATGTGATCGGTGGTGGGTATCGCTTTCCCAATGTGGAGATCAAAATTGGCGGCAAGAAACGTAAAAGTGACTTGAACGTGCGGGCTGACCTCAGCATGCGTGATACAGAGATGATAGCCCGGCGTATGGACGAGGGCACAAACCTGATTACCGCTGGTCAGCGTCTATGGTCATTAAAAACATCCATTGATTATGTAATATCTGACCGGCTCAATATCAGGTTCTTCTACGACCATCAGATCAATGAGCCAAAGGTTTCTATATCTTTCCCTACCTCTAATATCAATACAGGTATATCTTTGCGCTTTACACTGACGCAATAATCTTAAAAATACAACACATGGATACGCCAAACAACCTCAAGTATACCAAAGACCACGAATGGGTGCGCATCGAAGGTAACATTGCCACAGTCGGCATTACAGCTTATGCCCAGGGCGAATTGGGTGATATTGTTTTTGTGGAAATTGAAACAGAGGGTGAAAGCCTTGAGCACGGAGAAGTATTTGGTACCATCGAAGCTGTAAAGACTGTTTCAGACCTTTTCATGCCCGTATCTGGCAAAGTTGAGGAATTCAATGCCGAGCTTGAAGCAAATCCGGAGCTGGTCAATGAAGATCCTTACGGCAAAGGCTGGATGATCAAAATAGCCATGGACGAAGGCGCTGACCTCTCTGAGCTGCTTGATGCCGCCGCATACGAGGAAATCATTGCCTGAACACATCAAACAAAATTTTATAAGAGCGCACAGAGAATCGATTCTTTGGGCGCTTTTTATGTTGGTACTATTTTTTCTGCCTGCCAATAACCTACCGAAAATCGACTTTTGGGAATTGAACCTGGAAGACAAATTGGCCCACATCGGCGTATTTGCAGTGCTTGCGGGGCTTATGGTTTGGGGCGAGCAGAGAAGGCAGGCCAGAGCTGATCTGGGCCGGTCGGTCAGCGTAGTTATCGCAGCACTTGCAATAATTTTCGGTGTGCTTACGGAGTTGGTGCAAGATCAATTTATCCCCAGCCGCTATGGAAGTATAGGCGATATAGTCGCCGATGCAATCGGAGCAATTTTGGGTACGATACTTGCACCATGGGTTTTGAAATTAACAGGATTTGGCTACCGCTAAATCAATTTAACAACCCTCAATACCCAACCAAAATGAAAAGAATCAAAAACCCTGGGAGCGATCTCGAAAGGAAACGGGCAGCATTGTTTTTTCTTGGATTGCTTCTCGCCAGCGCCCTCGTGCTTGTGGCCTTCGAATGGAAGACCTTTTACACCCAAACCCATTTTACGGAAGTATATGATGGAAAGTACCTCGATGATGAAGTCATCCTGCATGCCTTCCCTCCATCTAAGGTAATTCCCCCTCCACCTCCGGCACCAAAACCCATCGTTGATATATTTGTAACCGTTGAAAACGATCGATTACTGACTGAAGTTTTGGACGTTCCGGATATCGACATGGATGAAGCGCCCATTGAGATTGACTTTCGAAAGGAGGATGTTGACGAGCACAAAGTATGGGCCCGGGCTGAAGAGGATCCCGAATTTCCAGGAGGATGGGATGCCCTCTATGCTTACTTGAGCAGCAATTTAAACTACCCTAGGCAAGCCGCTGAAGCCGGAATAGGAGGTAAGGTATTCGTGTATTTCGTCATTGGCAAAGACGGGGAGATTCGCGATGTTAAACTGATGAATTCAATAGGTGGAGGCTGCGACGAGGAAGCCCTGCGTGTAATCAAAGCCATGCCCGCGTGGAAACCTGGTAAGCAACGCGGCAAGGCAGTCAACGTTTCCTTCCACCTGCCCGTATACTTCAACCTGAAGTAGCCCGTTTTAAAACCCGAAGCTGCCAAAAGCAGAAAGGATAGCGCGCAATAGAGGCATGAATATTGATAGCACTGCAAGTAATAAATGTGCTTTATAAAGCAACTCTGAAATATCTTTTTTATTTTCGCCCACGCGGTACAAAACCGATCACAACATGGAACTCAAAAAAAGCCCTGAAGCCGATTTGGAAAGCAAACGCCTTCCGCTGATAATCACAGGAATACTCTTCGCCTGCGCCCTGGTGCTGGTCTCATTTGAATGGAAAACATTCGAGACGGAGATCAGAAATCTGGGTGAACTTGACTTAGATCTGATCGAAGAAGAAATTATTCCGATTTCGCAACAGCAACCGCCGCCCCCACCGCCCCCACCTGCCCCCACCACAGTAATTGAAATCGTTGAGGATGAAAAGGAGATCGAAGAGGAATTGGTGATTGAAGACATGGAGGTTGACGAGTCAACTGAAATTGAATTCATCGAGACAGTCGCTGAAGAAGTGGTAGAAGAGCAAATCTTTACCATCGTAGAGGAAATGCCTGCATTCCCGGGAGGTGAGGCGGCATTGATGAAGTTTCTTGGCAACAATATTAAGTACCCCGCTATTGCAAAGGACGCAGGTATTCAAGGTACAGTATTCGTGACTTTCGTGGTAGATGAAGGCGGAAACGTGAAAGATGTACGCGTACTTCGCTCAATAGGCGGAGGCTGTGACGAAGAGGCCATTCGGGTGGTACAATCCATGCCCAAATGGGCACCCGGAAAGCAGCGCGGAAAGCCGGTGAAAGTGCAGTACAACCTGCCAATTCGCTTCACCCTGAAATAATATCTTGAAATAGATTCTTGAAATCCCGGAGCCTTGGCTACCGGGATTTTTTATGAAAATGATGGCCATCCTCGAAATGTGCTATATTTGACTCAAACCCTTCAGAAACCTATGTCAATAGATGTGCCGAGAAAAGCGGTAGACCAAACCGGTGTCGAAGAACGATGCGCCCGCTTCACCACACGCAGCATTAAGTCCGCTACAAAAATTCAAGGCCTTACCATGGCCCTGAATATGATTGACCTCACCACCCTTGAAGGAAAAGATACCGTGGGCAAGGTGCGGCAGATGTGTTACAAAGCCATGCACCTGCACGATGCCTATCCAGACCTGCCAACTGTAGCAGCGGTGTGCGTATACCCAAGCCTGGTGTCCACTGCGAAAGCCGCCCTAAAAGGCAGTGACGTGAAAATAGCCAGCGTTGCCACTGCATTTCCCTCAGGGCAATCCTCTCGGGAAATCAAACTTTCCGATACCAAAATGGCTGTTGACGCCGGCGCCGATGAAGTGGATATGGTGATAAGCCGTGGCCGCTACCACCAGGGCGATTACAACTTTGTATACGATGAAATCGCAGCTGTCAAAGAAGCCTGCGGCAAAGCCCGGCTCAAGGTAATCCTCGAAACCGGTGAGCTGGGAACCCTCGACGACGTGGCATTTGCGAGTAGAATTGCCATCGCTGCCGGAGCCGATTTCATCAAAACCTCCACTGGCAAAATTCAGCCGGCAGCCACCATGCCCGTTACCCTTACCATGCTGGAAGTAATTCGAGACCACTATTTTGCAACGGGAGTCATGATAGGTATGAAACCGGCCGGCGGCATCAGCAATGCCAAAGCGGCCCTCCACTACCTCATCATGGTCAAAGAAACCCTCGGCATGGCATGGCTCGACAATGCGTGGTTCCGCTTTGGCGCAAGCTCTCTGGCCAATGACATTCTCAAGCAGTTGGTTAAACAAAAAACCGGCGCCTACCAGTCCGGCAATTACTTCGCAATAGATTGATATGAACAAGTCGACAAAACATAAAGAATGGAACCTTGCACCAGCGCCTGAGGGTGTAGAGCACATTCAACTGCAAGCACGGTATGGGCTTTTCATCAACGGAAAGTTTGAAGCACCTGCTTCCAAAAAATATTTCAAAACCATCAACCCAGCTACCGAAGAGGTAATCGCTGAGGTGGCTGAGGCCAATGAAAAAGATGTAGACCGTGCCGTGAAGGCAGCCCGCAAGGCTTACGATACGGTATGGTCGAGAATGGAGGCCAAGGAGAGGGGAAAGTACTTGTTCCGCATTGCACGCCTCATTCAGGAGAGGGCCCGCGAATTTGCCGTGATCGAATCTATGGATGGCGGCAAGCCCATTCGCGAATCGCGCGATGTGGATGTGCCATTGGCAGCTGCACACTTTTTCTACCATGCCGGCTGGGCCGATAAAATGGCTTATGCATTTCCCAACCAAAAGGTAAGCCCGCTCGGGGTAGCCGGGCAAATTATCCCCTGGAATTTCCCCTTGCTCATGGCAGCATGGAAAATTGCACCGGCCCTTGCCGCAGGCAATACTGTGGTGCTCAAGCCCGCTGAAACTACCCCGCTCACAGCATTGAAGCTCGCCGAGCTCATCCGCGATGCCGACTTGCCTCCCGGAGTGGTCAACATCATCACTGGGGCTGGCCCCACAGGCAAAGCCCTCGTCGACCATCCCGATGTAGACAAGATTGCATTCACAGGCTCCACAGGAGTTGGCAAAATGATTCAGCGCTCCATAGCGGGTACAGGCAAAAAAGTAACCCTTGAGCTCGGTGGCAAAGCTGCCAACATCATTTTTGAGGATGCCTCCATTGACCAGGCGGTGGAGGGTATTATCAACGGGATATTTTTCAATCAGGGCCACGTGTGCTGCGCTGGTTCAAGGCTGTTTGTGCAGGAGAGCGTGGCCGCAGAGGTAGACCGCAGGCTCAAGCACCGCATGGAAAGTCTGGTGATTGGCGACCCGCTTGACAAGAACACGGACATCGGCGCCATCAACTCCAAGGGCCAATTGCAAACCATAGAGAGCTACATCGCCCGCGCAAAGAAAGAAGGCCTCGAGATGTTTCAAATTGAGCAAGCCCTTCCCAAGAAAGGTTTCTGGTGCAGGCCAACGCTTTTCAGCGGTGTGGCCCAGAGCAGTGTGATAGCCCGCGAAGAGATATTTGGCCCCGTGCTGGCCATCCAAACTTTTAGAACGGTAGATGAGGTCATTGAAAAGGCCAACAATACACCTTATGGTCTTTCGGCGGGGGTATGGACGGACAAGGGCGCTAAAATATTCAACCTCACCACACGGCTCAAGGCCGGCGTGGTATGGGCAAATACCTTCAATAAATTTGATCCCACATCGCCATTTGGCGGGTATAAGGAATCGGGCTTCGGCCGTGAAGGCGGCGTACATGGATTGCGCGCTTACGTAAACTTAGATTGAAATGGCAACAAAAAATACCAGCAACACCAGGCAGTCGGGAGGACTAGAAGTGAGCAAAACGTACAAGATATTTATCGGTGGAGCTTTTCCGCGCACCGAGAGCGGAAGATATTACGGCATTGAAGATGGCTCGGGAAAATTCCTGGCGAATGTATGCCTCTCATCCCGAAAGGATTTCAGAAATGCGGTTGTCGCTGCGCGCAAGGCACAAAGCGACTGGCAGGACCGGAGTGCTTACCTGCGCTCGCAAATCGTGTACCGCATGGCTGAGATGCTTCAGCAAAAGAAGGCGCTTTTCATGGATGAGATGACCCGCATGGGCCATTCTGAGAGCCACGCCGCTGAAGAGTTTGCCGAAGCCATTGACCTCATTGTGTACTACGCTGGCTGGTGCGATAAGTACCAGCAGGTATACAGCAGTGTGAATCCTGTGGCATCTTCTCACTTCAATTTTTCTGTACCCGAGCCTACAGGCGTGGTGGCCGTCATGGCTGAGAGCAGCACTGCCCTTACGGGAATGATTAAGGCAGTGGTACCCGCCATTTGCGGAGGCAATACGGTGGTGGTACTCGCCTCTGAGACGTATCCGCTCTGCGCCATTAGCCTGGCTGAAGTCATCGCAACCTCAGATGTGCCGGGAGGTGTGGTGAATATCCTTACGGGAAAAAGGGCTGAACTACAGCACCACTTTGCCTCCCATATGGATGTGAACGCCATAGTGGTGTGGGATGCTGACGCTATGCTGCAAATGGAAATGGGCCAGCATGCAGCCGACAATATGAAGCGAAGTCTCTTTTACGAAAGTGAAAAAAGCAAGCGTCCCGGACCACAGTACATCAACGACCTGCAGGAGGTGAAGACCACCTGGCACCCGATAGAACACATCAAAGGAAGCGGCTCCGGCTATTAGGATGAGGGGAGAAGCCCCTCTTCGCGAATTCTCTTACTTTTGCCAAAACTATTGCAAATGGCTCAAAAAACAGCATTGATCACTGGCGTTACCGGACAAGACGGTGCCTATCTTGCTGAACTTCTGCTCGAAAAGAATTATATCGTGCATGGCATCAAGCGCCGCAGCTCGATGTTCAATACCGACCGCATAGACCACCTTTACCAGGACCGCCATGAAAATAATGTGAGCTTCACGCTGCATTACGGTGACCTCACGGATGCCACCAACCTGATTAGAATCATTCAGGAAGTGCAGCCCGATGAGATCTACAACCTCGGCGCAATGTCGCATGTGCAGGTATCATTCGAAACACCTGAATACACGGCCAATGTAGACGCCATGGGTACCTTGAGGCTGCTCGAAGCCATACGAATACTGAAGCTTGAGAAAAAGACCCGAATTTATCAAGCCTCTACAAGCGAACTTTATGGCAAGGTGATGGAAACCCCTCAAACGGAGACCACGCCTTTCTATCCCCGGAGTCCTTACGGGGTTGCCAAGCTCTACGCATTCTGGATTACGAAAAACTACCGCGAGGCCTACGGGCTTTTTGCCTGCAATGGAATTTTGTTCAACCACGAAAGCCCCTTGCGCGGAGAGACTTTCGTAACGCGAAAAATCACCCGGGCCGCGGCGCGCATCAGCCTCGGATTGCAGGATAAACTCTACATGGGCAACCTGGACGCCAAGCGCGACTGGGGCCACGCAAAGGATTTTGTGGAAGGCATGTGGCGCATGCTACAGCAGGATGAACCAGACGACTACGTGCTTGCCACTGGCGAAACATACCCAGTCCGCTATTTTTTAGAAAAAGCATTTCTGCGTGCAGGCATTACCATAAAATGGAGCGGCAAAGGCGTAGATGAGAAAGGCCAGGATGCCAAAACGGGCAAAATCCTGATTGAGGTTGACCCACGGTATTACCGCCCCACCGAAGTGGACTTGCTAATTGGTGACCCTTCAAAAGCAAGAGACAAGCTGGGCTGGACCCACAAATACGACCTCGACAGCCTGATCAATGAAATGGTGACGGCTGACATCGCGCTATTCAAACGTGACAAGTATTTGCTGGAGGGAGGGCACAGTGTATTGAATTACAATGAGTAAATTGAACAAGCAGGCTAAAATATTTGTGGCCGGTCACCGCGGTATGGTGGGCAGTGCCATTGTGCGCAGGCTGGAAGCGGCAGGATTTCAACACATCATCACCCGAAGCTCAGCTGAGCTCGATTTGAGAAACCAGGCTGCGGTCAACGCATTTTTTGCCGAAGAGCGTCCTGAATATGTGTACCTCGCTGCTGCAAAAGTGGGGGGCATCTATGCCAACAATACCTACCGGGCTGAGTTTCTATATGACAACCTTATCATCGCCAGCAATGTGATTCACGCGGCATGGATGCACAAGGTTGAGAAGCTGCTTTTTCTGGGTTCGTCCTGTATTTATCCAAAGTTGGCACCACAGCCATTGAGCGAAGATGCCTTGCTTACCGGCCCACTCGAGCCCACCAATGAGCCTTACGCTATCGCGAAAATCGCGGGCATCAAGCTTTGCGAAACTTACAGAGAGCAGTACGGTTGCAACTTTATTTCAGCCATGCCGACCAACCTGTACGGTCCCAATGACAATTTTGATCTTCAGAATTCACATGTGCTGCCTGCCCTGATTCGCAAATACTACGAGGCAACCCGGGATGGCAAGGAGGAAGTGATGCTCTGGGGCTCAGGCACACCTCTGCGCGAATTTCTTCATGTGGACGATTTGGCGGAAGCCTGCCTCTACCTCATGGAGCACTACAACGAAAAGCAATTTGTGAATGTGGGAACAGGTGAGGACATTGCGATCAAGGATCTCGCTGCCATGATTGCCAAGGTTGCAGGTTTCAGAGGGCGTACCGTATACGATGCATCCAAGCCCGATGGCACGCCCCGGAAATTGATGGACGTAAATCGCATACACAAGCTCGGTTGGAAGCATAAGATAGCATTGAGTGATGGCGTTAATCAAGTGTTTGAGACCTATGCGGCGCATGCAGCCCTACAAACTTCTTAATGCGAAGTACTTTCGTGTTTTAATTCTGGCGGTGGCCTGCCAGTTGGGTAGTGATTTGATTGCTCAGGACTTTGCACTGCCCCTTGACGATTTCAGCAGGATGCAATTGCTGCGGACGGATCAGCACCGGCAGCAGTCGGTTCACTCCGGCATACTGCCTGCACTCACGGGCACAATAGATGGATTTGACCATAGTAAAACGCTCGAGCGGGATACTTTGCGCTCGCGCTCCTGGCTTCACCGCAAGCTCTTCCATGAGCACTTTGTGGTGGTAGACCAACCCGGCCTTCAATTTGTACTCGACCCTATTTTCAATTTCACTGTTGGAGGAGAGCAATCGCGTGAAGGCTTTTCCGATGTGGATGCCAATCCATTGTATATCAATTCGCGCGGCTTTGCGCTTTCGGCAAAGGTGGGTGATGCGGTTTACATCTACAGCGACTTTACAGAAAATCAGGCCCGCTTTCCAGCCTATCTCACCAGGTTTGTCAATGATTACAGTGTGGTGCCTGGCAATGGCCGCATCAAGCCTTTCGGCGAAGGTGGTTTTGATTACAACATGGCAAGCGGCTTCATTGGCGTCAATGCCACCGATTGGCTCATACTACAGGCCGGACATTCAAAGCAATTCGTAGGCCACGGCAGGCGATCCATTTTGCTGAGCGACAATGTATTCAATCAGCCTTTTGCGGCTTACAATATCAGCCTTTGGGAGGGCAGAGTTCAATTCCGAAACAACATAGCACTGCTTCAAAGCCTTGAAAGGCTGCCACTCGGTGCAACTCCCGAGTCTTTGTTTCAACGCAAGTACATGTCTTACAATTACTTGAGCATTAAACCTGTACAATCCTTTGAAATTGGTTTTTACGAGGCGGTGCAATGGCAATATTTTGTAGAGGGTCAGGGGCCGATCGCTTTCAATTACAACGCGCTGAATCCCGTGATTTTTGTCAATACGTTGAGGCTTGGACTCGATGATGCCAACAACAATGCTATGGTAGGTCTCAACGCAACCTGGCAGCCCATTGATCATGTGCGCCTATACGGACAGTGGATGCGCGATAGGGGAGGCGACAGCAAAGGAGCTTACCAGCTTGGTGTTCATGCATACGGATTACTTGATCGCATTGATGTGCGGCTGGAATACAATGAGGTTGAAATGGGTAGTTATGCTTCCGCAAATGCGCTTCAGGGTTTTCATCATTTCAACCAGGCCATGGCCCATCCTTTGGGAAGTGGATTTAGAGAAACCATGGGTGTGATTACCTACTACCACAAGCATATTTTTGTGCAAGCTGAATGGATTGTGGCATCGCTTGATGAAGGCCTGCGCAACCCGGTGCCAGTAGCGCAGAGCGAAGTTTTGCCTGCCAAGGACTTGTTTTTCCAGGATTACCAGGTGGCCTATATTTTTAATGAAAAGAACCACATGCAGATATTTGCAGGATTTACCGATCGCTTTGCTACCCTAAATGAGCTTGATAAGCAAAACCAATTTTGGTACTTTGGTCTGAGAAGTCGTTTGAACCAAATGACCCGCAATTTTTAATCATGTAAATACGATGCTGAAGTGAAAGAAATAATACTGGGTGGATTTACTGCTTTTTTTGTCGTGCTCTTGGCCACTCCTTCGCTGATTCTCGTGGCCCGGCTCAAGAATTTGGTGGATGAACCCACCGAAGCCCGAAAGCACCACAAGAAAAGTGTCCCTACCATTGGAGGGATCATCATTTTTGCTGCAAGCATATTTGCTTACGCTTTATGGTTTCCTCACGACAACTATGCGTTTTTCGGCGGGCCTTATCAGTTTTCAAATGCAGTGATGATATTTAAGTACCTCATTGCCGCAGCCATTTTGATCTTCTTCATCGGTGTTAAAGATGATATTATCGGTGTGGCGCCTGTTAAGAAGTTGATTGGTCACGGCATCGTGGGTTTCATTCTCGTCATCATGGCCGACATTCGCATTACGGGTATGCAGGGCGTTTTTGGCATTGAGGAGATTCCATATTATGCAAGTGTGCTGCTCTCTGTGTTTACTTACATCGTAGTTGTCAATGCCTTTAACCTGATTGACGGCAGCGATGGCCTCGCAGCCGGGGTGGGGCTCATTTCCGCCTGTTTCTTTGGAACCTGGTTTTACCTCACCAGGCAGTTTGACCTTTCCTTGCTCAGCTTTGTGCTTGCCGGATCGCTTCTCGCTTTTTTGATTTTCAATTTTGCGCCGGCGCGCATCTACATGGGCGATTCGGGCTCATTGTTTATCGGCGCATTTACATTTGCATTAGCTATCAAGTGTATAGAGACCAATACGCTGATGGTCCCATTGCTTAATGGGCACATTACGCCTTCCATCTTTGCCATGTCGGTGCTGGCTTATCCGCTGATCGACACTTTAAGGGTGTTTTCAATCAGGGTGGTTCAAGGGCGTTCTCCCTTCGAAGCCGACCGCAACCATATACACCACAGGCTCATCGATGCGGGTTACGGTCACCGATACACTGCTTTAATCCTTTATGTGGTGAGCGCTAGCATTCCACTCTGTTCGCTTCTATTTGCTGGCGTAGATCCTACCATTGCCTTCTTCAGTATGTTGGCTGTTGGTTTTATTCTTGTGCATGCCGTTTTCCTATTCAGGAATCGCAATTCCAAACCTGTTGGCAGTGCTTCTTAAATGTAAAAAGACACTCGGCGCAGTCTTTTTCTTGTTGCCTTTTTTGGCGCAAGCCCAATCTGGCATCGTCCCGACCGATTCCTGGGAGCGCTATGCCATTGAGCACGCATTCTTTGCCGACGACGCCCGGAGCCACCTCAATGTATGGCCCATGAATCATCGCGACTTACCCAAGCGTCTTTCTGGAAGTGCATACACTGACACTTTGAGCACCGGCATGTTTCGACCGAGAGCGTTGCCGCAGCCATCTGACACTTCCAGAAAGTGGGTTGTGGAATTCAACCCTATCATCGATTTGTCAATTGGAGGCAGCAACCGCGCGGGCTTGCAATATCTATCCGCCGGAGGCTTGCAGGCAAATTTGAGGGGAGGGGAGAAGTTTGCGCTTTTCGCGGAAATTTTCGGAGGGGTGGAGCGTGCTCCGGAGTACATCAACCGATTTGCAGATTCGCTTGGCGTTTTGCCAGGCCTTGGCCGCAACAGAGGGAGTGGGGAGATGCTCGCATTTATGATGCCAACGTTTGCCATGTCGTATGCGCCCTCCAAATATTTCCAGTTTGACCTCGGATTTGGCAAGCACCATTTTGGGAGCGGCTATCGCTCCTTGATGCTCAGCGAGGCAGCTTACAATTACCCTTATTTGCGGATAAGCACCGATGTGTGGCGTTTCAAATATGTCAATTTGTTTTCAGCACTCACGCACATTGGTGATGAAGCTGTGCGAAGTGACAATTTTCAGCCCAAATACATGGCCTCTCACTTTCTGAGTTGGGCCTTAAGCAAGCGGATTACCTTCTCGGTTTTTGAGAGCATCATTTGGCAGGGCGAGGATTCGCTGACCAGTCGCAGCTTTGATCCCAACTACCTGAACCCGGTTATTTTTTACAGGCCTGTTGAGTTTGCCATGGGTTCACCAGATCGCGTACTCATAGGGGCTGACTTGTCTGTGCGCCTGGGCACCAGATCACAGGTGTATGGTCAAGTGGTTTTTGATGAGTTCCTGCTTGAATATTTGCGGGAGCGCACGGGTTGGTGGGCCAACAAATGGGGCGTGCAGGTGGGGGCCAAAACCTACGATGCTTTTGGAATAATGGGCTTGCGCCTTCAGGCGGAATACAATGTAGGGCGTCCATTCATTTACAGCCATGGCAGTGTGGTTCAAAACTATGCCCACTTCAACCAGCCCCTTGCCCATCCTCTTGGATCCAATTTTCGGGAGTTCATATTTATGGCCAATTACACGCGTGGACCCTGGTTTGCAGAAAGCCACAGTGTAGCTTCGCGTTTCGGACGGGATATCAACGATGCCAACCTCGGGGGCGATATCTTCCGCAGCTACCAGAATCCCGCCTTCATTTTTGGCAATACCATAGGTCAGGGCTTGCAGCACGATGTGCTCTTCCAGCGACTTACTGTTGGTCGGATAGTACACAGGTCGATGGGCCTTCGCCTGGCTTTGCGCTATACGTATCGTTCAGAGTCGGTCGGTGAGCGCGGGGCCGATTCCGAGCACTTTTTCGGCCTTCATCTAAGCACCGGATTTCAAAACCGGCAGCGCGATTTTTAAGCTTTATTGAGGCCCTGCCATTGGGTTCATTGCGGGATTTATGCCTATCTTTGCAGCCAAATTTGAAAACGAAAATGATAGCAGAGCCCACCACAGCCACAGCGCGCATAGCTTTCAAAACAAAGCTGTCAGCTTATGTGGCCTTCATGAAGCTGAGGCTTACATCGTTGGTGGTGGTTTCGTCAATCATAGGTTACGGCATTGGTACCTCTGCTTTTTTGTGGGCCGATGCATTCTGGCTTGCATTAAGTGGCCTTCTGGTAACGGGAGCCTCAAACGGTTTCAACCAAATAATCGAGAAAGACTTTGATGCGCTAATGAAGCGCACCTCCGCACGGCCTTTGCCAACGGGCAAAATGACTGTGCTTGAAGGCTTAATTTTTGCCACTATCATGGCGGTCTTTGGTCTGTTGACCTTGTATGTGGTCTTCAATACACTCGCGGCCGTGCTTGGCGCCCTTGCTTTATTCAGTTATGTATTTGTGTACACACCCATGAAGCGCTACAACAACCTGGCAGTTTTTGCCGGGGCTTTCCCTGGCGCTCTGCCTCCTATGCTGGGTTACGTGGCGGCTACGGGAACCTTTGATCTGTTTGCCGGTTTACTCTTCGCAGTGCAGTTTGTATGGCAGTTTCCGCATTTTTGGGCCATTGCCTGGGTAGCACACGATGACTATGCCAAGGCGGGATACAGATTGCTCCCTTCGCGCGGCGAAAAGGATGGGCACAGCACTTTCCTCATTCTGCTATACACCCTCTTCCTTATTCCCGTTGCTATACTTCCCTGGGCATTTGGTTTGGTAGGCAGCACAGCAGCGTGGATAAGCGCGGCACTTGGGCTACTATTTGTTTGGCCTGCGATGCAACTGTTTTTCAGGAAGAATGATGCCATGGCCAAGAGGGTCATGTTTGCTTCTTTCTTTTACCTTCCCTTGATTTTGATTGTGTACCTAGTAGATAAAGTGTAGAAAGATGAGTGAAATAGTTTCGGATTTGCAATGGGATGGCGCACGCAGTGAGCGTACCCAGAAAATGGTTCTATATATCGGAATATTCAGCATTGTGATGCTGTTTGCCGGTTTTTCGAGTGCTTACGTAGTGACCTCTTACAGCGAGCTGTGGGTCAATCTGAACGTGCCTCAGGCATTTTACATTTCAACTGCAGTGATTCTGTTGAGCAGCCTTACGGTGCACCTTTCGGTGAAAGCGTCTAACAAGGGCAATGAATCCATGGCCCGTCAAATGTTGCTGCTCACCCTGGTTCTTGGACTTGGCTTTGGGGTGACCCAATACCTTGGCTGGAGCCAACTGGTAGGAGTAGGAAGCTTTGTGTCCAGTCATGTAGACAGCCTTGACGGGGTATATGGTGAGGATTACACGATAACTTACAAAGGCCAGGTGCTGATCTACGAAAACGGTGATTACTACTTTCCCGGCGACGACCTTCGGGAGAAGCCTTTGCTCAATGAGATTTCTATATTTAACAACAGCGCTTCCAGCTATATGTACGTGCTCAGCTTTGTGCATTTGCTCCACGTGATAGGAGGTCTGCTGTTTTTTCTGGCGCTGTTGTTCTCCGTTTTCGTCCTCAAAAGGGAAAAAATGAACAACTTGCGCTTGCGACTCGGTGCCACCTACTGGCATTTCGTTGACATCCTGTGGATTTATCTCTTACTGTTTTTGGTATTTATTCATTAAACTTGCACAAATTTTAGCACATGGCATCACCAGCTTCACAAAGCGTAGATACATCAACCCTCTGGGGCGGCGGTAGGTCCCCATTTAGCGTGAGCTATGGGAAAATGATGATGTGGTTTTTCCTCGTCTCTGACGCACTTACCTTTTCAGGACTGCTCATTGCTTATGGATATGCGCGCCACGCATATACAGGAGCCTGGCCCATTGGTGAAGAAGTATTCTACAGTCTTCCAGGACTCACTGGCCGCTTTCCACTGATTTATGTGGCTTTGATGACATTTATCCTGATTATTAGTTCTGTTACTATGGTGCTTGCTGTAGAAGCCGGCCACCGCAAGGACGACAAAGGCGTAATAAAATGGTTGGCCTGGACCATCGTAGGTGGATTCTTCTTTCTCGGATCACAGGCCTGGGAGTGGAGTCACTTTATCCATGGTACTCCCGGCTACATCGTAACCCACGACAATGCCAAGTACTACCTCACCGACGAGATTCCCCATGGTATGACCGCTGCTGATGTGGCAAATTTCGGCCTCATCGCCAACAAAGGCATGGAGAACGAAACCATTATTTCAGGCAATGCGGCCATAGAATTGTATGGTGAGAAGCAAATGCACGTGCAAGGCGCCAACCTCATTATCAATGAATACGGCCCACCGCAATACGGCAACTTCTTCTTCTTTATTACTGGATTCCACGGCTTCCACGTGTTTACGGGAGTGATTATCAATATCATCGTATTTATTGGTGTGCTCAAAGGGGTGTACCGCCGACGTGGACATTACGAAATGGTTGAGAAAACAGGTCTTTACTGGCACTTTGTAGATCTGGTTTGGGTTTTTGTATTTACCTTCTTCTACCTTATTTGATTTAACCTTACTACTACTACGACATGGAACGCGACGACCTAATTGTCAATGATTCATATTCGCTCAACACCACCCACAACGATGAGCAAGGTGCAGTAATTCGCAAGAAAATCTATAAGGTGACCATCCTGCTATCCCTCATCACAGCGGTAGAAGTGGCATTGGGAGTATTCATCAAGCAAGGCACAAATTTATGGCCTGTGGTGAAATTTTCTTTCATCATCATGACCCTCGTGAAGGCCTTTTATATAGTAGCTATTTTTATGCACCTTGGTGATGAACGAAAATCGCTGCGCTATGTTATCATTGCGCCATACGTACTGTTTATTGCCTATTTGCTCTTTATCGGTATTTCCGAATCAAATTACCTGAACGACGTATGGCTTCAATTTAAGCCATAACAATGAAGCACAAGTCTGAATTAAAAAAAGCCCTGGTTCTGCTGGCATTGCTCGTGGTGCCGGGAATAGTGCTCATATTCCTCTCCAAAGCAAACCACAAGTTTGAAATACTGCCCTATTTGGGAGAACCCCAAATTCAATATCTTGCTGATGGGAATCATGACACCCTTTACCACAAAGTTCCCGATTTTAATTTCATTGATCAGGAGGGCAGGGAAGTTTCCTTTGCCGATTATGAGGGTAAAATAATCATTGCCGATTTCTTTTTTACCACCTGCCCCACCATTTGCCCCATCATGACCAAGCAAATGACCCGCTTGCAGTGGCTGCTTGAAGACCCGGCGTACAAGGATGTGCATTTCCTCTCATACACTGTAAACCCAAGCCATGACACCCCTGAAGTGCTCAAAGCTTACGCAGAGGAACAAGGCGCTGACCTCAGTAGATGGAGCTTTCTGACCGGCGATCAGAAAGAAATATTCAAACTCGGTCTTGAAGGCTATCTCATCAGCACGCAAGAGGATGAATTGGCCCCCGGAGGATTTTTGCATTCAAGCTTGTTTATACTTCTCGATCGCGATCGCCACGTCCGAGGATTTTATGACGGCACCAGTACCAAAGAAGTTGATGATCTCGTGACGGATATTAAAATGCTCAAAAAGCAAGAGGTTATGAAACCGGAGGAAATTGTAAGAAAATAGCCAGATGGAAGCAAGTACAGATTACGAAAGCAAATACAAAAAACTCATCATCGCTTTGTCCATTGCAATTCCGGTGGCGGTTGCAGTGCTGTTTACGGTGAGCATAGATGGCTATGACACGAGTTTTCTCCCCCCCATTTATGCCACACTCAATGCACTTACTGCAGTCTTTTTAATCGCTGCAGTCATCGCTATCAAGAACAAGAAAATCGAACTGCACAAAAAGCTTAATACATCAGCCATTGCATTTTCGGTCATTTTTCTCGTGCTTTATGTAGTGTACCACAGTACCAGCGAGAGCACGCCTTACGGAGGTGAGGGCACCATCCGAAGTGTTTATTTTTTCATTTTAATAAGCCATATTTTGCTATCAATAGTGGTCATTCCATTCGTTTTGTTTACTTATGTGAAAGCCCTTTCCGGCAAATTTGAACAGCACCGAAAGCTCGCACGAATTACATTCCCCCTTTGGCTCTATGTAGCTGTGACAGGCGTAATTGTGTACCTGATGATCTCTCCATATTACAGTTGATACTGAAATCACGAAGAAAGCAATGCGCAGATGGACTTCATACTTTTTGACTTTGGCAGCCATACTCTTGTGGACCGGGGCGAGTGCACAATGTGCAATGTGTCGCGCTGTGGCCGAAGACAATATGTACGATGAATCATGGGGTTACGCCATGGGACTCAATGCAGGGATTATCATGCTGATGATCGTGCCTTACATTTTGTTGTCATCATTGTTCTTCTTGTTTTTCCGCAAGCAGATTGCGGGTTTCTTTCGCTCATTCAACGATATTCACTGAGGCTGCATTACTTGCATTCATCTGCCTTTTTCAGAAAAAAGAATTAAGCACAACCGACCATGAGAAAGAGCAAAGCTTCCAATTCAGCACTCTACGAAGCACTTAAGCGCCGAATCCTCGTCCTTGACGGAGCCATGGGCACCATGATCCAAAGACATACCCTGGAGGAGGAAGATTTCAGAGGTGAACGCTTTAAAGACCATCCCTCGCCATTGAAGGGCAACAATGACCTGCTCAGCCTCACCCGACCAGACATTATTAAAGGCATTCATGAGGCCTACTTTGAAGCCGGTGCCGACATTGCTGAAACCAATACTTTCAGCTCCACTACCATTGCCCAGGCCGATTACGGATTGGAGAGCGCAGTATATGACCTCAACTTCCACAGTGCCCGCTTAGCCCGCGAAGCCGCCGATGCCTTCACCGCCAGCACTCCGGACAAGCCCCGTTTTGTAGCCGGTTCCATTGGCCCCACCAACCGCACAGCCAGCCTCTCTCCCGATGTAAACGATCCGGGATTTCGCGCTGTCACTTTTGATGATTTGCGCATCGCATATTCCGAACAGGTCAATGCATTGATGGACGGCGGCGTCGACATACTGCTGGTGGAGACCGTTTTTGACACCCTTAATGCAAAGGCTGCCCTTTTCGCCATTGAAGAGGTCTTTGACGCGCGAGGTGAGGAGATTCCCATCATGGTATCTGGCACCATTACCGATGCCAGCGGGCGAACGCTGAGTGGTCAAACTACAGAAGCCTTTCTCATTTCGCTCGAACATATTCAATTGCTTTCCATTGGGCTCAATTGCGCCCTCGGCGCTGCCCAGCTCAGGCCTTACATCAAAGTGCTGAGTGAGAAGGCTCCATTTGCCGTGAGCGCCCATCCCAATGCCGGGCTCCCGAATGAATTTGGCCAGTACGAGCAAAGCCCCGAAGAGATGTCTGAAGCAATTGAAGACTTTTTGAAAAGCGGTTACCTCAACATCATCGGTGGTTGCTGCGGCACTACACCTGAGCACATCGCTGAGATAGCAAGGGTCGCTGCCAAGTACGCACCGCGGCATCGCTATGAAAGCAATGTCACACAACTTACACAGCAACAGCCCTAACTCTATGTTAAAACTCAGTGGACTTGAAGGTCTTGTTGTAACGCCACAATCCAATTTCATCAATGTCGGTGAGCGCACCAATGTCACTGGCAGCCGCCGCTTTCTCCGACTCATTCAGGAAAACAATTTCGAGGCAGCCGTTGAGGTGGCATTGGACCAGGTAAGGGGCGGTGCCCAGATTCTTGACGTCAACATGGATGAGGGCATGCTCGACGGCGAAAAAGCCGTGGTGCGCTTTCTCAACCTCATCGCTGCCGAGCCTGAAATAGCCCGCGTGCCCATCATGATCGACTCTTCAAAGTGGAGCATCATAGAGGCCGGATTGAAGTGTGTTCAGGGCAAGGCGGTTGTAAACAGCATTAGCCTCAAAGGCGGTGAAGAGGAATTTCTTTGGCAAGCAAAGAGGCTTAGGCGCTACGGAGCAGCTGTAATCATCATGGCCTTTGACGAAAAAGGCCAAGCCGATAGCCTGGAGCGCCGTATTGAAATATGCAGCCGGTCGTACAAGCTGCTTACCGAGGAGGTCGGATTTCCTGCTGACGACATCATCTTTGACCCCAATATATTTCCCGTGGCAACGGGCATGGAAGAGCACAACAACAATGCACTCGACTTTTTTGAAGCCACCCGATGGATCAAAGCCAACCTGCCCGGAGCCAGAATAAGCGGTGGGGTGAGCAACGTGTCTTTTTCCTTCCGGGGAAATGACTTGGTGCGCGAGGCCATGCACAGTGCTTTTCTTTACCACGGCATCAAGGCCGGCATGGATATGGGTATTGTGAATCCGGCCATGCTTACGGTGTATGACAGCATCGATGCTACTTTGCTGGAGCATGTGGAAGATGTATTGCTCAACCGCCGGGCTGACAGCACGGAGAGGCTCCTCGAATACGCGGAAAAAGTGCGCGGTACAGGCGAAAAATCTGAGGCCGTAGCCGCTGAGTGGCGCAGCCTGCCAGTCAACGAGCGCCTGAGCCATTCGCTGGTTAAAGGAATTGATAATTTTATTGAAGAAGATACCGAAGAGGCCCGCCAAGGCTTTCCGCGACCACTGGAAGTGATCGAAGGACCGCTCATGGATGGCATGAATGTGGTGGGCGATCTTTTTGGCGCCGGCAAAATGTTTTTACCCCAGGTGGTGAAAAGCGCCCGCGTGATGAAGAAGGCAGTGGCCTACCTCCTGCCATACATTGAAGCCGATAAGCTAAAGTTCAATGACAAGTCGGCTGCGGGCAAGATACTGTTGGCCACTGTAAAAGGTGATGTACACGATATAGGCAAGAACATCGTAGGCGTGGTATTGGCATGCAACAACTACGAGGTGATCGACCTTGGGGTGATGGTGCCGGCTGAAAAAATAATCCAACATGCCATCGAT
Organism: Cryomorphaceae bacterium; assembly: GCA_036796255.1. GTDB lineage: Bacteria > Bacteroidota > Bacteroidia > Flavobacteriales_D > Cryomorphaceae > T3Sed10-241. The sequence goes on from DAIRDH010000001.1 coordinate 37,029, forward strand.
GCCAAGGTGGATGTCATTGGCCTGAGCGGCCTCATCACACCTAGTCTGGAGGAGATGGTGAACGTGGCCCGCGAAATGGAACGCGCTGGCCTCGACATACCGCTGCTCATTGGTGGAGCCACCACTTCGAGGGTGCACACTGCCGTGAAAATTGAACAGCACTACAAGCGCAGCCAGGCCGTGCATGTACTCGACGCTTCGAGGTCGGTCACGGTGGTGGAGCGCTTGCTCAGCAAAGACAAGAACGCCTACATAGGCGAGTTGCAAAAAGAATACGATAAGATCAGAATCCACCACGCCAACAAAGAAGACCGCAAGACCTACCTAAAGTTGGAAGAAGCGCGCGCCAACAAATTTTCTATTGATTGGGCCAATGAACCGGAAGCGGTCAAGCCTAAATCGCTTGGTGTTTATGATTTTCACGATTACAGCCTTCGCGAAATAGCCGCTTACATTGACTGGACACCCTTCTTTCAAACCTGGGACCTTCACGGCCGCTTTCCGCGCATTCTTGAAGATGAAGTGGTGGGCCTTGAGGCCAAAAAACTTTACGCGGATGCCACCGAAATGCTCAAGGAGCTCATCACCAATAAATGGCTCCGGGCAAGGGCGGTTGTCGGCGTATGGCCAGCCAATACCGTTGATGACGACAGTATTGAAGTCTACGACCCTGTAGACCAGCATAAAGTCATTCACCGCTTCGAATGCATGCGGCAGCAAGTGAAGAAGGCGCCGGGTCAGCCCAATTTCAGCCTCTCAGATTTTATCGCTCCCAAAAGCAGTGGGCGTAAAGATTACATCGGAGGCTTTGCGGTGACGGCGGGCTTGGGTATTGAGCCCCATATTGAGAGGTTTACCGCTGCACACGACGATTATTCCATCATCATGCTCAAAGCCCTGGCGGATCGTCTTGCTGAAGCCTTTGCCGAGCATATGCACGCCAAGGTCCGCAAAGACATTTGGGGCTATGCCTCCAATGAGAACCTCAGCAACGCCGATCTCATTGCCGAGAAATACCGTGGTATACGCCCTGCACCAGGCTATCCCGCTTGTCCTGACCACACAGAAAAGCCTGGACTGTTTGAACTTCTTCAAGCAGAAAATCACGCGCGAATTTCCCTCACGGAAACGTATGCCATGTATCCCGCAGCATCGGTGAGCGGCTTGTATTTTGCCTCTCCTCATAGCCGATATTTCGGTGTTGGTCGCATTGCGAAAGACCAGGTTGAAAGTATAGCGCAACGCAAAGGCATGCCGGTCGAGGAAATGGAGCGTTGGCTTGGTTCCAATCTTGGCTATTGAAATCGCTTTAGGAGCAATCAATTAGAATAGTTTTTGCGGTGTTCAGTTCATTCATTTTCGGAAATGCATGCTTCGGTATGGTTGTTGAAATCATCTGTTAAATGCACTGTGCGATTCAATTGCCTTTGGCTATTTTAGCGCGGCCTAATTAGACTATGCGAATTCACTTCCTTTTATTTTACTTGTTTTCTTTTTCAACTGTTCTTCAGGCTCAGCTTAAGCCAGTTCAGCTCAGTAAGATCGCGTCTGACTGCGTGGGAGCCCTTATGGTCAATGATACCATTGTGGGCCCTGTCTATTCGCCGGCAGGCTATGGGAATAAGTTGGAAATTGCAGGTTACGAGCTCGGCGATCCTTTTTACATTCAGCGTGAGCACAACACGGTGTGGTATAAATTTCGTGCGCCGTACGACGCTGTTTTCAGCTTTGATCTGATCCCTGAAGTTAAAGAAGATGACTTCGATTTCTTGCTTTTCAAGTACGACGGCCCGAACTTCTGCCGCGACGTGGCCGAGGGCCGCACAGTGCCAGTGCGAACCAATATCTCAAGGAAAAATGTGTACGTGGATGGCCGCACAGGAATGTCGGAGTCAGCGGTAGATGATTACGTGCCTTCAGGCCCGGGTAGCTCCTACAGCCGTGCATTCAAAGTGAAAGGTGGAGAGATGCTTTATCTCCTGGTTGACAATCCCTTTAGGGAAAATGAGGGCCATAGCATCCACCTGCATTGGCGACGTATTGGCAATGCCCCCGATGCTGTTTTTAGCGACAGTGAAGAAGAAAATAACAGGCAATATGTATCGCCGGTCCGAAAATTGAAGATCAATGTGCAGGACGCTGAAACGCAGGAAAGGGTAGCTGCAAATATCAATATTGACGGCTTGCCCGATTCATTGCAATCTGCTTTTGTTGCAGTATCGGAGGTGCAGCTCGATGTGATCAGTTACCGTACCTACGAGATCAACCTTGTGCGCAAGGGATATCTACTCGCCTTTGAAACGTTTATCCCGAAGAATGACTCCCTTTACAGCCTTGTGATCCCAATCAAAAAGATGAAAAAAGGCGACAGGATAAACCTTGCCAACATTAAGTTTGATAGCGACAAAACTGAAATACTTGATAAAAGTAAGACGGCATTGGATCAACTCGGCGCATTTATGGAAGTGAATCCCGACATCCACATTCAAATACAAGGTCACGTAAATGGAGAAGGCAAACGCAACAAACGCAAATTCCGAAAGCTCTCTGAGGCACGCGCGAAAGCCATTTACGATAAGTTGGTGGAGCGCGGCGTATCTACATCACGTTTGAGTTATGAGGGTTTTGGAAATGCCAAAATGATATTTCCTGCTCCAGTCAACAACCTGCAGGCAGAGGCAAACAGACGTGTAGAGGCTGAGGTTACGAAACTTTAGCACCTTTTAAACCGGCTTGCGGCCGCTTGTACTTTTGCGGAAAGCCTTTACCTTGAAGCCTGATATCTTTACCCTAACAAACGTTTTTTCCTATGACGCGATTGTTCTCCGTATTTCTGTTGACAGTACTTCTTAACCATGCATCTGCACAAGATTTATGGGACTTGCAGCGCTGCATCGACTATGCTTTTCAAAACAATATCTCGGTTCAACAATCCCGTTTGGGCATCCAGAACGCTGAGATCAACATGGACCAAAGCAAGTGGGACTTACTGCCATCTCTAAACGCTGGTGCCAACCATGGATACAACTGGGGGCAGCGAATTGACCCCTTTACCAACACTTTTGCAACTGAACGTGTACGGAGCAATAACCTTTTCGTAGGTGGCGAGCTCGACCTGTTTAATGGGTTCAACCGCATGAAGATTATGCGCCAACGAGAGCAAGATTTAGCAGCAAGTGAATACGACTATCAATCCATGCAAAACGATATCGCCATGCAAATTGCCTTGGCTTATCTCCAGGTTCTGCTCAACAAGGAAAATGTCAAAATCAGTGAAAATCAAGTTGCATTGAGCAAGCAGCAGGCTGACAGGATGAAGAAAATGGTTGACGCTGGCTCTGAACCGATGGGCAGTTATTACGACCTACTTTCTCAAATGGCCCAGGAAGAATTAGCGCTGGTGAACAACCAGAATTCCGTGACGCTCTCGATGCTCAACCTTATGCAGCTCTTGCAGCTTTCGCGAAATGAGGCGCCTGAATTTGATATCATAACGCCCGATTTTGAAGATGTTGGAATGGAAATGATTTCGCAAAACTCAAATGATATTTACATCCGCGCAAAGGGTTCGCTACCACAGGTCCAGGCGGCTGAGCGCAGGCGGCTGTCGGCTGAATATGCACTCGATGCAAGCCGGGGCTTGCTTTACCCGACTATTTCCATTTCAGGAGCTGTAGGAACTGGTTATTCTGGAATAAACCAGGAACCGGTTGGCGATCCGATTATTGAGTTTGTACCCATAGGTACAGTGGCGGGCAGCGGTGAGCCTGTATTATCGCTGGGGCAACCGAATTTCCCCGATTTCCAAACCAAAAGCTTTGGAGATCAGCTTAATGACAACCTCAACCGAAATGTTTTCTTGAATATCAACATTCCGATTTTTAATGGAATGGCGGCACGGTCCAATATGAACAGGGCCAAGGTCAGCCAGATAGAAGCCGACCTGAACTATTCTCAAGTCACCAACCAATTGCGATTTGATGTGGAGCAGGCTTATGCGGATGCCAAGGCCTCACTCAACAGCTACATGGCAGCACGAAAAGCAGTAGAAGCTTTTGAGGAATCGTTTAAGTATGCTGAAGTACGATACCAGCAAAGTGTGATCAACGTGGTAGACTACAACAATATCAAGACCCAGTATACCAACGCCCAAACCAATTTGGTCAACGCCAAGTACGATTTTGTATTTCGAACCAAAATACTTGACTTCTATCTGGGTAACCCGATAGCGTTTTAATTGACGCAAATCTTAATTTGCCATGAGCACCAAACAAAAACGATTTCTATGGATAGCCATTGTGCTCATCGCCATTCTCGTGGTGGTAGCCGTGGTTAAAAAGCGTGGAAGCAGCGATGTGAAAGTAACCACGGCCAAAGTAGAGCGCCGCACCATTGTAGAAACTGTGGTGGCCAATGGTAAAATTCAGCCTGAAACTGAAGTCATCATTTCATCAGAAGTTTCGGGGAAAATTCTGGAGCTTCCCTTCAAGGAAGGCGCCAAGGTGGAGGAAGGAAATCTGCTGGTCAAAATCAATCCAGACCTTGCCCAGGCAGCCCTCGACAGGGCAGAGGCTTCTGTCAATAATGCAAAGGCCAATGAAGCCAACGCTGAAGCAAGGCTGATTCAGGCGAAGGCCCAATTGCGCAACAGCGAGGTGATCTTCGAGCGCAGTAAAACTTTGCGCGACAATGGTGCCATCTCAGAGGCTGAGTACGACAATGCCCTCGCATCTTTTGAATCGGCCGAAGCTGAGGTGCTTGCTGCTAAAGAGAGTGTGAAAGCAGCATCGTATGCAGTGCAATCTGCACGCGCTACAGCCAAGGAATCGCGTGATTCCTATTCGCGTACCACCATCTATTCGCCAATGAGCGGTACCATTTCACGCCTCTCCGCTGAGGAAGGCGAGCAAGTAGTGGGTGCCATGCAAATGACAGGAACGGAAATCATGCGCGTGGCCAACCTCGATGTGATGGAAGTGCTCGTAGAGGTGAATGAGAGCGACATCGTAAGGGTGAACTTTGGTGATACCGCATTGATTGAGGTCGATGCCTATGTGAACCGAAAGTTCAAAGGTGTGGTAACCGAAATTGCAAATAGTGCCAAATCAACGGGTCTGGCCGCCGATCAGGTCACCAACTTTGAAGTGAAAGTGCGCGTGCTTAAATCGTCGTATGAAGACCTGCTGGCTGAAGCCCGGGGTGGCTTGGCCCCTTTCAGACCAGGAATGAATGCCACTGTTGACATTGAAACCGCCACCCGCCGCGATGTTTTTGCCATTCCCATTGAGGCTGTGACTGCACGCAGTGATACCAGCTCCACCAAAAAGCGCTCCGGTGTAGAAGCGGTGCTTGGCGAAACACTTGATTCGGAAAACAAAGAACGGCTTACCGTGGTATTTCTTGAAAACAACGGAACCGCCGCCTTGCGGGTGGTAAAAACAGGTATTCAAGACGACCGCTACATTGAGATTATCGAAGGCCTGGCTGAGGGTGACAAGGTCATTTCAGGACCTTATGACGTGGTATCGCAGAAACTCGCTTCGGGCGATAAGGTTGAGGCGGTAGCCAAGGACGATCTCTATGGCGATAAATAGCATGCAAAGAATTGGCACATATCCTCTGTATTGAAACCAGTACCAAAACCTGTTCAGTAGGGTTATCCTCACACGGCGTGATAGGTGCAATGCGCGAAGACCGCAGTGAAGGATACAGCCACGCCGAGCAGCTCAATGTTTTTATAGATGAAGTGATGCGTGAGGCTGGTTTGGGTTTCGGGCAGTTAGATGGCATTGCCATTAGCGGGGGGCCGGGCTCATACACAGGACTTCGCATCGGCACCTCGGCTGCCAAGGGCATTGCTTTCGCAAAAGGCATTCCACTTATTGCCATTGACCCTTTGAAGGCCATGGCCGCCCAGGTAGTTGAAAACAATAAGCGTATAGACAATTGTTTGCTTATATCCATGATCGACGCAAGGCGCATGGAAGTATTCTGTGCGGGTTTTACACCTGACCTCAGCAATCAATTTGCCACCCGCGCTGAAATTCTTGAAGCGCTTAGCTTTCCCGAGGCAGTTGACTTTCCTGAGGTTTTATACTTTGGAGATGGCGCTTCGAAGGCCATTTCTTTACTCTCGGCAAAGGCCAATTTTCACTATGTTGAGCAGGTCTACGCTTCAGCGCTCGGAATGGCTGCTCTTGCTGAAGCATCCTTTGCAGCCGGCGATTTTGTCGATGTGGCCTACTTTGAGCCCTTTTATCTAAAGGATTTTGTTGCGGGAAAGCCGAAGAAAGGAGGGGTTTGACCCTTAATTCTTTCATGAATCAACCATTTCTCACCCAAGGTTACAAGCCAAAAAAAGGCCCGAATGCAGCGCATTCGGGCCTAAAATTTTGAATTCGATTCTATTTAATTCGCATTTGAAGGGGCATTCTCCGTTCTTTTCTCAGCGCGTTGATTGCTGTGTCGCTCAGTCACCAAAGTCATTTCATCAATGAGGTGGCCGGCACCGGCGTACTTGTCAATCACCCAAAGCACATAGCGGATATCAACCGAAATGGTGCGCTGCACTGAGGGCTCAAAATTGATGTCGCCGCTCATGGCCTCCCAGTTGCCATCAAAGGCAAGACCTATCAGTTCTCCATACCCGTTAATCACTGGGCTGCCTGAATTACCGCCGGTGATGTCATTGGTACTGATAAAGTTGATCCGCAAGTCACCATCGCTGTGCGCATATTGTCCGTAATCGCGCTTTTTCGCCAGTTCACCAATGCCGGCAGGAACGATGAATTCATCATCATTGGGATTTTCTTTTGCCATTTTGCCATCAAGGGTGGTGTAGTGCTTGTACTTCACACCATCTTTCGGCTCATAGGCGCGCACATTTCCAAAGGAGGCGCGCAGGGTAGAGTTGGCATCGGGATAAAAATCTTTCTCAGGCATCATTTCACGCAAGCCTGCTTGAAAGAGCCTGTTGCCTTGTGCAAGCTTTGCATTGGCTTCGGCATTGAGTGCTGCCTGGCCCCGGTATATCTCAAACAAGTCTTCTGCCACCTCCTTCATCGGGTCTTTGTCCAATTTTTTTGCATTGGGCTTTTCTATGAAAGCGGTGAGCCTTTCCTTGTCGGTAAAGATACTTTTGGCGTAGGCCTTATTGGCAAATGACTGCCACTTGCCGTCCATTTTTCCATCGAGCTCGGCCATGTAAGCGGGTTGCTGCTCACGCGCTACATTCTTGCTATACAGTTCTTGCGTTACCGCAAAAAGTTGTTTGTCAACGTTCATGTCGTGTTCTTCAAAAAACTCGGCAGCTGCAATTTTCAGGGCATCTTTCATTTCTTCCTTCTCAGTGCCCTCTTCCATCGCCATGTAAGCTGGCAATTGCTGCGAGAAGCGGTAAGTATGCAATACGGCATCGGCACCTACAAGTCCACCTTCCAGCACATAAGTGCCGCCTATTACGGTATTGTCCTTGGCTGCGATACCCTCGCGAATCATGGTGAGTGCATTGCCATAACGCGCGTTGCGCGTGGCATCGGCATCGGCCCATTTTTGAAATTTATCCTCGAGCTCTTCTTTTTCCGATTTGACATCGAGGCGCTTGAGCTGCTCTGTTTGCCCTATAAAATATTTCCAGTAATTGGCGATTTGGGCAAATTTGCTGGCATATTTCAACCGTGTAGCGTCGTCGGCTTTCATCTCCTTGCGGAGTACTTCGAGCTTGGCATCGCGTATCTCTACAATCGTCGGATTTTTCTTATCCACGGCTTGGGTTACTCCCCAAGAGCTGAGGTAGCGATCAGTGCTGCCTGGAAATCCAAATGTCATGGTGAAGTCGCCTTCTTCGATATCAGCAATACTCACAGGCAGGTGGTGCTTTGGCTTGAGCGGAATATTGTCGGCGCTGTAAGCGGCTGGCTTCCCGTCAGGGCCTGAATACACGCGAAAGAGCGAAAAGTCGCCCGTGTGGCGTGGCCACATCCAGTTGTCAGTATCGCCGCCAAACTTGCCAACCGATGATGGCGGGGCACCTACGAGCCTCACATCTGTAAAGCGCTCATAAACGAAAAGGTAAAATTCATTGCCAGCATAAAAGCTTTTTACATCGGCTTTGTAATGCGTGCCTTCCTCAGCCTGTTCTGCTATAGCTCTGGCCATTTCAGCAATTTTTTGACCACGGGCCTGCTCGCCTTCAATTCCTTCGAGTGCCTCATTCATCTGCTTGGTCACATCTTCCATGCGTACGAGGAAGCTCACGAAAAGGCCTTCATTGGGCAATTCCTCGCCCATGCTCATTGCCCAGAAACCGTCCGTTAGGTAGTCGGCATCTACAGTGCTGTTTTCGCGAATGGCGTCGTAGCCGCAGTGGTGGTTGGTAAGCATGAGGCCATTGGCTGAGATAATCTCACCAGTACAGAAACCTCCCATTGACACAATGGCATCTTTTAGGCTGGACTTGTTAACGCTATAAATCTCTTCAGGGGTAAGTTGTAATCCCATTTCCTGAAGGTTGCGCTGGTTAAGACGCTCTATCAACATGGGGAGCCACATGCCTTCGTCGGCGCGCAGTTGGCTTACTGAGCTCAAAAAGAGCAGGGCTGCAAGAATTATTGTTCTTTTCATTGTGTAAGGTGAGAATTTGATTTCGGGCAAAAATACAACTTCAAAGGCAATCATTTAAACTTGTATGTATAGGTCGTTATCTCAAGGAGTTGCTCGTTTTCTCGCCGCAACAATTCGGCCCGAAGCAGCATGTTTTTTCCTTCGTACACCAGCTCCTTGTGGTATACCATTTTTTCGTCTTCCCAGCGCTCCTCCACGAGTAAATTTCCCACTTCGTCATACTCATATTCAATGCGATGGGGCTGATTTCCATAAGTTACTTCTACAGATGCCACCCAACCATGGCTGTTGTAGGTGTAATGCTCTTCATATCGATCGCTGGTCATCACATAGCTCCTCAGGTAGCGCACGAGATATTCGTTGTTGTCGTAATAGCGAATTTCTTTTTGGTAAGGGCGTCCAGAGCTGTTGTGCAAGGTGGTGTGCAGTTGATTTTCGTATCGCTTGTGGGTGTAGGTTTCCTTATTGATTTTGGTTGATTCAGCAGCAAATTCGAGCTGGGTCTTGCTGCGCCAGGGTGCCACGCGGGCGTAGCGTCGCTCGGTAGGCCTGCCTTGGCCATCATAGGCATAGCAATAACTGTACATGCCTGCGGCATCATTTTTCACTTCGCATTCAAGTCGTCTCCCGACAAATTGGTAGGCTGTGATAGCTGTGTCACGTTGTCGGGTATTTAGTATGGCCGTAAGTTCACCCTCGCCTTTGTCATTAAACTGGTATACCATTTCCCGGTGCGTTTTGCGGATGCGGTCACCGTCTTTTTTGATTTCCATCACCGCCCTGATTTCGCTGATGCCATTCGAGAGAATAAATTCAGGATTGAATTGTGGCACGTGCGTAAATCCCATACCCTCAGGTTGATTGAGTAGTTGAGCCTTTGAGGCAAACGGGATTAAACTGATGAGGATGAATATACAGCGGTAGATCAATGCAGGCAATTAGTTTTGTTCAAAGCAATTCAAGCAAAGTCGGGTTGACTTCACAAATAGTTATAGGTTTAAAATTTGGCTTCGTGGCTGTAATCGAAATCGAATTTATGTGCAATGATAAAAGTTTTGGCGCGCAAAACACCTGCTGCGCGCAAGTCTACTTTGCGCTTGAGCCCTGCGCTAATGATGACCGGTAGCATGGCGAGGCTGCCCTCATCAAAATCCGTGCGCACACTTGCGTCAATAGTTCCCTTATAATTTGAGGGTACCGTCACATTGCTGAGCAATTTGGCTTTTCCAGCGTGCTTGCCACCCAGGTAGAGATCTGCATCAGTACCGGTAATTTTGATTCGGTAACCATTGGGGTTTTCTACCCACAAAGTGGCCGTGAAGGAAATGCCATTCTTGTCGAGATTGTCGATTTTCACATTACGTACATCCTTGACCTCTACATTGCTGTAGGTGCATGAGCCCATGGTAAGGGCAGTTGCCAGAAGTAAAAATATGAAAAGCCTACTTTGCCGAAAGGGCAGCAAGATGCTTGAAAAACAACGGAATGGTTTCAATGCCTTTGTAGTAGTTAAATAGTCCGTAGTTCTCATTGGGCGAGTGTATCTTGTTGCTGTCGAGACCAAAGCCCATAAGTATAGTTTTCAAACCGAGCACCTCTTCAAATAGCGCTACAATTGGAATAGATCCGCCCCCGCGCATTGGAATGGGCTTCTTGCCAAAGGCCTCTTCCATGGCCATACTCGCGGCCTGAAATGCCAGTGAATCAATCGGGGTTACCGCTGGCTCGCCCCCGTGATGCGGAGTTACCTTCACTTTAACATAGTCTGGAGCGATGCTTTCGAAGTGCTTGCGAAACAGCTCCGTGATTTCTTCTGAGGTTTGATGTGGCACCAGTCTCATCGATATTTTAGCGTAAGCCTTCGAAGGCAATACTGTTTTGGCACCGGGTTGCGTATATCCTCCCCAGATGCCATTCACATCCAGGGTGGGGCGTATGCTGGTGCGCTCGAGGGTGGTATAACCCTTCTCGCCTTTCACATCGGCTATGCCGAGATCTTCTTTGTATTCATCGAGATCGAATGGCGCCATATTCATGGCCTTGCGTTCCGCATCACTTACTACCGCTACTTTATCGTAAAAGCCGGGAATCGTGATGCGCCCATCTTCGTCAGTGAGCGAGGCGATCATTTTCGCGAGGGTGTTAATGGGATTGGCTACTGCACCGCCATAGATCCCGCTGTGCAAGTCGCGGTTTGGACCAGTGACTTCCACTTCCATGTAGCTGAGTCCACGCAAGCCCACAGTGAGGCTTGGATTCTCGTTGGAAAGCATAGCGGTATCAGATACCAATACAACGTCGGCGGCAAGTTTTTCCTTATTGGCGGCTATGAAAGGCCCCAGGCTATCAGAACCCGTTTCCTCCTCACCTTCGATCATGAACTTTACGTTGCAGGTCAGTGTATCGGTTTCCATCATCGCTTCGAAGGCCTTGATGTGCATGTACATCTGTCCTTTGTCGTCAGCTGCTCCACGGGCGATGATCAAACCGTCCTTGATCTGCGGTTCGAATGGGGGTGAATCCCATAGCTCGAGCGGGTCGGCAGGCTGAACATCATAATGACCATATACCAGTACTGTCGGCAACTCAGGGGCAATTATTTTCTCACCATACACAATAGGATACCCTCCCGTTTCGCATATTTCTACCTTATCAGCACCTGCTTCAATCAGGCGCTCCTTGATAAATTCAGCCGCTTTGAGTACATCCTGCTTAAAACCCGGATCAGTGCTTACCGAGGGGATTTTTAAGAGGTCAACGAGTTCGTTTAAGAATTTACCCTTATTCTTTTCGATATAAGCAGCACTATCAATACGGTTTTCAGTAAGGTTGTCCATATTTATGTTCATTTAGCGATAAGAGGCCAAAGATAGGAATTTATCGCGCGACCTTGTTTTTTGGCAATTGAGGTTTAAAAATTATCTTTGGACATTACATTGACTTGGCATAAGCAACTTTTGAAGTCCAGGGCCGTCACCTTAACGCAAACCGAAATTTGATTGATCATTCACCAAATCATGCAACACTTGAAGTTTCCTAAGGTCTTACACATTTCAGCGCTATTTTCTTGCCTTACACTTGTGTCATATGCTCAAATTGAAGTAAATGTGGCAGATACCTTGACTCCTGAGCAATTGGTTCAAGAAGTACTTCTCGGTGCAGGGGTCTCTGTATCCAATATAACTTGCAACGGCCAGCCAGGAGACATTTTTAATAACCAATTGGGTAAATTCTACGGAACAAGCGATGTAATCCCTTTTTCTGAAGCGCTGGTTATGGGTTCGGGATTGGCGTTTTCAATAGTCGATCAAACTGTTTTTGAGCCCCTAACCAATCCTGTACAGCAAGATCCCGACCTTGTTGCACTCGCAGGGTTGAATATAAATGACGCTGTGATTCTTGAATTTGATTTCATTCCAACTGGCGATTCATTGCAGTTTGGGTATGTCTTTGGCTCTCGGGAATATCCCAACTTCACATGCAGCAATTTTAATGACGTGTTTGGCTTTTTTATCAGCGGTCCAGGAATAAATGGCCCATTTACAAACAACGCCATCAATATTGCCCTTATTCCAGGCACCGATACACCTGTTGGAGTGAATACAGTCAATCAGGGATTTCCTTCCGGAGGAAATGCCGGTCCTTGTCTTGCGGCCAATCCCAATTTTGTAGCAGACAGTATTTATTATGTAAATAACAACCCACCCAATCCTCTTGATGTTAACGTGCCAGGAATGACGGTGCAGCTTACAGCCTTTGCAGAAGTGATATGTGGTGAAGAATACCACATTAAGCTCGCCATTGGTGACGCGTCTGATATCGCCCTCGATTCTTTTGTATGGCTCGAAGCGGGTTCATTCAAATCAAACAGTGCCGTGGAAGTAAGCCTGGATATTCCAGTAGGTATTAATGACTCCACCTTATACCGCGGATGCGGAGAAGCTTCACTGAAGTTTGCCCGACCTGTAGCTTCTCAGGGTTTTGAGGAAGTGGCTTTTCTTGAAATCTCGGGAACAGCTACAAATGGTATCGACATCGTGCCTGCGGTTCCTGATAGTATCGTATTTGCTCCAGGGGTTGATACGGTGGCTTTTTCATTGAGTGCCCCCTTTTTGGGAACCGCAGTTGGAGAGGAAACCTTTACAATTACAATTTCAAATATTGCCTCAGAGTGTGGGGGTCTTGTTCTGACTTCTTCATTCACTTTTTATATCAATGACGCCGACCCTTTGACCCTAGAACCTGGCTACAGTTCAGCTTTGGTGGATTGCAATGACGAGGTGCAGTTGATTCCCGAAGTAAGCGGGGGTTACGGGCTTTATAAGTACAATTGGTCCAATGGGGCAACGGCCGATACAATTACAGTCTCCCCGGGATTCACGACAAATTATTTTCTAACGGTCTCCGATACCTGCAATGCAGGCTCTGTTTCCACCACCTTTCCGGTAGAGGTACCCGTGTATCCTCCTATAATAGTAACCCTTCCAGATGATATCATCCTGGATGTGTGTGATGTACCTATTTCTGTGCTTGGTGAAGCCACAGGTGGTTTTGGAAACTACACGTACACATGGCGCGATATGACCACCAATCAAATTATTGGCAATGCACAGTTATTGCAGCACATAGTAGAAGCCACCACCACAATAAGGCTGGTAGTAACCGACGATTGCGGGGCTACAGGCTTTCAAGACATTGATGTAACTGTGCCTCCGGTTGATGTCACTGTATTCCTTCCAGATATGTTTACCGCCAGCAATTGTCTCGACGACATTTTGATGCCTGCCATTTCAGAAGGGGGTATTGGCAATATCCTTTACACCTGGTTTGTGGATGGGGAAGCTGTGGCTGGCACTGAGGCCCAATTTTTTTCCTACAATCCTGCCATGGGTCAGAATGTGGTGATGCGGGCTGAGGATGAATGTGGCAATTTTGGCATCGATTCTACTTTCGTTGACTTCAATTTCCCTCCAATTACAGCTATTGCTACTCCTGATACTTCAATATGCAACCGCAGCGACGCGCTGCTCAGGGTACAAGGATTTGGAGGTACAGACTTCCTGCGATACCAATGGCTTCAAAGTGGCGAAACCACCGATACCTTGCGGGTAGCCCCAAGGGAAAACACGCGCTATGATTACGTGGTATCTGATACCTGCGGGGTACAATTTCAGGGTTCAATCCGGGTCGATATCAGAGAAGTGATCGCCGATTTTGAATACGACCCTATTGAATATTATGGCGTGCAAATTCGCAACCTTTCAAGGCCCCTCATGGAGTCAACCTATTTCTGGGATTTTGGTGATGGCAACACCAGCACTGCAATTAGTCCAAAGCATTTTTTCAATGGGACTGACAATTATACCATCACCTTAACCACTACAGACTGGCAAGGTTGTGAAGCTCAATTTTCCAGGACGACAACACCGCCGGTAGAGCTTTTTATACCCAGCGCCTTTTCACCAAATGGTGATGGTGTCAATGAACTTTGGAGAGTGCAAGGAAGCAATGTAGAGGAGTTCGAAATATGGATTTATGACCGTTGGGGACAAGAGGTTTTTCGAACCAAAGACATGAAGCAAGGCTGGGACGGTTCCCATCAGGGAGGTACCCATCACAATAATATGACCCTTTACAACTACTTCATTCGATACAAAGGCGAACTGGAGGAAGATGCATTCGAACGTACCGGAAGCATCGTAGTTCTACGCTAATTCTTACTTTTGAACTGAAATTAACCTTAAGACTATGAAATTTTCACAATTGCTGTCCAGTATCCTTGTATGTGCCAGTTTTTGCTTCGCAACTGCGGCTACAGCCCAAATTACTGTTGACAATTCACTTACTATTGAAGAATTGGTGAACGATGTGCTTTTGGGAGAGGGGGTAGTCGTTACTAACATTACATATAATGGGCTTCCAGGCAACACGGTTTCCTTGCATAATGGAGTTTTTGATGCCACCGCGAGTGACTTCGAAATTCCAGAAGGAGTTGTGATGGCGACTACAAGCGCCGACATCATTATTCCTGGCAGTGCACCCTTTCAGACTGAAGATTATCCAAATGATCCTGACTTATTGGCAATAGCGGGTCCGGCGGTAAACGAGCTAAACAACTGTGCAGTCATTGAATTTGATTTTACTGTGGAATCCGATTCGGTAGTTTTTGATTACATTTTTGCCAGTGCAGAGTACACAATGTTTACATGCACAGGTTTTAACGATGTGTTTGGTTTCTTCTTGAGCGGTCCAGGCATTGAAGGTGGACAAGGATTAACCAATGACGCGGTTAATATTGCTGTTGTTCCTGGCACGAATATTCCTGTAGGTATCAATTCAATCAATTCGGGTTCAGGTGGTAATCCGCAAGATTGCCTTGATGTCAATCCAAACTATGTAGAAGACAGTCAGTATTTCGTGAACAATCAATCAGGTACGGGAACAATTTCGACTGCTTTAAATGGTCATACAACAGTGCTCACCGCGCGTTCTCCTATAGAATGTGGAGGACTTTATCATATAAAATTGGCCATTGGTAATGCGAATGATCCTAGTTACCAATCAGCAGTGTTCTTGCAGAAAGGTTCTTTTTCGGCCGCCGGTGAAGTATTTGTATCAGTAGTCCCTTCACTTCCCGGTGTTGATTTAACGGGTACCGGTTTTGAAACCGTTGTTGTTGCAGGTTGCTTTGCTCCGCTTATCGAGCTGGTGAGGCCAGAGGCAGCCCCTCTTGGATTGATCAATGTATCGTACGGTGGTACTGCGATTGAAGGTGTGGATTTTCTCCTTGGAGAAAACGACACGCTGTTTTCATTTGTTGAAGGCGTTGA
>DAIRDH010000001.1:52580-136859 GCA_036796255.1 Cryomorphaceae bacterium
TTTGGCGAAAGCATCCTTGCTCCGGTGCCACCTGATGAACAGTGGTTTGTCGTTGAGATCCTGGATCAATGCGAGTTTGGATCCATTTTCGATAGCGTCCTGGTGGTCAATAATATTCCCGATCCACTTACAGTGAATCTACCCGAAACTGCTGAGCCACTGTGCCCCACAATGCCTGTAAACATCGTTTCAGAAGTACAGGATGGCAACGGCGATTACATTTATTTCTGGAGTACCCAGGCACCCAACCCAAGTACTGAAGACAATATTATTGTCACTTTTCCTTCTTCCGAAACAGTCTATCTCACCGTGCAAGATAGTTGTGGTACCCGTGTTACCGACAGTGTATTTGTGAGCTACCCGGAGTATGATGACCTACAGCTTGACGTGGTCATTGAAAAACGCACATGTCCCGAGACACCGCTTGCATTTGAGGTTACTGCCTCTGGCGGAGCCGGCAATTACTTATACTTCTGGGGCGAGGAAGACGATCTTGGCAGCTTTGAATCGGCCAATGCAGCCAGAACCCTTTACACCACAGAACCAGGATTCAATTTTATTGAACTTAGGGTCCAGGATCAATGTTTTGGATTGGTCAACAACGCATTTCTTATGCCTTACATAAGCATTCGGGAAGAGTTTGATACCTTGAAAACCATCGATCTGCGAAAAATTCCCAACGTGATTACGCCAAATGGTGACCGCTTCAACGATTACTTTGCCGTGCCCGGATTGGATATTTTTGAAGGTACAGGCTATCAGGTATGGAACAGGTGGGGCAACGAGATTTTTGTATCGAACGACTACCGCATCGGGCAGCCACCTGCCGAAAATGCGGGAGTACCATCAGGAGCTTTTGACGGTGCAGGCAGTGAAGATGGTTCTTACTTCTATGTGCTCAATGTGAATGGCGGCGAATGCGTGAAGTCGGGATACATCCAAATTCTGGGGAGCGACGGTCCGCAGGCAGGTAGATAATGCAGGCTAGAGTGGAAAACGAACTGTAAAAATGGTTCCTTTCGGGTGGTTGTTTGTCACACTGACCAGCGCACCATGCAGATCAGCCAACTGCTTGACGATATACAAACCTAAACCCGTGCCTTTTCTGGTGCGGGTTTCTTCGTTTCCCATGCGGTAGAATTTTTCAAATATGCGCTCCTTCTGCCCAGAAGGGATGCCAGGCCCTTGGTCGGCAACGCTGAGTATGATGTGCTTTCCATCGTGCCGCAGTGATACCCTTACTGCTTCGTTGCCAGCATATTTCACGGCATTTTCTACAAGGTTAACAAGAATGGATTCATAGGCGCTGCTGTCTAAATTGCTCTCAAGACCGTCTTCTACCTCACATTCCAGTTGGACTGAACCCGATATGGCTTTCAAAATACCATTGCATATTCGGTTCGTGTCATCTGACAGGTTGATGCGTTCCTTTTGAATGACTTCTTGGCCGCTTTCAATCCGTGTGGCCAGCAGCACATTGTCAATAAGGTTATGCAACCGTTCCGTATTTTCAATCGCTGAGCGCTGCAAGGGCAAGCGCTGGTCGGCTTGCAAATCCTGCCGCTTTTCCATGGTTTGCAGGCAGAGCTTTATGGCAGCCAGTGGAGTTTTGAGCTCATGGGTGATAGAGAGTAGAAAGTTACGTTGCTGCTTTACCAGCGAAATGTCTTTGCGAATGGTGCGCTGCATGATATAAATACCGGTAAGGAGAAAAATAAGAAATACTGAACCTTCACCGGCAATCATCAGTACTTTGATCCGCACAGTTTCACTGCCACCAGTGCTGTAATATTTTGTATTGAGATCAATAAGAAGGTAGGCCCACCATGAAAATTGCAGGAGGATGTATGCTGTAAGCAGGTAGAAGAGCATTGACAGGCGCCGCTCACCTTTTGATTGTTGGCCACCCACTTTAATATGCTCCTCTATGTGCGCCATTTATTTCTTTATTGTTTTGCGAATATAAACACGGCTCGCATGCTTTTGTGCATCATCCGATTCAGACTCTCTGACCACAGATATTACCTCCCAGCCATTGCTGCCCAAGTAATTCAAAACATCGACTTCCGTAGTAAATTCAACCTTTCCGCGTTCCATTTTATCCAGGTACGGAGTGCTCAACGTATCAAGTACCGGGTTTTTTTTCGCTGTCCCTTTATCTACTTTCACTTCAAATACATCAGATTGATTTGTCGGCGTGATATCAACGGCGAGGTATACGGTTATTTGAACATCGGCTTTTGAATCATCTGCTTCCATGTTTCGAATCCGATCCTGCTTGCTGGCTCCTCTTGAAGGGCCATCTTTAATCAGTTCGACTTGCTGACCGAATGAAACTGCAGTCATCGTGGCAAGTACAGTTGTCAAAATTAATTCCTTCATTTTTACCTTTATTTGCGCAAAGATACAAATTGGTGTTGCCATGGCTTTGGCAGTGCTTTTGAAAAAACCCTACTTTTAACCCCTGTCATGAAGTCAGCCTACCGCCAAGCCTTGCATATATTGCCCCGTCCTTTGCTCATACGGCTCAGCTATGTGTTCAGGATATTTGCCCCGATGCTATACCGCGGCAGTGCAGTGGAATGCCCTGTTTGCAACAACAAATTCAGCCGATTTCTGTCCTACGGTTCTGAGGTGGCCTTTCGGCAAAATGTACTGTGTCCGCATTGCCTTTCATTGGAGCGTCACCGCTTGCTATGGCTCTTTTTGCAGCAGCGGACCAACCTGTTTACGGACAAGCTAAAGCTGCTCCACATCGCCCCTGAGCAATGTTTCCATGGCCGCTTCAAAGCCTTGAAGCACCTTGATTACGTCACCGGCGATCTTGAGTCTCCTTTGGCGGAGTATCATTTTGATTTGCATAATATCCCATTTGCTGAAAACAGCTTTGATGCCATTATTTGCAACCACGTGCTTGAGCATGTCGATGATGATCATCAATGCATGTCAGAATTGTACCGCGTATTGAAGCCGGGCGGTTGGGCCATTATGCAGGTGCCTGTCGATTACAGCCGCGCGCTTACATACGAAGATAAGTCGATAACCAGTCCTGAAGAGAGGGAAAAGCATTTCTGGCAAAAGGATCATGTTCGTCTTTTTGGCCGTGACTACCCCCAACGTCTTGCCAAGGCAGGATTTACCGTGAAGGAAGATGATTTTGTGAAAACCCTTGGAGCCAATGCCGAACGCTACAGATTGCAGCAGCAGGAAATCATATATTTTTTGCAAAAATGAAAAAATCCCGATACCATAGTACCGGGATTTACGTGGTGATGGACGGAATCGAACCGCCGACACAAGGATTTTCAGTCCTTTGCTCTACCGACTGAGCTACATCACCCTTTTTGCAGGGCGCAAATATAAGGATATTTTTAAAACGCACGACGAAATAAAAAATGGACCGAAAAAATTCTGATCTCGTTATCGATATCGGCAACACACGGCTGAAAATAGCCCTTTTCGTCAATGACCAGCTCGACGGGGTTTTGTCATTTGCCAACCAGTCGGTGCGCAATGTTGCTAAACTGATTGAAACGTCTGGAGCACAACGCGGAGTGATGAGCAGTGTGGCCGAGGTCCACAAGCCTCTGTATGAATTGCTCAATAATGAATTGAATATGCTGGAGTTGAGCCATACCACCCGCTTACCAATAACCATCGATTACAACTCGCCCACCACCCTGGGAATGGACAGGATAGCAAATGCCGTGGGTGCCGCGAAATTATATCCGCAAACCAACGTTTTAAGTATTGATTTTGGTACTTGCATTAAATACGATATTGTGGATGAGGGTGGAACATTTCGCGGAGGTGCCATTGCTCCAGGCTTGCCTATGCGCTTCAAAGCGATGCATGAAATGACGGATAAGTTGCCGCATATCAAGCATTGGCCCAGTACAGATGCAATATGGCCTGGCAAGACCACCCAGGCCTGCATGGTGGCGGGTGTAGTGCAGGGTATTCAGGCTGAAATGGCACAGTATATCAACATGGCCTCTGATGTTTACACCAATTTAACAGTGATTTCAACTGGTGGTGACTACAGCTTTTTTGAGAAAGCATTTAAAAATATCATCTTTGCACATCCTTATCTTACCCTTCAGGGATTACATGAAATTCTCAAATTCAACATGGATTAAATCAGCTCTCCTTTTTTCCGGCCTGCTTGTCGGATTTTCAATGGAGGTAGCTGCACAGTCCGATTTAGGTTCACCGTATTCTGTGCTCGGCCCGGGCATACCCATCCCAAGGCAGGGAATAAGTCAGGCAACCATGGGAGGAACCGGTGCGGCCATGTATGACTTGCACAGGATCAATCTGATCAATCCAGCCGCAGCTGCATTTCACTCGGAACCCATTTTCGAGGCGGCTGCGATAGGTCAATTGAGTGAGTTTTCCACGAACGATGGACAATTTAACAATCAGCAAATGTTGCTCAACAATTTGAGTCTTGCATTTCCCATCAAGCGTGGAGTGTGGAATTTGAATATGGGCCTTGTCCCTCTCACCCGTGTGAGCTACAATTTCGTGGTTCAGGAAACCAATGAAGATGTAGGTCCCACCAAGTCTGAATACAGCGGTCAAGGCGGTATCAGTCAGGCTTACCTGGGTTTGGCACACAAAATTTTCCAACGCCTTGATACGGCTGGTAACGTGACTGCCCTGGCCGGAGGTGTGCAACTCAATTACAACTTTGGTCCAATTGACAATGTCCGCAGATTGAGTTTTCCCAACGATTTCACTGCACTTGGATTGACTGCCCGTGAAAGTTATCTTGTTCGCGACTTATCCTTAGAATTCGGGCTTCAGTACCACACCAATATTATCAAGCGCACTGTTACAAGTGCGCGCCTCCTCAGGCTCTCATTAGGAGGGGTGTACAGAATGGGTAATGACCTTTCTACCGAGCGCAGCAATTATGTCTACAATTGGCGTACATCAGCTGGTGGCAATGAGGTGCCCCGTGATACCATATTCCAGTCTACCCGTTCAGCTGGATATATCCACATGCCGCAAACTATCATCATTGGTAGTGGACTCGATTATGTGAGTTCCAGCCGCAAAAGAATCAGACTCGCATTGGATTATGCCATCCAAAATTGGTCTCAGCATGTTCAATTTTTTGATGGTCAATTGCAGGAATATGACTTTAATAATGCTCAGCGTGTATCAGTGGGAATTGAGTTCACGCCAACGATAGGGTCTTCCAAATTCTTTGAGCAAATTGATTACAGAGTGGGTTACAGGTATGTACAAACCGGGATAAACATCTCTAATACAGACATTGATGATTATGGCATAAGCTTTGGTTTATCTTTGCCAGTCAATTCTAGAAGAAACCTTTCTCAGTCACGTTTTAGCATTGGTGCTGAGTATGGATCATATGGCACAATCGAAAATGGACTTGTTCGCGAGGAGTACGTCAGAATTATGGCAGGGTTTTCGCTAACACCTCACTTTAGAAATAGATGGTTTGTTAAACCGAAGTATGATTAAACACTTAAAAATGAAAAAGTTAGTTTGGAGTTTGTTTATTTTTGGATTTTACGTTGGTGCAGTAAATGCGCAACCAGGTGAAAGTCAATACGGCAATACACCGGAAGAGGTCGATGAGTGTAAAAAATATCTTTCTCTTTACCGTGAATACAGAGACCAGGATCAAATGGAAGCTGCCCTTCCATTTTGGCGAGGTGCTTTTCAAACATGCCCGCAAAGCGCAAAGACACTTTATATTGACGGTGTTAAATTTTACGGAAGTAAACTTGACGCGATAGGCGACAATACCGACCGTGTAGAGGAGAGAAATGCTTACATAGATACCTTGATGCATATTTACGACAAGCGTATTGAGCATTTTAATGAGGAAGGTAAGGTTTTGGCCTACAAAGCAAATGACTTATTTAAATATGACGAGACGAGAGCAAGCGAGGCCAATGCCATGATGAAGCGTTCTTTGGAACTTGAAGGTATGGATTCAGATGCCATAGTAGCCTCCAAGTATTACCAAACGCTCTATGCAATGTACAAAGAGGGAGACGCTACAAAATCAGACCTTTTGGTAGAATATATGCCAGTCTTGGATATTTTGGACTACAATATCGCGAAGCTAGAGGATGATAAAGCGAGAGATCGCTATGAAAAGGCAAAAAACAACCTCGATGCTTTCTTTATAAAAATTGCTGAGTGCGATGATATTTACCGTATTCTCGGCGAACGCATTGCCCAGGCGCCAAATGATATTGAGCTTAACAAAAAGGCTTTGGCTGTAATGAACAAGCGCGATTGCTCTGACAATGACCTCTACCTCGAAGTAGCTGAGCGCGTTTATAAAGACAAGCCAACCCCCTCAGCAGCGTACAGCATTGGCATTAAAAAGTTGAAAGCAAAAGAGTACAATGATGCCATGAAGTACTTTCAGGAAGCTTCCGACCTTTGTGGTGATTGTGTGGACCTGGACACCTACCTTCTTCGTGCAGGTCAAACGGCCACTATTCTGGGACAGTCGGGTAAAGCCATTGGTTTTGCTTCGCGTATCTTGAGTGTGAAGCCAAGAAGCGGAGAAGCCTATATCTTAAAAGGTGACGCAGTGGCTACAGGCGCAAATTCATGTGCCAATGAGCCGCTTGGAGCTGGAGGAGCTTATCTTTTGGCAGTGGATTTCTACAATAAGGCAAAATCTGTAGACCCTTCAGTTGCTGAGAAAGCAAACCAGAAAATCTCGGGTTACCAGAAGTATTTTCCTACAAAAGAAGATGTGTTTTTCCGCAGCCTTGAGGTTGGACAGAATTACAAGGTGGAATGCTTTGGTGAAACCACAACGATACGTACAAGCGACTAAAGAATTTTGAAACCCTTGGGCCACATCATTTTGAAAGCACCGGTTGCTCTTGCAGCCGGTGTTGTGCTTTATGCCTGTACGTCCAATACGGTTGATGAAGTTCTCGAATACACCGCTGATGATTTGGTTCCTGTCCGCATTACCCTTGATGTCACTTACGTTTTTACAGAGGGGGGTAAGGTGCAAAACGAACTTTACACCATGCGCGCTGAGCAGTATCAAACAGCCGATTCCGCATACAATTTATTATCAGGTGGCTTTCAGCTTGACTTCTACAACGACGAGGGTATTCTTGATGGCCGCCTTACCGCCAAAAATGGTTTCATTCGCGGCGACAATTCCATGATGATCGCCACTGATAGCGTAGTATTTGTAAATAATGTCGGTGAAAAGCTTCATACGGAAGAACTCATATGGGTTCAGGACAGTGCAGTGGTCTACACCGATAAGTTTGTAACCATTGAGCGCGAAGATGACATCATTTACGGAAAGGGACTGGTGTCGGATGAAACTTTTTCGAATTACAACATCAAAGAAGCTACCGGCACATTTTACCTGAAAGAAGAAGAAGTACCATGACAAAAGGCAAGAATAATTCGCGTTTGCGTAGCGTAAGTATTTGGATGGAGCGGTTTTGGCTGCTGATCACCGTGGTGTCGTTAATCGTGGTTATTTATCTGATGTTCACAGAAGAGAATAAAAAGCAAACCTTGCAATTTTTGGTATTCCCAGCCCTGGCAGGCTTGATGTACGGTTTCAGGTATACCTTCCGAAAGCGCATGGAGGGCCGCGATCAGTAAGAGTAGTGATGGAAGCTATTGAAAGTTATCTTTGAACCATGGAACACGCCCCGGCGATAATTATCACCCTTCTGTTGTCTGCCTTCTTCTCTGGGATGGAGATTGCATTTGTCTCGGCCAACAAGCTGCGCATTGAGCTCGACAGCAAGCAGGGAAGCTTCTCAGCAAGACTGGTTTCCGGCTTTTTTAAATATCCTTCGCGCTTTATTGGAGCCATGCTTGTAGGCAACAATATCGTCCTGGTGGTGTACGGTATCTTTATGGGGCTGATGCTCACATCTATTTTCAATGCTTATTTTGTAATGAGTGATTTTACGCTGCTTTTCTGGCAAACCATCATTTCAACCATTATCATTTTATTTTTTGGTGAGTTCATGCCAAAAGCACTTTTTCGGATCAACTCAAACTTTGCGCTCACCATTTTTGCAGTTCCACTTCGATTGGTTTATGTATTGCTCTGGCTGCCTATGTTTATCATGGTCGGTCTGTCAGAGCTTATCTTAAAATATATTTTGCGTGTTGACACGGGAAAGAAAGAAATTGCATTTGGACGCATCGACTTGGACAATTATGTAAGAGAGATTGCTGAAAATGCAGGTGGTGGAGAGGAAGAATTGGACACTGAAATTCGCTTTATGCAAAATGCCCTGACTTTCTCTAAAGTTAAAGCCAGAGACTGCATGGTTCCTCGGACGGAGATTTCAGCAGTGGAGATCGATGATCCGATCGAGAAGCTGAAAGAGATGTTTATCGAAACCGGATTTTCTAAAGTATTGGTATACAGAGACAATATAGACAATATCATTGGGTATGTCAATAGCGTGGAGCTTTTTAACCAACCCGATTCTATCAAGAGGTTGATCGTGCCTGTTATTATCATTCCCGAAACTATTTCAGCCAGAGAAGTTCTCGAGCTTTTTATCAAGCAAAATAAAAGCATCGCTGTCGTGGTGGATGAGTTTGGCGGAACCAGCGGAATGCTCACTATTGAAGATGTGATGGAAGAAATCTTTGGCGATATTGAGGATGAACATGACGAGGATGACTTCATTGAGGAACAGTTGGATGAGCACACCTTTGTGTTTTCAGCGCGACTGGAGATTGATTATCTCAATGCAACCTACAAATTGGGCATCCAGGAGGCGGAAGAATATGAAACACTGGCAGGTTTTATTCTACACCATTATGAGCATATTCCCGAGGTAAATACGGTGATAGACATTGATAATTACCGCGTTACGGTGGTTGATGTAACCAGTGTGCGTATCGAAACCGTAAAGCTTGAGGTTCAGGTCAAAGAATAGTTCATTTGGATAGGAGATATTTGTATCTTCGCATCCTTCAAAAAAACATGATTGAATGGCAGCTATAGGAAAAATTCGTGAGCAATCTACGCTTCTTCTCATTGTAATAGGCGGGGCTATGGTGGCCTTCGTTTTTCTTGACTTCTTTACCGGGTCTGGATTTTCACAGCCCGACCGCTATGTAGGTGAGGTATTTGGTGAAGAAATTGATATGGTTGATTATGAGCGTAAAGTCGAAGCATACAAGCAGAGTATGGCCACAGTAGGCCAGCCCGTGAGTGGCCAGGCAGAACAGCAAATAAGGAACCAGGTGTGGAATGATATGATTCAGGCCAAGATCATGCACGCTGAAATGTCAAAACTGGGCATGCGCATAAGCCGTGATGAGTTTGACGACATCCGGTTTGGTGAAAATGTAAGGCCCGAACTTGCCGAAGGAGAAAACTTCCAGAATCCCGAGACTGGACAATTTGATCCCCAACTGGTTCAAAATTACTTCTCTTTTCTGCAGCAACAATATCCTGTATTTTATGAAAATCAGGTGACCCGTATCGTGAATGACCGCCTCTACGAGAAATATAACAACATGGTAAAGAAAGGTATTGCAGTCAATACCATCGATGCCAAAAATGAATATTACAAGCAAGAGCAAAAAGTAAGATTCAATTTCGTGTACCGCGATTTTACATCTATGGCTGATACCTTAATAGAGGTAAGCGAAAGCGATCTAAAGGCATACTATAACAAGAACAAGAATGACGAGCGTTTCAAGCGTGAAGCATCCGTAGATGTGAAGTACATCGTTTTTGACGTGCAGCCCACAGAAGATGACGAAGCTGAAATTCTCGAAGACCTCACTTCACTTGTGGAGGAGTTCAAGTCGGCCCGAAATGATTCAATTTTCGCACTAAAGTATGGCGATAGCCGCTCTGGAAGTGCTTTAAGACTGCAAACCCAGGATGATGATTCCCTGCAGTCTTTTGCCGAAACTGCGCAGATAGGTGATGTTGTGGGTCCATTTAAAAGGAATGGCCGCTACGTAATTGCCAAAGTTGTGAGTGAAGGTGATGAGGAGCAAGCAACTGCCCGCCACATCCTGTTGAGCAACCAATCAGGTGATGATATGGAGACTTTGCGCAGCCGCGCTGACAGTATCAAGAAGGTGATTGCCAGTAAAAACAACTTTGAGGAAATGGTCAATCAGTTCAGCGACGATCCAGGCTCAAAAGCTACAGGTGGTGTATACGAGAATTTTAACCGCGAAACTATGGTGGCACCATTTACTGAAGCTGCCTTTGACCGTCCGATTGGTTCAATGAATGTGGTTGACACTGACTATGGCGTGCATATTGTTGAGCCCATATCGCGCTCTAAGGTTCGTGTGGTAGACGTAATTGAAGTAGATGCGCGTATCCGACCTTCCAACCGCACCTTCAATGAAATTTATGATGAGGCCAATGAGTTTTC
The DNA here is from genome assembly GCA_036796255.1 of Cryomorphaceae bacterium. Taxonomy (GTDB): domain Bacteria; phylum Bacteroidota; class Bacteroidia; order Flavobacteriales_D; family Cryomorphaceae; genus T3Sed10-241. The sequence continues at coordinate 62,990 of DAIRDH010000001.1, forward strand.
ACTAAGCGCTTCTGATATAGGAGGTATGGAGAAGCTCGCCGCTGAGAGGGGGTTTGAAGTAAAGGAGTCAAATGATATCAAGCCACAAGCCACCAGCATCCCTGGCGTTGCGCGTTCGGTCGATGCAGTTCGCTGGGCACACAATACGCAAAAGACCAAGAAAGGGCAGGTAAGTGAGCCATTTGAATTCGACCAGAAAATTGTTGTAGTAGGTTTGGTAAACCGCCGCGACGAGGGTGTTGCAAGCTACGAAAATGTGAAGGAAGAAATCAAGCCTGAATTGATTAAGGAAAGAAAAGTAGCCCTGTTTAGTAAAGAAATGGAAGGCAAATCAATTGGTGACTTGACCAGTGAGTTTAACCTCACCTCGCGCCTTGCGGCAAATGTGTCAGAAAGCCGACCTACCCTTCCTGGAAGCGGTGCTGAGCCATATGTGGTGGGCTACGCGCTTACACTGGCTGAAGGTGCAGTGAGTCCACCTATCCAAGGAAACAAAGGTGTTTATGTAATTGAGGTTTTATCTAAAACTGCCGTAGAGCCTAGAACTGACTACATGGCTTACAAGGATGAGTTAGAGGAAACCAGAAAGAGCCAACTTTCAAGTTACAACACAGGAGTATACAAAGCACTCAAAGAAGTGGCCAATGTACGTGATGAGCGCTCTAAGCTCTACTAGAAAGCCATGTTAAAATAACTTCAAAACGACCTCTGCAAGGATGGTCGTTTTTTTTTGCCCTGTGGTCACCGTTCATTGTCGATTATGGCATGCCCCAATATGTAACTTGACTTAAGACGATTGGATATAGCGCCGCGCTTTCCTGCCAATGAGGTGTCAAATAAGACCATGTTTCGACTTAAGCGCGGCCTCTCTTAGATTGCAAAGCGAAGACCTTTATCTCAATACTACCAAGCGTTCGGTATCGAGTTTAAGCATGATAAAAAGCAGCAGTGTGAAGCCCCAGAGCGACGACCCGCCATAGCTAAAGAAGGGGAGGGGTATGCCGATAACCGGTGCCAGGCCAATGGCCATACCAATATTTATGAGAAGGTGCATGAAAAATATGCAGGCCACGGCATAACCGTATATTCTGCTGAACTTCGAGCGCTGCCTTTCGGCAATAAAAACAAGCCTCAGCATCAGTGTCAGGAACAAGCTAATAATGACCAAGCTGCCAATAAAGCCCCATTCTTCACCTATGGTGCAGAAAATGAAGTCAGTACTCTGCATGGGTACGTACTTGAATTTGGTGAGTGTGCCATCCAGGTATCCCTTTCCGGAAAAGCCTCCGGAGCCTATGGCTGTTTGAGACTGCTTCACATTGTATCCTGCCCCAAGGGGATCCTCCTCAAGCCCAAGCAGTATATTGATTCTAATCTTCTGGTGTGGCTCGAGAACTTTTTCAAATATTTGGTCGAGGGTTGCAATAAACAGAAGGCTACCAGCCACAGTTCCTATAAGAAGCAAATAATTGCGCTTTCTGAAGCGTGGCAACACAAACTTGTTGATGGCAAGGAAAAGCAGTGCGCCTATCACTACGATCACCAACATCAACATATAATGGCCCTGAACACTAACGTCAATGAATGGAAAGCTCGCCTCGGTCGACTTGAGTACAAGTGAAAGTACTGACAGAATTGCTGCGAGCAGGCCAAGCAGCAAAATGTTTCCTGAGAGGCCCTCGCGGTATAATACAAGGATGAACGCGGCAAAGACCAAAACAGTGCCCGTGTCAGGTTGCAACATAATGAGCAATGCGGGAAATGCTATAATCGCCGTAGAGACCACTTTACTGCGTATGGTGGCTATCTGCCCATCGCTGCTGCTCAGATAATATGCCAGCATAAGACTTATCCCAACTTTTGAAAATTCACTGGGTTGAATACCAAAACTCCCGAAACCAAACCATGCTTTTGCCCCGTTTACCTCTTTTCCAAAAATGAGGACCAGTACGAGCAGCAAACAAGTAAACCCGAAAAAAAACGGCGAAATACGGCGCAAAAAGTCCCCATCCAATAGCAATAGGACAAATGCGATAATACAAGCCGTAATGATCCAGATGAGCTGCTTTCCGTACTCTTGACTGTTGTCAAATATGGAAGGATGATCGAGGTTGTAACTGGCAGAGTAGATGTTGAACCAACCCATAAATATCAGTACCAGGTATATAATCACCAAAAACCAATCGAGGTCCTTAAACATGTTTTTGCCTTGCCTCATAACAATTTTGCATTAAACATGCGCTCTTCGATTTGCGGACGCGTAATCTCGCCAGTCAGGTATTTTTCTATAATCAGACTCGAAATCGGGGCTGCCCAAGTAGATCCAAAGCCCACATTTTCAACATATACTGCTATTGCAATTCGCGGATTGTCTTTTGGGGCAAATGCGATGAATATAGAATGGTCTTTTCCATGTGGGTTTTCAGCAGTTCCTGTTTTTCCACAAATTTCTATTTCAGGGCTGAATCGAACGCCCCGTCCGGTTCCTGATTCTACAACGCGAAACATTCCGTCCACCACTTTTTCGAAATGAACCGCATCGATTCCTGTGTAGTGTTTCTGGGTGTAGGTGGAATCACTGATCGGCTCACCTTCAATCTCCTTGATGTAATGCGGTGTATAAAACCACCCCCTGTTCGCGATAATTGCGGAGAAGTTTGCCATTTGAATCGGCGTTACTCCAAGCTCTCCTTGTCCGATGGCAAGAGAAATGATGGTATGGCCATTCCAGCGGCCTCGCCCGTAGTATCTGTCGTAATATGTAGACTCCGGCACAAATCCGCTCACTTCACTTGTGAGGTCTACCATCAGGCGTTTGCCCATGCCAAAAGCAACTATATACTCCCTCCACTTATTATAGCCCTCTTCAGTGCTGGGATATTTGTCGAGAATGCGCTTGAACACATTGCAGTAGTATGCGTTGCAACTTGTTTGTATCGAGTAGCCCAAGTCAACAGGTGAGGCATGTGGATGGCATCTTGGCCTTACCTTGCCACCAAAATAATAACCACCTCTGCACGAAAACTGGCTGTGCTCGTCAATTACACCTTCTTGCAGTCCAATAAGCCCTTGAATCAATTTAAAGGTAGACCCTGGAGGGTAGCGGGCCATGATCGCCCGGTTAAAAAGCGGCTTTAAGGTGTCTGCATTAAGCGCTTGATAGTTTTTACCCCTCACGCGTCCCACCAGCAGGTTGGGGTCATAACCGGGATTGGTCACCATGCAAAGGATCTCACCAGTCGAGGGTTCGATGGCCACAATACTGCCCCGCTTGTTGGCCATGAGTTTTTCGCCATATACTTGCAAATCAAGGTCTATGCTGCTGGTGAGGTTCTTGCCAGCCTGGGCTATGGTATCATAACGCCCTGATGCAAATGCACCTTTTTCATTGTTGTGCACATCAACCAGCACATAGCGCTTTCCACGCTGTCCGCGAAGTGGCTTTTCGTAAATACTTTCCACCCCGCTGGCACCGATGTAGTCACCGCGCTTGTAGTATGCATTGGCCTCAATGATGGTTGGGGTTACCTCGCTCACGTAGCCAAGGCTGTGCGCTGCAACCGATTTGGGATAATATCTGAGTGTGCGTGGCTGACCATAAAAACCTTTGAATCGGTGCAGGTTTTCAGCAATTTTGGTGTAACCAGATGCGGGAATTTGCTTTTCGAAAATAGAGGGTTTGTAGCGGCTGTAAGTGCGGGCTGCATTCAGTTTTTGCCTGAACTCTTCAAGGCTGATTCCGAGTAAACTGCAAAACGCCAAGGTGTCCATTTCCTGAACATCACGCGGTATTACCATCAAGTCGTAAATTGCGGTATTGGCAACCACAATCTGACCTTTGCGGTCAAGTATGAGCCCGCGTGAAGGATATTCCGTGATTACCCTTTCAGAAGCGTTGGCAGCGTATATTTTCCATTGGTCATCAACCACCTGTATGTAGAACAAGCGTAAAAGAAAGATTACACCAACTGTTGCGAAGATGATGATGATTGTAAATTTACGGTCACTTAAATTCATATCCGGCTGGCCCCCCTTGCGGGAAATGTAAGGTATTGACTCAAAATCACCAATACGAACGTGAAAGCACTGCTCAGAATTGCCCTCAGGAAGGTATTGCCAAAACTGGTAAACGAATATACTTCCAAAAAGAGCAGCCAGATGTGATGAATCAGAATGAGGACAATGGCATATTTCATAAACCACACCAGGCCCATGTCGCCAATTGTAGGCTTCACATTAAATTCGTAGCCATCACGCGGCGCGATCGCTTTCAGCAATAAAGGTCTGACATATGCCAGCAGTGCGCACGCCGAAGCGTGAATGCCGATGGTGTTGGTAAACATGTCAATGCTCAATCCGCACGCCAAACCAATAATAAGCTCAGCCCATCGCGGAGTCTCTAAGGGAAGCATAAGCAGAAAAAGCACATAGAGGTAGGGTATAGCCATGCCCTGCAACAAGCTGACATCGTTCAAAATCAATCCTTGTAGAAGAACCAAAAGCACATACCTGCCGATATTTCGAAGAATTTCACTTGTCATTTTCGGTGGTTTTTTCTTCCAATGCTTGTTGCTCTTCCCGCAGCAGATTTTCTACTACATAGGCATAGCGCAGGCTTCCAAAATCGTTGAACAATTCAATCTTAATCTGATGGAAATTACTTCCGGCGCGTTGTTCCACTTCGCTCACCGCACCTACAGGAATGCCGGCAGGATATATGCCCGATGCGCCTCTTGTTACGATGGTATCGCCTATTTGCACATCGACATGACCTGGCACATCATTGAGCATAGCAAAGCGGTGATCGCGGCCATCCCATCGAAGCAGGCCAAAGTTGCCGGTTCGCTCGAGCTCAGCGCTTGCTGTGAAGCTGAGGTTGATAATTGGGATGACGGTGCTAAAATGGTCTGAAACATCCTTTACCACACCTACCAAGCCCTGTGGATTAATTACCGCCATTTCGGGAATAAGGCCATCTTTGCGGCCCTTGTCGATGGTGAGGTAGTTGAGCTGCTTGTTGATAGAGCTGTTGATAATGCGCGCTGATTTAAACCGGTACTTTCTTTCCCTCAGCGTGTCATTGATCATTACAAAATGCTCATTAACTGGAATGAAGCTACTGTTCAGGCGATTTTGCAGCGCTTCATTTTCTGCCGAAAGCTCGTCGTTTACACTTTGAAGCTCGATGTACTGTGCGAGCGAATTTTTCCATGTAAGCAATGATCCTACTGCCTTATTGGATGAATTCGCAAAGCTGGCCTGGTGAAAGGAATTGTTGCGGACAATGAACCAAAAACAAAGCACTTGAATGCCGATGAAGAGAATGAAAATGTGGTATTTAACCAAAAACTGGATGAAATTCCGCATCGGATTTTAGGACTTTTGCTTTCTAATCGCGCATAAGGAATTGATATCTTCCAATATTTTTCAGGGCTATACCGGTGCCACGGGCCACCGCTCGGAGAGGATCTTCAGCAATGTGCACCGGCAACTTGGTTTTCATTGAGATGCGCTTGTCCAAGCCTCGAAGCATGGAGCCTCCGCCGGCCAGGTAGATACCTGTGCGGTAAATGTCGGCTGAAAGCTCTGGCGGCGTTTGCTCGAGCGCGCTCAATATCGCTTCTTCAATTTTCGATATCGATTTGTCAAGGGCGTGTGCAATTTCTGCTGAGGATACCAAAATTTCTTTTGGGATACCGGTCATCAAGTCGCGGCCCCTTACGGCAAAATCTGCAGGCGGATCATCAAGCTCAGGCAGTGCAGCACCAACTTCAATTTTGATTTGTTCAGCGGTACGCTCACCAATCAGGATGTTGTGTTGCCTGCGCATGTACTCTTCAATGTCGCTTGTGAACTCATCACCTGCCACTCTGATATTTTTATCACATACGATGCCTCCGAGTGCAATCACTGCAATTTCGCTGGTACCACCTCCAATGTCGATGATCATGTTGCCCATAGGCTCTTCGACATCAATGCCGATACCAATGGCTGCTGCCATCGGTTCATGAATGAGGTATACATCTTTGGCTCCGGCGTGCTCAGCCGAGTCGCGTACGGCCCGTTTTTCGACTTCAGTAATCCCGGATGGGATGCAAATTACCATGCGAAGCGATGGCGTGAAAAAAGTGCGTCCCGGCTTAATCATTTTGATCATTCCGCGAATCATTGCCTCAGCAGCCTGAAAATCGGCGATTACACCGTCTTTTAGCGGCCTTATCGTCTTGATGTTCTCATGGGTTTTTCCATGCATCTGCTGGGCCATTCGGCCTATTGCAATGATCTTGTCAGTAGAGCGGTCTTTCGCTACGATTGAGGGCTCATCGACCACTACCTTGTCATTGTAAATGATCAATGTATTGGCCGTGCCGAGGTCAATCGCTATTTCCTGTGTAAAGAAGTTAAACAAGCCCATGGGGAGAGGAGGGTAGGTTTGTGATATTAGTGCTTAAAGTGTCTTGTACCTGTAATTACCATGGCTACGCCATTTTCGTTACAGAAATCAATAGAAAGTTTATCTTTTATCGAACCGCCCGGTTGAATCACGGAGCGAATCCCCGCCTTAAAGGCAATTTCGACACAGTCAGGAAAGGGAAAAAATGCATCAGAGGCCATAACAGCCTCATGGAGGTCGAATTTGAAATGTCTTGCTTTATCAATTGCTTGATTGAGGGCATCTACACGTGAAGTTTGCCCGGTGCCACTCGCGAGCAACTGTTTATTTTTAGCGAGTACTATGGTATTTGACTTGGTATGCTTGGCTATTTTTGAGGCGAATAGCAAGTCGGAAATTTCAGATTCTCCTGGACGCTCATTGCTTACAAATTGTAAATCTTCCTGCTGATCCGTTTTGCGGTTGGCTTCTTGCCACAGGTAGCCGTTCAAAGCTGAGCGCACAGTGTTGAGGGGCATTTCCACTGGATTCTGTTTCAAAAGAATCCTGTTTTTCTTGCCTTGCAGTATTTCCAGCGCCTTTTCGGCAAAAGCCGGCGCAATCACAACTTCGCAAAAAAGATCGTTGATTGCCGTGGCCGTTTTTTCATCTATTGCAGTATTGGCAATAAGCACACCGCCAAAGGCCGACACCGGGTCGCCGGCGAGGGCGGCATCGTAAGCTTCGCTGAGTGTGTTGCGTGTTGCAATGCCGCAAGCATTGTTGTGCTTTAGTATGGCAAAAGTAGGTGGGTCATTTCTGAATTCCTCCATCAGTTGCACTGCGGCATCCACGTCAAGCAGGTTGTTGTAAGAGAGCTCTTTGCCATGAAGCTTTTCGAAAAGTGCATCCATGTCACCATAGAATCGACCCGCCTGGTGAGGGTTTTCGCCGTAGCGCAAAGCTTGCGCTTTCTGCACACTCAGCTTGAGTGCAGGCGTATCTTCCAAGCCACTGCTGAAGTAATTGTAAATGGCGGCATCATAATGTGAGCTCACTTCAAAAGCACGCGCAGCCAGTTGCTTGCGCTTTGTGAGATCTGTCTCTGCGTTCTTGTTTTTCAGAATATCCAGCAAAGCGGGATATTGCTTCATGGAAGGAATGATGACAACATCTTTGAAATTTTTGGCAGCAGCCCTGATAAGTGAAATACCTCCAATGTCAATCTTTTCAATAATGTCGGCCTCATTTGCTCCCGAAGCCAGGGTATCTTCAAAAGGATAGAGGTCGACCACCACCAAATCAATGCTGGGAATCTCGTACGTTTCGAGCTCGGCCACGTCCGAATCTACGGCCCGACGATTCAGTATCCCTCCAAATACTTTGGGGTGCAGGGTTTTAACGCGGCCACCAAGTATGCTTGGATAGTCGGTGAGCGATTCCACAGGCACTACAGGAATGCCCATATTTTTGATAAAGGCTTCAGTGCCTCCGGTAGAATATATCGTGATATGCTGGGCGTGCAATTCTTCAATAATGGGGCCCAGATTTTCTTTGCTGAAAACCGATACCAATGCCGATTTGATACGTGTCAATGGGGTGAGTTTAGTAAGGGTGTGTGAACGTACAATGTTAACAAGAATAATCGGCCAAAGCCTTTATTTTGTTGCCCTTTTCGACCCAATGTTGAAAAATAGAGGTGAGTGTTAATAAAGCTTGGATTTGAGATAAATTACACAAGCGGTAATGGACTGAGCATGCTTAGCATGTACATTTGTTTGGCTGTAAGCAATGGCACTGGTTTGACGAAATTAAAAATCTATATAAGGCTCTTGAATGAGGGTTTCTTCTTTGCGATAAATGCATTGAGGGTAAATAGGTTGAGGACTTTTCTATCTCTCCTCGGTATCACAATAGGTATTTTTGCAATTATTTCGGTTTTCACCCTGGTAGATAGCATGGAACGTAGCGTGCGCTCCTCATTTGCCAGCCTCGGTGAGGATACCATCATGATCGAGCGTATGCCATGGGGCCCTGAGCCTGGCGATACAGAATATGCATGGTGGAAATACATACAGCGCCCAAATGTGACATTTGAGGAAGCCGAGGCAATGGGTCGCCGGATGTCAACGACAGAACACGTGACTTTTTTTTCAGGTGCCAACCGGACGGTAGAGTACGGCAATACTGTGGTTGAAAATGCTACAGCGATAGGCGTCTCTGAAGGGTTTGAAAATTTCATAACGGTCAACGTTGAGCGAGGCCGCTCGTTTACCGCTGCCGAAATCGATGGCAATTACCGGGTCTGCTTGCTTGGCCACGAAGTGGCTGAGCGCCTTTTCGGAAATGAAGACGGCACAGGACGTTCTATCAAAGTGGGAGGCTTCAAATGCACGGTGATTGGAATATTGAAGAAAGAGGGGCAAAGCCTGGTGGGCAATGGCGCCGATGAATGGGCCATTTTACCAGTCGGATTTTCAAGAAGCATACTCAATGTGGATGTGGGCAAAACCCAGATAGCACTCAAGCCCAAACCGGGTGTTGACTCAGAGGCCATGGCCAACGAAGCCTTGGTTACCATGCGAAACATCAGGCGGCTGCGCCTCAATCAGGACAAAAATTTTGCGATGAACAAGTCGAGTATGCTGAGCTCTAGCCTTGATGACCTGTTTGGATTTCTGAGCCTTGCAGGATTGATCATTGGTGGATTTTCTATCCTTGTTGGTGGCTTCAGTATTGCCAACATTATGTTTGTGTCGGTAAAGGAGCGCACCAATATCATTGGCATTCAAAAAGCCCTGGGTGCAAAGCGCTCCTTCATCCTCTTTCAATTTTTGATTGAGTCTGTAATACTTTGCCTTATAGGCGGATGTATAGGCCTGGCCATCATTTGGCTGCTCACCCTTGCTGTGGGTGATGCTTCATCATTTCAGCTCACACTCACCTTGAAAAATATCCTGATAGGGCTCGGTTTTTCAATTGGAATTGGATTGATTTCGGGCATCGTGCCTGCTTCGCTCGCCGCAAAAATGGAAGCTGTAGATGCAATGAGGGCTTAAAAAAACAATCTAGAAGCTAAATGCAAGTCCTATGCTCACTGCCCACTGATCGGTACGGGAATCAAAATTGTCGAAAGTAAAGGCTCCAGAATCATCTATGATAATGGAATCCGGGTTGATATAGCTCGCGCGACTACCTGCGCTGCGCTCAAATCTGCCCTCAAGGAATACACCTGGAGTGAACTCATATTTTATTCCCACTGCCCAACCTGCCACCACTGTAAAGCTCCTGTCAACGCGTTCTGACGAAGGTTCGGAACCTACATTTGATTTCATTTTGCTGGTGGTGCTAAAGTTGCGCGCGCCAGCAAAGAGTTCACCATAAGGCCTGAAGCGGCCATTGAAAGGCCGCAACCTCCCGTGAAGCTGGTAGGTATATGCATTTCCATTGATGCGCAAAGAACCTGGATCGGTTGTTCCCATATTGTTAGCAATAAATACATCCTGCTTCGATTGGGCCATATGGTTCCAAACGAAGCCTCCTCCCAGCTCTATTGGGGCGTTTAGTAAAGGAATGCTGACAAATGCATTAATTCCAAAAGGAAGGCGGCCGTAGTTCTCAGCAAATTCGCCGGTGGGCACCGCCACTTGCATGCCTACGGATAAGGTGGTTCCTCGCCTTTCCTGAAAAGTTACCACTTGGCGTTGTTGCGCCCGTCTGTTTTGGGCAAATACGGTAACTGCTGTGAGCATGAACAGCGCGGAAAGAACAATAACTTTTTTCATGATCGTCTTGTTTGATATGCCTTTACAAGGCAAAGCCTATGCCAAAGGTATTTAATAGGGGAGAACTCATACTGCTATACGGGCTCCTTTAGACATGGGTTCCAGCACCGCAATCGCATCAGTGATGGTGTTAATCCCATTTGCCGAAAGGCGAAGGGCTCCTCCCTTTTCATACATTTTTACGCTTCGGTGATTGGTCTTGATAAATTCCAGCACCCTGGTAAATGCGCTGCTTTGGTAGTAGGGTGAGTTCTGGCTGGCTACGAAGAAGCCGATGAGCTTGCCGCCCTTTAGCGTCAATTTTTCAAATCCTATTTCACGGGCCATCCAGCGCAATTGGATCGCATCCATCAAGGCGAGGGTCTGTTTTGGGATTTCGCCAAAACGGTCACGCATTTCCATTTTATACTGTTCCAGATGCACCTCACTCATCAGGTTATCCAGCTCGCGATATATGCTGAGGCGCTCTTTGATGTCGGTGATGTAATGGTCGGGAATCAGGATTTCAAGGTCAGTTTCCAGTGCGCACTCACTTACATAGCTGCCTTGCTTTTCTTTTTCGTCGCGGTACAAGTCTTTGAATTCAGCTTCTTTGAGTTCCTGAACTGCCTCATCGAGTATTTTTTGGTAGGTCTCAAAGCCCAACTCGTTGATAAAGCCGCTTTGCTCGCCACCGAGCAGATTGCCCGCTCCCCGGATGTCAAGGTCGCGCATGGCAATGTTGATGCCACTGCCCAGATCGCTGAATTGGGTGATGGCTTGCAGGCGCTTGCGTGCCTCGGTGCTCACGTAAGCGAGGGGAGGTGCTATCAAGTAGCAAAATGCCTTCTTGTTACTGCGGCCTACTCGGCCGCGCAACTGGTGCAAGTCACTCAAGCCAAATTCATTGGCGTCGTTGATGATAATGGTATTCGCATTGCTGATGTCGATGCCGCTCTCAATAATGGTCGTGGCCACAAGTACATCGTATACGCCATCGATGAAATCGGTCATTACGTTCTCGAGCTTCTTGCCGTCCATTTGGCCGTGGCCTATCGCTACCCGCACACCGGGGCAGAGCCTTTGAATCATGCCGGCCACTTCCTTGATGTTGCCAATCTTGTTGTTGACAAAAAATACTTGTCCTCCGCGGCTTACCTCGTAAGTTATGGCATCGCGAATTACCTCTTCGTTGAAGGTGAAAAGTTCGGTTTGCACCGGAAATCTATTGGGCGGTGCCGTGTTGATGATACTCAGATCACGCGCGCCCATCAGCGAAAATTGCAAGGTGCGCGGAATGGGAGTTGCGGTGAGGGTTAAGGTGTCGACATTGGCTTTGATGGTTTTGAGCTTGTCTTTCACCCCCACACCAAATTTCTGTTCTTCATCAATCACCAGCAGGCCAAGATCTTTGAATTTGATCTCCTTGCCCGCCAGCTTGTGCGTGCCGATCACAATGTCAATTTTGCCGTCAGCGAGTTCTTTCAGCGTTTCCCGCTGCTTGGCGGCAGGTAAAAAGCGATTCAATACACCAACCTTGCAGGGAAATTCGCGCAGGCGCTCTTTGAAATTCTTGTAATGCTGCATGCTGAGAATGGTGGTGGGTACGAGCACGGCCACCTGCTTGCTGTCACATACGGCCTTGAAAGCTGCACGGATCGCAATTTCTGTTTTACCAAAGCCTACGTCGCCGCATACGAGACGATCCATAGGCCACTCCGCCTGCATGTCTTCCTTTACCGCTTGTGAGGCTTTGAGCTGATCGGGGGTATCTTCGTAAATGAAGCTGGCCTCAAGTTCTGTTTGCAAATAATTATCGGGCGAAAAGGCAAAACCGCTCTTGGCTTTGCGCTCGGCGTAAAGCTTGATCAGGTCGTAGGCAATGAGCTTTACGCGACTCTTGGTTTTGGCCTTGGTTTTGGCCCAGGCCGCGCTGCCCAGCTTGTTGATGCTGGGCTCAGTACCATCCTTGCCGCTGTATTTCGCGATGCGGTGCAGGCTGTGAATGCTCACGTATAGTATGTCCCCATCGCGGTACACCAGGCGTATGGCCTCTTGCTCGCGGCCGTTGACATCTATCTTTTCAAGCCCTGAAAATTTGCCAACTCCATGGTCAATATGCGTCACGTAATCGCCTGGCACCAGGCTGCTCAACTCTTTAATCGTAAGCGCTTCCTTGCTTTTTTTAAAGCCTTCTTTCAGATAAAATCTGTGGTAGCGCTCGAATATTTGATGGTCCGTATAGCAGCACAGCAGCAGGTCCTGATCCACAAATCCCTCGGATATTTCTGTATGCACAGGAGTGAACCTTACCTCCTTGCCCATGTCTTTGAAGATGCGCTCCAGGCGTTCGGTTTGCTTGGGATTGCCAGCAAAGATGAAGTTGAGGTAGCCGGCTTCATCATTTTTCCTGAGCTGCTCTATGAGCATGTCAAAGTTCTTGTTGAAAGCAGGTTGTGGCTTTTGGGCCTGCTTGAATTTTACAAAGTTGTCGCCCGTTTTGTCAAGGCATACCTGCTTAAAGTCCTTCAGCCTTTCGGCAAATGCCTCACCCTGTACGAACATTTGTGATGGACTTAGGTGCTTGAGGACAGATTTTAACTTTTCATATTGTTTTTCAGCCGCCTCAAAACTCTGATCGAGCCGACTTGTGATAAAGTTGAGGTCTTTGTACCACACTGTTGTCGCCGGCTCTACAAAATCGAGAAAAGATTCGCGTGACTCGAGCATCATCTTGTTCTGCACATTGGGAATCAAAGTGAAATGCTTCACTTCAGCTATAGATAGCTGCGTTACAGGGTCGAAGCGCCGCATCGACTCTACCTCATCCCCAAAAAATTCAATCCTGTAAGGATTGCTTTCGCCAAAAGAGAATACATCGACGATGCCGCCGCGAATGCTGAATTGGCCCGGCTCATACACAAAGTCAACCCGTTCGAATTCATATTCCGACAGCAGTTCATTGAGGAAGCCAAGGCTATAATTCTCACCGGTTTTGATTTTAAAGGTATGGCTCTTTAGCTGCTTGCGCGTCACTACATTTTCGGAAAGTGCATCGGGATAGGTCACCACCACCCTTGCTTTTCTGCCTTTTTGCGAAAGCGCTTTCAGGACCTCAGCCCGGAGTACGATGTTGGCGTTGTCAGTTTCCTCAACTTGATAAGGCACCCTGAAGCTCTCTGGGTAAAAGTGTGTTGTATACGTACTGCCTTCAAGCTTCTGAAGGTCGTTGTAGAAATAGGCGGCTTCTTCTTTGTCGTTGAGTACAAACAGGTGATCGCCTTCGCAATGCTCCAGGAGTGCTGCACCCACGAAAATGGCTCCTGAGCCTACCAAACCTTCAATGCTTACGCGCGCTTTCTCACTTTTTAGGGCATTGGCAATCAGCGACACTTTGTTGCCGTTCGCGTATAGTTGGGCAATACTTTCAATGTTCATGCTTCGCTGTGGCGACAGGCTCATGGGAATATTGTTCCATGAAAGCCTCGGCTTTTTCTACCATGTTTTTAGAACCGATGAATAGGGGTGTGCGTTGGTGTAAGCTTGTCGGTTTGATTGACATAATTCTGTTTTTGCCATCTGATGCTTTTCCACCTGCTTGTTCAACAAGAAATGCGAGGGGAATGTTTTCGTACATCAGTCGCAGCTTGCCATGGGGGTTGCTCCCAGTGCTTGGGTAGATGTATATCCCGCCTTTGATCAGGTTGCGGTGAAAATCGGCTACAAGTGAGCCAATATAACGGCTGGTGTAAGGGCGGTCAGTGGCTTCGTCTTCATCCTGACAATACTTGATGTATTGCTTTACCCCTTCCGGAAATGCTTTGTAATTGCCTTCATTGATAGAATACACCTTGCCATCTTTAGGCACCCTCATGTTAGGGTGTGAAAGGCAAAATACGCCGATCGAGGTGTCCAGTGTAAATCCATTCACGCCATTTCCTGTGCTGAATACCAGCATGGTCGATGAGCCATAGATGACATAACCGGCAGCAACGAGGTCAAGCCCTGGCTGAAGGAAGTCGTCCATGGTTGCCACCGTGCCCGGCTTGGACTTGCGGCGGTAGATGGAAAAAATGGTTCCAATGCTCACATTCACATCGATGTTGGACGACCCATCGAGTGGATCCATCATCACGATGTACTTTCCCCACATGGCCTCACCTTTGTCAAAGGCGATAATGTCTTCATTTTCTTCAGAGCCGATACCGCACACCTCTTGCTGTGCTTTTAAAGCATTGATCATTTGGGTATTGGCGTACACATCGAGCTTTTGCTGAACTTCCCCCTGGATATTTTCAGCACCTGCACTGCCAAGAATGTCATCCACGAGGCCCGCTTTGTTGACTTCGCGGTTTACCACTTTTGCCGCAAGGCGTATCGCGCTAAGCAAGCGTGAAAGCTCACCTTTCGCAAAGGGGAAGTCGGCCTGTCGTTCTACAATGAATTCGCTGAGGGTAATGACTCTGTTCATGGTGGTGGCAGTAGGTGCACAAAGATGCGGATTTTTGCCCAATTGCCATCCAGTCAAATGCAGGTCTAGTGAGGCGCAACTCAGCACTGTGATAAAGAGGGAATTTCTATATTTACCCATATAACCAAGTTTCCATGGCAACCTTTACAGAAAGCAAGAGCATCAAATCATGGGCGGAAGATGACCGTCCCCGCGAAAAACTATTGTTCAAAGGCCGCAGTGCACTTTCGGATGCAGAGCTCATCGCCATCTTGCTAGGCTCTGGTAGCAGAGATCTAAGCGCAGTAGATCTTGCCAAGCAGGTGCTTGCGGATTCCGATAATAAGCTGTCAAAGCTTGCACGACTGCAGGTGGATGACCTCAAAAAGTTTCGCGGCATCGGCGAGGCAAAAGCTGTAAGCATAGTGGCCGCTTTAGAGCTGGGCCGGAGGCGGCGGGAGGAAGAGGGTGTACAAGCTGAGCGCATCGTGAGCAGCAAGGATGCCTATGAACTCATGAGCGGTGTGCTATCCGATCTTGACCATGAGGAGTTTTGGGTAATACTCCTCAGCCGCTCACACCGCTACAAGGGCAAGGTATGCATAAGCAGGGGTGGCATAGCGGGCACAGTGGTGGATCAGCGCCTCATTTTCAAACCTGCCATTGAGAAGTTGGCCTCGAGTATCATCCTCTGCCACAATCATCCCAGTGGCAACCTTAAGCCAAGCACGCAAGACATCAGCCTCACCAAGAAAGTGGTGAAAAGCGGCTATGTACTCGACATCAACGTACACGACCACATCATCTTTACCGATGATGGATTTTATAGCTTTGCCGATGAAGGCATACTTACGCAATAATGCTTTTTACTTCCATTACCATCCATTGATTGTAGCGCTGCAAGGTCCATGATTCAAATTTACACCGATGCTCCGGGCCCGCGGCTCCGCTACACCGCCCACTTTATTTTTCAGACCGTTCTCGGGATTGAATATCAGTTTACTGATAATCCTAGTTCCAAACCGGCTTTGAGCTATGGCGCAGCGCATGGGCTGGCAAGCCTGTCCATACCCGCCGCCGGATTGCTGCACAGCAAGGTAATGCCCGCTGAACTTCCTGCAGTAAAGGAAGTGGATGGAAAGCCTTTGATTTTTGAATCAGGGGATGCTGCTGGCACTCACACGTATGCTTTCGATATTTTCGCAGCCGTATTTTTTTGCATTAGCAGGGCAGAGGAGTATATTGTCACAAAACGAGATTTGCACGGGCGGTTTGAAACAGAATCGTCCGTTTTCTATCGCTGGCAGGAACAACCTTATGTAGATCAATGGATTCGCGATTTTGGAAATTGGCTTAAAGCCAAAGGCCTGGTAAATGAGCTTCCGCAGCCAAAATCTCAATGGATCAACACCCTCGATATTGATATTGCTTATGCATACCGCGGCCGTGAGTGGTGGCGCATACTTGGAGCAACTGCAAGAGATGTGTTGCAATTTCGCTTCAACCGCATCGCGGAGCGCATAAAGGTGCTCAGCGGCAGCGCTCCCGATCCTTACGACAACTACGGGCTGTGTCTGGAGGCTACTGAGGTGGCCGATGAGTCAATTTGCTTTGTGCTTTGTGGTAATGGCAGGGGGCATGACATCAACCTCAACCCAAAACATCCTCAAATGCGGAGCTTGATCAGAAAACTGGCTGTTCAAGTAAAAATAGGCATCCACCCTTCATACAAAACCTTGGGGTCTAAGCAGGCTGTGCAGTTCGAAATCGAACAACTGATGCAAGTCACAGGCAATAAGCCTGTGCATAGCCGACAGCACTTTTTGCGCATGCAAATCCCGAATACTGTCACTGATTTGGAAGCACTTGGCGTGCAAAAGGATTACTCAATGGGATTCGCGGATGCGGTAGGATTCAGGGCCGGTACCGCACATTCATTTATGTTTTTTGATTTTTCGAGAAATCAAGCCACAAGACTTCAAATGGTACCCCTTATCGCCATGGATAGTGCCATGCGGGACTACATGAAGCTGAAGCCCGAAGAGGCATTTGCAAGGCTCAAAGCACTATGGCAGTCTGTTGAGACTTCTGGCGGGAGTTTTGTCACAGTATGGCACAACCATTCTCTCTCTGGACGTGAAGGTTGGGAAAATTGGCGGGAGGTATACATAGCCTTTACTGATTTCATGCGGCAAAAGCGATAAATCACGTACTTTAGCGCTGTACCAAACCCAATTACTCTTCCATGATTCACGAAATAGGCCGCAACAATTCAATTTTCAATCAATTTCTCAGAGAAATAAGGCATAAAGATATCCAGCAGGATCGCCTCAGATTCAGGCGAAATATGGAGCGCATGGGTGAGATCATGGCATATGAACTGAGCAAAACACTTGACTACAAGGTTGAAGAGGTGCTCACTCCTCTGGGTGAAGCCCACATGCGCATTCCTGAAAATATGCCTGTACTGGCTACTATCATGCGGGCTGGACTTCCTTTTCATCAGGGATTGCTCAATTATTTTGACCACTCAGATAATGCGTTTATATCAGCCTACCGCAAGCATAAAAAAGGGCAAGACAATTTTACCATTGAAGTGGAATACTTGAGCAGTCCACCGCTTGAAGGCAAGGTACTGATCATTTCTGACCCTATGTTGGCCACAGGCTCATCCATGTTTAGGGTGTATCAGGCCATGCTGGCCAAAGGCAAACCAGCGCTTACCCATGTGGTGGTATTGATTGCCAGCCAGGAAGGGGTGGAGTACATCAAAAAGAAAATGCCTGAATCAACCAATATCTGGGTTGGTGCCATCGATGATGAACTTACAGCTCAGGCCTACATTGTGCCGGGCCTGGGCGATGCTGGCGACCTCTGCTACGGCGCAAAATAGCCATGCCATGGACTCGGTGGAATACAGCAAAATTGCCGGGATTTTTTTCCTCAGTACTGTCAAATTGTTATTTGCCCCTGGCGCTGCCATTGCTTCGGGGCTCAGTTTACCTGCCGCTATGTTAACTACCTCCTGCGGAGGGTGCTCGGGTGTGGTTTTCTTTTACTATTTCGGTCATTGGTTTAGCGAAAATTTCAGTGCTATGCTCAAGAGTCGCTCTGGAGGTAAGCAGCACAAAAATGGAGCGAGCAGGACTGCCACAGTCTTCAACCGTCGAAATCGCTTCTTGATCAAAATAAAGAGCAGAACAGGAATGATTGGGCTGGCCATACTCACACCTGCGATAATTAGTGTGCCCGTCGGCTCAGTGCTGGCGGCACGTTATTTTTACGACAGCAAGTGGATGCTGCCTCTTTTGCTGTTTAGCACAATAATCTGGTGTATCTTGCTCACTTATTTGTCTATTTCTATCAAACAGGACCTTTTGCAATGGTAAAGCCTTACACCGATCTTTTTTTTGACCTTGATCGCACCTTGTGGGATTTTGATGCCAATTCGCGTATGGCCTTAGGTGAAATTTACGAATCGTTTGAATTGCAAGGCCGGGGTGTGCTCACACTGCACGATTTCACTGAAGTGTATACAGGAATTAATGAGATGCTCTGGAAAGCGTATCGGCTCGGCAATGTGCGCAAAGCCGAGTTGCGGTCGCTGCGTTTTGCAAAAACCCTTGAGCACTTTGGTTGTCTTGATCTCGACCTTGGCAGGCAGATCGGCGATGCATACGTTGAGATAAGCCCGCTCAAAACCACCCTTATGCCCAATGCTATAGAAGTGCTCGATCACCTCGCTGGCCATTACAGGATGCACATCATTACCAACGGATTTGATGAGGTGCAAGGGATTAAGCTCGAAAAATCAGGGCTTCAAAAGTTTTTTACGGAAGTGATCACCAGCGAAATGGCATCGGCGCGGAAGCCTGACCCGATGGTGTTTAAACTCGCTTTCGCAAAAGCGAAAACAGCTGCAGGGCGCTCAGTGATGATAGGCGATGACCTTGATACAGATATATCAGGAGCCCGCAATGTGGGGATGGATCAGGTGTATTTCAACCCCGGCGCGAATAAGCATGCAGAGGAAGTGACCTTTGAAATCAGAGACCTGAACGAACTCAGACAGTTGCTTTAGGAAATGTGGCCAAAATTGTCTGGCTGCCTTTCACCATCTCGTCTATGCTGACCTTCACTTCGCTACCCAGCGGTAAAAATACATCGACACGCGATCCAAATTTGATAAACCCGAACTCAGCTGACTGCTGCGCCACATCATTTTCCCTTGCATAGCATATAATGCGGCGCGCCACGGCTCCTGCTATTTGCCTGAAAAGGATTTCAGTGCCGCTGCCATGGGCTACCACTACCGTGGTGCGTTCATTTTCCGCACTTGATTTGGGATGCCAGGCCACGAGATACTTCCCGGGGTGGTATTTGAAATACTTTACGATTCCACTGATTGGAAACCAGTTGATGTGAACGTTGAGTGGCGACATGAAGATCGAAACTTGCAAGCGACGGTCATTGAAGTACTCGGTTTCTTCTACCTCTTCGATTACAACCACTTTGCCATCAGCAGGGCAGAGCACTGCTCCGTCTATTTCAACTGCCAGCCGTCGCGGAACCCTAAAGAATTGCAAAATCAATACCAAAACGACTAGGGTTGGTACTGCAGCAATGGCAATTGCCAATGGACCTAAGAAAAAGTATAACAGCGCATTTATGGCCAACAGAATTATGATTGTCAGCGAGATAATGGTGCGCCCTTCTTTGTGAAATTTCATCAATTGATCATTTATTGGCCCGAATGTACGAAAACCATTAAGTAAGTAAACACCATTGGGCTCGCGAGCAATACCCCGTCAAAACGGTCCAGAATTCCCCCATGCCCGGGAAGCAGGTTGCTGGAGTCCTTCACCCGCGCACTGCGCTTGAGCAATGATTCAACGAGATCACCTAAGGTGGCCGACACTACAATGATGAGCCCCAACATAACCCAGTGAAAAATACTGAGATCATTGGTATAAGTCGCCATGACAATGGCCCCGGCTATCCCCAGGACGGCACCCCCAACTGCTCCTTCCACAGTTTTCTTGGGAGAGATGCGCTCGAAAAGTTTTGTTTTGCCAAAAAGGCGCCCAAATACGTAGGCTCCGGTATCGTTGAGCCAAAGCACAATAAAGAACCCCAGCACCACCTCGGGCTTGTACTCATAAAAAATTTCCTCGAATGTGAATACATTGAGCAAAGCAAGAGGTGCCATCACATAGACTATACCGATGATGGTGTGGCCAATATTGTTGAACGGATCAGGTCGCTTACGAAAAAGCTCCCAAATGAAAATGGCAATGAAAAATGGAATGCTGATCGACACAATATAGGTCGGGAAGATTTGCAGCTTTACCAACTCAATGCCGAGGTAAAGAACAGAAGCCGTGGTAACTCCCAATATAGACTGAGGATGTACGCCACCAATTTTGGCGATGCTGTAATACTCCAGCATGCCCATCACACCAACGATGTAAAAGAGCACTGCCAAAGAATACGGAGTCCACAAAATACACCCGATCACGACGATGAGAAATATTAACCCTGTAGATATGCGCAAAAGGAGTTCCTTCACAATTCGGAATCTTCAATAATTTTCTTTGCGCGAATTACGTCATCTTGCTGCACATAAAGTTCAATTTGCCCAATTACCGGATAAAAAGAGTCCTTCTGGTTGAGTACAACAGCACCTACTTCGCTTTCCGCGAGTAGGTGCTTAATGAGTTCAACATTGTGCAGAAAAGTACTGCTATAAACGCAAATCCATTGATCCTTGAGCGTCATATGGTCGTGTCGTTGATCGACTACTTGGTTTCTTCAGCTTTCTCCTCTGAGGGTATTTCGTCGCTTTCAGATGTCGAGCCTTTGTCTGTTTCCTCCTCAGTCGAATTCTCAGCGGGCTTATCTTCAGTCTTTTTTGTTGAAGAATTTGGTTTGCTGCCTTCACTGAGCTTTTCTTTTCCGTGAGGGATCAAAGGCTCCTCTTGTTCAAAGGGCCGCTTTCCAAATATTTCCTGTAGGTTTTCTTTAAAGATCACTTCTTTTTCCAGCAGGAGATTGGCCAAAAGATCCAGTTTATCTTGATTTTCTGTGAGCAGTTGCTTGGCGCGGACATACTGCAGGTCAATGATCTTTTTCACCTCTTTGTCAATCAATTCAGAAGTCTTTTCACTGTATGGCTTTTGGAAATTGTAGTCAGAAGAGCCAGAACTGTCGTAAAAGCTGATGTTACCAAGTGCTTCGTTCAGTCCGTATACCGTTACCATCGCGTAGGCTTGCTTGGTGACCTTCTCGAGGTCACTCAAAGCTCCGGTTGATATTTCTTTAAAAGCTACATCTTCAGCTGCCCTACCGCCCAATGCAGCGCACATTTCATCCAAGATTTGATTGGTGGTATTGAGTTGTCTTTCTTCTGGAAGGTACCATGCAGCTCCGAGCGATTGACCCCGGGGTACAATGGTAACTTTCACCAAAGGTGAAGCATGTTCGAGCAACCATGACACAGTGGCATGTCCCGCCTCGTGGTAAGCAATGACTTTCTTCTCTTTTTTGGTGATAATCTTGTTCTTCTTTTCCAAACCGCCAATTACGCGGTCTACAGCGTCGAGAAAGTCCTGCTTGGCAACCTTTTTCTTGGCTTTTCGTGCTGCGATCAGGGCTGCCTCATTACAGATGTTGGCAATATCAGCCCCGCTAAAGCCCGGTGTTTGCTTGGCCAGGAAGTCAATATCTATTGACTCGTCCACTTTGATCGGAGCAAGGTGTACTTTGAAAATTTCTTTGCGCTCGTTAAGGTCGGGCATGTCTACGTAGATCTGCCTGTCGAAGCGACCGGCACGCATCAATGCCCGGTCGAGAATGTCGGCGCGGTTGGTGGCAGCGAGGATAATTACGCCACTATTGGTGCCGAAACCATCCATCTCCGTGAGCAGCTGATTGAGCGTATTTTCACGCTCATCATTGGCGCCCATGCTGGCGCTCTTGCCGCGGGCACGGCCTATGGCATCAATCTCATCGATGAAGATGATGGCAGGAGCTTTCTCTTTCGCTTGTTTGAACAGGTCACGCACCCTTGAGGCACCTACCCCCACAAACATCTCAACGAAATCAGAGCCTGATAAAGAGAAGAAAGGTACCTGTGCTTCTCCTGCCACGGCTTTGGCTAATAGCGTTTTACCTGTACCAGGAGGGCCTACGAGTAGCGCACCTTTCGGAATTTTCGCACCCAATGTGGTATATTTCTTCGGGTTTTTGAGGAAGTCAACGATTTCCTGAATCTCTTCTTTGGCGCCTTCAAGTCCGGCTACATCGTTGAAGGTGACGTTGGTTCCTTTGGTCTTGTCAAAGAGCTGTGCTTTGGATTTGCCAATGTTAAAGAGTTGCCCACCGGCTGCCCCACCACCGCTGATGCGGCGCATTACAAACATCCACACCGCTATCATAATTCCGATAAACAGGATCCACGTGATGAGCTCTTTACCCCATTCGCTGCGGGTTTTGTAATCGTACGCGAGGTCGTATTCTTTGTTCCAGCGGTCCAGTTTTTCCTGAAAGCTATCAGCTGGACCAACATCAAATTTATAATGGGGGCCAGTGCTTTCGGCACCGCTTACCAATGGAGTACGAATGCGTCGGCGGTGTTTTTCATCGTTAAGGGCCTCCTTTTTGAGATAAACTTCAGCCATTTGCTTATTGAAGACTACGACGCGCTCTACTTCACTATTGGTGACCATCTGCTCAAACTCTGACAGATTGATATCAGTGGTGGTTCCGCTCCAGTTGAAGAGGTTAAGCGAGATGAGAATCAAGCCAATGATGGCGTAAATCCAATAAAAATTAAAAGGCTTGCCAGAGCCAGCAGGGCCGTTATTGCCTCCTGAAGGATTGATTTTCTTCTTGAGGTTTTCGTATTGTTTATTTTCTTTCTTTTCAGACATTTGATAGGTCTATGGAACTACATTTGATATTCAATCTCCTTAACATCGGCATCTGCCCAAAGTTTTTCGAGATTGTAGAAGTGTCGCGTTTCTTCGCGAAAAATGTGAACAACTACGTCAAAATAGTCTAAGAGTATCCACTCGCTTTTGTCCTTTCCCTCTTTGTGCACTGGGTTTTCACCTATTTCTTTGTTAACTTGACGTTCAACAGACCTGGCAATGGCCTCAACCTGGGTATCTGAGGTTCCGTGACAAATTACGAAATGATTTGTGACAGCATTGTTAAGGTCGCGCATGTCAATGGTGCAAATTTCTTTGCCCTTTACTTCCTGAATGCCCCTAACAACAGATGCAACTAATTCAACTGAATTATCTTTGGATGTCTTACTCATTCATCGGTTTTAATAAGAAGTGCAAAATTACGCAATTTAGCGCTTTACTAGTGTGATGTCGTTTTATCTGAATTCATGCAACATATAAATCAAAAATACACCGAACTCCGCACGGTCGACTCTACGAACAACTATGTTGCCAACGCGATAGATTCAGGTAATTATGAGTCAGGGACTGCTATTTTGGCGCATTTTCAGGAAAATGGCAAAGGGCAGAGGGGAAGTTCATGGCAGAGTAATCCCGGGGAGAACCTCACCTTCAGTTTTGCAATACCCAGTGAATTTTTGCCTTTGCGGAGCCATTTTTTGATCTCCAAAGCAATTTCTATCGCTATATGGGAAACTTTGCATGAAAATTTACAACTCGATCCGCACATCAAGTGGCCCAATGACTTATTGGTCAACGGGCGCAAGCTCGCCGGAATGCTGATTGAGAGCAAGCTACAAGAGCGTCGGTACAGTATTGTAGGTGTAGGCCTGAACGTGAATCAAGTGGAGTTTAATTCAGGCCTGAAAGCCACGAGTATGGCTTTGGAGTTGGGCCGCAGGCTGGATATCTCAAATGTGTTCCACACTTTGTTGTCAAAAATTGATGATTGGCTCACATGGTTGCACAGTGGCGATTACGCGCTTATCAATCAGGTGTATGCACAAAATTTGTTCGGATACCGAAGGTGGGTTTCGCTTGAATTGGCAGGACAATCCTTTAAGGGTATGATTACCGACGTAGATGATCAGGGAATGCTGCTCGTGCATTCCAGTCAGGGGAAGGCTGCGCAATATGCGCCAAAGGAAATTAAAATCAGCTACTGAGTTCTACACCCAGCCGATCGGCGATGTAATCGAAAAGGTTGGCCAAAGGTTTTTCAACCATCATCTTCAAGAATGGATTCACATTCGCGTTCATGATTTGATGCGCCTTGGTGCTTCCATTGTCATCGGCCAGGTATACCTCAAGTGTAAAAGGGAATGGAGAGCGATCGCCACTTTGGAGTTTGATTTTATCAGGGCGCTCGGTGCTTTCAAGTTGCAAGTCGATGGTTGCAGTGCCTTGCACCTTAAAGCTGCAATAAGTTTCTGTACTTTCCCATTCAGAGATGCGCTCTTGCGGCAAAAGATTCTTAAAGTTGTTGAGGTCAAGAAGGTAATCAAACACACGCTCTCTCGGTGCGATCACCGTAACCGTTTTACTTTCAATTGTCATGTTCCGCTTTGTTCCATGTATCTGGCGATTTGCGCCATGCTTCGAGCGAGCCTTTGGCCGTCTTGCTAATGTATTTTGATTTGATGGCCTGGTTGATCAGGTGGTTGTAATCCGTAAGTGTAACCAACCTGCAATTGGCTTCAAGAAAATTCTTCTCTGCCACTTCAAAGCCATATGTAAAAATGGCCGCCATACCCTTCACGTCACAGCCCGCTTCACGCAAAGCCTGCACTGCCGAGAGGCTGCTGCTTCCGGTTGAAACCAAATCTTCGATCACCACTACAGATGCTCCCGATTCGACATGTCCCTCGATTCTATTGCCCAGGCCATGCCCTTTGGAGGCGGCGCGCACGTATACAAAGGGTACGCCCAATTCTTGTGCAATCAATGCTCCTTGGGCAATGCCTCCCGTAGCCACACCAGCTATCACTTCTGGTTTTCCAAAATGATCTGCAATTTCCTTCACGAATTCCTGCCTGATAAAGGTGCGAATGCGGGGATAGGAAAGTGTGATACGATTGTCACAATAAATAGGTGATTGCCACCCACTGGCCCACGTGAAGGGGGCTTCAGGGCTCAATTTGACTGCTTTGATTTGTAAGAGAAATTCAGCTACTTTTAGCGCCGAATCACGGTTAGATTGCATGGCGGCAAATGTATAAAGTTTTCTTGAACGACAAGGTGATAATCCTCACCGCAGGTTTCGATTTAGAGCTGATGGGCAACAAGATGTTGTACTTTAGGTATGATGATTTTGAAGAAATCTACTTTATCATATCCCTGCTCGAAGATCATCCCGGGCTTAAAGGCGTTGTGATACAAGATGAAGCAATCGATGAATTGTGGGCTGATTTCAGGGCGCACTTTCGTGAAATAGACGCCGCAGGTGGGCTTGTGATGAATGACAAATCTGAAGTTCTTCTGATCAATCGCTTGGGCAAGTGGGATTTGCCGAAAGGCAAGCATGAAGAGGGTGAATCAATTCCCGAATGCGCATTGCGAGAAGTGGAGGAGGAGTGTGGCATTTCCAGGCTCGTGTTGGGCAAAGCGCTGCCAGCTACTTATCACACGTATACCATGAAGGGAATAAGGTATCTAAAACGCACCCATTGGTTTGAGATGCATGGCGATCAAAGTGAATTGACGCCCCAAAAGGAAGAAGGTATAGTGGAAGCCAAATGGTTTGCACCACAGGCCATAGATTGGGAGCACATGCCCACATACCCTAACATTAAAATCCTTGTAGACCAGTTCAAGGCCTCTCACTGACCCACCTTGATCACCTGGCTTTGCTCTCTTTGCACTTTGATTTTGTATAGCAAGTTCTCAAGGCCATCTGAGGGTTGAGGGGCGTTGAGTAGTTCAATTTCACCTTTGCGGTTGGCCCAGATGAACTGCGGAATACGGTATACTTCCAAGCGATCCATTATGACGGCAACATTTTCAGTGCCTAGCACAGGCCATTTGCTTTCAGCCAATTTGACAACACTTTCACCTTGGTCAATTTGAAACTCTATAACGCGAAAGTCATCGCTGTACTTCTCAGCCAAAGCGCCCAAGGTCGCCGCTTCTCTTTGGGCTGTAGTACTCCATGAAGCCGAAACAAATATCAAGGTGTTAACGACAGTATCCGGTGATACCCTCAGGCCCAAATCATAAATTGAAGTTCCGACGCCAGAGTTTGGAATTTTTCGAATCAGCCTTTCTGCTATGGCTTTATGGGGTTCGCTGACCTGAACGGCGGTATGCATTTGCCGCAAAACCTCTATCAACCTTGGTCTTGAATACCGCGCATTGTAAGCGCTATTGCCTATTGAGTAGAGTATTACTGCATGGCGCAAGTCATCGGCTTGTAAGAATTCATCCTTCAAAAGAAGGCTGTCAAGGGTGATGAAATGCATGCCTTCAGCAAACTTGTTGTAAAACTCACTTCCGCCAAATCGGTTGCTGTACTGCTCAAAGTATTTATCGAAAAATGTGCTGAAGAGGGCGAAGTACCCCGGGTGCGAGAGTTCGACCGGATACACCTTAAGGCTGCTTTCAAATATTTCTTTTCGCGTAAGCCCCGCAGCGAGCTGCATTTCGGCCACGGTAAAGGCTGCATACCTACCTTCGAAGCTGGAGGTGTCAAGCCCCTCCATCAAGGTGGTTTTGAACTCCCGCAACTTGCCGCGAATTGATCGGGTGCCAATCAGGTTGCCATGCTCGGCAAAAAAATTGAAGTAAGCCGCGTCAATGGCGGCTATCGTACTGTTTGGATCACTCAGATTGTTGCCTGTCTTCTCGATTGCCGCAAGGCTGGTGAAGGCGTAACTTAGCTCACCCCGCTGCCATGTATGGATGAGGGTGGGTTCATTCTCAATCCCCAGTTCAAGGGTGAAAGCGCTTCCCGGGTAGAGAATGACAGGGGCCGTGTGCCGCCGCAGCGAAATCCAGGCCTGGCAGGTATCGGCCACAGGCAGGGTCAAATCAAAGCTGCCATTCTCTTGTATGGTAGTACTTGCCTTCAGGTCTTGCTCCTTCGAAATGGGATCTTTGTAAGTTTGGAGCATGACCTCTATACCGGCATAGCCTTCAGCCGTACCTGATAATTGGGCGGTTTTTGGAGATTGTGCTGCAGCGCTTAAGAAGAGCAAGCAAGCACAAAGGCTGCTAAAACTTGTCGTCAAGCTGTACGGCATTCGGTAGAAATTTGCTTACATCGCCCCCATTGCGGTAAATGTCACGCACGATCGATGAACTGTAAGCAGCGTATTCCGGATGTGTTACAAGAAACACAGTGTCCACTTCGTTGGCCAGTTCGCGGTTCATTTGCGCAATGGACTTTTCAAATTGAAAATCTTCCGCGTTGCGCAATCCGCGAATGATGTAGTTCGCCCCCATACTTCTGCAAAAGTTTACCGTGAGGCCTTCATAATGTCCCACCTCGATTTTATCCTCAAAGTTGAAGGCCTGTTTGATCCATTGCTTTCGTTGGTCCAGGCCAAACATGTACTTCTTTTCGGAATTGTAGCCAATGGCCACTACAATTTTATCAAAAAGGGGTAAAGCCCGCTTGATGAGGTCTTCATGGCCTTTAGTGATGGGGTCAAATGAACCTGGAAAAACTGCGATTCTTGCCATGGGGAGTGTTATTTAGTTAGAAAGAGAATTTCTGATACTTACACACTTTTGAAGTATACCTTCCAGCTTATCGAGTTGTAGCATGGTATATGGGTCGCTTTGTGCCTTGTGCGGTTCAGGATGCACCTCCATAAAGAGCCCATCGGCACCGGTAGCAATTGCTGCCAGTGCAATGGTTTCAATGTACTCGGGATCGCCGCCGGTCACGCCGCTGCTCTGATTTGGCCTTTGCACACTGTGCGTGCAGTCCATCACCACTGGAGCTCCGAGTTTTTTCATTCTGAATACGGAAGTTGCGTCAACCACGAGATCGTTGTATCCAAAGGTCGTGCCGCGTTCACAAACCCATACCTTATCATTGCCAGTAGAACGCACCTTGTCAATGGCAAATTGCATGGCCTCAGGACTTAGGAATTGCCCTTTCTTAATGTTTACAGTACAGCCCGTTTGCCCGGCAGCGATGAGTAAGCGCGTTTGCCGGCAGAGAAATGCAGGTATTTGCAGGTGGGTAACATAAGGCGCTACTTCAGCCGGTTCGTGGCTTTCGTGCACGTCGGTAATGTTTTCGATACCATAGTGCTCGCTCACATCTTTCAGGATGGTAAGGGCCTCTTTCTGATCTATTCCGGTAAAGCTGTCAAGCTTGCTCCGGTTGGCTTTTTCATAACTGCCTTTGAATATGTAATGGATGTCAAGTTTGTCGCAAATGCGCTTCACCTCACCTGCTATGTGAAATGCCACATCTCGGTCTTCGATGGCGCAAGGGCCAGATATCAGAAATAATTTGCTCATTCTTCTTTTGCTTTTTGTCCCAGGTAACCACTGTGATGTCGCAGGGCATATTGGGCTTTGGTAAATCCTATTTTTTGCATGAGCAATACCACCAGGATGTCGCCTGCCACTGTCATCACCGTCGTGGAAGTGGTAGGGGTGAGGCCCAGCGGGCATATCTCAGCAGGGCCGCCTGTGTGGAGCACTACATCCGCTTTTTGGCAAAGTTCCGCCTTGTCGTTGCCTGTGATGAGTATCACCTTCATCTCCGGATAGATGCGGCGGGCCAGAAACTCGAAGTCAATTACCTCACGGGTCTTGCCGCTGTTGCTGATGGCGATTACGACATCATTTGCCTGAAGTACGCCAAGGTCTCCGTGTTGTGCTTCAGCCGGGTGAATGAATATGGCAGGGGTTCCTGTGCTGCTGAGTGTGGTAGCGATGTTGTCGCCTACCTGTCCGGCTTTGCCCATGCCCGTTACCACCACTTTGCCATTGCGTTGGTGCACTTGCTGGTATATAAGGTCTACGGCTTTCAGTATGCTGCCGTCGATTGGGATTTGCTGAATCGCCTCAACTTCCTTGGCGATGAGTTCTTTGATGGTGTTTACAGTCAATTTCGTAGGATTTCAATTGCCAAAATTAGGTTTTATCCCCGACTATGACGCTTGGTCTTCCAAATGAAAGAAACTGAAATTGACACTGCCATACCGCTTATGCATTTTAAAAAACGGAGCCAACTGAAAGTTATGGTTGTCGCTGTGTTCAATGATGAGCCAGCCACCGGGCTTTACCCAGCCTTCGTTAAGCAATATTGCGGGCAGTTCTGGAAACCGGGGATCGGCATAAGGAGGATCCACAAAAACAATGTCAAATGATTGCTGGGCCTTCTTGAGCATTTTGAATATGTCGGCCTTTACCACACGAATTCCGTCTACATTCCAATCCTTTATGGTTTTTTCCAGAAATGATTTGGCAATCGGGTCTACATCAACAGCAACTACTTGGGCAGCACCCCGGCTCCAAAACTCCAGGCTTATGCCTCCGCTTCCGCTAAAAAGATCGAGCACTGTGGCTCCTTCGAGCTGTGTGATGTTGAGCAAGACATTGAATAGCGCCTCTTTGGCCATATCAGTTGTAGGCCGGGCCTTGAGCTTGGCCGGAGGGCTGAACCGGTGGCCTTTGAGCTTGCCTCCTACTACACGCATAGCTGTCCGGTATACGCCATGAAAAAATTACCGAAATCTTCGTTGTTACGAATGCCTTTCATTCCAATGCGGCTTCCTGCTATGCCAATGTTGACGTTTGGAAGATAAGTTTCAAGCTTTGATTTTAGATCGGTCATCGTATTTGTATTTCCCAATAAGACTACCTCACAATCATTCTTTTCCTCTATTTGTTTTAAGGTGTAAAGCAAGTAGTAAATGACATCTTCATTGCTTATTGCGTTAAGTGCATTCGCGAGTACGAGCCGGGTATCTTTGAATACAATGAAGTAATAATGTGTATCACAATTATAAACGAACATTTGTACCCCGCCCTTTCCCGCAGCTTTGTGTAACGACTGTATAAGGTGGCTTACCGCATGCTGAATTTTCAGGCCCGTAAAGTGTTCATCAGCAATTTTCTGAGCTTTCATTTCATCTTCATAGAGCACCGTGATGCCAAGTAGGTGAATGTGGTCGTAATTCCAATTGCCCGCGCCGCTATATGCCGTATTGAATTTCAAAAAAGCTTCTGAGCAATCCTCTTCAAATACTGCCGTCGGCATGAGCGTAAACCGTTCGCCATGGGTGAGCCCAAATGCGGCATATTCCACTGGAAGAGATTTAATTATGGCTTTCCAGTCGAATCCATGAATGGGATATCTTTCTTCAGCAATAAGTGTGGAACCCAGCTTATCTCCATAGAGCCAGGTGGTAAAAAAATTGGGCTCAAATGAGAGCCCAATAGATTGTGTAGCGTCGCGGTGATAACCCTCAAAAACAAGGCTATGTGCGGGCTGTAAAATATTACTCTTTCCAGTTTCCACTTGTGCTGGCATCCGTTAGTGACCCTACTTTGAATTGGAAGCTATATGGCTTTGGGTCAATGACTTGAAATGCATACTGTTCTACACCTCCTACCTCCACTCTGGCCGTAGCCATGTCGAATTTGTGCTTAGCGAAAGGTACATAGGGAAGTGAGTCAACAAAAAACCTTGTTTTTCTTGTCTTCTCATCACTCTCATTAAAGATGTAAGTAAGCACATCAACTTGCACGGTATCTCTCACGATGAGTCCAGAAGCGATAACATCCTCATCTGACATTCCTTCTGGCATCTCAGAGATTAAACCAAGCTCACGGGCAGCAGCATCGGTAGGTACTGAATCGGGCAATGAGCCCAACCTCTTGATCAATGTGAGCTGTCCTTCCTTGAGGAAATAAAGCAAAGTGTCAAAGTTGTCAGTGTATTCACCAAACTCACGGTTATAGGCAATCTGCGCTTTTCGGATGTCTTTCAGACGTTGAATGACGTGCGTATTGATTTTTGCTATTTTCTTTTCTTCTGATAGCTTGCTGCTAATCACGTTTACGTCCATGTAGGCAAAATAGATTGCTCCGGCCGCAACAAGCACCCCAACAATAATTTGTGCTTTGGCAGGAATGGTTCCTTTTACATAAAGTGTAGCCAAAACGCCAACAACGAATATGGCTACACTGCCCATTTTGAAAAGGGTAGTTTGTCCGCCTGAGGAGATAAGAAGCCACAATCCGAAAAGCGCAAGCAAAACGGGCATTGCATATTTGGAAAGGACAGGACCTATTTTTTGCATATCACAATTTTTGATCGAATGTGGGCAAAGCTACAATTTTTTTCAAATTGGATATTTTCGGGCCATGTAATTTAAAGGTTAAATTTTGAAACCGGGTATTTCGAAGGACTCCTGCTTTACGGATGTGTTTATCACAAAAAAGGCCAACCGGTGTAGGGTTGGCCTCCGTGATTTGAATGCTCATGCTTATTTCTTTAAGAGATCACGTATTTCCATCAGGAGTTTCTCTTCGTTGGTCAGAACAGGATCTGTAACTGGAGCTTGTACTTCTTTCTTTTTCATGCGCTCTTTCATGTTATTGTAAGCTTTCACGACCATGAATACGGCGAGTGCAACGATAAAAAAGGTGATGATGGTGTTGATGAAATTACCGTAAGCAATGGCAACTTCGGGTAAGCCATCACCCGCGCCCTCTGCGGTTTCGGCAATACCTGTTTGCAATACAAGCTTGAGATCGCTAAAGTCTACACCTCCCAGCAACATACCAATTGGTGGCATAATAATGTCGTCAACGAATGACTTGACAATCGCTCCAAAATACAAAGCCATGATAAGTCCAACGGCCAGTTCAACAACATTCCCTTTGGCAATGAAGGATTTAAATTCTTTCAACATAAAATAGGTTATTATTGGTTTAGGGCGATAAAATTAGTAATCTGTTGTTAGTTTGCAAGCAACCAATGACTGAAAAATAGAATTTTATACGATTGAGAGCGTTTGGCCTTCCAAAGTAAACCAAGGCTGCGTGTTATTGTGCGTTCTTTGCATCAATGTCGAGGACATGAGTAATACACCACTTTATCCATCCATTGAGCTGATAAGCACATCGCTTGCGCAAAATTTCACTTTTGAGCCCACCCCTTCACAAGAGAGGCTAATGAAAGCCATGGCGCGATTTGTTGTGAGCGCCAAGCCCAATTGTCTGCTTACCGTTAAAGGCTATGCGGGCACAGGCAAGACTACATTGGTGAGTGCGCTTGTCAGGTCGCTCGGGGCGATAGGCTTAAAGAGCGTGTTGCTCGCACCTACGGGGAGGGCAGCAAAAGTGCTTGGCTCATATAGCGGTGTAAGAGCCTACACCATTCATAAGAAGATATACTTCAGGCGCACCTCACCCGATGGCAGCGCTGCGTTTGAGCTGGCGCGAAACCTGCATACCAATACCGTTTTCGTAGTCGATGAGGCTTCCATGATCGGCAATGACAGCCATTCCGGCAGTCCGGGAAGTACGCTGCTCGAAGACTTGATGGGCTATGTATTCAATGGCGTCAATTGCCGTCTTTTATTGATTGGCGACGGTGCCCAGTTGCCCCCTGTGGGTAGCGAGGAAAGCCCGGCGCTGGACCTTAAGTTATTGAGCAGCTCATACCCGCTCACTGCCGCCCTTTGCGAGCTCAGCGATGTGACACGGCAAAGTGCAGACTCAGGTATACTCGAGTTTGCCACCGCAGTGCGCGCCTCGCTGTGGCAGGAAGATTTGTTATCCAAACTGCCCTTCAAGATTCCCGCGAAACCCGATGTCGTGACCATTGATGGCACCGAGTTGCAAGACCACCTCGAGTCGGCTTTCGCCAAATACGGAGAGGAGGGAACCCTTATCATAACGCGCAGCAACAAACGGGCTAACTTGTTCAATCAAAGTGTGCGCGCCAGGGTTTTTTTCCGCGAGGAAGTTATTTCGGGAGGTGATTTGCTCATGGTGGTCAAGAACAATTACCACTGGCTCGCCGAGGATAGCAAAGCCGGATTTATCGCAAATGGTGATGTGGTGGAGGTGATGCGCCTTGGAAATTGGGAAGAGCGCCATGGTTTCAAATTTGTGCATGCCACCCTGCGCATGGTCGACTATCCTGACGAGCTTCATTTCGAGGCCCTGCTTTGGCTCGACACCATTGATGTGGAAGGCGCATCCATGCCGCGCGAGGCCCAAAACAAAATGTACAGTGCCACCCTGGAGGCATACAGCCATCTTAAAACCAGGGAGGAAAGAAAAAAGGCCGTCAAAGACGACCCTTTTTTCAACGCACTTCAAGTCAAATTTGCCTATGCCGTGACTTGCCACAAATCACAAGGGGGACAGTGGCCAGTGGTATTCGTAGACCAGGGTTACCTTGTGGATGATATGATCGACAATGGCTACTTGCGTTGGCTCTACACAGCGATAACTCGAGCGAGCGAAAAGCTTTATTTACTCAACTTCAGCCCCAAACTTGTTGAAGTCGAAGGTTAAGGCCAGCGTATTTACTCAACCCTGCTTAATTCGTTTGAAAATGAAACGGGTGATGAAAATGCCTTGCCCGTCTTGCTTACCTGCATCACTCTCCACACCGGAGGTTACAAATGCGAGTTCCCAGCCATCATTGGTGAGGGCATTCAGCGCTGAACCCAGCATTGCATCATTTGACGCGATGTTCTGAAAGTTGATACCTACACCGCTAAAGAAGTTTAGCAGTTTGGTTTCGTTCAATTCATCAACCTTCAGGTCTTTACGTTTTACACTTTTTTGATTACTGTCGGTGCCGTCATTGCGCGAAGTGGTGTACATAGAAGCATCAACTTCCGTTGTGTTTTCAATGATACGCGAGCGGCCTATACCCATGGGCACGATGGACTCTACACTCGTTAGGATTTTGTACTCATAGGTTTGCGCAATTGATTCTGTGGCGAATAAGGCCAATGCTACAAGGCAAAAAGAAAGTTTTTTAATCATGATATAGTGGTTAGAAATTCGGGCAAGGATAACAATTTTTATGCCCTAAATTTTAAATCGTGGTGTAAAAAAAAAGCCATCCTTTTAATGAATGGCTTTGATATCGAAATCTTTGGTCACTTAGATTTTCACGGAAAGTCCAAATGCAAATACTTGTCTGAATTGGGTGCGCGGTCCTCCTTGCTGAGTAACAACACCT
Source organism: Cryomorphaceae bacterium (assembly GCA_036796255.1). GTDB lineage: Bacteria > Bacteroidota > Bacteroidia > Flavobacteriales_D > Cryomorphaceae > T3Sed10-241. The sequence continues at coordinate 96,723 of DAIRDH010000001.1, forward strand.
TCTGCATTTTCAATTCGGCCAATGATGATGTCATCGTCATAAATAAGCTGGGTAGTTAAACTGGTGGCCAGCCACTCATTGATTTTGAAAGTAAGCAGCACCTCCCAGTTTACATCGACATTTTGAGGATTGTTGAAGTAATTGGAGAAAAGGTCAAGACGGGTGAGCAAATTTACATTTTCAAAGATGTCTTCGCGGTATTCAGCACGCATGTAGGCTCCGGCCTCCCACCTTGTCATTTGATCTGCTTCCAGACCGAAAGCTGTTCTCAGGCCTTCTATGCGTACAACGGTGAGTTTAGTGGTTGCCGGTGATAAGAAAACCGACAGCTTGGTGTTTGGACGGTATTCAGCTCCAAGGGATGCGATGGAAAAAGCAGGTGCGAGCCAACTTGAAATGGGGTCCCCTACTTCTACACCGTCTTGAATCACAAAACCGTCCCTGAATTGTGTTCTGAAGTTGAATAGTCCGGTTATGTACCAATTTGGATTCTTCATGCGATAGCCATATTTGGACAAAAGGTCTATGCGGTCATCCGTTTTTATCAAAGGCTTGCCATCCTGACTAAGCAATCCAAAGGCCAAATCAAGGCTGGTATCCCAGCTTGAACTTTTGCCTCTATGACGCAGGAATAAGCTTGTAATCGCAGTGGTCGAAATCGCATTTTGTCCACCTGCTGCCCAGTTTGTAAAGGATGATTGGTTTAGGTTAAGGCCGAATGTACCGCCGAAATCCCAATAGGTGCTGTCTGCAAATTCGATTTCCTGGGCAATGAGTTTGGCCCGTTCTTCATCAGTGATCAGACCGTCGCCTACTTGAGTGAAACCGACAACAGGATAAGCGCACACGGCTATTATGCAGAAAAATAGTTTATTCATTTGTAAGGGCTTTAATTTACTTGATTGTTATGCACATGGACATCCATCTGCGGGAAGGGTATACCAACACCGGCCTTGTCAAAGGCCTTTTTAACGTTTTCATGAAAGTCAAAATAGATGCCCCAGTAATTGCTCGCTTCTGCCCAAACGCGAACCGTAAAATTGACTGAACTATCAGCCAACTTTGACAATACTACCTGTGGCGCAGGGTCTTTGAAAATCCTTGTATCTTCTTCAATAAGTTTGTTCAAAACTGATTTGGCACCATCAATATCGTCATCATAGCCAATGCCGAACTCCATGTCCACGCGGCGGTGCGCTTCAGTTGAGAAGTTGGTAAGAGAGCCTGTTGAAAGCGGCCCATTCGGGATAATGATGGTTCTGTTGTCAGGAGTCTTCAGAATGGTAAAGAAAATCTGGATTTCTGCGACAGTCCCAGTGTAGCCCTGAGCATCAATGAAATCTCCAACCTTAAATGGTTTTAAAATCAAAAGTAAAACTCCTCCGGCAAAATTTTGTAAAGTCCCTGAAAGGGCCAAACCAACTGCCAGACCTGCGGCACCGAGCACAGCCACAAAACTGGTGGTGGCAATCCCGAGCATAGAGATTACGCTGATGAGCAGTGCCACTTTTAAAAGAACGCTCAAAATGGAGCTTAAAAATGGCCTCAGAGAAGGGTCTACATTTCGCTTCTCGAGTGATTTTCTGATCGCATTTACTATCACTTTAATCACACGCAATCCCACGATGAGAACCACGAGCGCCAGCAATATTTTTAATCCATATTGTATGGCAAGTGCTTTGACTGTGACAAGGAGCTCGCTTGCTCCGTCTACGTATTCATTTACATTCAATTCGTCCATACCATTGGAGGTTTTAGTTAGTTCGATTTTGAGGGGGCAAAGGAAGTAAAAAAAAATAATTTTGAGACGACTTTAAGTGTTACGTCAATATTTAAAACGCGGTAAGCAAGTCTACTGACGTAATTTCTCTACTTTCAGGGTGAATTAAAGGCTTATGTTAGTTTTAAGAAATAAAAGTCTATTAAGCTCGCCAGCCCTGCCGACCAGCTATGATCTGAAAGTATAACTTAAAGTCACCTCTTAGAGACCAGAGGGGATACTGAAAAGTTGCGGGTTTATTCTTTTCGATAAAAAAGTGTCCAAGCCAAGCAAAAAAGTAAGCACTAATGGCACCGTAAAGTACATGCATCGGAGCAAGAGAAATAATGGCTGAGGCCAGCCAGACGAAGAATAATGAAGTACCAATGAAATGGCTAATTCGGGTTCCTAAGCGACGGTGTTCTTGGAGGTAGTAGGGATAGAATTCGTCAAATGAGGAGAATGCTTGCTTCATTTTCATGTGATTTACGGTAAACTATTTAAAATAAACTGGCCTTCATTGGTATCGATGCCTTCTGCCTCACCTTTTTCAATCGCCATCTCGGCAAATTTTCGCGCTTCATCAATCGACCCGGTTTTCTGGAGCAATCCGGCATAAAGCACCAGCACAGGATACTCAGGTTCATGGGCAACCATGGGTTTTATCCATTCAAGCGCTTTGGTAAGGGCCGTTTCATCCATACTCCTTGATCTTACTGTTTGAGCTGCATGTACCACTGCATCAATGTCATAAAATGCTGTGTCTTGATACATTGCTTCAACAGCAGCCGTGTAGCGGCTCCAATCTTCGGTTACCTGATAGTAGTACAATCTGTAGCGCAGCTTGTAGGTTTCAGCATCTTCCGGGAGGTAGCGGTCTACTGCGTTAAGTGCATTCTGTAATTGTGTTTCATCGCGGTCTTTAATCGCAGCTTTTACATCATTAAAAATAAGCGCGGTTAATTTACTCTTCACTTCTTCCCAACCGTATTTTGCCGCAAGCGTATCTCTCATCTCAGCGATCCAAAGGGCATATTTTCCCCCATTTACAAATCGCTGCATCACAGCCCAGCTCACTTCATCGCTGAGGTCTTCTCGTCCGATCAACCACTGTTCGAGTTGTTCACCTTTAGGATAGGTACGCTCCTTGTTTGGCAGGAATGAGTTGCGGTGCCATTCGGGATAAGGCATATTGAAGTTCATGGGGTCCTTTCCTTTCGGTAAATGGCTTTTCGCAACGGTAGCATTTTCAACGGCATCAATGAAAGCATCGGGTTTCATAAACCCTGAAAGCCTCGCAATCAGTTGCCCGTCACCATCGAAAAATAAATAGGTCGGGTATTGAGAAACCCTGTGCTTCATCGCGAGGTCAATCCCAAACCCCTCTTCCATATTGATCTTTGTGCTGATAAAGCGCTCATTGATGTAGACCCCTACCGCGCTGTCGGCAAAGGTCTCTCTGTCCATCACCTTGCACCAGCCGCACCACGCAGTAAAAGCATCTACCATGACGAGTTTACCATCAGCCTTGGCTTTGGTTACCAATTCGAGGAAGGGTTCTTCTTCAAAATGCACTTGAGCATTTGCCCAGAAAGGGATAATCAGAAAGAGTTTTAAGAGGACCAGAGTAACCCGCATTTTGCTAAAAATCATGAACCGAAGGGATCAATTGTTAAATCAAAGTTAGGCATACTCCTGAGATGAGTTGTTTTGAAATTTTGGGAAAATGGAGATTGTTGTGGCATACAGCTTGTATTTAGAGTAATCAACCCAATAAAACCTAAAACTTATGAAAACAAAGTTCTTAGCTCTTAGTGCACTGGTGTTTGTGACAGCCCAAAATTTGGTCGCCCAACAATCAGAATCGGAGTTTAAATCACCTAAATCTTTGTTTTCTAATTACAAGGGTGAATCACTCAAACCATCCTTTGGAATAATAGATCTCAATTATACACATACTACATTGTTTGGTGAAGAGCTTCCGGGATTTGGGATGAACCTCGGCGTAGTGCTCGGCGACCATTGGCTTACAGGAGTGAGTTTTCAAGGGTCTACCACTTCGAATTTGTCAATGGGCTCTCCAGATATTGAATTGGTCAATCCCCGGTACAACTATTTCTTTTTAGGCTTGAACAATGCCTTGCTCATTGCCCCATATTCACTGATCAATGTTTCTATCCCATTGCGCGTTGGCGTAGGTGGTGTGACCTATGTAGATCGATTTCAGCAAGGCGTGTTCAATACAGGTCAGGTAGATCAGGATTATTTCCTTGTTATAGAGCCGGGCTTAGACATCACCATCAATCTCTCCAAACACATTGGCATCACAACGGGTGCGAGCTATCGTTTTGTAGAGGGAGTTCAAAATGCCGGCGCCAATAGTGACTTCAACAGATTGTTTTTCAACGCTGGACTCCGATTCAGGCTAGGGAGTTAATTGCTGATAGGTGAGTAAAGCAAAGGCCTGGTTCGCGAGAACCAGGCCTTTGTGCAATTAAATATTTTGGTTTAAAACGACAGAATCAAACCAAGTGAGGGAAGAAATGGGAGCTGATTCACACGATCGCCATTCAATCGGTCGATATAGAAAATATTATCTCGGTTGTAAACATTGGTTACACCGGCTATAGTTTCCAGCGAGCTGTTTGGTCCAAACACGAATGTGCGCTTGATCGTAATGTCAAGGCGGTGAAAATCGGGTAGTCGCCCCTGGTTCAAGCCTGCAAACTGGATGGTTGGCTCGTTGCTATTGGTTTGAGTGATGTCGGTATTCAAGCCGTCAGCAAAAGTCTCCTGAAGGAAGAATCCCTGGTTTTGGGTGAAGGGAAACCCGCTTCCATAATTCCAGCGTCCATTGGCCTCCCAGGCATTGTTTTTACCCCAGCGGTAAGCTACCACAAGGTTGGCGTTATTTCTTCGGTCAAATACAGGGCTGAAGGTTTGCACTCCATCCCAACGGTCCACTTTTGCAAGTGAATACACAGCCCAGATGTAGTATTTTGGGGCTTCATATTTGAAGGTGAAATCAACACCTTGTGCTAGGCCTGTTTCAACGGTGAATTCGCGATACTCTATGGGTTCAGCATTAGCAGGTGGATTGGTAGAGCTGAAAATCCGGTTCCGGTTGATGTCTGTGAGCTGCCTGAAATCTTTGATATAGCCCTCCACATTAATCGACATGCGATTCCCAAGATCGTATTCAAATCCTACCAGGTAGTGATTGGCTTTTTGGAGAGAATTGTTGATGTCGCGAATTGTCCCATCTTCCATTCTCATTGTGCTCGGTATATTTTCGGGAGCAATCAGGAAACCGGCAAAAAGATTCACTACATCCCGGTCTGAGTTCGCTGCGATAAGATTTTGAGAGTAGCGACCTGCGGCTGCTTTCAGCCTGAAATTGTCATTGACCAGGTATTTTGCACCAACCCTGGGTTCGGGTCTGATCACCTTAATACTGCTGTAGTTTTGTATGCGCATTCCCAAGTCGAGAATGAGCCTCTCGCGCTTGATTTTGTATGCGCCGTAAACGGCAAACTCGGAGTTGCTACCTTTTTGCTCAAGCCTTTGACCCACTGGGTTGAAATAGGTGAAGTCCGTGCTAAAAGACGTGATTTCCAAGCCATAGCTGAATTCATCATCCCCATTGAAGAGTTTAAAATCGAGCCCGAAAGTAAAGTTACCTATTTGGCTGCTGCGCGGTTGCAATAGAACTTCCTCTAATTCATCGCTGCCTTCTCCGGGAATGCTCACTGCATCTCGTTGCTCATTGAGCTCCACTGCGTATGAAGTTCCCGTAAGTCTTCCACTTACCAAAATTGGAGAGCCAGGTACCGTGAGCACAAAATTGCTTCCCCCTCCAAACGCGTCCCATTTCAAATTGCTGAGTTGCTGGAACCTTGCCTGATCGGCAAAGTTGAATCCAAACACGTTCACTTTACTTCCACTTCCTGTATTGAATGACACTTTGCCGTATAGATCAGTAAACTGAAATGGCAGCCCATTCTCATCTATCCAACTGTACAATACTTTGGAACTTTGGTCAAGGTATGAGTGCCGGGCCGATAGCATATATGAAATGGAGCCTTCGCCATCATTGGTTTGCTTAAGCAGTGGGCCTTCCAGCAGTACATTGGCTTGAAAAGTTCCAATCCCCACTTTACCACTTTGCCTCCGCTTGTTGCCATCGCGGGTCACCACGTCCATCACAGCCGATACGCGGCCTCCGTAATTGGCGCCAAATCCAGCCGTGTAGATATCGGCATTGCGAATAATCTCAGTGTCGAAAACTGAAAACAAACCGATACTGTGAAATGGATTGTAAATTACCATTCCATCAAGCAATACAAGGTTTTGCACAGGGCTACCTCCGCGAATAAAAAGTTGGCCTCCCTGATCGCCGGTAAAAATTACTCCAGGTAATATTTGCAGGTATTGTGCAAGGTCAGCGACTCCACCAATCGTTGGTATTTGTTTAATTTCCCTCGGCGTAGCTTTTGTAACAGCCATCGTCACATTGGTGAGGCGCTCCTGCTTGTCAGCCGATATTTCCACCGCCTGCATCTGTATACTCGATTTTGACATAAACAGCTTGAGCTGCAAAATCCGGTCGGGCGCAATGGTGACATTTTGGCGCAAGGTATCGTATCCAAGGTAAGTCACAATTAGCGTGTAATCACCTACCGGGGCCTGCGAAATGGTGAAAAAACCATTTACATCTGTGGAGCCTCCACGGCTAGTGCCTTCAAGGTAAACGTTGGTGAAGATTACAGGCTCACCTGAATCTTCTTCATACACAAAACCACGTACTGTACCCGTTTGTGCAACGGTGATTTGAATAGATACAATTGAGGCAAATAGGAGCAAAAATCCTTGGAGGTTTTTCATTTAAGATGCGTGTGTTTTTTCAAAGCAGGCGCTAAAGTAAGCATATCCCTTTTTCCAGCGCATATTTTATCTGGGCTCATTTCTTTGGGAATACAAGAATGATCGCCCTTTTCTGAAGATTAGGTTTGAGAAATAAATTCGGTATTCTAGTCGAATGACCTTCCGGTCAGGACATCACACGCGCATCAATCTTCCCACCATTTCGGTTACCAATTCGCCACTTGAGGCCGAAGCATTTCCAACACCCTTTGATTTTAAATCAATGTCGTGCAAAACTTCAAAAGCTGCCAGCAAGGCATGGGTTGGGAAGCGCGATGCGGCATTTTTGTACTCGGTTACGAAGCTAGGGCCAGTACCCAAGGCTCGGGCCAATCCATAATTATCTGCTTTATTGGGATATTCGTGGTACACGGCCAGTTTCCTGAAGTAGCTGTACACACTGCTCAAGGTTGGGATGATGTGATGCTCTTTCTGGTTGTTGGCAAAGTAGTTGGCAATGAGCAGGGCTTTGTGAAAGTTGCGCTGGCCGATGGCTTTATTCAGTTCAAAAACATTAAAATCTTTGCTTATTCCAACGTTTTCCATCACCGCATGCTCGGTAATCGGGCCGTCACCTTTGCATACCACTTCCAGCTTGTCAATGGCATTGATCAGATTGCCCAAATGGTTGCCAATGTGGTCGCAAAGCTGCGCTACGGCCCTGTCCTCTATTTGAATTGCTTTGTTTTTGCAATAGTTATGCATCCATTTCTCCACTTCCCAATCAGGCAGCTTGTCACTTTGAAATATTTCCGCGACTTTGGATGCAGCCTTGTAAAATGAGGTACGCTTATCAATCGTTTTTCCCTTGATGTTGATCACCACCACTGAGGTAGGTACAGGATGATTGACCAGTGGAAGCAGATCGTCATAACTGCGCCATGCCTGGGTTTCTTTCACGATGATCACCTGGTATGGTGCCATTACGGGGTATTGTCGCGCCATGCTGGCCACGTCTTCTGCCTTGGTATCCGATCCGTAAAGTACAGTGAGGTTAAAATCGCGCTCTGACTCCTCCAGGATATTGTCTTCAAGGTGATCAGTGAGCAAGTCAATGTAGTACGGCTCCTCGCCGTGAAAAATGTAGAGCGGCTTAAATTGCTTGCTGTTCACCTCTTTGATGATGCGGCGTGCATCGCTCAGGGCATCCTGATGTGATCTCTTGTTTTGTGCCATGTCAAAATTTAAGGTGCTTCACAGAGCGGCCGTCATTGGCAAGCTCCTTCATGGCTCCAATGCCGATTTTGATATGAAGGTCCACGTAATTCGTGGTCACGGTTTTATCACTTTCAATAGTTTTGACACCTTCGGCCACCATGGGTTGATCAGTGACGAGTAGCAAGGCCCCACTTGGTATTTTGTTGGCAAAGCCAGTTACGAAGATGGTCGCCGTTTCCATATCAATACCCATGCAACGGGTGGTTCGCAGATATTTTTTGAAACGTTCGTCGTGCTCCCATACCCTTCTGTTGGTGGTATAAACGGTTCCGGTCCAGTAGTCCTGACCAAAATCGCGTATGGTTGAGGAAATGGCCCGCTGCAAAGCAAATGAAGGCAGCGCCGGCACCTCCGAAGGCAGGTAATCCATGCTTGTGCCTTCACCGCGCACTGCCGCGATGGGAAGGATAAAATCACCGACATTGTTTTTCTTTTTCAATCCTCCACACTTGCCGAGGAATAGCACCGCTTTTGGCTTTACAGCGCTGAGCAAATCCATAATGGTGGCCGCATTGGCGCTACCCATCTGGAAATTGATCATGCTCACTCCTTCGGCATGGGCGCTTGGCATGGCTTTATCAACTCCCCTCACTTCCACACCGTGAAAGCTTGCAAATCGATTTACGTAATCGTCAAAGTTGGTCAATAGGATATACTCTGAAAAGTCTTCGAGTGGCACCCCTGTGTATCGGGGCAACCAATTTTCTACAATTTCCTTTTTGGTTTTCATGTTACTTTCGCATTACAATGATGTCACTCAACCTGCCCACTTTCCCTTTCAAAATAATTGAAGAAGGTGGACGTCAGCAAATTTTCGATCCCATTCGCAGGCAATACCTCGTGCTGACGCCTGAAGAGTGGGTACGGCAACATTTCATTCAATTTTTAGTCAAAGAAAAAGGTTTTCCGGCGGGTTTGTTCAGTATTGAGCGCAAAGTATTGCATCATCAGCGCACAGGTCGGTACGATGCTTTGTGCATGAGTAATTTAGGTAAACCAGTTATGCTCACTGAATGCAAGGCTCCGGGTGTTGCCATCAATGCAGAAACTTTCGAGCAGGTGCTGCGTTACAACAAAACCATCGGAGCGCCATATATCGCGCTAACCAATGGATTAACCCATTACATCATGCGGGTAGACTTCCAAGAAAGGGCAGTAACTTTTCTGGATGAAATTCCGCAATATCAGTACCTTGTCGATAAATAATTACTTCAATGCGTCACATTCTCCTCCTTTCGCTTTTACTTCCTATTTTTGGAAATGCCCAGCACGCTCAGCGCGAAATGTTGCATTTTGGCCTTAAGGCCGCGATCGAAGCTGCCGAACCCGGCGCTCAAATTCCAGTATATCTGCGCGGTGAAGTATCGGGCATCGCGGCATTTGTGAGAAACAATGGTGGAAAGGTTCGTGGCACTTTCAATGGTTTTGTAGCCACCTCACTTCCGGTCGGCGCTTTCCGCAAAATTGTAGATGAGCCCGCTATCACCTACGTGGAGTTTGATCCCTGGAAACCAGAAGCGCTGAGCGATGTGGTTTTGCTTACCAACAACGCACTTCCGGTACATCAAGGCCTTGGTCCTTTGCCCCAATCTTATCTTGGTAGCGATGTGATTATTGGATTTATAGACACGGGAATTGAGTTGGATCATCCCGACTTCCAGCATGAAGATGGCAGCACACGTGTACTTTACATTTGGGACCAGACACAAGATGAAACCGATCCTCAAAGGGTGCCGCAGCCTTACGACTACGGACAGGAATGGACCTCCGAGGACATTGATGCCGGCATCACCAACCACGACGATCAGGCTGCCTGGTTTGGTCATGGCAGCACCGTAAGTGGTGTCGCTGTGGGCAATGCCAATGCCACTGGCGATTTTCTCGGAGTAGCTCCCGAAGCCGATATCATTGTGGTTTCTAGCGATTTTTCCCGCCCCAACTGGACCATGACGGTCGCCGAGGCAGTGGAATACATTTTCGAACGCGCCGATGCGATAGGTAAGCCAGCTGTGGTCAATACCAGTCTGGGAACTTACCTTGGCTCACACGACGGATTGGATGCGGCTTCGCTTCACATCGAGTCGCTGCTGGAAGGCAGCACAGGGAAGGCTGTGGTAAGTGCAGCCGGTAATAGCAACAACTGGGCACCTTACCATTTGGGATACGACATCCCTGAGGTGGATACAGCATTTACCTGGTTTAGCTTCAATCCCAATACGCTTGGAGGGCAAGGTGCGGTATTTGTGGAAGCATGGGCTGACATCGAGGGCTTTGAAAATACATCATTCACCATCGGCGCTGATTTGGTCAACCCTGCATATCAATTCAGAGGCTATGCGGCCTGGCGCAACGCTGCCGACAACCTGAATCAATTGATGGTGGACACCATCTTTTGGAATGGCGCCATACTCGGCATAGCCCAATCATTTGTAGGCCAGCGGGGAGATCAGTATCAAATTCAAATGGTGCTTACCCAGCCATTCAGTTCGCAATACCGCTGGCGATTTAGCACCACAGGCGGAGGGCGCATTGATATTTGGAGCAGGGCGCAATTTGGAATCTCTAATATCTTGAGCACGGATTTGCCAAGCATACAGCAGTTTCCCGACATGGTGAATTACCGCATGCCCGATAAGTTGATGACCACCGTTAGCTCATGGACCTGTTCGGACAAGGTGATTACCGTGGCCAATTACAACAACCAGGAGGAATTCTTGAACTATGCAGGTACCATGACCACCTATGATGTAACTGCCGGCGAAATTTCAATCAACTCAAGCGGCGGCCCTACCCGCGACATGCGACAAAAACCTGAAATCGCAGCCACCGGCGATGTGGTACTCAGCTCAGGCCGCCTCGAAAATATCACCGCCATGATCAATCAAAATCCGCCCGCAGGAAGCCTCGCATTCAGTGGGATGCACTATGTAAATGGCGGTACAAGCATGGCTTCTCCCATCGTGGCCGCAGCATGCGCCTTGTTTTTTGAGCGTTGCCCGAACGCCAGCTACCTGGACTTTAAAGAAGCGCTCATTGAAAATGCGCTTGCAGATGGTTTTACAGGAGCATTGCCAAACTTACGATGGGGCCATGGCAAGCTCGATGTATTTGCGACACTTACTTCGAGCGTAGCACCATTTGCCGTAAGCCTGCCTGTTATGGAGCCCTGCGTAGGGGAATCCGGCTTGCTGACGGCTGAAGGTGGGCTCAATAACTACCTCTGGAACACAGGCGACACAGGTCCTGCTTTGGCTGCGACTGAGCCAGGAATGTACAGTGCTCAAGCCAATGACAATCTCGGTTGCCTGCAAGTGAGCAACACAGTCAATCTCGATTTTCTCGAGAGCCCGGACTTGCCAATTTTGATTCTTGTGGATGAAACGCTGAGCACCGCCACCACTGCTGATGCTTGGCAGTGGTACCTTGATGATGAGCCAATAGCAGAAGCCACAGAATCCTCTCTGGTGCTCCCGGAGCTTGGAGTGTATACCCTTGAGGCCATCGGTGACAATGGCTGCAGTATCTTCTCTGAGCCTTACTTCTACGGTGTTTCCAGTACTGAAGGCCATGATGAAAATGCACTTTTGGCCTATCCAAATCCTGCCCTGAACAGCTTCACCCTCAGAGCAAATGTGGAACTCAGCGAGTTGCGCATCGTCGACCTTAGCGGCAAAACCGTATGGGAGCAAAACCTCAATTTGCAAGCGGGTCAGCGCAGCGAAATCAATGTTCAGCACCTCAGTTCCGGAATCTACATCGTTAGCATGCGCAATGGCAATGAAATGCACTATTTAAAAATGGCCATTGAATAATGAACTGAGAAAGCCTTAGCTTTGCCGCCCATATCCAAAAAGCTTTCATGGAACTATCACAAATCATTTCTATTGCCGGCAAGCCCGGTTTACACCAAATAATCAGTCAGTCAAGGGGCGGCGTCATTGTGAGCTCACTCGACACTGGCAAGAAAATGGCCGTGGGCCAAACCCAGCGTGTGAGTGCCTTGAGCGACATCAGCATCTACACCATGGATGGCGATATTTTGCTCAAAGAAATTTTTGAGCGTATCTACGCGCACACCAATGGGGGTGCAATAGAGATTGACCTGAAAGACGATGAGACGGTACGCGATTTCTTTACTGAAGTAGTTCCCGAGCACGATGATGCACGCGTGTACCACAGCGATATCCGCAAGTTGATCAAGTGGTTTAATGCATTGAAGGCAAAAGACTTGCTCAAAATGGGCGACAACACTGAAGAAGCAGGAGCAGTTGCAGCGGAGGAAGTGACGACCGATGAAGTTGCAAAAGATGCAGTAGAAGCCGCAATCGAACCACAAGACTCTTCGACTGAATCAGAAGGGCTTGATTCTGAAAAGAAGGATTCAGAATAGGTTAAAATTTAAACAAGCCCTTTTTTTGGTCGTTCAGAACGAGGTGCCTTCTCCGGGCGCATAAAACCTGCGTCGGGCTGGATTTCAACTTTTAGGGGTTGCCCGCTGATGGGGTGCGCCAATTCCATGTAGCAAGAGAGCAATCGAACCTTGCGCTCTACAGAGGCATCAGCACCGTACTTCCTGTCGCCGACTATATTGCAGCCAATGTGGGCGAGGTGAACGCGAATCTGGTTTTTCTTGCCGGTTTCAAGGGTCACTTCCATCAGGTGGTATTTGCCTTCAGGCCGCACATAGCGGTAGTGGCTTATAGCACGGGCAGCGCCCATACTGTTGGGAGCCACCACCTGCATGGTCTGCTTAAACTCAGCAAGCCAGGTGTCTATGCTGCCGCTATCTTGTTCTGGACGGGTTTCTACCAAAGCAAGGTAGCGTTTGGTGTAGGTAGACCAATTTTCTTTGAGCTTGTCCCTGATGGCTTCGGTTTTGGCAAAAATCATCAATCCCGATACTTCTTTATCAAGCCGATGAACCACATAAGCACCTTTCTTTCCCCGCGTTTCTTCTTTCACATAAGCTTCTACCAATTTGTGCATGGTAGGTTTACGGGTGATTCCTTCGCCAGCCGATAGAATACCCTGAGGCTTAATGACTACCACGAGGTGCGTATCCTCCCACGCTATGCGAAAAGGAGCCTTGGTGCGCCGCTCCTTGTTGAGCTGCTTCACTTCCACTTCCATGCCTTTCGTTACGATGGTGTTTCCAATTTTCACCACCACTCCGTTCAGGTGCACGCGTCCATTCTTGAGGTATTGTTTAATAGTGCTGTTAGACGCACCTCCGAGCATATGGCGGAGCACATCTTGCACGGTGCTTGGTTTGTCAGGACTGTATTTCATCGGTTCAAATTGAGGCGCAAAGGTAAGAAAGGAATACTGCTTTACGCTTTTAGAAATAGCTGGTCACAGCTTCAGCCTTTCGGCAAAATAGGCCCAGCCTCAAGACCTTACAAAACGGACGAAAGTGCCCAATGGCAATTGCTGGCCAGTGCCCGAAGGGATTACGAATTCACCGTATTCCAGGTGCTCAGGCTTAAAGTACGACTGGGCCAGGTTGGCGCTCACCACAGCCGACAAGCCCATGCTGTAGAGGTTGAGGATGAAGAAGGATTCGCTTGGTGCGAGTATGCTTGCACAGTGGGAGAGGAGCTCGGGCAGGCCCTCTTCCAAAACCCATTTTTCGCCGGCAGGGCCTCGGCCATAGGCGGGCGGGTCAAGGATGATGCCTTTGTACTGTTTTCCACGTTTGGCTTCCTTGGCGACAAATTTCAGGGCATCTTCCACCACCCACCTGATGTCTTTAAGGTTGCTGAGGTCCTGGTTTTCATTGGCCCATGATATCATGTTGCGCACTGCATCAACGTGGGTCACATCGCAGCCCGCAGCTTTTGCAGCAAGGCTGGCCCCGCCGGTGTAGGCAAAGAGGTTGAGCACGTTGCCCGGACTTTGCCATTTGGCTACCGTTTCAGCGATGAAATCCCAATTGTTGGCCTGCTCAGGAAACACCCCTACGTGCCCGAAAGTGGTGAAAGCAAGCTTGAAGGCCAGTTTCATTCCTTTGTGCTTGTAGCTGATGTTCCAATTTTGAGGCGTTTTCTGAAAATGTTTCCACCCGTCTTCGGCGCCGGTCCGTTGACGCGATTTGCTCGAGTCGCGCACGAATCGGGCGTGGGCCCGCTTGCTCCATTCTTTTTCGGAAAGTACCGACGACCAGATGGCCTGGGGCTCGGGGCGTATCAATACAAGGTCGCCAAATCGCTCCAGCTTCTCGAAATGGCCGGAGTCTATAAGTTCGTAATCTTTCCAGTGAAGGGGGCTGCGCAATTCCATAAGCGCCAATGTTACTGAAAAATCGCTAAACTTGACCGCGAAAATGCACGATATGTCACTTCACGTAAGCAGTCTCCAAAATTCCCGTATCAAAAACCTGGTCGCCCTTCAAAAACCGCGCGAGCGTCGCAATCAAGGGGTATTTGTGGTGGAGGGCGTGCGGGAAGTGTCACTGGCTCAGCAGGGTGGATTTGAACTCAAGTCGCTGTTTATCCTTGAAGACCTCTACGAACTCAGCCTTGAGTATCCCATCGATACCACAGCATGTGAGGTGATTACCATCTCCCGCGAGGTGTATTCCAAAGTTGCCTACCGCGAAAGCACAGGTGGAATCATCGCATTGGTCGGCATGCGCGATACAGGGCTCAGCGATCTGCCTAAGGCTGCTTCAGGCATTGCGCCACTTTACCTCGTCCTGGAGCATGTTGAAAAACCTGGCAACATAGGCGCCATGCTGCGCACAGCCGATGCTGCTGGGCTGAGCGGGGTGATCGTGTGCGACGAGGCCACCGATTTTTACAACCCCAATGTGGTGCGCTCCAGTGTGGGGACGCTTTTCACCGTGCCTGTCGCTGCGGCGAGCAATGAGGAAACAAGAGAATGGCTGAGCGCGCAGAATATCAGAACTTTTGCAACAGCACTCACTGCCACGGAGCCCTACCATTCATTTGATTACCGCCTTCCTACGGCATTCCTGATGGGTTCAGAATCCCGGGGCCTGAGCAACTTTTGGCTGGAGCACGCCGACCAGGGAATTATCGTGCCGATGCACGGCAAAATTGACTCCATGAACGTGTCGAACATTGCCGCACTGGTTATTTTTGAAGCCTTGCGGCAAAGGGCTATCTGAAAAGGAGTAATGTGAAACTGTCGCTTGATCAAAGCAGGTTCAAGTCTTGCACTTTTGCGGCAAGCACTTGCGAAAGCTTTACATAGCTCTCCTGGGTCCACCCGGCTACATGCGGGCTGAGTACCACCTTGTCGCTTTCGCAAAGGAAGCGTAAGCTCTCGGGAGCTTCTTTGTTGTCGAGCCCTTCAAGCGATCTTTTTTCGAATTCCAACACGTCTAGACAGGCACCAAGTACCTTTGCTTCTTGCAGGCCTTTAACCAAGGCAGCTGTATTTACATGCTGCCCTCGGGCAGTGTTGATCAGGTAGAAGGGCTGGGCCATTCGGGCAATGAAATTATCGTCTACGAAGTATTTGGTCTCTTCGCTCAAGGGCAAATGGATGCTTAGTATCTCCGCGTTTTGCATAAGTTCAGCAAGGCTTACTTCCGTCACATCCTCATTGCCAAAGCCTTTCAAATACTTGTCATGCGCGAGAATGGTGCATCCAAAGCCTTTCAATTTTGTCGCGAGCGAACTGCCCATATGTCCATAGCCAATGATGCCTACAGTGCGCCCTTTCAGCTCGAGTCCACGGTTGCGCTCCCGCTCCCAAACGCCTGATTTTACTTCGACATTCGCCAGGTGCAGCCGGTTCATCAGCATCAGCAACATACCGATGATGTGCTCACCCACGGCATCGCGGTTGCCCTCAGGTGAGCTGAGCACTTCAATACCTCGTTTTGCCGCTGCCACGAGATCGATATTCTCCAATCCCGAGCCCGACCGGGCAATAAAAATCAATTCGTTGGCCGCGTTCAGAAGCGCCTCATCGACAGCAATTCGGCTGCGAATGACCAGGCCTTGGTAATCCCCCACAACATTCAGCAGTTCATCGTGTGTTGATGTGTAGTTATGATCGCACTCAAACCCTTGTTCACGAAGTGATTGTTCGAGCGATGGATGCACCGTATCGAGAAAAAGTACCCGCATCAAATCCCAAAAAAGAGTTTTGCAAACATGAAATAAACGGTGAGCCCAATGATGTCATTCATCGTGGTGATAAAAGGTCCAGTGGCCAATGCAGGATCAATTTTGAGCTTATCCAGAAGCAAGGGAACGAGGGTTCCAAAGAGCGAAGCGATGATGATCACAGCAAACAGCGATACGCCAACGGTGTAGCTTAAGGGGAGTGATTGCATAAATATAAGGCCGTATACGAGAATGACTGCGCCGCAAATCAAGCCATTCAGAAGCGCCACGCTCAGTTCTTTAAATAGTTTTTGCCAGATGCCTTTAGACGAAAAGCTCTTGTTGGCTAGGCCCTGTACCACGATCGCTGATGACTGCACCCCCACATTTCCCGCCATCGCAGCGATAAGTGGGATGAAAAGCATTAGTGCTGCGACTTCCGCGAGTTGGGCTTCAAAAATGCCAATTACCTGGGCCACCATTACACCACCCACGAGGCCAATGAGCAGCCAGGGTAGGCGCGCACGCGTGAGCCGCCATACCGTGTCGTCGGCTTCTACCGATTCAGAAATACCAGAGGCCAATTGATAATCGCGCTCCGCTTCTTCTTTGATAAAATCTACAACATCGTCAATCGTGATGCGCCCCAGCAAGGTCATGTCATGGTCCACCACCGGCAATGCCACGAGGTCATACTTCTCCATGGTTTTGGAGCAGTCTTCGCCTGAGGTCTCAGGGTGAACGTAGCGCATGGGCGTATCGTCAAAAATCTCGGAGATTTTGGTTTTAATGGATGAAGAGCTGAACAGAAGCTTTTTAAGGGGTAAAATTCCAACCAGCCGGTCTTCATCGTCCACCACGTAAATGGTGTACACATGCTCTATCCCCTCGGCCTGCTTGCGCATTTCGCGGATACCCCGGGCTATAGACCAGGTGCTCTTAACGCTCACGAGCTCAGTGGCCATGAGTCCACCTGCCGAGTTTTCGTTGTACTGCAGCAGGTCCCGAATGTCGGTTTTCTGTTCCTCATCGCTTATCAGGGCGAGTACTTCAGCTTTCTTGTCATCTGAAAGCTCGGAGAGTACGTCGGCGGCATCATCAGAGTCGATGTGGTCAATGACCTGCTCGGCGATTTCTTTGGAGGTGAGGGTAGAAAGCAATTTTTCGCGGTCTTCCTCATCAAGCTCTATCATTACCTCTGCAGCCCGCTCATGCCCAAGCAGTTTGAATACGTAGCTCGCTTCTGAAGTCTTAAGCTGGTCAAAGATTTCAGCAATATCGGCCGGGTGCAGGTGTTCGAAATCGGCTATGACTGCAGTGTCGCGGCCCTCCGCAATATTGTCGCGGAGCTCATCAATAAATACTTTGTTGAGTTCGAATTGCATTGTCTGTGCCGATTAGCTGAGCCCAAAAGTAGGAAAAAGGCTTCGCGCCTGCTATTCGTTTTGGGCGGGCAAGGAAGAATTAACGTCGGGGTAAAGTTGCACCGCCAAGGCCAGGAATGCTTCCGGCGAGAGCCTTTCAGGCCTCAGTGAGAGGATTTCCGGATCAATGCTCACTGGCGCTTCCCTCAAAATGGGGGAGAGGCTGTTGCGCAGGGTTTTGCGCCTTTGTCCAAATGCGGTTTTTACCACATGTTTGAAAAAGCTTTCAGGAACTGGCAGCTCCTTGCGGCTGTTGCGTGTGAGGCGCACCACGCCACTCTTTACTTTTGGGGGAGGGGAGAAGCAGCCTTCATTGACGGTGAAGAGATACTCTACCGTGTAAAAAACCTGGAGCAATACGCTCAAAATGCCGTACTCTTTCGAGCCTTCGGGCGAGGCTATGCGCCGCGCAACTTCGCGCTGGAACATGCCCACCAACTCAGGAATGAGCTCGTGGTGCTCCACCAGTTTGAAGAGTATTTGCGAGGAGATGTTATACGGAAAGTTGCCAACCAGAATAAATGCTTGCCCATCAAAAAGCGAAGCCATTTCAAGTTTGAGAAAATCGGCCTCGATGATATTTGCAGCGATCTCCGGATGTCTTTCGTTGAGGTAGCGCACGGATTCCGTATCGAGCTCTACCATTTTCAAATCTTTGTGCCCCAGTGCGAGCAGGGCGCGGGTGAGAATTCCCGTGCCTGGACCTATTTCAAGGATGTTTTTGGTATCGCCGTGGCCGGTGATTCCAGCCGCTAATCGCTCAGCGACAGAGTTTTCCGTGAGGAAGTGCTGTCCTAGGTGCTTCTTGGCCCTAACCCTTTCCATCGGCCTGGTGTATCACATGCAGCAAGGTGCGAAATGCAGCCGTCTTGCTGCCAAATTTATCCTGATGGTCGCGGCGCAGACGCGGTGCAGATTCCAATTCGTATTGTTCGAAGGCTTCCATCGAGCGCGCATAGTATTGCACGCTGTAGGTTTTGCCGCCTTCTTCTTCGGCCAGTATCCGGGCTATTTTTGCTTCCGCAAAATGGCCTGTAGCGAGCACCTCCGGAAGGTGGGTTTCTTTCATCCACTCGAGCCAAGCCTCGGCCGCGTCCTCATCCACATTTACGGTAACGTTGTACAATATCATGGCTCAAAGATGCCAAAAAAAGACCGATCGAAACTTGGCTTGATGGAGCGACTAAGAGTTTTTAACTTTGGTGAAATTATTTCCGGTGGACAATCTCAACCCCGTTATCCTCGCAATTCCCATTTTTTTCCTCCTCATGGCGGCCGAGGTGGTGTATGATTATGTGAAGCAACGCAAGCTATACAGGCTCAGCGATGCCGTGTCTAACATCAGCTGTGGTATCGTGGAGCAGCTTACCGGACTCTTTGCCAAAATATTTACCGTAGCGGCCTACCATTTTATCTTCGTGAATTTTGCAATCTTCGAGCTTGAAAACACCTGGTATTGGCTGGTGCTGGCATTTTTGGGTGTTGACTTTTTTTATTATTGGGCCCACAGGATGAGCCATCAGGTCAACTTGTTTTGGTTGGGTCATGTGGTGCATCACCAGAGTGAGGACTACAACCTTTCCGTGGCTTTGCGCCAAAGTACCTTTCAGAAAATGTTCACCTTTTACTTCTACTTCCCCATGGCCTTTTTGGGATTCAAAACGGAGTGGTTTGTTTTGATGGGTGCATTTAACCTCTTGTATCAGTTCTGGATACATACCGAAGTGATAGATAAATTGCCAAAGTGGTTCGAGTATATTTTCAATACTCCGGCCCACCACAGGGTGCACCACGGCCGCGATCCGAAGTACATTGACAAGAACCACGCAGGCACCCTGATTATTTGGGACCGCATGTTTGGCACATTCCAGCAAGAGGAGGAAAGACCAACCTATGGCATTACCACGCCGCTCAACACCTGGAATCCGGTAATGGCCAATGTAAAACCCTTTGTCAATCTATGGAATGAGGTCAAGGAGGTGCCGGGGCTTGCCAATAAATTTAAGCTTGTGTGGATGCCCCCAGGTTGGTATCCCGCTGAGCTAGGCGGATTTCGACCTCCAAAAGCTATCGATAGAAACAGTTACACCAAGTTTGATGTCGAAGTTTCGAAAGGATTGAACATATACCTCTTCGTCCAGTACCTGCTCATTTTGGGCATGACTTCTTTCTTTTTGTTTAATACCGCGGGAATGTCCTGGGCACTGATGGCTTTGATAGCTGGCTTTATTGTGCTGTCAGTCACTTTTCTCGGTATGGTATTCGAAAAAAGAAGTTTGGCCATTCGGATTGAGTCTCTCCGTTTTGGAATAACCCTGTTACTTGCACTTTACCTCACCTATATCAGTATGATTCCAGCCTTCATTGTTGGACTCGCGTTTATCGTAGGAGTGCTCTCGGTTTTCATTCTCCAGCGCACCGCTTTCCACCGGGTAGTTCCATTAAAATGAACAGGGACGTTTGGTTCACCTTCCTTTTCATGGTGCTTTTGAGCATCCACGTTTACAGCGGTCAATGGGGCGTACTTGATGTTGAACATGGCGATACTTTTAAGCTGATCACGCAGTTAAGTAAGCCCACTTTACTACTTACCCTCATTTTTTGGTTGCTAATGGAAATCAGGCAAAGTTGGTCAACCCAGTTTTTCAAATGGATGCTAGCGGGCTTGATTTTTTCATTGGGTGGAGATGTCTTGCTGATTTTTCAGGAACTTGATGGACAATACTTTGTTTTAGGACTCACCTCCTTCCTTCTCGCGCATCTCGCATACATTTGGGCATTTACAAAAACTTACCGCAACGACCACGAAGTGAGTTTGCTGAGGCAGCAGGGCTGGTTACTGGTATTGATCGTTGGCTACGCGGTCTATTTCTTCAGCAGGATATCACCCAGCTTGGGTGGATATACCGCTCCCGTGATGGCATATACCCTGGTAATAGCTGTCATGGCACTATTGGCTTTCAACAGGTACGGAAAAGTAAGCTCAGGAAGTTTTTGGTGGGTTGCTGCCGGCGCGGTACTGTTCATGATGTCTGACAGTATTTTGGCGTGGAACAAGTTTGCGGATAGGCTTACATACGGCCATGCCTTGATCATGGCCACTTACGGGATGGCTCAATTATACATTACCAAAGGAGCTTTGCTGCAAATACATGATACCCAAAATAGGGATACCAGGGTGTGCTACTAACTTTTTATTGCCGGTTTATATTGGTTGCCGCTGCGGTCTGCCATCTTCTTGGTATCTAGAAGCAACTTAAAGACATCATTTACGTCAATTATATTTTATTTAAACTGATTATCAGATTTATACGATCCGTATAAATTAGCAGAATATGAATAAATTGTTAAATTTGTTGCAACATCGTCTTACAGGTTTGCACTGATTCTTTTGCCTTGTCCAGAAAAAAAATCAACCTGTCCATCGTGGCAGTCCTTCTTCTAGTTTTCTTGATCGCCTCTGCGTTTATTCAGGTGCCGTATAAAATTAAAGGTAAAGCTATGTCCTTACCTGGTACTGAGTATAGCCTGATCCGTTCCGTTGATGGCAATCTGGTTTCATCTCATATAGACCATGTGCACAATGCGGTAAATGATTTCAATGTTACTGAATTTCAGCGTGGTGATGTGGTTGCTTTTCGATTAAACGATGGGCTTATTGAGCGCAGGTCTGTATCAAAAGGGGACACCTTGGGGTTTATTTTATCCAACGAGGAGCAGCGCAATCTAATTCAACTCCAAGGCCAACTTGATGTGCTCAATGCCGAACTGGAATTTTTCACAACCGGGCAGAAGCCTGAGGATGTCATGCTCGCTAAAGAGGCCTGGCAGCTTGCCACCCAAGAGCTCCGCACACAGGAGAAGCTCATGAACAGAACCAGAACGTTGATATCGGATGGTGTTATCTCAACACAGGAGTTTGAAATCGAAGAGAACCAACTTAAAGTAAAGCAGCTTGAAGAGAAAATAGCAGAAGCCAACTATCTCAGCGTTACTACAGGCGAGAAACCAGAACAAGAAAAGTTGATTCGGGCGAGGATTGATGCCTTGCGCATGCAGACAGCCCAAATTGAAAACCGTCTCAACTTTTTCACCATCACGGCTCCTTTTTCTGGTAAAATTAATTTTCCACGCAACCCAGCTGAAAAAGGAACCATACTTACACTTACAGATACGTCGATAGTCGTAGGTGTAATGCCAGTGCGTCTGGAAGAGTATGCATATGTAAGTCCAGGTCAGCAGGCGGCTGTTGACGACCGGCAAGGCGAGGTGGTTTCGATTGAAGATGTCATACATTTCGTAGACAACAGACAAGCGTTTTTTGTAACGATCATCTGGCCCTTTACTGAAGAGATTCGAATTGGCAGCCTGATGGAAGTAGAAATCGAAAGTGATACCATTTCCTTAATGCAGCTTTTTTTGCGCAGGTTCACTAACAATGCCATACGGAATAGCTGATGTACAGATATGAAAGAAAATATTTGGTCGCAAATGAGCACCTTGATGCGCTAAGAAAGCGCATCACTCCGTTCATGCGACCCGATAGTTATGCTGTTGACAACGGGAATGGCATCTGCCAATATACTGTTAGAAGCATCTATTATGATACACCTGCATTTAATTGTCTTTATGAAAAGTGGGAAGGGCTTGAGGTGCGAAAGAAGCTGCGCATCAGGGGATATGATTTATGCACCGACGACAGCCAGGTATTTCTGGAAGTCAAACGAAAACGAGGGAATAGAATATCGAAAACCAGGGGACAAGTTCCGTATTGTAAACTCGATGATTTTTTGACTTATGGTTTGCCAGTTGGCAAAGAAAATGGACTCAGCGGTCAAAGTGAGACCGATGCCAAACGCTTCCTTTACAATATGCACCGCTACGCATACCGCCCTGTTAATTTGATTGTCTATGACAGGGAACCTTTCATGGGTAAGTTTGAGCCGGGTTTGAGAATTACTTTTGACAAAAATGTGAAGGCACGGATGTGGCCTTCGACGAAAGATTTATTTAAAGACTCAGGTTTGGCAATGGTTTGGAAAAACAGTTTTGTACTTGAAGTTAAATACGGTGGAGAGAAAATGCCTAGCTGGATTAGAAGTGTGATTCAAGAATATGCATTGAGGCATGAAGCATTGTCTAAGTTTGCCGTGCCATTTTCTGAAAAAGACATTTCAGCTTACAATCTAAAACTAGGAGCCTGAAATGGTCAATGAGTTCCAAAATTTCTTTCAATTTGCCTTAAGTCCTGAAGAGGCCTTGCTCAATCTTGTAGCTGCACTGCTTTGTGGCATCTTTATCGGAATCCTATACAGAAGTACTTATTCAGGGATCAGCTATTCTGGCAATTACGTGGTATCACTTGTTATGCTAACGATGATCACCGCATTGGTAATTATGGTGATAGGCAACAATCTTGCCCGTGCTTTTGGGCTTGTGGGTGCCATGTCTATTATCCGATTTCGCACCGCGGTGAAGGATACCCAAGACATCATGTTCATCTTTTTCGCTCTTGCGGCGGGACTGGCATCCGGCGCCGGAATGCATCTCATCTCGGCTGTGGGCACCTTGTTTATTGGCGTAGTTGTATACATCGCTTCACTGCTCAATGAAGCTACTCCAGCGAGCAAAGAGTACCTTGTGCAATTGGTCTACAAAAACGCTGAAGAGCCGGAGCGGGAGCTTTTTCGCGTATTTAGAAAGTACTGCTCAAAGTACAAACTGGTCAATATTAAGTCTATTGGTGAGCCCGGTGAAAATCTGAAAGAATATGCCTATTATGTGGTGCTGAAGAGCCAGCGCCGCAGTGCTGAATTTAGCAATCAATTGAATTCTCTTCCACATGTGCACAGTATCAACGTGTTTTTTGACCAGGGCTGAGAGGGTGCCATTGCTTGTAATTGCGTTGCTGTCGGCTTTAGCACTTTGCTCATGTGGCGATGATGATGAGGCCAGGGTGCAGTGCAATGATCCCTTTGCGGTAAATTTTGACCCCAATGCCAGCACCAATGAGGCTTGTTTGTACCCTGGCAGTATAAGGCAAGTGACCACCTTGACGGATCTGCCTTCCAGCATGGGAGAAATTTCAGGGCTGGCGCCCTACGGAGACTTGCTCATTGGCCACAACGACCGCGGAAATCCACCCAATTTGTTTGTCTTTGATAAAGCAGATGGCGCGGTTAGCTATACG
This sequence comes from Cryomorphaceae bacterium, assembly GCA_036796255.1. GTDB lineage: Bacteria > Bacteroidota > Bacteroidia > Flavobacteriales_D > Cryomorphaceae > T3Sed10-241. The sequence goes on from DAIRDH010000001.1 coordinate 120,315, forward strand.
ATGAATGTAACAAACCGATCAAACAGTGATTGGGAAGACTTGGCATACAATGAGAATTATCTTTTCATTGGTGATATGGGCAACAATGACGGGAACCGCACCAACCTGGCCATACACAGGGTGCCATGGAGCAATTTCAATCCCGAGTCAAGCACTGATTTGCAGGCCGATGCCTCCCTGGCATTTAGCTATCCCGAACAAACCCAATTCAATCAGGCTGATCACAATTTCGATTGTGAGGCCATCTTTTATTGGGGGGATCACATCTACCTCTTTACAAAGAACAGACTGGACCGGCGCAGCAATTTATACCGCATTTCAGCTCAACCTGGCCCGGCACAATTCGCTGAGCTCTTAGGAGGCTTCAATTCGAGCGGCCGAATTACCGGCGCTGATTTAAACGAGGATGGCAGCTTGCTGGCCTTAATGGGATACAACCGCAATGGAAATTGCTTTGTGTGGAAATTTTCAGAGTTTCCCTTGGGTGACTTTCTATCAGGACGCAAGGAGCAGTACATTTTGGGGCCATTTTCTACTTTTGGCCAAATGGAAAGTATTCTTTTTGAAAATGACAGCACGCTTTACATCGCTAGTGAAGCCGTATCAGAACTTGGATTGCCTCCCCGGCTTTTCCGGCTCGACGGTTTTTAAATACGCTGTCTACCTCAGTCCAATGCTGTCAAGCTCTCAGAAGCTTCCTCCCAGTCAGCCAGTTTGCGCTCCAGCTTGGATTCCAACTGACTTGTAGTAAGTTGATGGCTTTGAACCTCCTTGGCATTCGAATAGTCTAGGTCCTTGCCTTTCGCTTTGTGGTCTTCAAGCTGAGCTTCAAGTTTTTCCACTTCTTTCTCAAGGGCCGAAATGCGTTTAGATAGCTGCCATTTCTCCTTCTCATTCCCACCTTTGGGCTTTTCAACGGCCTGGTTTTGCTTCTTCTCATATTCAAAGGCTTTGATGGAAGCGGCTTGCTTGAGCTCAAGAAATTCGGCAATGTCGCCGGGAAACACAGACATCACACCATCTTTTATCTCCATCACATTCTTTGTGAGGCCTTTGAGAAAGTCCCTGTCGTGAGATACTACCAGTAGGGTACCATCAAATTGCTGAAGGGCTGTTTTGAGCACATCCTTCGCGCGCATGTCGAGGTGATTGGTCGGCTCATCGAGTATCACGAAGTTGTATTCGTGCAGCAAGAGCTTACACAGAGCGAGCCTTGCACGTTCGCCGCCCGACAGTACTTTTACTTTCTTAAATACATCGTCGCCTTGGAACATAAAGGCACCGAGTAAGGTGCGGATGTGCTTGCGGTAATCACCTGTGGCTTCATTGTCGATCACATCGTGCACGGTAAGCTCGGGTGGCAGCTCCTCGCTTTGGTTTTGGCTGTAATAGCCCAGATTGACGTTGTAGCCAAGCTCGCATTCGCCCTTATATGCAGTAAGGCCTGCGATGACCTTGGTCAGGGTAGTTTTACCTACGCCATTTTTGCCCAGAAGGGCCACGCGCTCTCCACGTGCAATTTCAAAATTGAGTCCGCCAAATACTTTTTTGTCACCGTAGTCTTTTGACAAGTTCTCTGCATTGACAACTATTTTTCCCGAACGGGGCGCAGGCCTGAACCGGAAGCTGAAGGATGAGTTCTCCTCATCATCTACTTCCACGAGGTCCATCTTGTCGAGCTTCTTGATTAAGCTTTGTGCAAACGATGCCTTGCTGCTTTTCGCCCTGAACTTGTTGATAAGCAGTTCGGTTTGTTTTATCTCCCGGTCCTGGTTCTTTTTTGCTTCAAGCTGCCTCTGAATCACTTCTTTTCTCAACTCCACAAAGCGGGTGTAAGATGCGGGGTAGTCATAGGCTTTGCCATTGACAAGCTCCAATGTACGGTTGGTCACCTGATCGAGAAATTCGCGGTCGTGGGAGATAAGCAGCACCGCTCCGGGTTGAATTTTAAGGTACTTCTCAAGCCACTGAACCGACTCCATGTCGAGGTGGTTGGTAGGCTCATCGAGTAGTATCAGGTTGGGCTTTTTCAAGAGAATCTTAGCCAATGCCACACGCATTTTCCAACCTCCACTGAAGGTGTTCAAGGGCTTTTCGAAATCTTCGCGGGTGAATCCAAGGCCCAGCAACACCCGCTCCACTTCTTCAGCCTGTGTGTTGACATCGTAAATACCCAATTGTACAGATACCCTGTTGAGGTCTTCAGCGAGGTTCATGTAGCCCTCACTTTCGTAGTCCGTGCGACGCTCAAGCTCCATGCTGAGGCGGTCCATTTCTTTCTCCAGCGCGCGCGCCTCTTCAAAAGCGGTCATCACTTCATTGTACACGGAGAGGGTGGAGTGGAAGTCGAGGTCTTGAGGAAGGTAGCCAAGGGTAAAGTCCTTAGGCTTAATCACGGTGCCTTCGTTGGGCTTGATGGCACCGAGGATGATCTTGAGAAAGGTGGATTTACCAGCACCGTTTTTGCCGACAAGCCCTACTTTATCATTCTCACCGATAAACACGGAAATTCCATCAAAGAGAACCCTTTCGGCAAAAGCCAACTGTAAATTTTCAACCTTGAGCATGTGAATCTATTTTTCCCGCAAAGGGGAAGATTATTGGGCTGCAAAGGTAAAGATTGAAGACCACAAGTACTGTGAATAAATAAAAAAGGGGAACCTTAAGTTCCCCTTTGTAAATTTTGATCAGAATGAGGCTAGAAGCTCCAAAGGTCATGCTCCAAAATGAAGAGCTGTTCCTTGATTTCCTGTGCCTTGAGCAATGCATCCATACCGGTGTACACATCGGCGATGGTACGGTCGTATACATTGCTTTCTTTTATGATGGTTGAAGAAAACATGCGTTTCTGAAACAAGTCGTCAAACGAACGTCGCTCCGCATCATTGAATCGGTTGAAAGAGTCCCAGTTGGCAAACACATACCTGCACTCAGGAAAATACAACCAGAAAAGTGTTTCGTATGCGCCTGTAGGCTCTCCATCATCATAACGCTCCTTGAGTGGTGCGATACCAATGATTCTAATGTACCGCTCTGAACGTTGCTTGTCAAAAAACCAGTCTTCTTTAACCCGGTACCGCGTGATGTCGGCAGGATTGATTGATATCATTTGCACGACTTCAATCATCTCACCGGTGTCCGGATCCATGGTGCTGCTCGTGTCGGGATATTCCATCATTAGCTTCACGTCACTTACCAGCATCGGAGTCCTGAAGTCGTCTTCCTTTCCAGATACACCAACGCTGTAGGCTGTAATAGAACCTTCAAGAACGAGTGCATCACGAATCACCGAAAACAGGCTTTTCATACCATTGGCCTCGTCGAGTGGGTAGTAGAGGGGAAGATTCATTTTCTCTTTCAAGTCAATGTCTTGCCATACCCTTCTTGACCACATTACGTCGGCCTCGCGAATGTATGGATAGGGCACTACCTTTTTGGTCTTGTTGTGTTCCTTGATCCACGCTCCGTCGAGTACAGTTTGGCCTTTTACCTCAGCTGTGCCAAATGCACACAGCATTAGAATGCCAAAAACTGCAGAACTGATAAATGAAAAGCCTTTCATAGGTTTGAATATTAAGTTACGCGCAGGTTAATGCTACCCAGGGCACGAATAGAACCGTCAGGCGCTTGAGCGCGGATATTTTCAATAATAACGGTTTGATTCCGTCGCACCTGCTTGAGCAATTCTTGTTGATCAGGAGTAAGTCTATTGCTTTTTGATGTCAAAGTGCGCACATCACCACCCATGATAACAGTAATGTCAAAAGATGTTACTGGAAACTTCAAGTCGAAAACAAAATCCTCAAGGTCGGCAATCACACCAAGGGCGGCAGTAAGATCGCTTTTAGCAGCGCTGTTATCTTTGGGGCTTTTTCCTGCAAATTTTGCAACAGGGTCAGGCACAGATTTTACTCTAAACTCAAAAGTTCCCATATTTTTCTTCTGTCCCAATATTTCAGCGCTAACCGAAACCACTGCTTTGGTGCCGCCTTTAATGTTGCGCACTACAAAAGATCCATCGGGTTGCTTTACAAGCTGACCGTTGTCTATGGTAGCTGTAAGAGCGCCAGGACTAATGCCAGGTACAGAAATTGCAACCGGGTTGTCAACACCGCGGTACAATACGTTCATCTTTGTAGGTGATACAACCAGCGCAGGTTTTGCTACTTCATAATGGGCTTCGTATGGTTCATAAACGTAACCACCAGCCGGGCTTCGGAACTTTATAATTCCTTCCCAGTCTTTTTCACCTACTGAGCGTGCAGGAAGCCTCAATTTACCATAACCATCAGCTCCAACAGGCACTTTTATCAATTTACTTTCATCGATGTTGTCGTAGTTCTCATAAGGCTTCATGCCGTCTGGGTACAAAAATATCTCAGGTAAATTTGTGTTGTCGTAAGCTGCTAGAAAAACATCTGCACGAAACGAGTCGTTCTCGAGTACATAAGTTTTTTCAGGAATGGTAATGGCAGTCAGTTCAGTAAATTTGTAAGATGATTTCTCTACACCTGAAAACAGGTAATTAAGAACATCAGCTTCAGCATTGCGAATGTCATTCTGCAATTTTGACAGCAAGGTTACAGCTGCGGCAAGTGGCACTCCGTAGAAGTTGAGTGCTTCCCAGTTGGTTACTGTACCTGAGGCGTCTCTGATCTTTGTGGGATATGAAAACAAACTGTCGATAGCCCCAACTAAAGTAGGATCTTCCACCATCTGTTTCAAATTGTCACCATAGGCCTCAAGTTTTTGTCGAAGTACGGCCGCCCTGTAGTTGTTTCCATCTAAATGGTCGTCCTCTTTTGGCCGATCCGGCTCTGCACCAATCATAATGTTGGTAAGAACAAGGTAGTTGTCTTTTTGCTTCACAAAAGCAAGATTCAATGTGGTGTCAACTCCAAATTGGTTCTTGCCCAAAACAGCGCTTTCTTCGATTTTCTCGGTTTCGGCGATAATTTTGGTCTTTATCAAGTCAATGTGCCTAACGAGCTCATTGGCTTGCGTGCGCAATTTTTGGGATTCTGCATATGCAGCCCCATATTTCTCAGGATTTTCGGAGTACGACGCATTAAAGTCGGCATACTGTTGATTCAACTTTCCATCAAAGGTCATGCGCGTAGTTTGCAAACCATTGTTGATGGAAATGAACGCATCCAAAATTTCCTTTGATACGTTGAGGGCCAGAAGAGCGGTGAGTACGAGGTACATCATACCGATCATCTTCTGCCTTGGTGTTTCTTTACCTCCAGCCATATGAACTAACTAATTTAGTTTGTTTATAATAAACTTATTCAACTCGGCTTATCGGGCTACAGGAGCGCTCATTGCTGAGAGCATGTTGCCGTACACGGTGTTGAGGTCAGAAAGGTTTTGAGCCAATTCAGAAATGTTTTTCCTGTAAAGTTTGGTGTCATCAACCGAAGCACTCAGGTTTTGCATCAGTTCAGTGATGCCTGAGTACAACTGTGCAGAAGTCTGCAATTCGCTTAATTGAACCTCGTACATCTTGTTCAATTCAGAAAGGTTGGTTGACATGCGTTTCAGGTGTTCGCCGGTAGATGCGCCCTCAGCTTGACTTTCAGTAAGACCTGTAAGGGCTGCTGAAGCGCGGGAGTATGTTTCAGTGAGTTCACCCACTTTTACAGAGGCTCCTTTAAGCGACTGCGTATATTCATTGGTAGCAACTGATGCATCAGCAATGTCATTCAGTTTTGAAGCTTGAGAACTCAAGCTGCGAAGACCTTCACCAAGACTGGCGATAAGTTCAGGCTCAATTTTAGCCTCCTCAAGCATGTGATCAAGTTGTTCCGTGATTGATCCTTCATCATTCAGGGCAGCCACTTCACTGTGCGCAGGCTCTCCACTGCGAAGCTCAGGATAGACCAAAGTCCAATCTACATCTTCATGAATGGGTTCGAATGCTGAGAAAAAGAAGATAATAGCTTCTGTAGTCAGGCCAATAGTGAGCATCAAACCGGCACCTGGCCAGTGTTGAATTTTAAAAAGTGCTCCCAAAATTACAATTGCAGCTCCCCAACCATACAATTTGGCCATGAACTTTTTCCATCCTTTACTTCCTGGTTTCATTTTCCTTGTTTTAAGTTTTGTTTTTGATTTTTCCTTGCACGCTTTTTAGTTCCAATCCTCAGGATTGCCAGTTTTACCGCGACCGAGATAACTCATCACAGAGCGGAAGCCAATATAGCACTTGGCAGTATCCTGGTACTCATAGGTACGTGTTCCGTTTTGCAGGTAGTAGAGCACGTCTTTCCATGAGCCACCGCGAATAACTTTCCGCTTGAGGGCGGGTGGGTCATCAGCCAAAGCATCATATTGGTATTCAGAATTTAAATCATGTGCAAATTCATACACAGATTCGTCATAAGCAGTATTCGTCCACTCAGCAACGTTACCTGACATGCAGTACAGTCCGAAGCCGTTGGGCTCATAAGAACCTACGTCAACTGTTTGCACACCATCATCATCGATGTAATCACCGCGTTGTGGCTTAAAGTTGGCCAGAGGGCATCCAAGTATATTACGAATGTAAGGACCTCCCCATGGGTAAGGGTTTTTGTCCAGACCTCCACGTGAGGCATATTCCCACTCTGACTCAGTAGGAAGCCTGAAGCGCTGCACAATAGTTTCACCATTGTTGAGTTTCCAGGTACTGAGGAGCTGTGAACGCCATACATTGAATGCTTTGGCTTGAGTCCATGTCACTCCAACTACAGGATAATTGTCGTATGCTGGGTGCCAGAAATAAGTTTCTGTCATTGGCTCATTAAATGCATAAGTATAATCATGCACCCAAACAAGGGTATCGGGATACACGTTAATTATTTCGCGGATGATGAACTTGCTCCGGTCAGAGTGACCTCTGATTGCATTATTTTGTCCTTTAATGTTGGTGTAGGAGAGGTCAAGGTCGCGACCGCCTTTGCGGGCAGCTTCCTGAAGATCGACCCAGTAGTATTCAAACTTGAGCTTGCGGGTATCAATCTCCTTGCGGCGATAAAATCTCTCGTATTCAGGCAAGAAAAGGTCTGCGAGTTCTTCTCGCTCCTCTTCTCCATCCCAAAGGATTCTCTCTTTCCAATTGATAATCGGCGGATCAATTACGTCACCGTATTGATCTTCTTCGATGACGTGCTCACCAATGCCGGCCTCTCCAAGGTAGCGGTGTGCAATACTGTCACGAACCCAGTGTACAAACTGGCGGTATTCGTTGTTGGAAATTTCGGTGTCGTCCATGTAGAACGCACTTACAGTTACACGCTTCGAGTTGTTGACGTGGGCGTAGGGCACATCCTGGTCGTCAGGTCCCATCACGTAGCTTCCGAAGTGGATGTAGTTCATTCCATACGGATTGTACTGAATCCAGTCTTCACGAGGCTGCACTCCGACGAGTTCTCCCCGGTTGCCACCGACACAGCTTGCGAGTGTTGCTGCGACAACGACTATAAAGAGCAGTTTTTTCATTCCTTGCAGGTTATTGTTCCTCATTTTGCACATTTCAGCATGCTGTTTACGCATACATCCTTTATTAGTTTCGATCGGCCTTACAAAAATCTAGGGTTCTTGTATACGCGTTTCGGCAAAGGTTTTTCAAGTTTATAACAGAAGCTGAGCATGAGTTCATGGCTACCGCTGCTGTAATTGTTCAGTTCTGAAGTGGTGAAATCATAAGAGTAACCAATTCGAAGTGTACTTTTTCCGTTGGGCATTTGGTACTGGTAGCCAGCCATGGGTGCTACTGCATCCTCAAGCCTGTACGTCATACCTACCCAAAACGTATTCTCATACATAACGGTGACGTTTGCGTCTAATTGTGTAGAGGCTAAATCTGTCTTTGCCATTACGTGTGGGGTAACCACAAGCTGGGGCGTTACATCGAAGTTATAGCCAGCCATTAAGTAGTAATGACGGGCCAGGCGCACGTTGAGTGGATCCAAATTGCCAGCAGGCAGGTGAATCGCGGAAAGGCCTACGTAGTACTTGGGATTATAAACATAAGCGCCAAAACTCGCATCGAAAGCAGACGCTGTTTCTCTGAATTGTGGTATCAATTGGTCGCCTACACCCGTTCCTATGCCTTGATTCACACCATCAGTGGAAAAATCGTAAGCAATGTTGTTTGGATTGATGGTACTATTCATCAATCCTACCGCTGCACCAAGGCTCAACTTCGTAGAACCACTAAGCTTTAAATGGTATGCATACGACAACCGGACCGCGGTAGAAGATAGCGGGCCGAGTTCATCAACATAAACGGAAAGTCCTACACCACTTTTAATTGACTCAATAGGACCATTGATATTTAACAATGCCGTATTGGGTTGACCGGCAAAACCTGACCATTGCTGGCGGCCTAGCAGCGTTGCACAGATTGCATCTTGCGTTCCCGCAAAAGCAGGATTGACGCTTAGCCGATCGTACATAAATTGTGTAAACTGTGGTTCCTGCTGTGCTGATAATGATGCACTAATACCAGCAGTGAGTGCCAAAACAAGGGCGATTTTTTTCATTCAACTAATTGGTTTTCTCTACAAAAAAACAACCCCATTGAGGGGCATTTGAAGCAAAGTTTGGCACTAAAATAGGTAAAATCCTACACTGGCAAAAATTTTTATAAAATCAACAGGTGCTTAGGGTGGCTCAAATTGGATTCCTAGCCCCATCATTTTGTCAAGTAAGCTTGCGATAAGTGCGCCACCACAAGTCGGGAAATTCACCTGAAGCGGCGGCAGTATAGTCGCTGTAACTGCAAGGCACGAGATGCTGGCGTACCAGCTCCATTTCATCACCTACCGCATAGGGCACATTCATCCACCACTTCTCCGTTCGTTTGCTTTTGAAAAATGTGATATGATCTGATGAATCAGCCAAGTGTACTTTATATTCCAAAAAGTCGGGCTTGCTCATCAGTGGATATTCTTTAACCCTTGATGAGAGTCCGTCGATGGCGTGCCATACCATTTGCGCAATGAGCTTGGCAGTTTGGCCTTCCACATCACACGAAGGATCAAAGTTGTAAATGCCCAGGCTGCTGCAATTGTCGCTGAGACCGCTGTAACGCGCTATCTGGCATATCTCCTCTCCGCTGAGGCCATTGGGTTGATTTGAGCAAGGTGCAAATGCCCTTGCCACGGCGTGTACATCAATACTCACGATATCTGCTTGCCGCAAATAGGGCTCTACCGTGCGCATGTCGCTTTTCAACTCGCCAAGGCGTTTAGTATCAAAGAAGAGCTTGTCCATTAAAGCCACAATCTCAGGATCATTGAGAAAATTCTGGTAAGCAAGCACGCTCAGATTAAAAAGGTAGCTGGGCTTGTGCACAACGATTTTGCTCAAATAATTCTCAGTCGACAGCGCTTCTCTGTATTCTCCCATGTCGATAATTGAATCGACCACGGCCATGTTGACGGTCGACTCGAGGACTTCATAAGCAGAGTAATTGGCAAAGCTCAGGTCTTGCGAGCCTCCGAGTATGATTACGAGGGTATTTCTCAGGGCCATTCCACCCACCACTTTCTGCAAAGCAATGTATGTATCATTCACCGACTCACCGGGGGCAATATTGCCGATGTCAGCTATGGAAATATGGGTGTGCTGTATAAAAAGATTGTAAAGTGCCTTCCTGATATAGTCGGCCCCTGTTAAATGGGCTCTTTGTTGGTTGGGTTCAGCGGTTTCTACCCCCAGAATTACAACCTGTACGCCTTCCAGCTCTGGCCAATGTCCTTCGCGATGCACAGCCAGATGGTTGCCCAAAGCGTATTTACTCTCCCTATTGCACGACTTTACAACTTCCTCCGGCACGGGGCACAGGTAGAAAGAGAAGTCATCCGTCCAACTCATTTTTTAGCACTGCTCTTTTTGGCACGGCTCGCAGGTTTTTTAGCACCGCCAGCCTTGCTTGGTCCTTGCTCCACGATTTTCATACAATCTGCGTAACTGAGCTTTTCTGCATCTACATCTTTGGGAAGACGGAAGTTGTTTTTACCAGCCTTTAGGTAAGGCCCCCAGCGCCCTTTGAGCAACTGCATGTCGGGGTCTTCATCAAATGTACGGATCAGTTTTTCCTTATCTGCTTTGCGTTTGGCTTCAATCACTTCTACGGCCCGCTCGACGCCTATACTCAATGGATCATCTCCATCTTGCTCCTTGATGCTATAGAAGGCACCCTTGTGGCGGAGGTAGGGTCCGAAGCGGCCTACGGCTGCGGTAATGTCGGCATCTTCGTACTGACCTACCTTTCGCGGAAGCTTAAACAAGTCAAGCGCCTCCTCCAGGGTGATACTTGTGATGCTTTGGTCTTTTCGCAAACTGGCAAACTGAGGTTTTTCTTCATCGTCCTGTGCACCAATTTGTACCATGGGGCCGTAGCGGCCAATGCGGGCTATGATGGGTTTGCCAGACTTAGGATCGTCGCCAAGTTCTCTTTCTCCTGTAGCGCGCTCACTGTTTTCTAAGGTTTCCTCTACATTGGTATGAAAACCAGTATAGAAGTTCTTCAGCATCACAGTCCAATTCATCAGGCCTTCAGCAATCTCGTCAAATTCTTTCTCCACTTGTGCCGTGAAGCCATAGCTCAGTATGCGCTCAAAGTGCTCCACGAGAAAGTCATTTACCACAACACCGATATCGGTTGGGAAAAGTTTGTTGCGTTCTACACCTGTGTTTTCTGTGTTCGTGCTTTCTTTCAAGCCTTTGTTGTCGAGTATAATTTCCTGATACTTCCTGGGGTGGCCATCTCGGTCCTCTTTTACGACATATCCGCGCTTTTGTACAGTCGAAATGGTCGGTGCATAAGTACTTGGCCTTCCAATTCCCAATTCTTCCAATCTTTTCACAAGGCTGGCTTCTGAGTATCGAGGCGGATGGCTCGAAAAGCGCTGCGTGGCTTTGATCACCTCACGACCTACCTCTTCGCCTACTTTCATTTGCGGAAGCAGGCCCTCTTCATCTTTTTCAGTATCCTCGTCGTCGGTGCTTTCCATGTATACTTTGAGGAAACCATCAAACTTGATCACCTCTCCTTTGGCAAGAAAGTGCACGTCGTCATATTTAGAGCTGACTTTTTGCGGGCTTATTTTCACCCTTGTGCGCTCCAGCTCTGCATCGGCCATTTGAGAAGCAAGCGTGCGTTTCCAGATCAGGTCGTACAGGCGCTGCTCAGCTGAGTCGCCACCGGCACTGTGCACCGACATGTCGACCGGGCGTATGGCTTCGTGGGCTTCTTGCGCGCCTTTGCTCTTGTTGGTGAATTTCCTCACTTCCGAATATTGTGCGCCATAGCTGGAAGTAATCTCGGCTTTGGCCGCCTTGAGGGCAGTATCGCTCAGGTTGAGGCTGTCGGTCCTCATATAAGTAATGTTACCTTCTTCGTACAGTTTTTGCGCCACCGACATGGTGCGCGCTACTGAAAAACCGAGCTTGCGGCTCGCCTCCTGCTGTAGGGTAGAGGTGGTGAAGGGTGCTGCGGGTTTCTTTTTGAAGGGTTTTACTTCGAGGTCGTCTACTTTGAAGGTAGCGCCATTGCAACTTTCCAAGAATGAACGCGCCTCCTCAATGCTGGCATATCTTTTCGAAAGCTCAGCCTTAAACGAGCGGTCGCCGGCAGTGAATACGGCAGTTACGCGGTACCAAATCTCTTGCTGGAAATTTTGAATCTCTCGCTCCCGCTCCACGATAAGCCTTACCGTAACCGATTGCACCCTACCCGCGCTGAGCGAAGGCTTCACTTTTTTCCAAAGTATGGGTGAAATCTCAAATCCTACCAGACGGTCGAGTACGCGACGCGCCTGCTGGGCGTCTACCAGGTGATAATCGACTTTGCGCGGATTGGCAATGGCTTTTTGGATGGCGTCTTTGGTGATTTCGTGAAAAACGATGCGCTTGGTATCTTTTTTCTTCAGGTCGAGCGCTTCTTCAAGGTGCCATGATATGGCTTCCCCCTCGCGGTCCTCGTCAGTCGCCAGCCATACTACTTCAGCTTTCTTGACAAGGTCCTGCAGTTCTTTGATGACATTCTTTTTATCGGGCGATACTTCGTACTCGGGTGCAAAGTTGTTGTCAACATCTACCCCAAGTCCTTTCTTTTTCAGATCGCGTACGTGACCATAGCTCGATTTCACTAGGAAGTCTTTTCCAAGAAATCCCTCGATGGTCTTGGCTTTAGCGGGTGATTCTACGATAACTAGGTTCTTGGGCATAGCAAATTGGTATTGTATGAAAGTGGATTTCTCTGCACAAATTAAAGCAATGAAAATCGAATTGACGTTTTAAAGCTTCGCTGAAGGTGAAATTAGTGGCTCCCGAACTACACTTTGAAATGGACTTTGTGTATGTCAATTTGGCAGTCTCGATTCATTTTTCACTACCTTTGCAAGCTTATTTTTAAAACATAGTCTAATATGTCAATGGCATCAAATAAAGTACTGGATGAGTCGCGACAGGGTGAAGCCATCATGTTGGAAGGCGTGGCTCCCAATGCCAAAAAACTCTACCTCGAGAGTTACGGCTGTCAAATGAACTTTTCTGACAGTGAGATCGTAGCGTCTATCCTTTCGGAAAAAGGATACCAAACTACACGCAACGCTGACGAAGCCGATCTTGTACTACTTAATACGTGTAGCATACGCGACAATGCCGAACAAAGGGTGCGCAACCGCCTCGTGCATTTCAATACAGCAAAGAAGAAAAATCCCGATTTGATGATAGGCGTGCTGGGCTGCATGGCCGAGCGCCTGAAGTCACAATTGCTCGAAGAAGAAAAATTGGTGGATATTGTAGTGGGCCCGGACGCCTACCGCGACCTGCCCGGATTGGTGGAGGAAGTGAGCGATGGCCGCAAAGCCGTGAATGTGCTGCTGAGCCGTGAGGAGACCTATGCCGACATCAGTCCCGTGCGCCTCAACAGCAATGGCGTTACAGCATTCATATCCATCATGCGCGGATGCGACAATATGTGTTCATTCTGTGTGGTTCCCTTTACACGAGGCCGCGAGCGCAGCCGCGATCCGGAATCCATCGTGCATGAGGCGCGCTATTTGCATCAGCAAGGTTACAAAGAAGTAACCCTGCTTGGGCAAAATGTGGACAGCTACCGCTGGAACATTACAAAAAAAGGCGAATTGATCGATCCTTCAAAAGAGACCGTCAATTTTGCCCAGTTGATGGAGAAAGTTGCCCTCGTTGCCCCCGATTTGCGTGTGCGCTTTTCTACTTCTCACCCCAAAGACATGACAGATGATGTGCTGCACACCATGGCGAAGTACCACAACATCTGCAAGTACATTCACCTACCAGTGCAAAGTGGCAACTCAGAAGTGTTGCAGCGCATGAACCGCGGATATTCCCGCGAGTGGTATCAGGACCGCATCGCTGCCATACGCCGCATTATGCCCGATTGTGCCATCAGTACCGATATCATCACTGGCTTTTGTGCTGAGACCGATGCTGAACATGGCGACACGGTTTCACTGATGAAGGAAGTGGCTTACGAGTTTGCTTATATGTTCAAGTATTCGGAACGCCCAAAGACCCTGGCTGAGCGCAAGTTTGAAGACGACGTTCCAGAAGCAGTCAAGCAGGCCCGCCTCGAGGAGATCATCGAGGTGCAAAGTGCAAATTCGCTGATGCGTAATCAGGCCTCAGTAGGCCAGATATTTGAAGTACTGGTGGAAGGTGTTTCAAAAAAATCAGACGATAAATTATTCGGCCGAAACAGCCAAAACGCAGTAATGGTTTTCGATAAGGGAAGCTATAAGCCAGGCGACTATGTGCAAGTGAAAGCAGTAGATTGTACCTCAGCAACCCTCATCGGACAAGTGATAGCTTAAAATGACAGTACAACAGGTAAAGCAACGCTTTGGCATCATAGGCAACTCGCCCCAGCTCAACAGGGCCATCGACATTGCCATTCAGGTGGCCCCAACCGATATCTCGGTGCTCATCACCGGCGAAAGCGGTACAGGCAAGGAGAATATGCCGCAAATCATTCACAGTCTCTCGCAGCGCAAGCATGGGCAGTACATTGCTGTAAACTGTGGCGCAATTCCCGAGGGCACGATCGACTCCGAGTTGTTCGGGCACGAAAAAGGCGCCTTCACCGGAGCCTCCGATGCGCGCAAAGGCTATTTTGAAGTGGCCAATGGCGGCACCATTTTTCTCGATGAAGTGGCTGAATTGCCATTGCTCACGCAGGTGCGCCTGCTGCGCGTGCTCGAAAGCGGGGAGTTCATCAAGGTAGGAGCCTCAAAAGTGCTCAAAACCAATGTGCGCATCATCGCTGCGACCAATGTGGACATGGCCAAAGCCATAGCCAACGGAAAATTTCGGGAAGACCTGTTCTACCGGCTCAACTCTGTGCCCATTTCCCTGCCGGCCTTACGCGAGCGCAAGCAGGATATAGGTCTCCTTTTTAGGAAATTTGCAATCGACTTTGCTGAAAAGTACAACATGCCGGCCATCAGGCTCGATGAGGAAGCCCAGGGACTTCTCGAAAATTATTCATGGCCGGGAAACATCCGGCAGCTCAAAAACATCAGCGAGCAGCTCTCCGTAATTGAAGAAGAACGCAATATCAATGCTGAAATTCTTGCGCGCTACTTGCCGGAAATTGCCCGGAGCAACCTTCCTGCCTTTACGGGCAGAAAAGATCCCGGCGCGGGAAGTGATTTTACCGAAAGGGAAATTCTGTACAAATTCCTTTTCGAAATGCGCCAGGATATCAGCGATTTGAAAACAATCGTTCTGGAATTGTTGCAGAACCGAAGCAACCCCGGTGCCGCAGTAAGTTCAAGCAATCCAGCAGCTGTGAAGCGGCTCTACGAAGATTTCGAACCAGTGCCCGGAGCTGCTCCATACGTACCAGCTGAACCCACTAAGGATTATGAAATTACCCGAGAAGCCGACCACATTGATGCACACGAAGAAGTGGAAGAATCCTTGTCGCTTGAAGAGACTGAAAAGGAGCTCATTTTCAAAGCCCTGAGAAAATACAACAACCGCCGCAAGCAGGCAGCCAAAGAGCTGGGTATTAGCGAGCGTACCTTGTATCGGAAAATTAAGGAATACAATTTGCGGTAAGCGGCTTCATGAAATCCATACCTTATATATTCATCTACTTTCTTGCACTGTGCTTCGCCTCCTGCCAGATCAATTATTCCTTTTCCGGAGCCGACATACCAGCAGCGGCCAACACCTTTTCAGTAAGGACATTCAAAATTGCCACGCCTTCGGCCAGGCCCACTTACGACATCCTGCTTACCGAGGCGTATAAAGACCTCATGCTGGCGCAAACCCGACTCGATCTGGTGGAGAGTAAAGGAGATTTGCAATTTGAAGGCACGGTGACGCGCTATGAAACTGGTAATGCTGCCGTTTCGGGTGACGAACTCACCACCCTCAACCGACTTTCCATCACGGTGCAGGTTAAATACATCAATACTTTCGAAAGGGAAAAGAACTTTGACAGAAGCTTCACCCGCTTTGCAGATTATGATTCAAATGTGGATTTTAATTCCCTTGAATTGGAATTGATTGAGGAAATCAATGACCAATTGGTACAGGATATTTTTGACGCTTCACTTGGTGCCTGGTAATGTTGAAATCTACCCTCATATCACTGGTTGAGCAGCAGGTATTTACAGCTGAAGAATCACTTGGCGAGATAGATGCGCTGACTGAGAAGCATCCCTGGTGTGCTACTTTCCACGTGCTCAAAGCCATTGGCGCCCGGCAGTATGACCGCTTAAACGCCAAGGAGCAGCTCAACCTCGCTTCTGTGTACATCAACGATCGGGCAAAGCTGTACCGATATACTGTCCGCAAAGATTTGCTCAAACGCATAGCCCAGACCGAGGCTAATTTGGAAGCTAAAGAAGAGTCTATTGGCACTCAAGTTGGGCTTATTCCTGAATCAGATATGGATCCTGACAAAGTGCAGGAAACTCCAGAAACATCTGCTTCAACTGTCAGGGATGCGGCCATACCGGCAGAATCCGACGCCAATCCTGACGAGGCCTGGAAAGCTGAACTTGCCGTCAAGAGCGAAAACCAGCTTATTTCAAGCGATCCACTGGAAGCCCAGATTCTTCAGGCGGCCATACTTCACCTTGGCGAGATGGAAATGGACAGCTCCCTGAGTCCAAAGCAAACCCTCGGTATTGAAAACACAGTGCCTTCGCATGTGGATCCATCTGTTGATGAAGAAGACAATGATTTAAGTGATTTCGCCAGGTGGCTGCGCAGTAAGAACAGGCCAGCAGCTGCAGCACAAGACGGGTCGCGACCAATTGCTGAACAGGCGGTGATCGATCGATTCATCCAGGAGTCGCCCCAAATCAGACCGGCAAAAGCGAGTTTCTTTTCACCTTCGCAAATGGGTAAGCTGAGCCTTGTAGAAGATGAGTCGTTTGTAACTGAGACGCTTGCAAAAATATATGAGCGCCAGGGCGACTTTAAAAAAGCAGCCAAGGCTTACCAACAATTGGGCTTGAAATATCCCGAAAAAAGCGTTTACTTTGCCGCGCT
>DAIRDH010000001.1:136959-152297 GCA_036796255.1 Cryomorphaceae bacterium
AATCCTGTAGAAGGAACTCCGATGTTTGAAGAACGCGCACCTGAAATGCCAATCGACATGCAGCAAGGCGGTGGCGAAGAAGGAAGCTCACAGAAAGAAATGCCCATAGAGGAATAATTTCCCGCCATAAAATTCTTTTGAATGTCAGTGTGTCACTTCACACTGACATTTTTTTTGCCCTAAGCTGACAAAAGCTGCAAAGATTGCAGAATGGGGCCAATGGCATGCTTTGTGACGTTGGCGAAGCACAACTTAAAAATAATTAAAACAATGTCAGTAAACGTAACCCCCCTTGCAGACCGCGTGCTCGTAGAAGCAGCTCCTGCTGAAGAGAAAACAGCCAGCGGTATTATCATACCAGATACCGCTAAGGAAAAGCCACAACGAGGTACAGTAGTGGCCGTAGGCAATGGCAAGAAAGATGAGCCACTTACCGTAAAAGTAGGCGATACCATCATTTACGGACAGTACTCCGGTACCGAGATTAAAATCAACGGTAGCTCTTACCTCATCATGCGTGAGTCCGATATTTTCGGCATTGTAGGAAAGAACTAATTGTAAACCAAACGCTAAAACTAAAAGAACATGTCTAAAGAAATCACATTTGACGTAAGTGCACGCGAAAAGCTCAAGAAGGGCGTAGATGCACTTGCCAACGCAGTAAAAGTGACCTTGGGTCCTAAAGGCCGCAACGTAATCATCGACAAAAAATTCGGTGCACCAATTGTCACCAAAGATGGCGTAACCGTAGCCAAAGAAATTGAGCTCAAAGACCCCATTCAAAACATGGGTGCCCAAATGGTAAAAGAGGTGGCTTCTAAAACTGCCGACCTCGCTGGCGATGGTACAACGACAGCCACTGTGCTCGCACAGTCTATCATCACTACCGGCTTGAAAAATGTAGCGGCAGGTGCCAACCCAATGGACCTGAAGCGCGGTATCGACAAGGCAGTTGAGGCCGTTGTAGCTGAGCTGCAAAAAATATCGCGCGAAGTGGGCGATGACAACTCGAAAATCGAACAGGTTGCTACTATTTCTGCCAACAACGATAGCACCATTGGCAAATTGATAGCCCAGGCT
Source organism: Cryomorphaceae bacterium (assembly GCA_036796255.1). Taxonomy (GTDB): domain Bacteria; phylum Bacteroidota; class Bacteroidia; order Flavobacteriales_D; family Cryomorphaceae; genus T3Sed10-241. The sequence continues at coordinate 138,040 of DAIRDH010000001.1, forward strand.
ATGGCCAAAGTGAAAAAAGAAGGTGTAATCACTGTTGAAGAAGCAAAAGGTACCGAGACTTACGTTGACGTAGTAGAAGGTATGCAGTTTGACCGCGGTTACCTGTCTCCTTATTTCGTGACCAATGCTGAGAAAATGGTTGCCGAACTCGACAATCCATACATCCTGATTTACGATAAGAAAATCAGTAACATGAAGGATCTTCTTCCTGTGCTCGAGAAGGCAGCACAAACCGGAAGGCCATTGCTTATCATTTCAGAGGATGTAGAAGGCGAAGCCCTTGCTACACTTGTAGTAAACAAAATCCGTGGCTCACTTAAAATTGCTGCGGTGAAAGCCCCAGGCTTTGGTGACCGACGCAAGGCAATGCTTGAAGATATCGCCATTCTAACCGGTGGAACTTTGATCTCTGAAGAGCAAGGACGCAAGTTGGAAGATGCCACGCTCGAAGACCTCGGAACTTGCGAGAAAATCTCAATTGATAAGGACAACACCACCATCGTAAATGGAGCTGGTGAGAAAGCAGCCATTCAGAGCCGCGTGAACCAAATCAAAGCCCAGATGGAATCGACCACTTCTGACTACGACAAAGAGAAGCTCCAGGAGCGCCTTGCAAAATTGGCAGGTGGAGTCGCAGTGCTGTATGTAGGCGCAGCCAGTGAAGTTGAAATGAAAGAAAAGAAGGACCGTGTTGACGATGCATTGCATGCAACACGCGCCGCTGTAGAAGAAGGAATCGTACCAGGTGGCGGTGTAGCTTACCTGCGCACTGTAAGTGCTTTGGAAGGTATGCAAGGCGAAAATGCCGATGAAACTACCGGGATCCAAATCGTGCGCCGTGCCTTGGAAGAGCCACTTCGTCAGATTGTTGCCAACGCCGGTGGCGAAGGTTCAATCATCGTACAGAAAGTACGCGACGGTAAAGGCGACTTCGGCTACAATGCGCGTACTGACGCTTTCGAAGACCTATTTGCTGCAGGCGTTATTGACCCAACCAAAGTGTCACGAGTGGCCCTTGAGAATGCGGGATCAATCGCTGGAATGCTCTTGACCACTGAATGTGTGATATCAGATGTACAGGATGAAGATGACAAAGCCGGTGCCGGCATGGGTGGCATGGGCGGAGGCATGCCAGGCATGATGTAATTCACCAACCGACTCTAAATGAGAGGCCGCTGCACTTGATGTAGCGGCCTTTTTTTTGGCTTCAACTGTTTGCAATGTTACTTGTAAGTTAGGGTTGGATAAATTAATTCGCTTTAAAAGTTAATTTTTTGAAAAAATTACTACTTTGGCAGTGTAATTAGCGCGAGTCACTACGGGTCAATTACAATTAAACCTTTTTTAGTCACCTAACAATTAAGCCTATGAAGTTTTAATGCACGCTTGTGCTGGTCATATGTATGACTTGCATGATTGGATTTGCTCAGGGACAAGCCACCACTTACGAAGGGGTTGTAATGTCTTCAGCAACAAATGAAACCTTGCCGGGAGCCACAGTGGTGGTAAAAGGTACTACCGATGGGGTTGCAACCGATATGAACGGACGATTTAGCATTCAAGCCTCCCGCGGCGATGTGCTGGTTTTTTCCTTTATCGGAATGCAAACCAAAGAAGTAAGCCTTGGAAGTGCTACCAATATTAAGGTAGAACTTGAGACCGGGGTAGCGCTTGATGAATTCGTAGTCACCGGACAGGGTGTGGGTATGAACAAGCGGCGTATCAGTTCCACAATTAGTACAATTGACTCAAAAGAACTGGCGGCCGTTCCTGCCACACAATTGGATCAATTGATTCAATCAAAAATTCCAAATGCTCAGATTAAATTGTAGTCTGGGCAGCCTGGTACTGCATCAATAATAAGGACGCGGGGTCCTGTATCTGCAATTACCAATACCACGCCGGTTATATTTATAGACGGAGTGCGTATGGACAACTTGAACTCAAATCCTCAATTGGGGATTGCTTCAGGTGGAGCACAGTCTTCCGCCATCGCAGACATCCCATTGGACAACATTGACCGGATTGAATACATCCCAGGTGGTGCTGCAACTACTTTGTACGGTGCTGATGCCGCTAATGGCGTACTTCAGATATTCACCAAAAGAGGTAAAGCCGGCGACAATTATGTCAATTTTGAGATCCAGCAAGGCGCCATTTCTGGTACCGGAGACTTCTTGCGTTATAAAAGAACAGGTGAAGCCCTGTTTGAAACTGGATACCACCAGGATTACCGAATCGGATTTGGTGGAGGTGGGGCTAAGACCAATTACTCTTTCTCAGCCAATCTTCACCAAAACAATGGCTTTAATGACATCAATGAAACGGTAAGGAGAAACATTCGCTCAACCATATCCACGGAGATAAATGATTGGTTGACATACTCTAACTCATTTACCTACGGCAACATGGAGTTTAACCGGGATTACAACGCAAACACTGCCTTCGCCCGATTTGGAAATTTGGAAGGAGGCCAGTTTGGCAATCTGGATGACCTCACCGATGCAGAGTTTAATGAACTGCGAGATGGGCTTCGGGAAGAAGGGGAACAAACTGACGTCACTGAACGGATCAACAGATTCCAGTTTGCGAACAATTTCAAATTCAATATCACTGATAACTTAAAGGCCAGTTTCGATATAGGCATTGACTCAAGGAATTCAGTGCAGCGGGAAGGTCTGACCAATGAGCTTCAAATTCTTAAAGGATTTTTCCCTGTAGGAACTACAAACCAAGGGTCAATTACAGTTTCAGAACGGAATTTTAACGTTGTTACCAGTAACCTGAACTTTCAGCATACTTATGACACTGAAGACTGGAGTTTTATAACCACGGCGGGTGCACAGGTGTTCAGGGAGAATGATGTCCAACGTTCAATCACTGCAAATGAGGTGGTAGATGGTTCTATTTCCATCAACAACTCTGCAAGTCAAAATGCAACCGACTTCTTCAGGGTACTTTCCAGTTATGGCATCTATATCGCTGAGAATTTGGGATACAGAGACTTTATCTATTTAGATTTGGGTCTGCGTTTTGACGGTAATTCAGCATTTGGAGAAGAGATTGGATTAATTGCCCTGCCGAAAATAGGAGCTTCAGTAATTATCTCTGAAATACCCGGTCTGGAGGATAGATTTGGAGAGACCTTCACTTTCTTGAAAGTACGTGGTAACTACGGACAGTCTTCAATTTTCCCGAGGGCTTTTGCCAATCAGCAAACATTTAACGCACCTCCTTTCCTCGGACAACTATCTTTCAACTTTGCCAATCCAGGTGATCCAACCCTTACTTCAGAAATCGCTTCTACGACAGAATTTGGCCTTGACCTGGGTATGTTTAAAGGAAAAGTTAACCTCGGGTTTACCTACTACAATACCATTACGGATGGAGCATTATTTACACCACCACCAGCTCCATCATCTGGTCAACAAGCACAATTGCGTAACGTAGGTGAAATCCAGAATACAGGCGTGGAGCTTTCATTGAACTATGAAGTAATCAGTACTTCTAAACACAACCTGAACCTCGGTGTGAGCTACAACTATAACGACAACTTCATGAACAGCACTGGTGGAGCCCCTGAGTTTTCAGTTGGAGGTTTCCAATTTCTCGGATCATTTGTGCGTGCCGGCCAGCCACTTGGATACCTTAGGGGTGACTTGTCTACACTCAATCCAGATGGTACAGCCAACATTGAGCGCAATGCTTTCCTTGGAACTACGTTCGCCCCAACATTTGGATCTTTCAATCTCTCCTACACATACAACAACAAGTGGAATCTCTTTATCAATGGAGACTACCAGCACGGTGCAAGCGGGGTAAATGTGGATGATGTACTTCGATTCTTTGGTGGAGTTGCTGACGAAGACCGTATTCCTCAGGAATTGCAAGATCCTGATCTGGGTTTGGGATTCTTCGATCTGGCATCATACTGGGTTGAAGAAGCCAATTACCTTAAGATTCGAAATATCACCCTTGGCTACACCATCGGCAATGTTGGTAAAACATTTAAGAATGCGAGTGTCTCGTTCAGTGTCTTGAACGCACTTAATTTCGTGTCATCCAGTTTTGATCCAGATGCAACAGGTGCAGGTATCGCCGCTCAGGGTGGCTTTGCAGGTGGAGGATTCGCTTTTGGTACGGAATCCATGCCGCGCATGTTCATCGGCTCTGTTAAATTCAGTTTGTAAAATGAAATCCGATATGAAAAAGTTCCTAAACATAATACTCGGTCTCACGCTCATTACAGCATGTAATCTTGGAGACCCATTTGAAGTAGTTAACCCTAACCTTGATGAAAGTATCATTGGTACTGCCAATTCATCGCAGGCTTGGTTAACTGGTGTTGAAAGGCAAATGACCATTTCGACAAATTATTGGGCTGCGCCAAATGAAATCGCCAGTGATAATTACGAAAATACCAACACCTTCTTCAATCAGTTTCTTGACAACTTGACGTTTAATTTTGTCGACAACGATGTGAACCTTGTTCACAGAGGGGTCGCCAGGTTGCGCGAAATGGCTCTTTTTGGTTTGAATGAAGTCGGACCTGCAAATGCAGGGTATACTGATGAAATCAGATCACAATACCTCTTCTACGCGGGCATGTCGCACGTGTGGGCCGCTGATTTGTACCAGGCAGTTCCTACTGAACCTCAAGGCCCATTGATACCCCGATTGCAGCATGCAGATTTGGCTGTCGATTACTTTACACAAGCACTTGCTGCCGATCCCTCCAATAATGCAGCTTTGATGGGCAGGGCCAGGGCACATTACAGGGCTGGCCGCAAGGCTGAAGCTGTTGCTGATGCGCAGGCAGTAATCGCTGCCGATCCAATGCACCTGAAAAATGTTCAATTTGACCCCATTAACTCCGACGGTACAAACGTTGGATTTAACTACACCATTAATAACTTGCAGCTGGCATTGTTTGACAGGGGCGGTTTCGATGACTTGCAGCCATTGCCAAGGCTCGATTTCCTCGACCCCAAGTTGTATGCAATCAGTGCAAATGTTAGTTCGCCTATCGCGTTGACAAAAGCGGAAGAAGCCCATTTTATAATTGCCGAAGCCCAGCTTTCTGATGGAGATGTGCCGGCAGCACGTCAAACCTTGAAAAACCTGATTGATTTGGTCGCAGAAAGGCCTACGGCCACTTTCGATGATAGTCAAGAGGACCGAACGCAGCGTGCTCCAGGCTCCAGGCCGGATACATCAGCAGTAATTGTTGATGGACGCGAAGGGCTTGTGTTAGATAGGAAGTCGGGTTTGGTTACCGTTCCTATTGTTAGTGGTACTTCCATTACTCCAGAGATGCTCGACGATATCAGCGATGAAGTGGATATGCTGGAAATGCTTTACCTTATGCGTCAGGAAGTATTTATCGCTGAAGGACGACGTTTTTCAGATATGGGCTTGACATATATCATGTCTGAAAATGAGATACTTCTAAATGACAATGTTACTATGGCTTCGTCAATTGCTGATATTCCCCCGTTTATTGAGGCAGTTCGCAGTCAACTTGATGACATAGACTATGATCCGGAAACACTTGTTGCAACGATTCCTGTCAATGTGAACCGTATCATCGCTGAGAATAGAACCTCACCATACGTGTGCCCATTTCATTAAGTGATATTGCACAATGAACCCTTGATAAAAAACCCCTCCGCACGGAGGGGTTTTTTGCTTTCTACTGTATCCTTGACTGACAGAAGATGTAACCCTAAAGCAGTTTTTTGGGTTTAAATAATGCGATATGCAATCATGAAAAGGGAAGGCTATGAACACGAAACTAATAAGCGGACTAAAAGCCAATGACTTTAAGCGGCTGTTGCAGGTGCCCGAGCATGAAGTGCTTGGAGAAATCATTAGGTTGAACTGTACCAGCTACTCCAATGGTCTTGATGTGATTCGCGTGTGTACTCTACTGCGCGAACGGCGAAATCAACACCAATGAAATTCTTTAGAACCGTCTCGTTCATCAAACGAGACGGTTTTTTTTTGATTTGTTAGCTCCTCGTTAAAGAACGGTTCAATGAATGAACTAGCTTTATCTTCACATCATGAGCCGTCGACTTATTGCCACCCTTTTACTACTCGCCACGCTGTCAGTGGCCGGAATCATCGTAACCCAAATCTATTGGCTCGACAAGGCATTCAAAGTTCAGCAGAGCCAACTGGATCTGCGCAAGGAACAAGCGCTTGCCGAGGCCAAGCAATTCAACGACAGGGTAACCATCGCACTCACCAATGTGGCCAACGAAATCCTGACCATCAACAATGATCCTGCAAAGCTTTTCGAAGCTGTGAAGCAAATTCGCCCAAATTATTTCACCGTGGCCATCAATGACACGGTGCATCCCTACTTGCTCGAGAGCCTCCTGATCCGCGAGTTTGAACAGCGCAATATCGGCGAGAACTTCGAGTATGGCGTGTACGACTGTTTTACCGACAGCATCGTTTATGGCAATTATGTAGCCATTTCCAACGACAGCACTTTGGTACAAAAGGCCGAGTCAGCCCCGCAAATCAAGTGGGACAAAGACGGACATTATTTCGGTGTCTTTTTTCCCGACAGGGAGGGTTTTGAAATGTCGGCCATGAAAAGTCAGGTGTCCACCTGGGCTTTCTCCGCCACAATCAGCTTCATCGTGTTCTTGTTTTTCGCCTATGCCATTTACATCATTCTGAGGCAAAAGCGCCTTTCGGAAATGAAGACCGACTTCATCAACAACATGACCCATGAGCTGAAAACGCCCATTTCAACCATTTCGCTCTCAAGCGAAGTGCTCCTGGGCAGCAATATTGCCACGCAGCCGGAAAGGCTTAAGCAGTATGCACAACTCATTTTCAATGAGAACCACCGGCTAAGGCTACAGGTTGAAAAAGTGCTCCAATTGGCAGCGCTCGACAGGGAAAAGGTCAGGCTGAATATCGAGCAAATGGACATGCACCAGCTTGTGACAAGTGCCAAAGCCGCCCTTGAGATGGTGCACAGTGCAGACATTTTGAGCATTTCACTTCAGCTTGAGGCTGAGCAGCATATTATAGAAGCCGATGCCGTGCACGTGGGCAACATTGTGCACAACCTGCTCGACAATGCCATCAAGTACAGCGGCGACCGCGCTGAAATTGACGTGAAAAGTTCCAACAATGAAAAGGAATTCATCCTTCAAATCAAGGACAAAGGAATTGGTATCCCCAAGAAGTCTCAGGGGTTTATCTTTGATAAATTTTACCGCGTACCCACTGGCGATGTGCACGATGTGAAAGGTTTCGGCCTTGGACTGTATTATGTGAGCGAGATGGTCAAAGCGCATCGTGGCCGCATACAGGTGGAGAGCATTGAAGGAAAAGGAGCTACATTTACGATCACCTTACCCATTAAATCAGCACAATGAGCAATCAGGCCACTGCCATACTTCTGGTTGAAGATGACCCCGGATTGGGTTTTGTAATTCAGGACACCCTGCGCGAGCAAGGCTATGTGGTGCATTTGTGTCGGGATGGCAAGGAGGGATTGATGCAGTTCAACAAGCAGGCCTACGACCTTTGCGTGCTCGACGTCATGATGCCCAAAAAAGATGGTTTTGAGCTGGCCCGCGATATACGGAAGTTAAATACAGAGATTCCCATCGTTTTCCTTTCGGCAAAAGGGATGGTCGAGGACAAAGTCAAAGGATTTAAAAGTGGCGCAGACGATTACATCACCAAACCATTCAGCAATGAGGAGTTTCTGCTGAGACTGGAAGCCATTTTGCGCAGAAGCGCGACAGATACAACTGCGGAAAACGCAGCGGCAACCATTGAAATCGGCAGTTATACCTTCGATCCACAAAATTTTGAACTCAAAGGCAGCAACAGCTCCAAAACCTTAACGCGCAAAGAAGCCGACATTCTTAAACTCCTCTGCGACCGAAAGAACCAGGTGATTGAACGCGAGTTGATCACCAACCTTATCTGGGGAGACGACAGTTACTTCGTAGGCCGCAGCCTTGATGTATTTATCACGAAATTGCGCAAGTACCTCTCCGACGATCCCGACGTGACCATTGCCAATGTGCACGGAATCGGCTTCAAGCTGGAAGTGCCAGATGTCGAGGGTAACTGAGCCCCTTAACGCCAATTTGTAAGGTGATAAAGACTATATGCTCATAACATATGGCTATCACAGCGCCCTGAAATAAGCCGTAATTTTGCCGCTGCAAATGAAGAAAGAGCGCGGCCTCCTGCTGATTCTCGCAGGCATCAATTTTACCACCATCATGGATTTTATGATCATGATGCCGCTCGGCCCACAGTTCAAGCGAATTTTTGATATCGGTCCGGCGATGTGGAGTACCGTGATCTCGTCCTACACCTTTGCCGCAGCTATTTCTGGCTTTCTCGCCATTTTCTTTCTAGACGCATTCGACCGTCGAAAGGCGCTCATTTTTATGTACGGGGGTTTTATCATAGCTACTTTTCTGGTCGGCTTTGCACCAAGCGTACCGCTGCTGCTTGCCGCAAGGGCCCTCACGGGTTTCTTTGGTGGCATTATCGGTGCCTTAGTTCTTTCAATCGTCGGCGACATCATTCCAGCTGAGCGCCGTGGCAAAGCCATAGGAATTATCATGACTGGATTTTCGGCAGCTGCTTCGCTCGGCGTGCCGGTTGGTCTGGCACTGGGTACCACATTTGGCTGGCGCTTTGCCTTCTTCATGATCGCGGCTTTATCCTCTATCCTTTTCGTGCTCGCCTGGCGGGTGGTGCCTGAAGTGCGCGCCCACCTCGGCAAGGCAGGCAATGTAATGCAAAGGGCCCTGCGCGCCATCACCTCCATCATTCGCGATTCAAATCAACTCAAGGCCTTGCTGTTTATGATTCTGATCGTTTTCGGACAGTTCAGCATCATTCCATTCATTTCGCCCTATATGGTGGCCAATGTAGGTTTTCAGGAGATTGAGCTCACCTATATATACTTCACCGGTGGCATCCTCACAGTATTCACTTCACCTTGGTTTGGTAAGATTGCCGACCGTCATGGAAAGCACCGCACCTTTGGTGTACTTATGCTCCTATCATTGATTCCCATCTACGCAATTACGCATATGGCTCCGGTGCCTATCGCTTACGTATTGATATTCTCCAGTATGTTTTTCGTTTTTGCAGCGGGAAGGATGATTCCGGCATCTGCCGTGGTGGTGGCCACAGCCCACCCCGATTACCGCGGCACATTTATGAGTATACGCTCGGTGGCGGTGAGCCTCGGGCAGGGTATCGCAGCCTATTGTGCAGGCTTGATCATTTTTGAATTGCCTGACGGCAAATTGGAAAACTTCGGAACTGTAGGCTATATCGGGATAGCCACCAGCTTAGCCTCTTACTTTATTCTTAGAAAGATCGTGGATCGCTATTGAATGCGGGCGCCCCTTAAGGCATTTTCTCAGGAATGATGCGCAAGGGCGTGCTATCGGGCGAATCGCCACGTATGGCGCGCAGCCTTTTGCGGGCTTCCACAACGTGGAGGCTGCCGGGAAAGTCGAGGATCAATTGACGGTACAGATCAGATGCCATGGTCTCATCCTTTAACTTGAACTGTGTAAGGTCGGCCATCCTGAACAAGGCATCGTCGGCAGTGATGTCAAAGTAATGCTCCGCAACCACGCGCTGGTAATATCCGATAGCCCCTTCGATGTTGCCGGTCGCTTCCCTGATTTTGGCTTTTTGCATCAACACCTCATCGCTGAGTGAGTGGTAGGGGTACTGCGACGTGATGCTGTCTAAAGTGGCTTCGGCCTGTTCAAACTGCCTTTGGAGTATCATGAGGTCGGCCCTTGCGTACTTGAGCATAGGGTCCAGAATGGTATCCAGGTTTAAATTGTCCGTAATGAGCAAGGACAGGCGCATAGCGTCGTTACTGATCAGCTTGGAAGTACTTCCTTTCAGTACATCTAGCTGAGCTTGAGACCATTCAAAATCACCTACGTAATAGCTGATGCGCGCATTGAGCAGCTTGGCTTCAAAGCCAATCACGTCTTGCTTAAAGTCTTTATCAACCTGTGAGGCCAGGATGGATGCATCCCAAATATAGTTTCGGGCCACCAGTATCTCAGCAAGCTGAAGCTTAAGCTCAGCTGCAGTCATAGGGGTGAGTCCCGGTAAGTCGAGTGCCTCATTGAGGGTAACAGTAGCAGCCATCATATCACCGAGATAGCTGGATTCCAGTAAAGCCTTCTGCTGCAACAGGGCTACAGTTGCCTGATTTTGCCCCAGCTCGGCTATGGCTTCTTCATACTGCATCCGCAAAGTTTGCAGTGCCGCTGTATCCGGCGGGTAAGCTGTTCGTAAGTCTTCAAAATTGGCGCGGAGTTGTCCGGCTCTGGCGTAGGTGTAATAAGCGTTTTCAGGGCCTTTTTCAGCTACATAAGCGTAGCTTTTTGCGGCCACATTGTATGCGCCATTATTCATCGATAGCCCCGCGAGATTCAAGACGCGTTGCCCATCTTCACCCAGGCGTTTGTCAATGGCTTTGAGCTGGGTATAAGCGGCATTGAAGTCTCTGCGTTGCAGGAAAAGCCATGTGAGCATTTCTGCAAAAATGGTTTCCTGCGGATCTTTTTGAACGCGCTTGAGCAATTCAACACGGAGCAGTTCAGTTTCTTTGCTGTCTTCCGAGAGTTCGAGACTGCGGTTCAGCGAATTCTGCACTGTCTGTAAGTAGGCATTATTGAAGCTTATGAGGTCCAGGTATTCCACGATCATCCGCTCCTTGTCGCCCATTGTGCCATACAGACTGGCAATCTCATAATTGAAAGGGTAGCTGTTGTCCAGCAGCTTTTTGCCTTGCTGATAAGTTTCCAGTGCCAGCTCAAGCTTATTGCGCCTGATGAATTCATTGGCTGTGCGGATGATCAAGCCCTGACTTTTGGGCAATTCGCTGATGGCTTCGGCATAAGCCTTTTCGGCCGATTTCTCATCGCCCATGGCTTCGTAAATGGCACCCAAATCAATGTAGTAGATATTTGATTTGTAGCGCTTCATGTGCTGCTTTACCAGCTTCTCGGCATCTTTGTATTCCTTAAGCTCTGTAAATGAACCGAGCAGGGCCGTGAAGTTGGCATTGTTGGGATCGGCGTTGTATAGCTTGGTATAGTACAGTTTGGATTTTTCGAAATCGCCCTGTTCGAAATAGTAAGCTGCAAGCTGTTCATCGCTGGTGCCTTGTGCGACAGCAGATCCGATGCTGCAAAGTGCCAAAATAAAATATATCCCGTATCTCGTCATTTAACTCTCCCTGTCAATAGTGCAGAAGTACTGTCCATTCGGTTCAGCCAGTCTGCAGTGATTTCATTTTCTGCCTCTATACGCTGCAAGACAGAATCAGCATCCTGCAAAACCCGGTCCGCAATTTCTCTCTCTAACTTTACGAGAATATCAACGCTGTCAGCGGGTAAAAGATTGTGCTCAAGGTCAAGATTGAGGTCGGCCAATTGCTTTTTGGCGCGTTGGAGGCGCACTTCCCATGCACCCTTCTCCACAGCAAATGGGTGGTAAGGTTCACCTTCCCGGCTCAGGGCCAAAAGGCTTGCGGCCTGCAAGCTGTCCAGCGTATCATTTCGATTGATCAAGAGTGATTCCATTTCTTGCCATTTGGCCAACCGCTTTTCCCTGTGCTCGTTTATAACACCTTCGTCCAATTCTTCAAACGCAAATTCCCGCCTCTCCAGGTCAACAATCAGGTTGACATTGCCCCTGATCACATCATTGTAATCAGGACGCAACTGGCAGGCGACCATCCCCAGGCAAAGGATCGAAATGGTCAGCGTTGCCTTCATCCTGCTATTCGGCTGAAGCCGGTGTATTTAATCAGCGCTTCAGGAATGTTAATGCCTTCAGCATCCTGGTTGTTTTCCAACAGGGCAGCCATGATGCGCGGCAGGGCCAGTGCTGAACCATTCAAGGTGTGCACCAATTCTGTTTTTTTCTCTCCAGTTCGCTTAAACCGACAGCGCAATCTGTTGCTCTGGAAGTTTTCGAAATTAGAAACCGAGCTCACTTCCAGCCACTTCTCCTGCGCAGTGCTGTACACCTCAAAGTCGAAGGTCATGGCCGCAGCAAACCCCATATCGCCGCCGCACAGGCGCAGCACGCGGTAAGGGAGGCCAAGCTTGTTGAGCAAGCCTTTCACATGGTTCACCATCGCGTCGAGCACTAGGTAACTGCTGTCGGGGTGGGCGATCTCGACGATTTCGACTTTGTCAAATTGATGCAGGCGATTGAGGCCGCGAACGTCCTTGCCGTATGATCCTGCTTCCCTTCTGAAGCATGGTGTGTAGCCACATTTCTTAATGGGAAAGTCGGCTTCATCCAGTATCACATCCCTGTAAATATTGGTAATAGGAACCTCGGCCGTGGGGATGAGGTATAGGTCATCCTCGCCCACATAGTACATTTGGCCTTCTTTGTCGGGGAGCTGCCCGGTGCCAAACCCAGAATCTTCATTGACCACAAGCGGGGGTATCACTTCATCGTATCCGGCAGCTGAAGCTTCATCGAGGAAAAAGTTGATCAATGCGCGCTGCAGTTTGGCCCCTTTTCCGGTGTACACGGGAAATCCCGCTCCGGTTATTTTTACGCCAAGTTCAAAATCGATCAGGCCATATTTTGCGGCCAGCTCCCAATGCGGCTGCGCTCCATCATACAGTTTTGGAATGTCGCCGTGGGCAAAAACTTCCTGATTGTCCTCAGCGCTGCGGCCTTCGGGTACCAGATGGTGAGGAGCATTGGGAATTTGATAAAGCACATTGCTCAGGTCGGTATCAATCTGGCCCACTTGCGTTTTCAGGTTTTGAATACGTGTTTTAGTATTCGACACCTTTTCTTTGAGCGTCTCAGCTTTGTCTTTTTCGCCCGCTTTCATCAATCCACCGATGTCTTTTGAAGCAGCATTCACTTCGGCCTGCAGGCCTTCCAGTTCTGAAAGTATCGACCTGTGTTGCACATCCAGCTCGAGGGCTTTGGATACCAGGTCGTTCAGTTGAGGATTGCCTCTTCGTTTAAGCCGCTCCAGGGCTTCATCTTTTTGCTCACGCAAATATTGTAACGTCAACATATTCTATCGGTTCGGGTTTCGAAAGTACAAATATTGTGGCCTTATGGCATAAAAAAACTCCTGACGAAGCAGGAGTTTTGATTCTTTAGGAAAAAAGATTCCTTACTTCTTTTCAGCTTGTGGAACTACCGAAACGAAGGACTTATTGTCGCGACGTTTGCGAAATTCTACCTGGCCATCAGCAAGAGCGAACAAGGTGTGGTCTTTGCCTACTCCTACGTTCAAACCCGCATGGTGACGGGTACCGCGCTGACGCACGATAATATTGCCAGCTATGGCTTCCTGCCCTCCGAATATTTTAATCCCGAGGCGTTTGCTTTCCGATTCGCGTCCGTTTTTGGAACTACCGACTCCTTTCTTATGTGCCATCGTTCGTTTGTTTTAGGCGTTTGTTGATTCGTTTTCAGCGCTGTCAGCGGCTTCAGCTTTAGGAGCTGATTTGGCTTCGGCTTTTTTCTCTTTTTTGCTCTCGCCAAAATTGATGCCTTCAATGGCTATTTTGGTGAATTGCTGGCGGTGGCCGTTCCGGGTTTGGTAACCTTTACGGCGTTTCTTTTTAAAGATGATCACTTTGTCACCTTTGAGGTGCTCCACTACTTTCGCGGTGATGCTTGCACCTGCTACAGCTGGGGCGCCAACACTGATGTTTCCGTCATTGGCCACAAGGAGTACTTCGTCAAAGGTCACATTGTCACCTGCTTCGTTGTTCAACCTGTGCACGAAAATGTGCTGATCTTTCTGTACTTTAAATTGTTGCCCTGCTATGTTAACTACTGCGTACATGGCTTGATTATTAATTGTTATCCCTATAAAGGGGCGCAAAGATAGTCAATGCGACGGGTTTAGCAAACTATTTTTTCTTCCGATTGATCAATACAATGCCACATAGCATGCTCACGCCAAATCCTATTTGAATTCCATTGATGCGCTCCCCGTCAAAAAGGCCCCAAAGCACAGCCACCAGCGGTATGAGGTAAGTGACCGAAGATGCGAATAGCGTGTTGGTATCCTGCACCAATTTATTGAAAAGGATCAGCGCCATGGCCGTTCCAAATATAGCAAGCACAGCCACAGCACCGAGCCCTTGAAGTGCTCCGTCCATTTGGCTTAGCCTTTCGGCAAAATCGGTTCCAGCCAGCACCATAATGCCGAGGGGACTCAC
>DAIRDH010000002.1:0-5953 GCA_036796255.1 Cryomorphaceae bacterium
CAGTGGCTAACTCCAAGTGGCTAGATTTAAGAAGTGCAATTAAGTCGGCAACCTTTCTGATTGCTGTTTGTTTTTGTTTTATGAAGCACGATATGATAGCGGTTGCAGCGGTCTCTGCTTTGCTTTTGGTGTACACCATTTTCGCAGCGCTGGAGATGTTTATGGGCATGGTGATGCTCACTGCAGGGCTGTCGCCCCTGGCAGTGATCTGGATGGTGTGGGTGGTGATAAGGCATGGCGAGTACCATGGGCCTGAATTGCAATCTGAGCAAGAATACGGCTACCTGGATCGGTGATTGTTCATCGTGCTCAATCCAATTTATGTGATTTGAAAGCGTGAAGGCGGGTTTTAGTAATTTGGCCGCCCAATTGATTTGTTATGGATAAAGACCAGGCCGAATATGATATTGCCATTGTTGGCGCGGGCCTTGCCGGGCTTGCCGCAGCGGTAGAATGTGAACGGAAAGGATTTAGGGTGCTGCTACTCGAGTCGACCGACCGGGTGGGCGGGCGCATCAAGACCGATGAGGTGGAGGGCTTTAAGCTCGACCATGGGTTTCAGGTCTTGCTCATGGCCTATGAGAAAGCCAATGAAGTTTTTGACATGCAGGCTCTGGGCATGCAGGAATTTGCTTCCGGTGCGCTCATCACTGATGGATCGGGAAGCTTCGCCATAGCCGACCCGCTGCGCGACAAAGGGAAGATGCTCGAAATGACTTTTTCGCGTGTGGGCAGCATCAAGGATAAAATTAAAATGTGGCAGCTCACCCGCAAGCTGCAAAAACGGGGCAGCGATGAGGTCTTTGATGGCGAGGCCCAAAGCACTATGCATTATTTACAAAGCCTTGGATTTTCTGCGCGCATTATTTCAAACTTCTTTCAGCCCTTTTTCGGGGGAATTTTTCTGGAAAGGGAGCTCGCCACTCCCGCCGCCATGTTCCGCTATGTGTTTCGCTACTTCGCACTCGGGGGTGCAGGCCTTCCGGCAAATGGGATGCAAGCCCTGCCTGAGCAACTGGCCTCCCGGCTCCACAAAACTGAGCTGCGGCTTAAAAGTGGCGTTGAAAGTGTAAGTCAGGAGGGCGTGCTTGGCCTCAAATCCGGCGAAAATATCGTTGCAAAAAAAGTCATTATCGCTTGCGACCCCAAGCGCATACTGCCGCAGATGGACCAGCAAATGGAATACCGAAGTACCGTGACCATGTATTTTGCGGGCAGCGATAAATTGAAAGGCATGAAGCGCACCATAGGTCTGGATGCGCGACGCAGCAGCCCGATCAACAATTACTGCCGGCTTGATGAGGTGCAGCCAGGCTATGCCCCTGCGGGCCAATCGTTGTGGAGCGTTACGGTGCGCGATGGTGCGCAATCCACGCACCTGCAGGTCGCTGAGGCGCTCGCCGGCTTGTTGCGCTGCAAGCCCGGTGACCTGCGCCACATCAAAACCTACCGCATAGCCTATGCCCTGCCTGTGGTGGCAATGCCGCGCAATGACATTCCCGCTGAGCAGACCCAACTCGGCAGCCATGTGTACCTCGCCGGCGACTACCTGCTCAATGGCAGTATTGATGCGGCGTTGCGCTCAGGGCTGCGCGCAGCTGAGGCTGTTACAGAAACTTTGGAGTTGGTGTAGCCCGCCTTGTGGGCTGCAATTAAATGGGCATCCCAACTATGGCTTTGTTATCTTTGCCACCTCAATAAGGCTCAACCATTGAAGGCACATCACGCTTGTTCATTCTTTCTCATGCTTGCCGGCATTCTGTGCATGCCCTTGGCGCACGCTCAGCTCAGCATCGCCTTTCAGGGAGGTGAGCCCAGCCCCGACAATAACTGGGAATACACCGACACTGGCGCCAATGTAGAAGCGATGAACCAGGCCATACTGCCCTTAAATTATCGCTCGGGCACTCAGTCGATGGTGGTGGGTGGCACCGATCCTGCCGGTGGCAGCTGCTTTGCAGGTGGCACGGGCAATGGTGCCGTCATTGACAACACATTCACCTTTGAAGAAGTAGACCTCAGCGCCTATCCCGGCAGCCCTAAAGTGCTTGAATTTTGGTATGGCGCCCGCAGACCTTACTGCACGGGCTCGGGCTGGGATGAAGGTGAGAACCTGCTATTTCGACCCATCATTGATGGCGTAGTACTGGCGCCCCAAACCATTGTGAGCGGGGGTGGTGACATCAGCCTGGCCATCACTGAAAACTTTTTCACTTATGATGTACCCGCCTGCGCGGAAAGCTTTGGATTTATCCTGAGCATAGCGCTCAACAGGCGCGATGAGTTGCTCTTCCTCGATGATGTGAGCCTTGTGGCAAGTGGCAATCCTGAACCCGTGACGGTTGATGCGGGCGATGGAGGCAGCATATGCCCCGGAGCCATTTTTGAACTTGATGGAAGCATCAGCGGCAGCCTCAGCGATGTGGCTTGGAGCGGAGGCACGGGTACTTTCGATGATCCCAGCAATCCCCAAACAGGCTACACCGCTGCTGCAAATGAAAGCGGAACTGTGCTGCTCAGCCTCAGTGGCAGCAACATTTGCGGAAGCGTGGTGAGCGATACGGTCGAAGTGCTCATAGAAGGCGAATTGCCTGTGGCCAGTATTGTAAGCAGTGAAGGAGATTCTATATGCGAAGGCCAGATCACTTTGCTTACAGCATTTGGCGGGCAAGATTACGTGTGGAGTACGGGAGAGCTGGGCGAAGACATTTTTGTAAGCAGTCCGGGAAACTACAGCGTTACTGCGGGCAATATTTGCGGAAGCGATACTGATAGCATCACCCTTCACCTGGCCAGCGAAATATCCGTATTGCTGGAGCGCTACATCTGCGAAGGCGGAAATGTGGTGCTCCCGGACGGCACTGCGGTGGATACCGCTGGCACATACCAAAGCCTCATCAACGTGGCGGGTGGCTGCGATACACTCTACACCATTGAGGTACTTCCTGCGCCAGCCCTGGTGGCCGGTCCTTTGGAAGTGAATTGTGATTACGATGCAGGTGAATACAGCCTAAGCCTCCCAATTGGTGGAGGATTGCCGGGCAGCTATGAGGTTATCGGACTCAATGGCAGTATTTTCGCCAATACATTTACAAGCGCGGCCATTGCTGCGGGAAGCCCTTACACTTTTAGTGTCAGGGACGGCAATGCCTGCGAAACCCTTGTTTTTGCCGGTACCGAGGCCTGCATTTGTCCGGTATCGGCGGTGCTGAGTGGCGGTGACAGCATCTGTGCGGGAGGATCGGTGAGTCTCAGTCTTGATCTCGAAGGTGATGGCCCATTTAATTTGACATACAGTGACGGCAATGCCACATTTTCAGTCATTGCTGTGGGCAATAATTTCAACGTGAATATAATACCTGCTGCCAGCGCCGTATTTGAATTGCTTACGGTAAGTACAGCGTTGTGTGCTGGAAGCGCGAGTGGCAGTGCTTCCATCGTGGTACAGGCATTGCCAAATAGTGGAAGCCCCGGCACGATTCAGGCCTGCAGCAACGACCTCGCATTCGATCTGATTGATGTGCTTGGTGGCCAGCCCGATACAGATGGGGTTTGGACCACACTGGACGGGCAGATGGCAAGCGGCATATTTGTTCCCGGTACTGACAATCCAGGCGCCTACCGCTATTCCGTCGATCGGGGTGTGTGCGGACGCAGCAGTACCCTGGTGGGTGTGACTATACAGGAAGCACCAGAGGCCTCTCTTGAGGGTACCTACCGTCGATGCCCCGGAGATGCAATTGATGTAGAAGTGGATATAGTCGGAGGATTGCCCTTCACAGCGAGCCTATTGCGCGATGGCATTTTTGTGGAGACACTGGTTTTTAATACTCCCCCATTCGCCTTTACGGCAAATGCGGCGGGCATATATACGCTTGCCGACCTGACCGATGCGCGCTGCAATGGCGCTGCAGCAGGAAGCGTGACCATTGAAGATATTGCGCTGCCTTTGGCCGATTTCGACTGGGAAAGTCAAGGAGCGTTGCAAGGCAATGAAGTCCTGCTTTTCAGCGCGACTGAACAGGGCGATGGTTTCAGTTACAGCTGGCAATTTGTGCAATTGGATGACTCGGGAGGGCCGGATCGAACCTTGGGGGGTGGTACCGGAGCCAATGTCAATTTTAGTCCCAGGGGAGTGATGGGCTCTTTGTACAGGGCTTGCCTTGAGGTGCGCGACGCGGAGGGGTGTGTCAATGAGACCTGCCAGGAATTTGAGCTGGAGCCAAACCAACACTTTTACGTCCCGAATGCTTTTAGTCCGGATGGGGATGGGATTAACGACTTGTTTTATCCCGCGATGGTGGGCTATGATGATTACGCTTTTGAGTTTCAAATTTACGACCGGCTCGGGGGTTTGGTATTTGAAAGCAATGACATCAAGTCGAGGTGGAATGGTTCGGTGGCCGGTAGCGCCTATTATGCCGAAGCCGGAATATACCTGTGGCGCGTGGCCTTGCTTCCGCCCGACAATGCCCGGGTGGAAGTGTACAGCGGACATGTGACCTTGTTGCGGTAAATTGCTCAAAGCATATTGACTTTCGGTAATCCTGTAAGTCTAAAGCGGAATATTTTCGGTTGCAGCCCTCGTAAGCTGCTCAGGTAAGGCCCAAAGGACGTATCTTTGCAGGCTTTAAAAATCAATATGAGTAAAACAAGCGCACCTCAGCACATTGGTGGCATTGAAGCCACCTCCCTCGCCAAAGAATTTGGCAGTCCACTGTATGTATATGACACCGCTGTGATGGAGCGTCAATACAAACGCTTGCAAAAGGCATTTGCGCATTCGAAGGTCAAGATCAACTACGCTTGTAAAGCGCTGAACAACATCAATGTTTTGAAGTTTTTCAAAGGACTGGGCAGCGGGCTGGATACGGTGAGCATTCAGGAAGTGCAGCTGGGGCTCAAAGCCGGCTTTGCACCTGAGGACATTATCTTCACCCCCAATGGGGTGTCGATTGCTGAGATTGCCGAAGCTGCTGAACTAGGGGTGCGCATCAATATCGACAATTTGAATATTCTCGAGCAATTTGCAGCGCGATTTGGCGGAAGCTATCCGGTGTGCATCAGGCTCAATCCGCATATCAATGCCGGTGGCAATTCGAAGATTTCTGTGGGCCACATCGATTCAAAATTTGGCGTAAGCATACACCAGACCCGCCACCTTGAGCGCCTCGTGAAAAGCCTGGGAGTAAAAGTGGAAGGCCTTCATATGCATACGGGAAGCGATATTCTCGATGTGGACGTGTTTCTGCGTGGTGCGGAGTTGCTGCTCAACGTGGCGCGCGACTTTAAGGATTTGACCTACGTCGATTTTGGCAGTGGTTTCAAAGTGGCTTACAAGCCGAATGACATGAGCACCGATGTGGAGGAGCTCGGGGTCAAGATGACCAGGATGTTTGCAGATTTCTGCAAGGATTACGGCAAGGAGTTGCAGCTGGAGTTTGAGCCGGGCAAGTTTCTCGTGAGCGAGTCGGGCTACTTCCTCTGCGAAGTCAATGCGACCAAGACCACCACTGCCACGGTTTTTGCGCAGGTCAATTCAGGTCTCAACCACCTGATCAGGCCCATGTTTTACGATGCCTACCACCACATCAGCAATGTGAGCAACCCTAAGGGCAAGCCGCGCATCTATACCGTGGTGGGCTACATCTGCGAAACCGACACCTTTGCCAATGACCGTTTGATACCCGAAATTCACGAGGGCGACATTCTGGCCTTTCACAATGCGGGGGCGTATTGCTTTACCATGAGCAACAATTACAACAGCCGTTTTCGCCCGGCGGAAGTGTTGGTGCACAAGGGCAAGGCCCAGCTCATCACGCGACGGGAGTCGATTGAGGATTTGCTGCGCAACCAGGTGGAAGTGGAATTGTAAAGGTTCAACAGGCCATTTGAAAGGGCCAAACAGTTGAAGCAGCATTTCATTGGCGCAGGGCGAATGCCCAGCGCAACG
>DAIRDH010000002.1:6053-20266 GCA_036796255.1 Cryomorphaceae bacterium
AGCATTATCTTTGTACAAAGCAACAGCCATGAAAAAAATCATTTTCACCATATCTCTCTTATGTACGCTAGGAATCTCTGCGGCATATGCCCAGTTTGAAATCAGGCCTTTTATGGGCGCCAATTTCAGCAATGTATCCAAAGCTCCGGATGGTGTGAGCACTCAAGCAAGGCTTGGCGTTCAGGTGGGTGGAAGTGCCATATTTGGCAACCGCCTGCACTTTATGCCAGGACTTGCCTGGTTTTCGCGCAGCACGCAATACAGTGTGGTGGGCGCTACAAATTTTGACCAGACCATCAATGGCGTGATCATCCCCATGCTGCTCGGTTTTCGTTTTGTAGATGCAGGCGCGCAACCTTTCATGAATCTCAGGGTTTTTGCGGGGCCAGCTTTGATGTTTCTCACCAAAACGGAATTTTCAGGCGGGCAGAGCAACGAGGCTGTAGACTGGAACAATTCCCAATGGGGTGCACAGGCGGGTGTGGGCTTGGATATTGCCATTTTCTTCATCGATGTTGGTTACGAGGCTGGCTTGAGCAATACTGCCACAGGCAATGACCTTGGTGGATTTACCGATTTTAAGAGCAATACCTTTTTTGTAAACGCGGGGCTGCGGCTCACTTTTGCAAGATAGAGGGCTGTGTGTGGCCCGCAAATTGTAGTGCCGTTCATCAAAAATCAGGTCATGGGTTGGAAGAAATTTCCGTACTTCGGGCCTCAATAAAAAAGAAAGCATGAAGACATTGATTACCCTTGTTGTAGGCCTTGGTTTGGCCTTTGCGCCTGCATCAAAAACAGAATTGAATTTTTCATTGGAGAAAGGCAAGGTATACGGACAGCACAACTCCGTAAGCAGCGTGACCAAGCAAACAATGATGGGTCAGGAAATGGTTTACACCAGCAATGCGGGTTCCACCACCTATTTCAAACTGAACGAAGAAGGCGAGGGCGACGGGCTTTACGAGTTGTGGTATGACGATATCAGCCTCTCCTTTTCAGGAATGGGCCAGGAGCAGCTGTTCAGCAGTGCTGATACGAGCAATCCCATGGGTGCCGTTTTGGCCAAAGTGGTTCAGAAAAAGTTTCAAGCGCGCATCAGCAAGGATGGCAATATCGGTGAAGTTACAGGGCTCGAAGAGATGATCGAGGCCATCAGCACCGATGCCGAAGGCAATACGGACCCGATGGCCGAACAGATTTCTGCCAGCTTTGGTGAGGATGGTCTCGCACGCAACCTTGAGCGCGGGTTGAACTTCTTTCCCGGAAAGGCTTTGAAAAAGGGAGACACATGGACAAAGACACAATTGTCGGATTCAGGCATGCCCCTGATCATCGAAAACACGTATACGCTGGCCTCGACTGAAGGGGAGTATGCTATGATCGATGTGGCGGCAGTGATCAGCGTTGACCCTGACAATGCCACCGGCGACCTGCAAGGGATGGAAGCCACGTATTTTCTGGAAGGCACACGCAAAGGCACCCTGAAGGTGGAGCTTAAAACAGGATGGGTGATCGAAGGCACTATGGAAGATGATATTGCAGGTAGCATCACCATTGAACCAAACGCGAGCCTTCCTGATGGGCTAACCCTTCCTATGGAAATCAAAAACGGAATCACCCTTGACGGGACTAAAAGATCTCACTATTAAAAAGCAAACGAAAAAGGGAGCCCAAACGGACTCCCTTTTTTGTTTGTGGTTTCAATCGGGATTTAAGGATTGTGTGGCAATGAAGACTTGTGTAGCACAAGTCGCACTGCGCCCAGGTCGTCCTTGCGGAAAACGAAGGTTTTGTCCACATAGATCTCTGTACCTTCCTTGTCGGTGAGGTATACATTGCCCATCGTAATGCCGAGGTTGCCGTGAATCATGACGCCATCTGCGCCCCGCGATCCATTGTCATAGCGCACTTCCTGCCATCCTTTCAGCGCAAAGCCTTTGTCATTTGGAAAGTTGTCGTCGCCACCTACAAAGTAAGCGAGGGCACCTTCTTTGGTTTTGCGGAAGGTTTGGTCACCCCAGGCCAGGGTAGGCCTGAAGAATACTTGTCCATCTTCGTAATCGTAGGCATCGCGGATCACTTGCTCTGCGTAAGCGCGGTAATCCTCGCCCGCATCATAGCGGCGGCCTATTTCTACCAGTGCATCGCACCATGCTTGCTGGGCAGCATTCACTTCAGCCTCAGTGAGGATTGGTGTTTCTACCTCAGCTACCAGAGTATCGGTTGAGGTTTCTTCCATTTTCGGAGCGGGAGCCTGGCAGCTGCTCAAGCCAACTGCTACAAGCGCTGCAGCGGCAATCATCATCATTTTGGTTTTCATTTGTTTTGTTTGTTTGGGTTAATTGTTGTTGAAAAATTGGGGTAAGCTGTTGAATATTGCGATTTGAAACTGAGGGCGGCTATAGGTTGCATATAGTGGTGCATCCTCAAGGCGCTGGTTCATGTAGCCCACTTCGATGCGCAGCAGGTTCTTTTTCACCACATATCCCAGCGCAGCGTATAACCGGTTGCGGTCGAAAAAATTAGGCTGGGCATTGAGGAAAATTTCATTGTACAGGGACAGGTATACGGCACCATCGTCCATCTGGGGTTTATTGACCGGTATATTGAGTCCGAGAAAATAGCGCAGTCGAAGCTCCCCTTCCTTGTCGGCATACCAGCGTTGCTCGGCCCGGTATCGGTGTTGGAATAAGACGCGGCCTGCCTGCTGCCGCTGGATGAATTGCTGCCATGTGCGGTGTTCGCCAAATGAACTGCGCGGATCACCATCCACATCCGGATATGGGTTGTGAACGATGTAGGCATAGCCCACAAGGATGTTGTTGTTGCCTGGCGTGAGGTTATAACCAAGGCCTGCACGCAGCATCAATTGCTGGAGGTCGCCAATGGCATTGTAATTTCGGTGTTGTACTTCGTTGTGCAAATTGAAACCCTTGCCCAGGTTGTGGCTGCCGAAATACATGAGCCAGTTTCCTGTAGAATTGTCTTGTGCCATTACTGAATTTGAAAAGGTCAGCAAGGCTGTAACCAGCAAAAATGTGGGCGAAAAAATTCGAAATGCGGATTTAGGCTGCACCATAGGTTTGCATTTCTTGTATCAAAATAAAAATGTGAATTGATTCATTTACAGCGGCAAATAACAACTTACAGTCTCTTGCACTCCTTACAAAAAGCATTGTTCACGTATTAAATCGTGCTCAGCTTGCACTTGTAAATGAATCGAATAAAATGGCTCGAATGACAGGTTTTGGGCGGTCGAGCTTTTAAGTGCGCGGAGATGTTTAGCTTTGTGGCCCGAAAAGACATGAAGACCTACCGATTTCGCATATTGTTGGACAGCCCGCAGCACATTTTTCGGGACATTGAGATTGATGCCGAGGCGACTTTTTTGCAGCTGCACGAGGCCATTATGAAAGCTTTCTCCTTTTCCGGAAGGGAAATGGCTTCCTTCTACCTCAGCAACGAGGATTGGGATAAGGGTGAGGAAATAGCCCTGATGGACTTTTCAGAACCGGGTGCCGATCCGGTGCACAGCATGGAGGCCACCCTCTTGCGGGAAATGGCAGTACAAGAGGGAGATAAGCTGCTATACCTCTACGACTTTTTGAAAATGTGGATATGGTATGTGGAGCTTGTCACCATCTCGGAGGCCGACGCCGACGCGGCTTACCCCTGCGTGGTGTTGAGTGTGGGCGATGCGCCCGACGAGTATTCGAAAGGCATGGTGGAGAGCATGGGTGAAGGCCTGGATATAGACGAGGATGTGATGGGAGGTTTCGACGATGACTTTGACGAAGAAGACCTCGACAGCTTCGGCAGTTTTGATGAAGACAGCTTTCGCTGAAAACGCAAAGGCATGAAGCCAGGCGACATCATCGTGATTCAAGGTCCCACTGCTTCCGGCAAAACAGGTGTTGGCGTTGCGCTCGCCCAAATGCTGAAGGCCGAAATCATCTCAGCCGATTCAAGACAATTTTACCGGGAGATGGGCATAGGCACGGCCAAGCCTTATGGGCATGAGATGCAAGGTATACCCCACCATTTCGTCAACTCGCTCTCCATTCACGACCCCTACTCCGCCGGAGATTTTGAACGGGATGCACTGAGGCTGATAGACGATTTGCTTCAAAGGCAAGTGCTGCCCATCGTGGCAGGCGGCTCGGGATTGTACATCAAGGCGCTTCTCGAAGGGCTGGATGACCTGCCCTCCGATCCGAAATTGCGCGCATCGCTCAATGCTATTTTTGCCGAAAAAGGCATTGAACCCTTGCAAGAGAAGCTAAAAGCGCTCGATCCAGAGCACTACGCCATTGTTGATCAGCACAATCCGATGCGCCTGATGCGCGCCATAGAGTTGCTGCGCAGCAGTGGCAAGGCCATGGCTGAGCTGCAAAAAGGTTCACGCAAAGTGCGGCCCTTTCGCGCCATAAAAATAGGGCTGGAGCTTCCGAGGGCTGAACTTTACGCCCGCATCAATGCCCGCGTAGACGATATGTTTGTTCGTGGATTGGAGGATGAAGCAAGGGACCTTCAGCCTTTCCGGCATTTGCAGGCGCTGCAAACGGTTGGCTACAGCGAACTTTTTGCACATTTTGATGGCGTGTATGGGCTCGAGGAGGCCAAAGACCTCATCAAGCGCAACAGCCGCCGCTATGCAAAGCGACAATTAACATGGCTGCGCAAAGACGAAGAAATCACGTGGTTTCATCCTTCCGACTTGCCTGGAATGATGAAATTCATCGAAGCCGCCTAAGGGCCAGATGGCCTGTCATTGCAGCTACAGCGGAAATTAAAGCCCGTTGAAAACTTATCACGAAGAATTGGTTGATATGTTATGAAAACCGCGATAATCCTGTTAATTTTGACCATATTCACGGCCATTTATCCCCCTTATTCGAATCGCCTACAATGAACAATATAACGACAAACCGCCAGGAGCTTATCGCAGAGATGCTTGAGAAGAATCCGGACGACACTTTTTTGAACTACGCTGCAGCCCTTGAGTACCGCAAAGACAAAGAGCCCAAAAAGGCCATTGCCATATTCAAGAAGATCATAGATATTGACCCTCATTACCTTGCGACCTATTACCAGCTCGGCAAGTTGCTGGAAGATGCCGGCAAGCCCAAAGAGGCCATCGAGGTATACCGCAAGGGCCACAAACTCGCAGCTGAGAAGAATGACATTAAAGCCATGGGCGAATTGTCAGAGGCCTTGCTCATTTTGGGTGATGACGATGAAGATGAAGCCTGGTAATTTCGAACATGCTTATTTAAGAACTGCTGGTTTTCTCAAAAGGTTAAAGTTGATATTGATCTTTTTTTCCTCTATCCATTGGTAAGGCATTGAAAGGTAGCTCATGGTACCAGTTGGCATTTTACATTGTCGCCCTTACTGGTGGGCTCATGGTTCCTATGTCGGGTGTGTTGTGGTGGCTTTCGGGGCTGGCTGTCAATCTGCAAGCTGAAGATTTGGACTCGGTGCACCCTACTGCCACCTACCTGCGCCGGGGAGCTTTGCTTACCACGCTTACGGGCTTGGTGATCGTGGTGGGCGCCGCACTGGTGTCAAAGCGCCCTAAGGCTTCCCGCATTTTGCTTATGTGCGGATGCCTTGCAGTGGTTTTTCTATCCATCGCACCGGTATGGCAACTTATCAGCATTAAGCCTGGCGCGCTGTGGATGGTGGTGATATGCACAGGGTGGTTGGTATTTGCCATTCCATTTATGGCCCTGACAATTTTTCTTTACCATCGCAAAGCACCGGATTGAATGAAGCCGATTTTAAAAAATTAACATCCACACCTGTATGCTATTTGGCCAATACCCGGCTGCTGATGTATCTTGCCCCCAATCAATTATGTTTCACTTAGTCACCCTACCTTATGAAGAAAATCATTTTCCTTGCACCCCTTGCGGTGTTATTGGCCTGTACCAATACTGATCAGATGGATTCCAACAGCACTGCCCTCTCCTATCCTGAAACGCGAAAAGATTCCGTGGTCGACACCTATTTCGGCACCGAAGTGGCCGATCCCTACAGGTGGCTTGAAGACGACAACGCACCTGAAACAGAAGCGTGGGTGAAAGCACAAAACAAGGTTACCCAGGATTATCTCGCCCAAATCCCTTACCGCGAAGCGATCAACGAGCGCCTTACTGCCTTGTTCAACTACCCGCGTATGGGCTCTCCAAGGCGTGTAGGTGAGCATTACTTTTTCGCAAAAAATGATGGCCTGCAAAATCAGGCCGTGATCTATTTCCAGAGAGGGAGGGATGGCGAGCCGGAAGTATTTATTGATCCCAACGCCCTTTCGGAAAGTGGCACGGTGTCAGTAAATCTGCTCGGCGCATCGAAGGACAACAAGTACATCGCTTACAGCCAATCAGTGGCCGGCAGCGACTGGATGGAAATCAGGGTGCGCGAAGTGGCGAGCAATAAAGAGCTGGAGGACAAACTCGAATGGGTGAAATTTTCAGGTGCATCATGGCATGGTGACGGATTTTACTACAGCCGTTATCCCGCACCAGCTAAGGGCGCCGAACTTTCAGGTGATAATAAAGACCACAGCATTTACTATCACAAGGTGGGCACCCCACAATCAGAAGACGCGCTATTTTACAGAAATGAGGACAATCCCAACCTGTACCACTTCTGCAACGTCTCTGAGGATAGCAAATATCTCTTTATGTACGCCAATAGCGGAACAGATGGCTACGAGACCTATTTCAAAAACCTGGAAAAAGATGGCCCACTGGTTAAAATGTGCAGCACCTATAAGAACAAAACCAGTGTGGTAGACCATATCGACGGCAAGTTCCTTGCTACCACCGATATTGACGCCCCCAACTACCGCCTCGTGGCCATAGACCCGGCCAATTATGGGCAGTCCAACTGGAAGGACATCATTCCGGAAACAACTGAAACCCTGGTTGACGTATCGACCGGCGGTGGATACCTCTTTGCACAGTACTTGAAAGATGCGGCTTCGGCGGTGTACCGCTACAACAACGATGGCAGCGGACGCAAGGCCATAGAATTTCCCCTGCCGGGCACTGCGGGTGGCTTCAGTGGCAAGAAGGAAGACAAAACGCTGTTTTATTCTTTCACCTCCTTCACCTACCCGCCTACCATTATGGAGTACGACATTGAGTCGGGCGAGTCTACACTCTTCAACAAATCAGAATTGCAATTCGACCCTGAAGCGTATGAGTCGAAGCAGGTGCGCTACAAAAGTGCGGATGGGACAGAAATTCCCATGTTTATTGTTCACAAGAAAGGGCTTGAGCTCAACGGTGACAACCCAACATTGCTTTATGCATACGGAGGATTCAATGTAAGCCTCAGCCCGAGCTTCAGCGTAGCCAACATCTTGCTATTGGAAAATGGTGGTGTGTATGCGCTTGCCAACCTTAGGGGCGGAGGTGAATTTGGCGAAAGCTGGCACGAGCAAGGCATGTTGCTGAAAAAGCAAAATGTGTTTGACGACTTTATCGCCGCTGCGGAATACCTGATTGACAACAAATACACCCAATCTTCTAAACTGGCCATTCGCGGCGGCTCCAATGGTGGCTTGCTGGTAGGTGCAGTGATGACGCAGCGTCCGGAGCTCTTCAAAGTGGCACTGCCAGCCGTTGGCGTGATGGACATGTTGCGCTTTCACCACTTCTCAGTGGGCAAAGGTTGGATTCCTGAATACGGCTGTGCCGATAGCAGCCAAACACAATTTGAGGCGCTGTATGCTTACTCTCCTTTGCACAATTTCAAGGACGGTACAAGCTACCCTTCAACCCTCGTAACCACTGGCGACCATGATGATCGCGTGGTGCCCGCGCATTCCTTTAAGTTTGCCGCAAGGATGCAGGAAGCCCATGGTGGCGAAAACCCTGTGCTGATTCGCGTGGAGACGGATGCAGGCCACGGTGCCGGCAAGCCCCTGAGCAAAGTAATCGATGAGCAAACCGACATCTGGGCATTCCTGTTTTATGAAATGGGCATCAAGTCCCTGGAGTCCGCTCCTCACGACCTCAAAGAATAGCACTTTATGAAAGCACGGCGCATTGCCAACCGTTACTTTGGGCTCATCTGGCTCCTGGTGGCATTGGCGCTGCGCTTTGCTTTTGGTGCTTTTCCCGGGCTTTATGAGGAGCTCTGGTTTGAACAAGCCTTTCCCTTCATTCGCAGCTTTCAGTCGGCAGCATTTCAATGGCTTCCACTTCCGGGTTACTACCTCATGATCTTTATGGTGCTCGTGTGGATGGTATGGCGCTTTCCGCGAAAATGGAAGGTGCGCGATACCTGGTTTACTTTCGGCAGGCGGCTGATGAATCTGCTTGGAGGGCTTGTTGCTTCTTTTCTCATGCTCTGGGGTTTCAACTATTTGGATCCCGGCATGGGTGCGCGGATGAATCTGGACAAGTCTCCTGCTGAAGTGGATCTCGCCAGGGCCTACCTCAGTGTGATGGACCGCGCCATGGAGCAGCGGAGCAAAATTCCCGGCATTGACAGCCTGCCGCATATTGAAGCCATGCCGTTTTCCTATTCCGAAGCCGAGATTGCAGGATGGGTTGCGTCCGTATTGTCACCCCTGGGCTATCCGGGGCCAGCGCAAGTGAGCACCCGCTATCTCAGGCCGGAAGGTGCATTGCGGCGGCTTGGTATCGCTGGCATTTACAACCCCTGGACGGGCGAAGCCAATGTAGAATCGGCATTGGGGGCGCTGCAACGCACCTTCACTGCGGCGCATGAAATGGCTCATGCCTTTGGCGTAAGCAGCGAGGCAGAGGCCAACTTCACCGCTTACCTGGCCTGCCTGCAGAGTGGCGAGCCACTGGCGCAATATGCTGCGGAGTATGCTTTGTGGCGGGGCCTTGGCAGGGAAGTCAATAAAGCTTATGGGGCGGAGGATATTGCCAAACTTGCTGAAGCCATTCCCGAAGCGCTCAAGGCTGACCGCATGGCAATCTGGGAGCGCAGTACCAAGCACAAGCCCTACTTTCCAGAAACCTCTACCCGAATGAACGACAGCTACCTGAAGCTCCAGGGTGTGAGCGCCGGCGTAGCTGATTACAATGCCTTTGTGGCCATGTATTTCTCATGGAAGGCGCGCACAGGCCTCAAGGAATGATGTTGATACGCTGCTTGATGCTGTAATTTTTGCCATCCACACCGCGGGCTTTGATCACCGCGAAGTATGCCTCCATGGAGGTGAGTCGACCCCCACTGTACACCCAGGCTTCATTGATGTTGTTGGTTTCAAAAACCACTTTGCCGCTGGCATTGACTACCATCATGGCAAAGCTTTCAATATTTACCCCCTCCGCTTTGAAGGAATCGTTGATGCCGTCGCCATTTGGCGTAAAGCTGTCAGGTACCACAAGGTTAGAGCCTTCATGGATCTCTATGGTCACCATGTCGGTTACCATTTCGCGCTGATTGGCACTATAAGCCGTCAGCATTACAGTGTAGTAGCCAGGCTTATCGAATGTGCGGGTTACGTGCGCTTGCTGCGATTTGCCAAAAGGCCCGAAATCCCAATCGACCTGGTCAAAATTGCCCATGGCTCTAAAATCTATTTCAAACGGAGCGTAACCGCTCAGGTTGGTAGCCTTGATAGAGGCTGTAAGGCTCTCGGCTGCGTTCACATCGGCTGATGGTGTATTGACCTGATCGCTATTAACAAAGGATTGAACGCTCAATGCCGGCGGCAGGGTCTCGGGGAGCTGGGGTGCCATTTTTGGTGTGATCACCAGTTCATTCGCCGAAAGTGCCTTGGCCCTATCTTGATCCTCCAGATTGTATTGGTCATCAGCATTTAATTCATCAAGAATGCTTGACGCTGCTGCTGAATGTTTGGGGTTTGGTGCCATTTGGTCGGTGGCTGGTACCTGTTCGCTTACACTGCTCCACGTAGCGACATTGTTTTCGGCTTGCACACCCAATTCCGTCGGTGTTTCTGCTTTCATTGGCTCTACTGCCGAAGAAGTACTCAATGTACGCGGTGCAAGTGCGGCATCTGCATCATGCATCATGCTGCTATAAGCTACCAAAGATCCCAGAAGTATGGCTGCACCCATAGCGGCTGCGCCAAAACCGAGAGATGGCGGCGAGGCGGGCGGGGCGATTTGAGCGCGTATAGCATCCCACGCACCGGCCGGCACGGGTGCTTCGGCCTGGCGGAGCAATTCGCCAATTTTCAAATCAAACATGTCTTTACTCACGCGTAGTTCGGTTTAATTCGTTCTCTATCAAGTTGCGCATGTACGCTTTTGCTTTTCTGTATTGTGTCTTTGAGGTGCTCTCCGTAATTCCGAGTGCATCTGCAATTTCTTTGTGCGAGTACTCCTCTACGGCGTACATGTTAAAAACGGTTCTGTAACCGTGCGGCATTTTTGCGACCAGGTCCATTAGCTTCTCCCTGTCCGGAATGGGATTGTCATCTTCCTGAAAAGGGTTTATCTGATCCTCATGGTTGAAGAGGTACTCATCTTTGAAGGCATCGACCTGTTTCGCCTCGCGTTTGTTTTTCCGGATTTGGTCCAGGGCATTGTTCACCATGGTACGCCGTATCCAGGCGCCCAGTGGCCCGGTACCATCGTACAAATCAATTTTCCGGAACACTTTTACGAATCCATCCTGGAAAAGATCCTGCGCTTCGTCCCTGTCGCGGGCGTATCTAATACAAACTGCCATCATTTGCTTTCCAAAAATTTGGTACAATTGGGCTTGTGCGCGCTCATTGCCTTCAATGCACGCTTTTGCCAATTGAATTTCATCCAAAGTTTCTGGTGTTTCTTTGCTCATAATGACTGAGTGCTGTTCTAAAAGTTGCACGGGTCAGGTTAATTTGTGTTACCTAAAGTACAAATTGCTGGAGTAGAAATGAGCCTCTTTCGAAATGAAGTGGCTCAGGGTCTAAGGCACAGGCTGATCTGCCGACTCCCCGTAGGGCTTGAAAGGCCTGATGATAAGCCGTATATCCCGGTTGTAGTTTACGAAATTGTATACCCAGGTAATGAGCACCACCACCCTGTTTCTGAAACCGACCAAGGCCATGAGGTGTACAAAGATCCATACAAACCACGCAAACGCACCTTGCGACTTCCATCCGGGCAGTTCAGTCACTGCCTTGCTGCGGCCCACCGTGGCCATTGAGCCGAGATCGCGGTACTTGAAGGGGCGCCATACCTCTCCTTTCTTTTTCCGACCCAGGTTGAGCGCTAGGTTTTTGCCTTGCTGTATGGCGGGTTGGGCTACCTGAGGGTGGCCGTTTGGGTAATCATCGCAAGGCATGTATGCGATGTCGCCGATGGCATAAATGTTTTCGTAACCTATTACCTTGTTAAATTCATCAACGGCCAGCCTGTTTCCTCTCACGAAAGCCTCTGCCGAAATGCCCAGTGGAGTGACGCCTCTCACCCCCGCTGCCCAAAGGAGGGTGCGCGTGGGGATGGGTTTCTTGGAGGTTTTGATTTCCATACCATCGTAGCTTTCCACCATGGTATTGAGCCACACTTGTACGCCCAGCTTTTTCAAAAACTCTTCTGCCTTCTGTGATGAAATCTGGGCCATTCCTGAGAGCACCCTGTCGCCCGCCTCAACAAGCTTAATGCCCATGCGGCGAAAATCGAGGTCAGGATAATCATTGGGCAGTATATGGTTGCGCAGCTCGGCTATGGCACCGGCGAGTTCCACACCGGTGGGCCCAGCTCCCACAATTACGACATTCAACAGGCGCTCTCGCTCCTTCAGGTCGGCGGTAAGGAGGGCTTTCTCGAAATTCTGGAGCATCAATGTGCGGATGTTCAGGGCTTCAGGGATGGTCTTCATGCCCATTGAGCGCTTTTCCAAATCTTTGTTACCAAAAAAGTTGGTGACTGTTCCGGTAGCCAGTATCAGATGGTCATAACTGAGATCGCCGATGTCAGAATTAATGCACTTGTTGACTGTGTCGACTCGCCTCACCTCCGACATGCGGAAATAAAAATTTTGCCTGCCTTGAAACACTTTGCGCAAGGGGTATCCGATATTGGCCGGATCTAAACCTGCTGTAGCAACCTGATACAGCAATGGTTGAAAGCAATGGTAGTTGTACTTGTCAATGAGCACCACCTGGTATTCTTTTTCAGGCAGGTGCTTCACGACTTGAAGGCCTCCAAATCCCCCACCAATAATTACGATACGCTCCAAGTCTGTGTAGGGAATATTCATTGCCTGTCGGTTTTAGCAAATGTATGCATTTATAGCCCGGACTTTTCCCGGTTACTGTCGGGGTTAAACCAATAAATTTCTCAGTACACCCAGGTCTTTTTCCTCATCCACATCGGTGAGTGTAGGCAGGAGCTGGTAACTCAACTTGAGCTTTTTAAGGTCTAGAATGGTGTCGAGCAGCACGTCGGCGGTAGACCATTTTTTATCTTTGAACACATGGGAGTAGTGGCGGTCCATACCGAGCAGGTAATACCCCCCGTCGTGGGCTGGTCCGAGTACCACATTGTGGCTGTCGAGCGCAGTGAATGCGTCTTCAATGATTTCGGCACTGAGTTCATAACAGTCAGACCCAATGATGACTACTTTTTCGTAATGTTGCGAAAATGCCTGTCCAAAAGCGCGGTCCATGCGGTCGCCAAGGCTATCTCCTTTTTGCAAAAACTTAGGGAATTTATAGTAATCGAGGATGTCAAACTCCTGTACGCGTGCCGAATAGAAAACAGCCTTGTCAGAAAATACCTTGTCGGCAATGGCATGGGTGTGTTCTAGCAACTTGAGGTAAATCATAAGTGCTTTCTCGTCGCCAATGGTGCGTGCCAACCTGGTTTTAACCTTGCCTATCTCCGGATTTTTGGCAAAGATCATCAAGAGGTTATCGTGGTTCATAGCTTTTTTCTAGTTTATTGATCCATACGCCCCATACGCTGCTGTAGGGGTGAACATATTTTGCTTCTGCGTCGCCTTGCTTGTACACGGGAAAGCCGCGGTTGGTCCAGTCAAAAATTCCTCCCCACAGATTTCGAACATCGGTGTATCCGCGGTCACGCAATTGGCGCGCTACATCTTCACTGCGCTTGCCGATTGAGCAATATACCACGAGGGAAGCATCGAGTGGTATGCCTGCCAGAGCAGTGTCGTCGAGGTGATTGTATCCTATGTATCGCGCATTGCGCAAATGGCTTACGGCATACTCTTCCGGTTCTCGCGCATCGAGGAGTATCGGCGTATTGGAATTCAATTCATCCGCGAGCTGCTCACTCTTTACAGTATCCACATCAAAGCGCAGGAGTGCATTGACAGTGGTTTCGAAGCCCCATTTATTCTGCCCCATGGCCATTAAGTTTAGGGCAGATAAAAGCATAAGGATGGGTAATGATTTGCTGCACATTGTTGGCTCGAAGATAGAAAGAAATCAAAAGGATACTATTTGCGGTGGCCGAAATTCAAAGAATCTGGGATACAGCTGGCTTTTCAAAACCGGATGGAAGCCTACGTAATGAGAAAATCAAAATAAATTTGATACTTTGTTACTTCAATTTGATCCTTATGGTCGGGGTAGTTGTAGGTTTGTCTTTGCTCTTTTTGCTCTTGGCAATGGTACTTAACCATGAGAATGCTCCGCATATACTCAGTGGCTACCACAGCCAGGATGCCTCTCAAAGAAGTGAAGAAGAGTTGCGGCGGTTTATTCCCTTTTTCAGGCGCTTTCATCTTTTGCTTGGCTTGAGTTTGGGCGGTATCGGGCTGGGCCTTTACTATCTCATCAGCAGCAATGCTGCGGGAATTTTCATCAGTGTTTACCCGCTATTGGCGTACATCTACTTCCTTTGGCGCTGGCGCAAAAGTTATTTTGCCCGAAAGGGCAAGACCTTGCGTATTGGGATTGGTATTTTGGTGGGAATGCTCCTGCTGGTATCTGCCATGCTCTACCGAAGCATGCAGCCGAATGAGGTGACATTCACAGCAACTGAAATTCAGATTTCCGGCAGCTATGGTCTGTCAATCCTCTACACTGAAATAGCCGCCGCGGAAATCGTAAGCACCCTGCCTCCTATCAGACGAAAACGGCACGGCTACGCAATGGGGCATATCATGAAAGGGGAATTCAGGACGCAGGACCATCAAAACATAAAGATCATCGCCGATACTGACTTCAGTCCATTTGTCCTGATCAGGCTCAACAATGGCCGGCACATCTATCTCAGCACTCCGGTCAACAGTGC
>DAIRDH010000002.1:20366-37911 GCA_036796255.1 Cryomorphaceae bacterium
ACCCAGGACAACTTATCAAAGGAACTTTCAGAACATCAGCGCCTGCAGGCATTGCAGGCATATGATATACTCGATTCAGAAGTTGAAGAGGCTTATGAAAGCCTCACGCGTATTGCCGCTCAGGTGTGTGGTACGCAAATGTCTGTGATTTCATTTATCGATGAAAAAAGACAGTGGTTTAAGTCGCATTATGGACTTGATACCACTGAGACGCCCCGTGAAGTCTCGTTTTGTACCCATGCCATACTCAACCCTCATGAGGTGATGGAGATAAAAAATGCCACCAAGGATGACCGATTCAAGGACAATCCCTTGGTAAGTGGTGATCTCAACATCCGTTTTTACGCAGGCGCACCCATGGTAAGTCCTGATGGACACGCCCTTGGCACCATATGTGTGATCGACGAGATACCCGGACAGCTCAGCGACTTTCAAAAAGATGTGTTGCAATCGCTTTCAAGGCAGGCGGTCATCATGCTGGAGCTGCGCAGAAAGAGTCGTTTGTTGATTGAGCAAAAGCAGAAGCTCGAGGAGCACAACAAAGAATTGCAAAAATTCGCATATGTCGTTTCGCACGATTTGCGCAGCCCATTGAACAATATATCGGCGCTGAGCAGCATGTTGATTGAAAATGAAGACCTCAAGCTCGATGAAGATTCAGAGAAGTATTTGGAGCTGATCATGCAATCAGCGGATACATTAAAGTCCTTGATTGAAGGCATACTAAAATACTATAGCAGCGATGGTCTGCTCAATGAAAGTATGGAAGCTGTTGCACTGTTGCCATTTCTGCAGGAAGTGAAAAACCTCTTGCGCCATGAGGCCAAAATTACCGTACATGGCGTTTCAGAAGAGGTATGCGTATATACCCAGCGTGCAGCATTTCAACAGGTACTTATCAACTTGATTTCGAACGGCATCAAGTACAACGACCACAAAAAACCGGATATACACCTCAGTTTTGAGTCGAACCTGACACGCTGGAGCATCGCAGTAAGCGACAATGGCCGGGGCTTTGCATCTGAGAAAAGGGACAAAATCTTTGACCTGTTTACGACCTTAGGCACAACAGATCGCGACAACCGGCGTGGCACCGGCATAGGTCTTGCCTCCGTCAAAAAAATCATGGCCGGTCTCAAAGGGGAAATCACAGTAAACTCTGTGCCTGGTTTGGGGAGTACTTTCAGCATCAAGTTCGATAAGGGTTGTGCCGGGGCAACAACCGCTTAAGGCGCATACAAGGCTTCGCCCGCATCGAAATACTTATCGCCAGGCAGCCAAAAAGGCTTTTCCGGCATATTTCCAATATCGACCGCAGCTTTCACGTAGGCTTTGGTAAAGCGGTGCAGGTATTCATAATCCACACTGTCTGGATTGTCAGAAGGGCGGTGGTAATATTTTCTGACTTCTTCATCGAAGGCCGTGAGTCCCAGACTGTACATCAAGGCGGGAATCCCTACCCTTGCAAAATTCACCTGATCAGAGCGGTCAAACAGGTTTTGCTTGGGCTCCGGATCTTCAATCGCTTCCAGCCCATAATCGGCGCAAGCCGCTGAAATAAGCGGGCCTGCCGTGGTTCTGGTAAGCCCCACAATGGTGGCTATTTCGGTATTGTTGTAGCCCGCGTTGTCACTGTTGAAGCAGAAAACAATATCGCTCAATGGCAGGGGCGGATGGGCCACAAACCACTCGCTGCCCAGCAATCCCTTTTCCTCACCTGTGAATAGAACGAACATTGCACTTCGGTCAAGTGGCTCCTTTGCGATAAATGCAGCCGCTTCGAGCACGGTCATGGTTCCAATGGCATTGTCGCGGGTACCGTTGTAAATGGAATCGCCAGTTTCATCGGGCACACCAATCCCCACGTGGTCATAATGACCCGAATACACCACAAACTCTTTCTTCAACTCGGGATGGCTACCCTCTACCCATGCCACCACATTCTGTGATTTCACTTTTTGCTCAAGTGCACCCGCCATTTTGACGGAAACTTCTCCCTTGTATTTGCGAAATTTTTCGAGTTTTTGGCTGCCCACATCTTCAAGCCAGAATACTGGAAAACCAGTGCCTTCTTCAGTTTCATCACTACCCATATCCAATTCCATGCGGGGTTGGTTGAGGTAAAATTGAAGCATCGTCCAGCTCATTTGCGGTGAGCTGTATAATTCAATGATGGCCAGGGCTCCGGCTTCTTCAGCGCGTAGCCGTTTAGTGCGCGATTCCACAAATGCATCGCGGGCAGATGTACCGCCTTCCTTTCCACTGCGCGCCAGCACGATTTTGCCTTTCACTTTTGCTTTTTCAAAATCGGCTTCACTGCCATAGTCCAGGTATACCGCTTTTGCCGAAAGGCTCATGTTGCCGCCTGCCAATTGCAAGAATTGATCTGGTGCGAAGTAGGTTTCGCCATCTATTTCGAGTCTCCCTTCATCGGCCGGGCTGCTGGTTTTAAGCCGTACTTCCTGCATATAGCCTTCCGGCAAAAATGGCTTTACGCCGTGGCGGTGGAAATGTGCTGCGATATAACTTGCTGCGATATCGAGTCCTTCGGAAGGGGTGTCGCGGCCTTTGAGCAAGTCAGAAGCCAAAAATTGCAAGTGGGCCTCAATGGAAGGCCGTGTTATTTCACTTTCTATACGTTCTGGAATTGCTTGCTGCGCCAGCGAGAATTGGGCTGCTCCAAAAAGAAAATAAAGCACTATGGCTTTATGGACTGCATGTTTGCCCAAAAGAAATTTTTCGATCATAAATTTTTCAATACGGGTCAAAGTTAAGCCATTTTAAATTTGCAATCCAAGGTGGCATGGAATGCAAAAGGCAATTCAAAATTTCCTAACGGCTTACCAAAATTTGCAGGTATTCTGGAATATTAAGGCCGAAGTTTGGCCGCATTGAGGCTCATTTTCCCGATCTTTGTTGAATGAATTTATTCTCCCGACTAGAAGTTATGCAGGATCTGGACCAACGTCTGGTTCCATTGATGAACAAATACCTCTTAGATATTTCTGAAAACTGGCAGCCAACCGACTTGCTCCCAGACCCTACCGCTGATGATTTCATGGAGACCCTGAGAGAGATTCAAGGGCTGTCGAAAGAAATGTCATACACTTTCTGGGTGGTGCTCATCGCAGATACGATTACCGAAGAAGCATTGCCTACCTACGAATCATGGTTGATGTGCACGGAAGGTATTGACCAGCTCGGCCCCAACAACTGGAGCCGGTGGATCAGGGGCTGGACTGCTGAAGAGAATCGCCACGGCGATCTTTTAAACAAATACCTCTACCTGAGCGGTGCTGTCAATATGCGCGAGATGGAGGTATCAACCCAATACCTTATTGCAGATGGTTTCGACCTCGGCATTGCCCACGATCCCTACAAGAATTTCGTATACACCAGCTTTCAGGAGCTGGCCACCAATGTATCGCACCGCCGCACTGCAACCCTCGCCAAGAAATCAGGCAATGGTCAGCTGGCCAAGATTTGCGGGCGTATCGCATCCGACGAGATGCGGCATGCGAATGCCTATTCGCACTTCATGAAGCTCATTTTCGAAATGGATGCCAGCGAAGCCATGATTGCTTTCAACGACATGATGCGAAAAGGAATCACCATGCCCGCGCACTTCCTGCGCGAATCAGGCGAGCCTCAGGGCGAGGCATTTGTGCACTTTTCACATTGTGCACAGGCGCTTGGGGTGTATACAGCCCACGACTACGTTGACATCTACAACGGCCTTCTCAACGATTGGGACATCGCCAATTTAAACGGGCTGACATCTGAAGCCGAAAAGGCAAGAGAGGAACTCATGAAGCGGCCCATGCTGCTGAAGCGACTCGCTGAGCGACAACTCAAGCCGGTGGAGCCCCGAAGGTTTAGCTGGGTAAATCAGGAGTTGGCCTATTTCTGAGACTGCTGGCCCGCCAAGATATTTGGCATCAATAGAATTGGTGATAGGGCTTACTATTTGAAAATCTTGCGCTCATTCAGTGCCTGGCGGTACGCAGCTGCATTGCGGTTGTGCTCTGCAAGGGTTTTTGCGAAAGCATGGGTTCCTGAAAAGTCAGCTTTGGCGCACATGAAAAGGTAATCATTGCTATCCGGGTTGAGCACAGCATCGATGCTCGACTTTTGGGGAATATTGATGGGACCGGGAGGCAATCCGGAAAAGAGATATGTATTGTACGGGCTGTTGAAAGCCAAGTGCGTGGTTAGGACCCGGTTTATACTAAAATCGCCGATGGCATATACTACTGTGGGATCACTTTGCAGCCTCATGCCTTTGCGCAGGCGGTTAAGATACAGTCCGGCGATTACAGGCCGTTCGGAAGGATGATTTTGCTGTTCGGCCTGTACAATTGAGGCCAGGGTAACGACTTGACTCTGGGTCAATTCGAGGGCTTTTGCTTTCGCAATGCGGTCGGCATCCCAGAAACCTTTGTACTCAGCTGCCATCCTGTCCACGAAGCCCTGGGCATCTTCGTCCCATTCTGAAAAGTAGGTATCGGGGAGAAACATGGACAAAAAGGTATGGCGGTTAAATCCGTATTTGCGTGCAGTGCCCGGATCGGTGAGCAGTGAAGCGATTGAGGCACTATCGGCTTCAATATTGCGTGCTACGCGGCCTGCAAGCTCAGGCAAAGTGCGCGCAGTATGAAAGGTGAGGCGCACCATCTCCTCTCCCCTGCCGCCGCGCAAGTGGTTGATCACGGCATTGAGCGACATGCCTTCTATGAGTGTGTAGCGGCCTGGCTCTACCTTGTCGCCTGCGTAATTCTTTTTTGACATGAGCTGTTGGGTAAGCTCGCGCTTGGTAGCAATTCCCCGGTGTACGAGCAAGTTGAGCACGTCGTCGGGAGTGCTGCCGGTTGCCACATAGAGCGGTGTCGCCGCCATGTTTTGGTCTACCACAGGCGCAAAGAAACTTTGATAGAAGTGGTAGCCTATTGCCAGTGCCGCTGCAACCAAGAGCACGAGGAGGCCTGTACCCCATTTTACTGCTTTCCTCTTCAAGTTTTTATTGTTTTAATTTTTGAAGCAACCACTCATCATAAAAGACTCCGTTGTGCTTAGTCCATGATTTCTTCAGCCCCACTTTTTCGAAGCCAAATTTCTCAAAAAGGGCCAGACTTTTCTCATTGTCAGCCAAAATATTACAGTACACCTGGGCCAGATCGAGGGTTCCAAAGCAATAAGGCAGCAAGAGATCGAGGCAACGTGACGCCAGTCCCTTGCCCCGGCTCTGTGCATCGGCGATGAGGATGCCTATTCCGGCACGCTTGTTTTTAAAATCACAATCAAAAAGGTCGAGCGTACCTATGGGCTCATTGTCCTCCACCAATTCGATAACCAGTCGCAGCTGCTTGTCGGTATGCACATCGCTTACATTTTCGATGTATTGAGAGAGCACATGCCTTGAAAATGGCGCAAGGGTGTGTGAGACCTTCCAATTTTCCGGATTGTTCTCCCAGAGGTAGAGTCGGTTCAGGTCACCTGGCTCAAGGGCCCTCAGGCGTATGCTGCTATCCTCAAGCATTTATGGTTCCATTAAACACATGTTTGACTGGCCCTTGCAGCCAAATATCGGAAAAACCCTGTCCATTTGGCACAAAACTCAGCTCGAGCATGCCGCCGTGCGTATGTATGCGCAATGGGCTGGGCACTCCGCTTTGGGCGGCCAATACCAAGGCGACTGCGGTAACTCCTGTTCCGCAAGAGAGCGTCTCATTCTCGACACCGCGTTCGTAGGTGCGTACACCGTAGGTGCCATCGCCAAGGGGGGATACAAAGTTGACGTTGGTGCCATTCATGGCTTGAAATTCAGGCAATTGACGTAAGTTGCGGCCGTCTCGCAGCACGTCGATCTGGTCTACATCGGGCACTTCAATTACAAGGTGAGGCGAGCCTGTGTTGAGGAAGGGCTTTTTGGCCTTGACTTCGGGCATACCCACATCGTGCATTTGGACTGCCACCAGTTCGCTGTCCAATATCCGGTACTTGTGCGCTCCATCAGTGGTTATAAATTTACCCTCTTTACCCGCCAAGCCCAGCCTTTCGGCAAAAACAACTGCACATCGGCTTCCATTTCCACAAAGTGATTTTGAACCATCGGGGTTGAAGAACACCATTTCGAAATCAGCCTCATCGCAGTTTTGAATCAACATAAGGCCATCAGAGCCAATCCCAAATTTCCTGTGGCAGAGAAAGTTTACTTGCTCGGTAGTAATTCCGCTCAATTGGCCACTGCGGTTGTCGATTACCACAAAATCATTGCCCGTGCCCTGGTACTTTTCAAAAGGGACGGTCATGGCTCAACAGGTATTTGGTAAGCAAGGAATCTTGCAGCATTACGAATGGCTTGTAGTCCAGTTGCTCTTGAAGGATATACATTTTGGAGCCAAGCGAGAAGTAATAACCATCCTGGTAATGGAATACGCCTACGGGTTGATGCGCCTGCACCCCATAAAGCATGAGCTTACGTCGATTGAATTTGTAGCCTTTGTAGTTGACCGGCGATAGCCATTTTTCAAGCACTACCTGATCAGCGCCGGGATCAGGGCGTATGCTCAGTCGGTCTTCTATCACTACAAGCACACTATCGAAATCATCCCGGTATCCGGGCCTGATGACCTTAACAAGTGTGGATTGCACCAAGCGACTTTCGGCAAAATTGTCTTCCGGATTGGGCTGTTGCTCGTTGTAAATTTCATATTCCTCAAGCTCATCATATACTTCGGCCTCAATCATTTCTAATGAATCATCATACGCTTCCATTTCCGGATAGAGCTCATCGACAAAGGCCATAGAGTCAATACTGTCCTGCCAGTCAGCGTGCAGTTGATCATCCAAGGAGAACTTGCTGAATTCCAGGCTGTCATCAGGACTGAACACCTCATCACCAGTACTTTCAGCAGCACTTTCTGCTTTGGGTACAGGCGTTTGCTTCTGCTTTTTCGTGACCTCCGGGCTTGTTGATTTACTTTCAGTGCCATCGCCAGTTCCGCATGCCATAAATATGTTGCAAGCTGCCAATATTGCCAGCAAGTTGACAATATTGCACAAGTTATAAGCCATGAGGCGGGATGGTATGAAATTTGTTATTCAACATTTGTAATTAAGTTGCTATTAGCACTTAACAGGATTTAACAGGACAAAAGTAAGAAATGATAACCAAGTCCTGTTCTGAAGTGTTGAAATCATCAAATACAAATCGAAACATGAAAAAGTACTTTTCTTTATTTTTCGTAGCTGCTATTGGAGGTTTGACCTCTTTTTTTGTCGCGCAATGGATATATGATGTTCCGGCGCAAGTGGAGAAAGATTCCACAACACCAGT
The DNA here is from genome assembly GCA_036796255.1 of Cryomorphaceae bacterium. GTDB lineage: Bacteria > Bacteroidota > Bacteroidia > Flavobacteriales_D > Cryomorphaceae > T3Sed10-241. Next base: position 27,703 of record DAIRDH010000002.1, read on the forward strand.
ATTTCAGGTAGCGGGCAACTATGCTGCTTATAATGCTGCCGACAATGCTGACTTTACCGAAGCCTCAAGGCTTTCTCTGGATGCGGTGGTACACGTAAAGACCACATTTGAAGCACAGAAGTATTACAACCCATGGAGTCAGTTTTTTGGTGGTGAGCGGTATTACTCCCAACAGCAAAAAGCGGCTGGATCAGGTGTTATTATTAGCGGTGATGGATACATCGTAACGAATAATCATGTGATTGCGAATGCCGCCGAGATAGAGGTAACAACCAACGACAACCGCAGTTTCAAAGCAGAGCTGATTGGTTCAGATCCCGCAACAGATTTGGCGCTGCTGAAAATCGAGGCCGACAAAATGCCATCCATTATTTTGGGTGACAGTGACAACCTTCAGGTGGGCGAATGGGTACTTGCTGTGGGCAACCCATTCAATCTCACCAGCACAGTAACTGCCGGCATCGTGAGTGCCAAAGCGAGAAACATCAACATTTTGGGCTATGACCCATCTCAGGAAATTTTCCCACTTGAATCATTTATCCAGACCGATGCAGCTGTAAACCCGGGCAACAGCGGTGGTGCTTTGGTAAACAAACGCGGAGAGTTGGTAGGGATCAATACCGCTATAGCTTCGCGTACGGGTTCGTATTCCGGATATAGTTTTGCGATTCCCGTGAGTATTGTTCAGAAAGTAACCGCCGACCTCCTTGAGTTTGGTATGGTTCAGCGAGCGTACATAGGGGTCAACATTTCCAACCTTGAGCCATCGGTGGTATTGGAAAACAAATTGAGCATCACAGAAGGTGCTTTCGTCACAGGCTTGATTGATGATGGTGCGGCATCATCGGCAGGAATTAAGGGCGGAGATGTTATTACTTCAGTAAATGGACGAAAGGTCAGAAATGTCACAGAATTGCAAGAACAGATTGGCCGTCACAGACCGGGTGATGCCATAAAAATTGAGGTACTTCGAAACAATAATATGAAAAGTTTCGACGTTATACTTCGCGACAGATATGGGAACGAAAGCATAGAAAAACCCTCTGTCATTGAAAACAATAGCGTGTACGGCGCCAGCCTCGGAATACTAAGCGATGAAGAAAAACGAAAGCTCAGTATTGCGAATGGCGTAAAAATAAACGAAATTGCCAGTGGTAAGCTTATGCAGGCCGGGTTGAAGAAAGGATTCGTAATCACACACATTGACAGGCAGCCCGTAGATAAACCTGATGAAGTATACCACATTTTACGCTCCAAAACAGGAGGCGTATTGATAGAAGGGGTCCATTCAAATGGCGCTCCCGACTATTTTGGTTTAGGATTATAAAAAACAGTTGCATTCAATATTAACCTGCGAGATTTTCATCGAAACCGTAAACATCGATTCATCCCAATCCCAAAAATCTCCAAAAATATTTGAATGTATGGAAAGCGATGGTGGCAAACGAGCCCATTCGCTTTCCTTCTTTACTGAGCTTTAGACTCCAAGGCCAACGCGTAAATTGTATTTGCAATTGAAGCGTAATGAATTAACTTTGCGGAGTTTTTTCCGCGAAGGTATTAACCCAATTTAGACCCAACACATGAGACAGTTAAAGATCACAAAGAGCATCACGAACCGTGAAAGTCAGTCCCTTGATAAATACCTTCAGGAAATAGGGCGGGAAGACTTGATCACCGCGGAGGAAGAAGTGGAGTTGGCTCAGCGGATCAAAAAAGGAGATCAAGCTGCTCTGGAGAAATTAACACGTGCCAACCTTCGATTTGTGGTATCGGTTTCCAAACAATACCAAAACCAGGGATTGTCGCTTCCTGACCTCATCAATGAAGGTAACCTTGGATTGATCAAGGCAGCCCAGCGATTTGATGAGACACGTGGATTCAAATTCATTTCATATGCAGTATGGTGGATTCGCCAGAGCATTTTGCAAGCGCTTGCAGAGCAGTCACGTATTGTGCGCCTTCCTCTCAACCAGGTAGGCTCGCTCAATAAGATCAACAAAATGTTTGCGAAGCTCGAGCAAGAGTATGACCGCCCCCCCACCATTGAAGAAATAGCCAATGCGCTGGACATTCCAGCCGAGAAGGTAGCCGATTCGTTGAAAGTATCAGGCCGCCACGTGAGTGTGGATGCTCCTTTTACCGAAGATGACAGCTCTTCACTCCTCGACGTAATGATCAACGACGACTCGCCAAATGCCGACACCTTGCTCCTGAATGAGTCACTCGTGCAGGAAATTGAGCGATCGCTGAGTACCCTCACAGAAAAGGAACGCGAAGTAATTCGACTGTTTTACGGTATCGGCATGAAGCACGGGCTCACACTTGAAGAAATTGGAGATCGATTTGGCCTCACACGCGAACGCGTGCGACAAATCAAAGAGAAAGCCATTCGAAGGCTCCGCCACTCATCCCGAAGTAAGCACCTGAAAGCTTACCTGGGATAATCAACCTACTGGCCCGCGCTTCCTCACTGGAAGCGCGGGTTTTCTTTTTTATACCTGAGCGGCTGCGTCTCATAAAAAAGCAGCACACCACCATCCTACTTATTTTAAACCACCAACTCAAACCTATTATTTCTCATGTCAACTGATTTATTGAGTGCAGGGCGTGCTACTTACAACAAGGAGCTCGAAACCTGGATTAACAAAGAAATGGCAGCTGTCGATTTGATCTCGGCTGTTGGAAATTTGCTCTACCACAAATCGGTGGAGCTCGTGCTTTTCCGCAATCACCTGCTCGACACCAGCGTAAGTGAAGTGCTCAACCTTCACAAGTACGCCGCCGATGTGGTCGAAAAGCCTATCGACATTTTTGCAACAAGCGCCATTGCCAAAAAGCTACTCACTTTTGATCTGCTTCCCGCCAAAATTGACATCGGCAGACTATCGGCCGAATGGCTCGAGGAAAAGGATGTGCACAGCTCAATGACTGCATTTATCCATCAGAAAATTGGCCACTTCGAGGGCAAAGATTTTCCAGCGCAAACTGAACCGAGGGATGTTGTACTTTACGGTTTCGGGCGCATCGGTCGCCTTGCAGCGCGTGAACTCATTCAGCAATTTGGAAAAGGAAACCAACTCAGGCTCAAAGCCATTGTGACCCGCAGCGTAAATGATGAAGACATTGTGAAGCGCGCCAACCTGCTCCGCATGGATTCTGTTCACGGCCCATTTCCGGGCACGGTGGTTCCCGACATCGAGCGCAAGGCCCTTATCATCAATGGGCAAATCGTGAAAATGATCGAAGCGCCATCACCTGACAAGGTCAACTATGAAGACCATGGCATTAGCAATGCAATTTTGATTGACAATACCGGTGCTTTTCGCGACCGCAATGCCCTTAGTCTCCACCTGAAGTCGAAAGGCATTAAAAAGGTAATCCTCACTGCGCCTGGAAAGGAAGTGCCAAACATCGTTTATGGTGTGAATCACCAAAGCCTCGACATCGAGAAAGAGGATATTTATTCGGCGGCTTCCTGCACCACCAATGCCATCAGCACAGTACTGCATGTAATTGAAGAGAAGTTTGGCGTTGATAAAGGCCACATCGAAACCGTGCATGCCTATACCAATGACCAAAACTTGCTGGATAATTTCCACAGCAAAGAACGCCGTGGCCGCTCCGCAGCCATCAACATGGTGATCACAGAAACCGGAGCAGGAAAGGCCATCACTAAAGTAATACCAAGCCTTTCCAATAAACTCACTGCCAATGCAGTGCGTATTCCCGTTCCCAGTGGTTCACTGGCCATCATGAGCCTCTCGCTCAAGCGCGAAACGAGCATCGAAGAAGTAAATGCGGTGATCAAGGATGCAGCGCTCAACGGCGAGCTGGTCAACCAGATCAAGTACAGCATCGAACCAGAATTGGTGAGCAGCGACATTGTAGGCGATTCCTGTTGCTCCGTGTACGACAGCCTTGCAACGCTCATACATCCTGACAACAAAAGCATTGTACTCTACGTATGGTACGACAATGAGTACGGCTACACCAAGCAGGTAATTCGCCTTGCGAAGTATGTGGCTAAAGTGCGCCGCCTGCACTACTATTGAATTGGGTGATTGCGCCCGTAGTGGAAAACCCTGCCTTTGTGCAGGGTTTCTTGCTACATGCCACTTGGACTTAAGGCTGGTCAGTATTGGTGGTTTAAAATATCACTGGTGGTAGACGTCATTTCCGATTGACGGCAGCCCTGGGTTGCCGGGCAGCTGAACCTTTACGATGCCCGGGAATGCGAGAGGGTATAGCTAAATACCGCTCCAAAGCCGAACACCAACATAAGATGCAGAGGCACAAATCCCCATTCGTTTTGAAGAATGCCATAGACAAGTGCTGTGGCAAAATATACAGCCAGAAACCCTTCGAGCCAGGCCAGTGCCGGAATATTGCGGTTCTGATACCGCTTGCCTCCAAAGCCACCTTTACGTCCCACAAGATTCCATTTCGGCGTGCGCACAAATGGCGTTACCTGCTTGAACCAACCTTGCACCACAGCCCTTGTATTGTGCACGCTCATGCCCATACTGAGGCTGAGAAATACTGGATAGAGCCACAAGAAGCGCAACCTACCTCCTTCGGGATCAGTTTTGCGGTAAGCGGTGTAGTAGAAAAGTGCGAGGATCACGAAACTGAAGAGCAGGATGCCACCGACATGAAACCAGCGGTCAAAAGAAGGATGCGATGCTTTAAACACCAGCAATGGCAGCGAGAGTAATGCACAAACCACAATCCAGATAAAAATTGAGGAATTGAGCAGGTGAAAAAAGGCATGCACCTTGGTAGAAAGCGGCGTACCGGGCTGTCGCCAAATGTTGCCGAGGTGCTTGCGGGCACATTCGGCAGCGCCTTTGTTCCAGCGGTATTGCTGGTTCTTGAGGGCGTTCATTTCGGCAGGGAGCTCGGCAGGTGAGGCCACATCTTCGAGGTAGCGGAAGCGCCAGCCGCGCATCTGGGCGCGGTAGCTCAGGTCGAGGTCTTCAGTGAGGGTGTCGGCGCTCCAGCCACCGGCATCCTCAATACAGCTGCGGCGCCACACCCCGGCGGTACCGTTGAAGTTGATGTAGTGGTGTCCGAGGTTGCGCCCGCCTTGCTCTACGGTAAAGTGGGCGTCGAGCGCAAATGCCTGCACCGTGGTGAGCAGGCTGTAGTCGCGGTTGAGGTGTGCCCAGCGGGTTTGCACCATGCCTGTATTCGCTTCCGCAAAAAGGGGCACCGTACGCTTGAGAAATAGCGGATCAGGAACGAAGTCGGCATCGAAAATGGCTACAAAGGGCGCATCACTCAGCCCGAGGCCATAGTCAAGTGCACCAGCTTTAAAGCCAATGCGATCCGGGCGCTTCACCTGGCTGATGTTGATGCCGCGGGCTTTCCACTCCGCCACTTTTGCGGAAGCGATGCCAAAACTCTCGTCACTGCTGTCGTCGAGCAATTGAATTTCAAGTTTTTCGGGTGGATAGTCGAGGGCCGCGGCAGCGTCGATCAGGCGCTCCACCACGTAGCGTTCGTTGTACACAGGAAGCTGTACGAGCACTTTCGGCCACTCCTCGGGGTCGAGATGATGCGCTTCGGTTGCGGCCTTTCCGTCGTCGCGCCGGTAGCGAATCAGCAAGCTCAACTGCACAAGGCTGTATGCAAAGATGAAAAGCATCCCAATGCCATACAGTCCTACCAATAGCCATTCCCAACTATGCATAGCGCAAAATTGTATAAATGATTTTATATCCCGCCATCACGGAGCCTTTGATCGTACCCGACACCTTGCTCACCCCTACCCTTTGGCGGTAGTGCACAGGCACTTCGGTGTATGCAATTTTCTTTTTGAGGGCTTTCACCTGCATCTCGACCGTCCAGCCGAAGTTGCGGTCTTCCATCCCGATTTCTTCCAATGCGCGCCATGTGATGGCCCTGAATGGCCCGAGATCCGAAAATCGACCACCGAAGAGGATGCGCATCATCAGCGTTGCCAACCAGTTTCCAAAAATTTGCTGGGGCATCATGCTGCCCTTTTCGCGCAAGCGGGCCACACGAGCGCCGATCACCATCTCGGCCTTTCCGGAAAGGATGGGCTCGAGCAGCAGAGGCAGTTCCTCCGGGTGGTCGCTGTAGTCGCCGTCGAGGAATACCACGATGTCGGGCTGTGGGTCCTGCTGCCGCAAAAAATCGAGCCCGCGCAGGCATGCCGCGCCGTAGCCAGGCTCTGGCTCGCGCACCACGGTTGCGCCGGCTTCGGACGCTACGCGCCCGGTTTCGTCGCTGCTGTTGTTGTCGCAAACGACGATGTGGCGCAGCATATTTTTGGGGATGTCGGCGATGACGAGGGCGATGGATTGTTGTTCGTTGTACGCCGGGATTACAATGTCAACGATCCGTTTATTCATTGAATTTGTGGTGAAATGTTTTGGAATCGATGGACATTATTTCGTGTTGAATCTATCGGAATTCCAATTTTTCGGATTGTCGATGATGTATTGTGCAATGCTTCGGTATGCCTTATCCGTCCAAATAATTCGTTCGAAATAATTGCGTTGCCAAACGTGCCGGTTGAACGGTTTCCATCCGTTTGATTTCACCCCGCGAATGTATGCGTTGGTGGTCATGGTTTTCAACCATCCGACGGATTGCCCCAATGGGGAATTGAATTGGTGGTTTTCGGGGCCGTAATGGGGGACGTCCGCGGCGGCCGCGGGTTCGGCCGCGGGTCGCCCACGTTTGGGTGCCCCTACGTGGGCGACCCCACCGTCCGGCGCGTTTTCCAAAATAAAATGCATATGATTCGGCATCACCACCATTTCGTGGCATTTTTTGTCGGGGTATTTGGATTCCATTTTGAAATACCATTCTTCAACCATACGGCCGGCATCGTTTAAATTCATCATCCCGTTTTCAATATGACCAAATAAATGGGCCTTGTCCTGACAACACAATGTCACAAAATACAATCCCGATTTGGAATAATCATACCCAAACAACCGAATAGAACGGCGATAATGAATCTTTGGATCATATACCATAATTACCGAATGAATTGAAAACAAACATAATAAATGCATCCAATTCATAAAACGCTGTCGTTTAACCTCGCACCCCCCGCCCCAATAATAATCGGCTCATCGCTCACCCGTCCTTCCTCTCCCCTGTTTTCCAACTTCAAGACGCCCCTTGGGCAAACGGCCGAGCACACCCCGCAGCCCACGCAGCTCGCGCGTACGATGTTTTGGCCACGCTGGGCGTACCACTTCACGTCGATGCCCATTTCGCAATAGGTGCTGCAATTGCCGCAGGAGATGCATTGACCTCCGTTGGTGGTGATGCGGAACCGCGACTTGAAGCGCTGCACAATACCCAGATAGGCCGCGAGCGGACAGCCGAAGCGGCACCACACCCTGTTGCCCATCACGGGATAAAAACCCGTGCCGACGGCGCCGGCAAAGATGAACCCGATGAAGAATCCGTAGGTGCCACGCACGCTGTAGGAGTTGATGCCCAGCACTTCGGCATTTCCCGTAAAGGTGGTGTAGGCCACAAGTGCCGTCATCACTACGGCGAAGACGAGGACGCTGTGCACAAGGTAGCGCTCCACCTGCCAAACACCGAGGCGCTTGTCGCTGAGGTGGCGGTAGGGATCGCCGACGGTCTCCGCAAGGCCGCCACAGCCGCATACCCATGAGCAGTACCAGCGCTTGCCGTAAATGTAAGTGAGCACGGGCACGCCGATGGCAAACAGGGCGATGCCCCATCCAAATAGGAAAAGCCCGAAAGTGCCCGCCTGCATCATTTCGTCCACCCGATAATCGAAGAAGAAGCTGTACTCCAGCGGCCAGGCACTCTTGATGTCCATGGAAGGCAACTGCATGAGCGTCATGATTTGCGGAAGCGTAAAGGCAAATGCCACCTGGAAAAAAATCACCGAAACCGTTCGCACCTGCTGGTAGGCATTGCCGCGGTACTTGATCATCATGCGGATGCCCATCACCGTCATGGCCAGGGTGTACATGAAGCCGTACATAAACCATTGGCTCGAAGCCGTGCCAGCCATCGTGCGCGACAAGGGTTCGAGCAAGGCGGCCTGTGGTGCAAAGAAGCCCGCGTATTGATAGAGCAGGATGTAAAACCCGACCAACAAGGCGAATACAATCCAAGCCGGCCACTGCCGCGTTTGCCCTTTGTTGTGGTAAATGCCTGTGTTGTGGATGCCGGGCTTGCGCCTGGTGTCCGGGTACATGTGTATGAATCCGGCGATGGCAGCCATGCCGAAAATGAGGAATGCCCAGAGCCCCGTTTTCAGCCATTCGGGCACAGCGGCCGTCATCACGGCGTAGCGGTCGTTTTCGCGGTTGTTGTCGCTGAAACCGTGTTCGGAAATCAACGCCGCGTTTACCTCGTCGAGTTTGGCGTTCAGCTCACTTTCGAACGCTTCAAAACTATCCCATTCGCGGCCCATCATCCAGCCGGTGTTGTCTTTGACTCTCTGCAGCAGGTCGGGCCTTTCCTTACGGACTCCCTCGTCGTCGGCAAAATGGGCTTCGAGCAGGGCCTCGTCGTAATTCGAGGCGTCGCCCTCGATGCGGTCGATCAGGGCCTCGATGTTTGCATTGCTGAGGCCTTTCTCTTCAGCAATGGCGGCGTTGTGGGCCTCCATGACCTCGCCGACCTCATAGAACATGCGGTGGGCTGGGGCGGGCGGCAGCGCTTGTAGCCTTTCGGCAAATTCGGCGGGGGCGTATACGTCAAATTCTTCGGCTGATAGATCACTAAAGTCGAGGGGAACCAAAAAGGTAAGGGCAAAAAAGGCCAGCGATACGAGCGTAAACAGCCCCATGCCTGCGGATTTGAATATGCGTGTGGTCTTGGGCGAGAGGCTCATTTGCTAAATAGTTTTTGGAGTGCGTTGCGTTGCTTGAGCGCGATGCCCGTGTCGCGGGTGAAGGCGGCTTTAAGGTCTTTGGGCCACTTGCGGTAAAATTCCGCGTCGAAATTGGCTGCTTCGATGGCGCCCACCACCTCGTCCACCCCTTTGCCGGCGCGCAGGGCCTTGTCGAAATATTCATGGCGCATGCGCATGCCGAAGGTGTTGATGCCTTGAAACACTTTCGTATCTGGGTGGTAGGCAATGGTCACAAAGCGGTTAGGGCCCGGCATTTCTGCATGCCAGTGTGCGTGGTCGTCGGCTGGCTTGGGGCGCACCTCGCCGTAGGTCTGGTACTCGATGTCGAAAAACTTGGCGCTGTTGAACCAGGGCCCAGGTCGGTAGGGCGTCTTTTTTCCCGCAAGGGTGGCGCCGAGCGCCTCCCCCATCATGCGGCCCACGTACCACACGGGCTCTATGGCGCGGCGGCCGGGCAGTGGGTTGCTGACTTCGGCGCAATCGCCGGCGGCGTAGACGTCGGGCAGGTTGGTTTCGAGAAATTCATTGACCGCGATGCCGCGCTTGATGTCGAGATCGCTGTCTTTGAGGAACTCGGTATTGGGCTTCACCCCTGTGGTGATACCGACGAGTTGGCAGTCGATGGTTTCACCGTTTTTGAGCTTTACGGATTTCACCCGGCCGTTTTCATCGCCTATGATTTCGTCAAGCTCTGCGCCGAGACGGAGGTCTACCCCATGACTTTCGGCATGTTTGCCTATGAAGCGGGCTTCGTTTTCGGTGATGACATTTCCCCAGAAGGTTTTTTCGCGCACCAGCATTGTAACCGCTACATTTCGCGTAAGCAGCATCTCGGCGAGCTCAATGCCGATGAGGCCGCCGCCCACGATCACGGCGTGCCTGCAGGGATGGTCTTTTTGTCCCGGCGTGGGTGTGGTAGCTTCGAGTTTTTGCAAGTCCTGAAAACTCACCAGTCCCTGCACACCTTCGAGGTCTTGTCCGGGCCAGCCATAGAAGGCGGGTTTGCTGCCCGTGGCAAGGACGAGCTGGTCGTAATGGAGCGTTTCGCCGTCCTTAAAGTGGAGTGCCTTTTCGGCAAAATCGATGCGCGCCACCCATTTTTGCAGCAGCTCAATGCGGTTCTTTTCCCAGAAAAAGTCCTGGTAGGGCTTGATGTTTTCAAAGGGCATGTGGCCCATGTACACGTACATCAGCGCGGTGCGGCTGAAGAAGTGGGGCGTTTCGCCGCTGATCAGGGTGATTTTTGCGGAAGCATCATTTTTACGCAAGTGCCTTGCGGTGGTGACTCCGGCGATGCCGTTGCCGATGATGACGGTGTGTGT
>DAIRDH010000002.1:38011-108140 GCA_036796255.1 Cryomorphaceae bacterium
CCGTTTGTCATTAAGACTGCAATATTCTTGTTTTTTAAGTTGGGTGTCATTGTTTTTTGAATTTAAGGTTCACTACAACCACCTAAAAAAACGTGCCGCTGTTGTGGGCCCTGTTGATCAGGCAAGAACCAAGGTCCACCTGCGCAATGAACTTCACAGTTTGTGGAAGTCCGGCGACAACCCCTTTTTGGCATTCAAAAATTGTTCGGTTTGGAGGCCTTTTTCAAGGCAAATGGTCTCTCTTCTCGATTTGAATAATCGTGTCCTCTTTTTCATGACAATCAGGGATAAGTATCGCAAATCAACCCTTTACTTCTTTGCGCCCGTCTGCATGCAAGGCAAATCGGCCGGCATTGCGGTCGTGCACCTGGTCGCGCCTGGGCCAGGGCCAACCGCCAAACTGGGTTTTTTGGTAATCGTTGAAAGCCTGCTGAATTTCTTCTTTGGTGTTCATCACAAAAGGGCCGTACTGGATCACCTGCTCATTTATGGGGCGCCCTTGAAGTACCAGAATGCGCGCCTCCTCATTGCCATTTTCCAGGCGCAGGTCCATGTCGGCTTCCACCTCTATGGCATTGTATTTTGGTATGCGGCGTCCATTGATTTCCAAGGCATTTCCGATATAGTAGTACAAGCGCCGGTTGATGCCGGCTGAGGCTTTCGGAAGGCTCCAGCTTGCTCCGGGTGCCATTTGCACATTCCATACAGCCACTTCATTGGCCGGGTCGGCGGCCCAGGAATTGGGAGGTGGCGCGGGTGCTTTGTGCATGCCAAGCCGGCCTGCGATTACTTCGACTTCTGTTTTATTGCCATCGGCATTGATGTGTTCAAATTTTGGAATGGTATCGCCCCAGAGCATGGTGAAATGCGGGTCGACCATTTTGCTTTTCTTCGGCAGGTTGAGCCATATTTGGAAAAGCTCCATGGGATTGGGCTTGTCGTCGTGCAGCAAGGGAAACATCTCCGAATGCTGCACGCCTTTGCCCGCGGTCATCCATTGCACATCGCCGTAGCCATAACGACCTGCAGCACCTATGGAGTCGGCGTGGTCAACCACCCCTTCGCGCACCACTGTGATGGTTTCAAAACCGCGGTGGGGATGTCCGGGAAAGCCCGGCACTTTCTTGCCATGGTACATGCGGTAGCCATCCTTGATGATAAAGTCATCACCGAGTGAGCGGCCTACAAGGCTCTCTGCGGGCCCCATGTGGGCATTGCCTACTGGAAATTTATCCTCATGGTGTACACAAAACAAGAAAGGATCGGCAGTTTCCCATTGAAAACCCATGGGCTTTACGGACTTGATGGCATTCTTCGGGCCGGCGTTGGCTTCATCAACATTTTCCCGAAAGGAGCGTGCGGCGCTTACAAAAGGCAGTGCAAAGAGGGTGCCGATACCTGCTCCAAGTTTTGTCAGGAAGCTGCGTCGTGGATTTATCTTTTCCATATTTTAAAATTCAATGTAGGTACACAGAACACAAATGTAAAGAAAAAGTTGACGGATGCAAAAGTTCAGTTTACCTGAGTGCTGTCGATTTTAAGAGGTACGTATTGATAGCGCTTGTCGTATTTGCTTTCGCGCTCCACCTCCCACTCGATGTTTCTTTTGCGTACTCCCCAGGCCCGGGCCGAGTCCACATCGAGGCCCATAAAGATGTCGATGCGCTTGGTATAGCGGCTGTTCATCTTATCGAGCACCAGGTAATCGCCCTCGAGGCCTTCAATGCGCACCGATGTGCCATGCACCAAGCCCAACCTCAGCAGATCGCGGGATACTGCTACGGCCTTCATCCCATCGCGCAGGGTATCGCCCCATGCCGCGATATCGGGGTTGATGGCTTTGGTTTGTCCCGGCAGAGCGTTGTATGCCGTGACGCGCACATCCATATTTTTGGTAACCCTGTTAGAGGGTTCATCAGGCCCGCAGGCCTGCAACATAAGGCTTAGCGCCAAAATGCAAAAAAGCGCCAGGTTGCTGATTTGAAAAATATGACTGTTCGGGCTTTCCATTGTGTTGGCAATGTAGGTATAACGCGTTATCCATCAAATTGTGATTTTGCCGGAAGGCATGCGCTCCTCAGGCTTAATGCAAGTGCAATAACCATCAAGCCAAATGGCGTTAACACGAGGCCATTCGTGGCTTACTGGCTTTTGCAATTCTTTTGCAATCACTACCTTTGCAGCCCGAAAAAATAAAGGAATACTGTGTTAGAAGTCCAAAATATATCTCTCCAATACGGCAAGCGTGTACTGTTTGACGAAGTAAATTTAAAATTTCACGGCGACAATTGCTACGGCGTCATTGGGGCCAATGGCGCCGGGAAGTCTACCTTTCTGAAAATACTTTCGGGAGAGATTGACCCCAACCGTGGCCATATTTCGCTTGAACCGGGCAAGCGCATGGCTGTGCTCAAGCAGGACCATAGCGCCTTCAACGAGGAAACAGTAATGAACACCGTGCTGATGGGGCACCAACGCCTGTGGAAAATCATGCAGGAAAAAGATGCCATATACTCAAAGCCCGACTTCAGCGATGCGGATGGTATGCGCGCATCGGAGCTCGAGACTGAATTTGGCGAGATGGACGGCTGGAATGCCGAAAGCGATGCGGCCTCCTTGCTTTCCGGATTGGGCATTGTAGAAATGCTGCACCAAATGGAAGTGAAAAACCTGAGCGGTCCGCAAAAAGTCCGCGTGCTCCTGGCCCAGGCCATTTTTGGCAATCCCGATGTATTGATTCTCGATGAGCCCACCAACGACCTCGATGCCGAAACCATCGTGTGGCTGGAGGATTTCCTACTCAATTTCAAAAATACCGTCATCGTTGTTTCTCACGACCGTCACTTTCTCGATACCGTGTGTACACACATCGTCGACATTGACTTCAACAAGATAAAACTATACACCGGCAATTACTCCTTCTGGTACGAGAGCAGTCAGCTGGCTTTGCGTCAGCGCTCTTCGGCAAATAAAAAAGCGGAAGACAAAAAGAAAGAGCTTCAGGAATTTGTGGCGCGCTTTAGCGCAAATGCCTCAAAATCGAAGCAAGCCACCAGCCGGAAAAAGCTGCTTGAAAAAATCAACGTGGATGACATTCAGGCGTCGAGCCGAAAATATCCCGCCATCATTTTTCAGCAAACGCGCGACGCAGGCGATCAAATACTGCACGTTCGCGGCCTGAGCAAGAGCGTAGATGGACAGGTACTCTTCAAAGACCTGGACGTCAATGTGCGTCGCGGAGAAAAAATAAGCCTTCAATCTTCAAGCAGCGTGGCCACCACAGCATTTTATAAAATTCTAAACGGCGAGATGCGGCCCGACAGCGGTGAATTTGAATTTGGCAAAACCATCACCCCGGCCTACGTGCCCAATGAAAACGAGCATTACTTCAACAGCAGTGACAACCTTATAGACTGGTTGCGCCAGTACAGCGAGGAGAAGGATGAGGTATATATACGCGGCTTCCTTGGTAAAATGCTATTCAGCGGACAAGAGACCCTGAAGAAGTGCAATGTGTTAAGTGGAGGTGAAAAGGTACGATGCATGCTGTCGCGCGCGATGCTTGCGGGCCCTAACCTCTTGTTGCTCGATGAGCCCACCAACCATTTGGACCTTGAAAGCATCACTGCATTTAACAATGCCTTAATAGACTATCCGGGCACGGTGATCTTCACCACCCATGATAAAACCTTCCGGGAAAGTACTGCCAACCGCGTGATTCACATAGGGGCTGACGGTGCACGCGATGGTAAGGTAGCAAAAGAGGAAATGCTCGCGTGAGTTATTTGTCAAGCTGATTATCAATTTCTTCAAGACGCAACTTGCTCACAATTGACTGTTAGTTAATTTTTCGACAGGCAAAAAGCCCCGTAGCCAATTTGAAGACCTTTATCCAGAATATCTCGGCATCAGCCGAACATCTAACCTAAATTAAATTCTTATGAAAAAAATCATGATTTTGGCCCTGGCGGTTTGTTTCGCAGGCGCTGCAGCAAACGCCCAGGACGTTTACAAGCAAACCGGAGGCGAGAAGAACATTGAAGTATTGTTTGCTCCCTTTGGTTCTAGTCCAATTGGAATTAATGGAATTAAATACAGAAAATTTACTTCGGCTTCAGAGGCATGGAGAGCTGAGGTATTTCTTGGTTTCAACAGCAGCACCAGCATAAATGGAACTGCAACCAACGGTGATGAGCTGCGTGACCGCAGCAGTTCTTTCGACATTCAATTGACCGGTGGTAAAGAATGGCACCTTCCAGGTACCGACCGTTTGTCTCCATACTACGGTGCAATTGCTACTTTAGGATTGAATAGCAGCAGGGACCGTTCAGAGATTGAATTTGGTGCCAACAATGACATCGAGGAAAGCACCATTTCCAATGGAAACTTCAGTGTTGGTGCAGCGGCAGTTGGTGGATTTGATTACTATTTTGCCCACAACATCTACTTGGGCGCTGAAATCGGTTTTGGTGTCAATTTCATCAGCGAATTTGACCAGGTTCAAAGCTCAACTATTGAAAACTCTGAGGATATAACCACTCCACAAGGTGGCGCATTCAATGTGGGACCAATTGCACAGGCGCGTCTCCGATTGGGTATCTTGTTCTAAGATTTTCTTACCTTTCGGTTGAAAAACGAGAACACATGAAACATTCATTCAAATTTAAAAGCAGTGCTGTCGCTCTCGTAGCGGCAGCCGCTTTCATATTTACTACCTCATGCGGCAAGGACAGCAATGATCCTTATGCATCGGGCGAAGCGCGAAGCGCACAACAAACTGAAAAACCTATCCATGACAAGGAAATTCAGAAGCGCATACTCGAACTCAAAGGCATGTTGCCAACCGTGGTGGTGTACAACTCCACCATGGATAAATACATTTCTCTTGATTTGAACAATCCTAAAAGCTTCAGCTTCACCGCACCTAGCGGAGCGTTGAGTTTCAGCGCCCCCAGTGGAAGTGTGCAATTTGTACCTGCAGGCAATGGCTCATTCAGCATTATCACATCACCAGCAAGTGCAGGTGGCGGAGGTGGTGGCGGATTTGTATCGGCTGGCAACACTACACTGGAAGTAAATTATGTGCTGTGTTTCGCCAGTGGCGATCAATCAAGCGATCTCAATTTCTTTGATGTTGGACCTTCTGGTGTTGGTTTCGGCGGTGCAATAGGCATTGCCGGCAACTTTGAAGATCTTGCCACCATGGAGTTTGACGATGAGGATGAAATCGATATCGATGATTTCTTTCAGGGCATTGTAGCGTTTTACGCATTTGCCGGTCAGCCAAGCGGGAATTATCCAGTGCTTGACTTCTTCGAAGCGGAAGAAGATTTTGACGATGAGTCTGCTTTGAACAATAAAGGCCTAGCTTATTTCTTGTCGTTCGAGAGCAACAACATGGGCGTGTACTTCTCTAAGAGCGGTACCGTTAATTTCGGAGGCAGCTCTGTAGGTTTCGAAGGAACTTATTTTGGTGCTACAAATTTCAATTGGTTTGATTTTGATGGTGACGACGAACCCAACTATGTTGAAGTAGATGGTTCCGGATCGCTTGAATGCGGTGCCTAGGCCTTCATTAAAAATCACTTGTACAAACCCCACGGAGGTGTCACTGACACCTCCGTTTTTTTTTGCCTGCTATGCGCCATACAGTGATCCACCCTTTTCTTTGTTGCACATTATTCACGTTAGCAGCTGTGTTCATTCCAATAGATACAGCAGCACAAATCCTCAATATTGAGCGCCATCGCCTCAAGGAAGACAGTACCAAGACCTTCCTGATGAATGCCAAGCTTGGTATGACGCTCAACAACCGCAGCGCAGCCGAAACAGAACCTGTGGAGCTCTTCGGTTTTAACTCTTCCATCAATGCCATATACCGCACGGAACACCACGGTTACATCCTGGTTGGGCAAACGGATTATCTGCGCATCAACGAAAGCACATTTCTCAACTTTGGCTTTGCCCATTTTCGCATTAACTTTTTGCGAAAAAGGAAAATCAACTACGAGGCATTTACCCAGGCTTCTTATGACAATTTCAGGGGATTGGATCCCCGGCTCGTATTAGGCGGGTCTGTGCGAATGAAAGTACACGAGTCGGAAAGGTCAGATGTCATCTTCGGTTTGGGCGGATTTTACGAAAGTGAAAAATGGCTGAACCCCATTACAGATCAGTTTGTGGAAGTGGAATTCCTGAAAGTATCCACTTACGTATCATTTCGCCAGGAAATCGCTGAAAATGTGGACTTCAATGCTGTGGTGTACTACCAGACCGGATATGATCGCGGTATCGAGGACTACAGGCACCGTGTGAGTGGCAATGTAAACCTCAATACCCGAATTACAAAAAAACTCTCCTTCAACAATTCCTTTGAGTGGAGTTATGAAGACAAACCTATTGTACCGATAACCAAGTTTATATATGCATTGCGCATGGGCTTGTTGCTTTCTATCTAAATCTTGTATCGCGCAATAGGAGAACACAGAACTTCAATATCTATAGTTAAAGCACTTAACATTTAATTTACAATTCGTTCACATTTGTTATCTTCGCAAGGCTAAACAAAAATTATCAGCCTCCTTGCGCATTTTATTCTCTGCTATTCTTTTGTTGTCCGAGCTAATCTTGATTGGGCAGGATGTCGTGATCAATGAATTCATGTCCTCCAATTTCAATTCCTATGCGGACGAGGATGGCGATTACAGCGATTGGATAGAGCTGTATAACAAGGGCAGCGACACTGTTGACCTGGAAGGTTACCACATTTCTGACAATCCAGCGAACCTCTACCGTTGGGAGTTTCCAACTTACCAGCTTGAGCCAGGTGGTTTTCTGATTGTTTTCGCCTCTGGCAAAGACCGCTCTGAAGGGCCCCATTTTCACACGAACTTTAGCATCAGCAAACCGGGTGAACCGCTCTTCCTGCTTAGGGCGGATAATGCCATTGTTGATTCCTGGCCGGCTACGGCCTTGGTTGGCAATCAGAGTTATGGTCGAGTGTCTGATGGTGCGTTCAGCCGCTGCCACTTCTCCTCGCCCAGCCCTGGCACCTCTAATGATACAGGCACCCCTTTTCACAATCACAGTAGTTCTTTGGTGTTCAGCCATGATCAAGGTTTTTATGCACTCAACTTCGATCTGT
The DNA here is from genome assembly GCA_036796255.1 of Cryomorphaceae bacterium. GTDB lineage: Bacteria > Bacteroidota > Bacteroidia > Flavobacteriales_D > Cryomorphaceae > T3Sed10-241. The sequence continues at coordinate 45,156 of DAIRDH010000002.1, forward strand.
TCATTAGCTCACCGAGCAGCGAAGTAAGTATACATTACACCCGCGATGGAAGTGATCCCACCCTGTCAGATTCCATCCTCAACGGCCCCCTTCACATCAGCAGTCTCAATAACGCGCCGAACTCTATATCCATGATTCCTACCAATGTGGCTGAAACCTGGTACGACCGTGGCTGGAAAATTCCTGAGGGTCAAGTGCAGAAAGCAGTTGTAATCAAAGCGCAGGCATGGCAGAACGGCGCCCCTACATCACCGGTTTACACCAAAACGTATTTCGTAGGTCCCGCTATTCAAGAGAGATATCGAGGTGTTCCGGTAATTTCGATCGTCACAGATTCCTTGAATCTTTTTGACTACGAGCGGGGCATTTATGTTCCGGGCTTACAACATGACGCTCGACCCGACATAGCACCCGAGTATGGTCATGGCAACTATAATGAACGCGGATCGACCTGGGAAAGGCCAGCTCATATGAGCCTTTTCGAAAATGATGGCAGCGTCGGTCTGAGCCAAAATGTAGGCGTCAGAATTCACGGGGGTATGTCGCGCATCTGGCCGATAAAATCTCTACGGCTTTACGCCCGTGATGTATATGGGTCTGAAACGATGGATTACCAATTCTTTCCTGACAAAGACACTGGCAATTTCCGAAGCTTGCTCTCGCGAAACAGCGGAAACGACTTTTTGACAACCTACTTTACCGATGCATTATCTAGTGTATTGCTCGGTGATATGGAGGTAGAAAGGCAAAGTTATCGCCCGGCTGTAGTATTCATCAACGGAGAATACTGGGGCATCCATAATTTGCGGCAGCACATGGACATACACTACCTGTATGAGGAAAAAGGTGCCAGCCCCGAACTGATCGACATGGTGGAAAACTGGGGGTATACCACGGCAGGAAGCGGAGATGATTTCTATGATTTGATGGAATATGTGGCCGAAAATGACCTGAGCGTTGCCGCGCATTACCACCATGTGACAGATCAAATCGACATCCGGAATTTCATTGATTACTATACGGCCAAGCAGTATATCGCTGTAAAGGATTGGCCTGGCAACAACATTGTAGCATGGCGCAGCATAGACACCGGCAACAAATGGCGCTGGCTTTATTATGACAACGATGAGGCTTTTGTAGACGCATCATTTAATTCTGTCGATCATGCAATGTACTCAAGCGATTTGCATGTACACCATACAGAGGCCTCTGTTTTGCTGTTTAACAAACTATTCGGAAACAGCACTTTCAGGAAGTTGTATTTACGCAATTTCGCTATTCATCTCGGGCGTACTTTTAAGCACAATAGGGTACTAAGGCATATCGACAGCCTGGCCAGCAACATTGCACCCCTTATGGATGAGCATATCGCCCGTTGGGGATTTCCTTCGAGCAGGCCGGTGTGGGAAGAACATGTAAATGGAATGCGGGCATTTGCCAAAGAGCGTCCATGCCAAATGCTTTCGTTTTTACAGGATCATTTTCCGGAGTACAATCCCTCCTTTACGAGAGAACTTTGCCCTGAACTATACAAAGGTCCTGCCGATAGTCCAACAGAGCTGGTCAGCGAAGTTACATTATGGCCTATTCCGGCAAATGATGTGCTCAATGTATCAGTTCAACAGTCAGATAGGGGTGTCTCAGTCATTTCCATTTTTGATATCACCGGGCGTCGAATTAAAGAAAAAACTTATTTAAGTGATTTCAGCTCACCACATTCCATCTATACCTCTGACTTAGTGGAAGGGACCTACATCCTTGAAGTCAAAAGCGGCGACCAAAGCACGCAGCACAAATTTATCGTAGCCCGTCGTCCCTAAACGAGCCTATCCACACCAAAAAAGGGATATGGACTATCAATCCACATCCCTCATCTGAACAAGCAAGTTTGGTTAGCACTTTGGTTGCAGTTGGTAGTACTGCTCGCCTGTGGCATAGCGGTTAGGATAAGAATAAGCGTCGTGAGTTGCGATGAACGCGCCGCTGCCATTGCTCCACTGATGGTTGTATTGATTGTCGAGCAAGTACTCCTGCCCGGTATTAGGGTCATTGTAGCGCTGGTATCCATTTATATTGTCGTTCACATTTTGATTGCTGCAGTATAGTGCATCCTGGTTTTGGCTCCATGAAGCATTTTGCTGATCATAAGCAGCTTGTGCAGAACCATAAGCCTCCTGACAAGCCTCAAAACTTGCCCTGTTCGCAACTATACGTTGCCGGTGGCTGTGGTTGCTTATGATCATTTGCTGGCTGAGGTACAAGAGATACATGCTGCGGCAAAAACGACGGGGAGTAAGGTTTTGATGTGGTTCATGATTTCATCGTTTTGCCTTTTTATTGAAGCCCAAGCGAAATATGAACAGCAAAGGCGAAAAAACATAGAATTAATTTATCAATCCCTGAATGACAATACTATTACTACGCAGTCAATCTCTTCTTGGAAATCCAAAACAGGACAATAGCGAGTATTGCAATCAACGAGATATACAGCCACCATGGCTGGCCTTTGGAAGCACTTACAGGGTTCACATCTCCAATAAGCACCAGCCCTGACCAATAGTAAGGCGCAGAGAGGTCGTCGCCGTGCGACTCGAGGTACTGCAATTTGGCATTGCGCAGTGCCACGTTCTTGGGAAGGCCCTCAGCGAGCTCAGCGTAAAAGTTTTCAATGATTTCGGCAGATGTCTTCTCATCAATTTGCCAAAGCGACATCACAATGCTGGGTACACCGGCATAGGCAAAACTGTGTGCCAGCGACATCACGCCTTCGCTCCCTACCCTTTTGCCAATTCCTGTTTCGCAAGCGGTGAGCACTGCGAGCTCAGCCCTGAGCGGCAAGTTGTAAATTTCAAAGGCGTGCAAGTAGCCATCTTCCTGCCCTTCGGCACTTTTGCTCAGCACCAATCTGGATAAGAGTGGCGAGAGGTTGTTGATTTCGGTATGGGTACCGAGGTGAATGATGCCGAAATCACCTGCTTTCTCTTTGAATCGCTCCTCTGTGGCGCCCACTCCCGTAAAAGCCTGGCCGGCAAACATGCCCGACACCCGCTCGGCGGTACCCACTGCGAAGGGCTGCTGGATGCGGTATTGGTATCCAGGGTCGTAAAGCGCTGAGTCACTTACCGCATTTGCATATATGGCTTTCACCTGATCGGAAAATCCAGGTGCAAAAGCAAGGGCGCCTTTGTTCCTTTTTGCGGAAAGCGCATCAAACTGCAAGGCACTTGTGGCCGAATGGAAGTATGAAATCACGTGCGACTTGAGCAGATAATCCTGTGATTCCGGATCGATCAGCGTTTCGAAATTGAGGCTAAACAAACTTTTGTCGGGAATGATGTAAATCACCTCTCCCTCTATTTGCGAAAGCAGTGGAGCAATGAGCTCATTGTAAAAGGCTTTAGCCAATGGTTTGAAAACAACCATGTCGTTCTGGACAATGCTTTGATTTAATCTAAGCACACGCGCATCCAGATCAGGCACATTTAAGGCATGCACGGATGCTGATTGGGAATTGATGCACAAGGCGTAGACCATGGCTTCAGTCACCATATACCGGATGAGGGTCTCCCCCTGATTGAGCAGGCTGCTGCGCACCTCATCAATAGATGCAACCTTCTCATCATATCGCAAGCGAAAGTAGGCAGGAAATTTTTCTTGTATATAAGCCTGCAAAGCTGCATACTCCTCCTCTATTTGGAAATAATCAACCTTTTCACCGGTGCTGTTTGACCTGCCTGTGAGCTTGGCTATCAGGTTGCGCTCCTGCAGCAAAATACTGTCGGGCACTTCAGCCAGCTTTAGTGAAGAGAATCCGGCGAGCTGCCTCCGCAACAAAATTGCCCTACCCTCTTCGGCCATGGTAAACATGTTGTTGACTTTGGCCTCATCCGGCTGGGCTTTCCAGGAAGCGTATTGCAGGTTGATCGCCAGATTAAATATTTTCGCGTGGTCCTCATAAAGGTATAGCTGCGCTTCATCTGCATCGAAGGCGCGCTTGTTGTCGCGAAGCATGGCAATGGCAAGGGACAATTCGTTAAGGGCTGGTTCAGCGCCCGTATCATGGTCGCTCATTTGGTGCAGTAAGGAGGCTTTTACAAAGTGTGCATCAGGGAGGTTGGGAGATAGTGATGCAACCCTTTCAGACGACTGATTTTGAAGAAATTCACGTCGGCCTTGTAATTGTACGAGTGCTGAATCAACCGCCATGAGCGCTGCTTCCCATTCTCCAAACTGCATATGTAATTTGGCCTTTACCAACCAGGCTTCGCCCTTGCCCATATCAGCGCCAGTGCGTGAGGCAGCATAAATACTGGCGGCTTTGTCAGCATCGGCAAGGGCAAGGGATTGCGCGTTGAGCTGAGCATATACCCTTGCACGCATCATGTAGCATTCTGCGAGGTCTTGACCTTTGTTGGGGTCGGAGACGCTTGCAAAGATGGAAATCGCCTTGTCGTAAGCATCTAATGCTTCGGCATATTGATTTTGTGACAGGTACAGCTTTGCCAAACGTTGCAAGGCGGTGCCGGTGAAATAACTTTCAAGGCCATAATCTTCCAGGCAGGCTTTGTAATATTGATGCAGGCTTACCAGGGCACTGTCGTACTCTTGAAGGGCCACTTGTATGCTGCCCAAGGTCTCAAGTGTTCGATTGATTTCGGGATGTCCCGGTTCGAAAACACGCGCTTTATACGTTTTTTCATAAGCCAGGATTTGTTTGGCCCTGCCAAAGTCTCCCAGCCTGAAGTAGAGGGCTCCCAGGTTGTGGTAATTGGATGCAAGAAGTTTACGCTGCTGGTCCTTGCGCCATGGCTCATGCTCCAGCTCGAGCCATGCCCTTCGCGCAGTCATTGCTTCGTAGAGGTATGATTTGGCTGTCACGATATCACCTTCGTACTCGTAAATGAGCGACAGATTTCCCTTAAAGTTGGAACGGTGGATAAGCTTTTCCTCTTGATTCTCCAATTTTTCAAGGGCTTCGAGGCCACTTGCAAATGCCTTTCGCGCTTCCGCAAAATTACCTACACGCATGTGGGCAGCTCCAAGTGAATTAAAAGTGTTTACCAACATCCCTGGCTCCTGAACATCAGGAGCAAGCAAAGGCTTAGTTGCTTGTGAAAAGTATTCAACGGCTTTACTCCACTGTCCGAGTTGCATGTAGTCAAATCCCACACTATAATAAGCAATGGAACGAACTCTTGGTGAAGCATGGGGCATATCACGCGCAATAGCGAGATAGCGCAAATCGGTCTTTAAGCAATCATCATTGCGGCCTATTTCGTAATAAACCCATGACATGTCTTCCACAGCCTGCAATTGGTGCATGCGGTTTGTATCGAGCTCAAGCACTCTTGCCAGCAGCGATTCAGAAGCACTTATGCCAGCATCAGCACCATGAAGTTTCCATTTGCTTCGGCCCAGGCGGTATACGTACCTGAAGAGTGAGTCAGGAGTCTGGGAGGCATTGAGGTATTCAATTTGGGCTTCAATGATGGGCAGTGCCTTTGCGTAATTCTCACGCGCCATGTATCGGGCCACCGAAGTATCATTGTTGAGGTATATACCGGGATCAAACACCTGACCATATAGGGACAAAGCACACAAGCACATGGCCCACAAATAGATATGACGGGCCTTCCGCATCGTCAGTGCGCTGTTTGGTCTACAATATTCTTCAAGGTGTCGGCATAAGCGGCCTCAGCGGGTATCTCGAGATTCTGAATTTGGTCAAATTCTTCCATTTGCAGCCAGCACAGCACAAGGTATAGTCTTGCCTTATCGGCAAAATGGGTGGAAGCCTGCACAATCACTGCGCTGTAAAATTCAACTGCTTCGCTATAGTTGCCCCTGTTGAAGTGGGCACTACCCAGATAGTATAGGAGCGTATCATTGTCAGGACGATCCATGAGCTGCTCGTTCCATTTGGCGATGGCGAGGTCATATTTTTCAGCCTTGTAGTCGACCATGGCATCGAAAAAATTGTAGCTGCGCTTTGCCGATGCACTCATGGGCACGGGCAGGCCGGGGTCGGTTTGACTGTACTGCGCGAAGAGCATCTTCCCCGGCGATACGGGCTGGTCAGCGGGGAGCAGAAACCAAACGGCCACAGCAGCCAGCAGCGCAAAGCCCGCGGCAATGGCCATCCAGGGCAGGCCCGACTTCTGCACCTGCGACATTTCTGCGTGCCACTGGTTCATTTGGGCTTTCTTGCCTTCCGCATCTACGGCTTGCATGGATGCCTGAATCAGCTTCACTTCCTTCATCAATAAAGGCTCGCTTTCAAGCCTTTCGGCAAAGGCCTTCCTTTCCAAAGCAGACAAGTTTCCCGTAAGGTAGGCCTCTATCTGCTCGAAAAGTTCTTGTGGTATATCGTTGTACTGCGTCATACTATTGCAGTGAGTTTATTAAGGGTTTCTTAGCTTTCATTGGTCATCTTGCGCAGCTGCATCATGCAGCGGTACTTTTTGGTACGCAAGGTTGCCGCGTCATAGTTGAGGTCGTCACCAATTTCCTCAAGGCTTTTCTTTTCATAGTAAAACTTGTTGAGTATTGCTTTGCACGTGTCGCCGAGACGGGCGAAGAGCACCCGCAATTGTTGCAGCTTTTCTTCTTGTTCTTCATACGCTGCCTCACCGGTATCGGCTGTCTCGATAGACTCTTCCCGCACGATTCTAAGCGTGGATCGGTGTTGTTTCGATTTGAGTTTATCAAGCCACTTGTGTTTGGCAACCTGAAAGAGGTAGCCGCCAATATTGGTATTGGCATCAACGGTGATTTTTTCTGATTGAATATTTTGCCAGAGCACCAGTACAGCCTCCTGGTAGATGTCTTTGGCATCCTGCTCTTCTCCACTGTTCTGGAGTATATAGTGCGATACCGCAGGAAAGTTGAGCTTGTAAACAGCTGAGAGCACCGTGTGATCATTGCATTTGAAGGCCTCCACAACTGCTGCAGCACTGTATTCTTTTCTGGATGAAAATGTGGCCAAAGCAAAGGGTTAGATGCATCAATGTTAGTGAATTCTAATGAGGAATGCAATGGATGCAAGGGCTCTGAACTATGTATGAATTGAAAGGGGAAGTCGAATGTTGACATTTTCAGTCCTTTTGTGCTGTATACCTTGTATAGAGCCAGGGAGTGAAATGTGAACAGTTGTGGTCAATTTTTTTCGAATCAAAAAAAGGAGGTGAAGTTGCGGTCAGCCCCTGTGTCAGGATGACGCCTGAAATGGACAATCAGTCTTATCAGCACTTACGAAATGTCATAAACCTAAAAACCCTGCTCGTTTGCAGGGTTTTTAGGGCTATGAAACAGAAAAACTATCCTGGGGACATCCGACAACTGGGATAGAGTGAGACGATGAAAGAAAGAGTTGTCGTTAACAATATCCCCCAGTGGTTCAAAGATAAGAGAAGTAGATTTGATTATCCTAATTTTTTTTGAATTTTTTTTTCTCTTTGACCACTATTTTTGCATCATCAAATTTAAATCCTTAGTTTTTAATTCATTAAACCTTAATCTTAAGATAATGTAGATATCGTCGGATGCTGAACTCTTCTCACGAGAAAAAATGCGCCAAATCAACCATTTCATTGCAAGAAGGCAATTGGCGTGCTGCACTGTTGAAATTTATATCTTCACGGCCGCACAAAATCAAATTCGATATGAGAAATTTTTTGGCAGCCGTCGCGCTGGCTTTTTTTATTTCAATCAGTCCATTCAGCCATGGCCAAAGTGAGCCGATCACATTGGCAAAGTTGTGGCAAAGCGGAGAATTTTCCGCCAAAGGCGTCAGCGGGCTTCGAAGCATGAACGACGGACTGCACTATACTGTTTTGGCCAGCGATGGCAAAAGCCAGTACATTGTAAAGCATAGTTTCGAAACGGGTGAGCCTGTCGATACCCTGGTTCGCAGCAGCGACCTTGTAGGTGGAGATGGCAAGAAAGTGTTCTTCAGCTCGTACAGTTTCAATGAGGATGAAAGCAAGCTTTTGCTGGCCAATGCCGTAGAGTCCATATACCGGCACTCGTACAAGGGGAATTACTATGGTTTCAATATGGCTACCAAAGTGCTGAAGCCGGTAACTGATTTTAGCAAGGGCAAGCAGTCGCTGGCTTCATTTTCGCCCAAAGCCAACCTCGTGGCTTTCGTTCGCGACAACAACATTTACATCAGTGACCTGGACAGCGGCAGCGAAACAGCGGTGACTACCGATGGCAAATGGAACCACATCATCAACGGCGCCGTGGATTGGGTGTACGAAGAAGAATTCTCTTTTCACCGCGGCTTTTACTGGTCGCCTGAAGGCAGCAAGATTGCTTACTATAGATTTGACGAAAGTGAAGTTCCAATGTTTTCAATGGCCATGTATGGTGATTTGTATCCCGAGGCCTATACCTATAAGTATCCCAAAGCCGGGGAGCGAAATAGTGAAGTCCGCATTTTCGTTTTTGACATAAAGGGCGGTCCTTCGCGCGAAGTGCGCCTCGATGCAAATCCCGGGCAATACATACCACGCATCCAATGGACACAGGACGACAACCTCCTGAGCGTAATGCGCATGAACCGGCACCAGAATAAGTTAGAATTTTTGCTGGCCAACACCCTGGCGAAATCGGCAGATATTCCCGTGAGCATCATCTATGAAGAAAGTTCTGAAACATACATCGATATCAACGATAACCTCACCTTTCTCGACGATGGCAAACACTTTGTGTGGAACAGCGAGCGCGATGGCTGGAACCATGTATACCTTTATGACCTTTCCGGAAAAGAAGTGGGCCGTCTCACCCAGGGTCAGTGGGAAGTAATAGACCTATATGGCCTTGACCAGGCAAACAACACGGTGTACTTTTCAGCTGCGATGAACAGCCCGATGGAAAAAGCCATTTACGCGGTGAATTATGGCAATTTGTTGAAATCCGGAAAGTCAGGAAAATTACAGCCTTTGAAGCTCACCAAGAACGAGGGCACAAACAATGCTGAATTCAGCAAAAACTTCAGCTTCTTCATCAATACAGAATCCAACGTGGAGCTGCCCACCAGGGTAACGTTGAGAAACCGTTCAGGCGAAGAAATCCGTGTCCTGGAAGACAATGCTGAGCTCAGGGAGAGACTTCAGAAATATGAACTATCGCCCAAAGAATTCGGAAGTTTCAAAACCGAAGAGGGCCACAGCCTGAATTACTGGATGATCAAGCCGCAAGACTTTGACGAAAGCAAGCAGTACCCTGCGATATTTATGGTATACGGGGGTCCGGGCAAGAACACTGTCACAAAAAGTTGGGGCTACAACGATTATTTCTGGCATCAAATGCTCGCACAAGAGGGCTATGTGGTTATTTCTGTCGATCCTCGGGGCACGATGTACCGCGGCCGTGCATTTAAGCACAGCACCTATCAAGAACTTGGAAAGCTGGAAACTGAAGATTTCATTTCATCTGCCAGGCATTTTGGTGGTATGGACTTTATTGACTCGGACCGCATCGGAATGATGGGATGGAGCTATGGAGGCTACATGAGTTCGCTATGTATTACAAAAGGGGCTGAGTATTTCAAATTGGCCATAGCTGTGGCGCCCGTGACCAATTGGCGGTATTATGACACCGTGTACACAGAGCGATTTATGCGTACACCGCAGGAGAATGCCTCCGGGTACGACGACAACTCACCGCTGAACTACGCCCATTTGCTGAAGGGCCACTACCTGCTCGTGCACGGCGCCGCCGACGACAATGTGCACTACCAGAACAGCATGGATATGGTAACGGCCCTGGTAAATGCCGACAAGCAATTTGACCTGATGATCTACCCCAACAAGAACCACGGGATATATGGAGGCAACACGCGGCACCACCTTTTCAAGAAAATGACAAATTTCATCACAGATAACCTGTGATTGATAAAACCCATATTTGTTTACATTTGGCCGAAATCAAAATAGAATCAAGATAAATGGCACAAGAAACTGCAATTCTGGATCCCTCTAAACCCATCGACCCCGAGACTGGACATCCTTCGGGTCTTATGACCCTTTTCTTTTCGGAAATGTGGGAGCGCTTCTGTTACTACGGTATGCGCGTGCTGCTTACCCTTTACCTCGTAAAGTCTCTGATGAAAGGCGATGCAGAGGCTTCGTTGATTTACGGCGCATACACCGGTTTGGTATACGCAGCGCCAATCCTCGGGGGCAAAATGGCCGATCAATATCTCGGATACCGCTATGCAGTTTTGCTGGGAGCATTGCTCATGGCGATTGGCGAATTTGTGATACTCGGAGGCAACGAGACCTTTCTGCTAATTGGAATGGGTGCCCTCATTGTAGGCAACGGCTATTTCAAAGCCAACATTTCCACCATTGTGGGTAAACTTTACAAAGACAACGATCCACGCAGGGACTCCGGTTTTACTATTTTCTACATTGGCATCAATATAGGTGCGCTTTTGGCCACTACAGTGGTTGCTTACGTGGGTGAAACCTATGGTTTCGATAAAGGATTTGCCCTGGCCGGCTTCGGTATGTTGCTCGGTCTGGTAATTTTCTGGGCTGGGCGCAAGACGTATTCTGCCGCTGAAGGCCTGGAAATCACACCTGCGGGTAGGAAACCCATATTCGGTGGTTTGATGACTGCCCACGCTATCGCCATCGCCTCCTTGCTGCTTATTCCGCTGTGCTACTTCCTCATTTTCCAAAATCAGATTTTGGATTATATCCTTCTCTTTCTCTTCGTGTATGTGGCCTACTCACTTATCAATTCGGGCAGGAAGACTGATATAGAACAAGGTGTAAAAATATGGAAAGACCGCATGATTGCTTTGATCATCTTCATGCTCATCAACATTACTTTTTGGGCATGTTTTGAGCAGGCGGGCACTTCGCTCACCCTCTTTGCTGATAGAAATGTGGACCGCGAGATTATGGGCTGGGTGATGCCAGCATCAATGACGCAATTTTTTAACCCGTTCTTTATCATATTCTTCGGTTCGATATTCTCAATCATGTGGGTGAAGCTTTCTAAAATTGGTAAAAATCCAAACATCCCGCTCAAGTTTGCTTTCGGTATTATTCAGCTTGCCGCTGGTTTTCTTATCACCATGGTGGGAATGATGTTTGTGAACGAAGATTTTCAGGTGCCTTTGCTCACCTTGCTCTTCTTGTACCTACTGCATACCACTGGCGAGCTCTTCCTCTCGCCGATCGGACTGAGCATGGTGACCAAATTATCACCTAAAAACATTGCAGCCACCGCCATGGGAGGATGGTTCCTCAGTTTCGCAATAGCCAACTATATAGGAGGTAAAATTGCCGCCCTTACCGGAGGCCACAGCGAGACAGGCGAAGCCCTCACGCTGGCCGAGGGCTTGGATAAATACATCAGCATATTCTCCACTATAGGTTATGTGCTGCTGGTCATTGCATTGATCATCATCATCATGTCAAAGAGATTAAACAAATTGATGCACGGAGTACGTTAACCAATTTTGGCATCGGGATTGTATAGGAAAAGGGGGCCAAAATGGCTCCCTTTCCTTATTTTTGCAAAAAGCCAGTTTTTCATGAAGCATTTATTTCTAGCAGTCTCCATAGTTCTTTCTATCACTTGTTACGCGCAAAGCAACAATTCCAGCTCAAATGCAGGAATCAATTGGGTAAGCCTCGAGGAAGTTGAAGAATTGATGGAGAAAGAGCCACGCAAAGTCATTATCGACGTGTACACCGAGTGGTGTGGTCCATGTAAGATGATGAACAACACGACCTTTAAAGATCCAAAAGTAGTGGAGTATGTCAATAAGAACTACTATGCGATAAAGTTTAATGCCGAGGGCAAAGAGACCATTCGCTTCAAGGGCAATGAGTACCGCAATGATGGCTATGATCCGAGCCGGGGTTCAGGGCGCAACAGCACGCATGACCTCACCAAAGCCATTGCACCGGTGCAAGGGCGTATAGCCTACCCAACCATTGTGTACATGGATGAAGAATTTAAAATCCTGGCGCCTGTTCAAGGCATGTGGAAAGCTGATCAATTCAACCAGATACTTCGGTTCTTTGGAGAAGATGCCTACTTGAGCCAAACATGGGAAGAATACAGCCAAAATTAAAATTGACCCAGCGCGAGCAGTGATTTTACAAACTTTGGCAAAATGCCGCGAAATCATTGCGCTAATTCATGCAAAACTACAGCTTTAATGATATTTTTGCGGAACCTTCTAAAATACAAAATTACCCATCTATAGTATGAGCGAAACTGCTAAACTCACGTTCCAAGGAAACACATACGAGCTACCTCTGATCGTGGGGTCCGAAAATGAAACGGCCATCGATATTTCGAATCTCCGGGCTCAAACCGGATTGATCACACTGGACACCGGGTTCAAGAATACCGGCTCGACCAAGTCGGCCATTACTTTCCTTGACGGAGAAAAAGGAATACTTCGGTACCGGGGTTACCCTATTGAGCAGCTGGCACAAAAGGCTGACTTTCTTGAAGTGGCTTACCTGCTCATACATGGGGAGCTCCCTTCACAGGACCAAATGGGTGCATTTGATGAAAACATCACCAAGCACACGCTGATACACGAAGACATGAAGCGCTTCTATGAAGCATTTCCATCCAACGCCCACCCCATGGGTATCCTGTCTTCGATGCTTTCATCTTTGAGCACGTTTTATCCAGAGTCTCAAAAACCGGATCGCACGCCCAAAGACGTTGAGCTCACTATACATCGCCTTATTGCAAAGATTACTACCCTCGCTGCACTTTCTTACAAGTCGAGCAAAGGTCAACCATACATCTACCCTGACAACAGCCTCAACTACGTAGAGAACTTTTTGTACATGATGTTTGCCGTGCCGAGCGAGGACTATGAGCTTGATCCGATTGTGGTCGATGCCCTTAACAAATTGCTGATACTCCATGCCGACCATGAGCAAAATTGCTCTACCAGCACTGTGCGTATTGTAGGTTCATCGAAAGCCAATCTTTATTCTTCAATTGCCGCGGGTGTATCTGCGCTGTGGGGTCCTCTGCACGGAGGTGCCAATCAAGCAGTAATCGAAATGCTCGAAAAGATTGTTGAAGATGGCGGCAACATGCAGAAATGGATTGACAAAGCAAAAGATAAAAACGATCCTTTCCGATTGATGGGCTTCGGCCACCGTGTCTACAAAAACTTTGACCCACGCGCCACGTTGATCAAGCAGTCATGTGATGCCCTCCTCGAAAAACTTGGTGTAGACGATCCTGCCCTGGCAGTAGCCAAAGAGCTGGAGGCAATTGCGCTGAAAGACAGCTATTTTGTTGAGCGCGGATTGTACCCCAATGTAGACTTCTACAGTGGCATTATTTACCGTGCCATTGGTATTCCTACCGAAATGTTCACTGTATTGTTTGCCATAGGCCGTTTGCCTGGCTGGATAGCACAATGGAAAGAGATGGTAGAAGGCCAGGAGCCTATCGGTAGGCCAAGGCAGGTATATGTAGGTGCGACTGAGCGTACATACACTCCATTGGACAAACGATAGTGCACAACCAAAAATTTACAAGCCGTTCCTTCGGGAGCGGCTTTTTTTTGCTTCACTTTCTTCCTTGTGTAATCCAACAGTCGCAGTAAATTTGACATTGTATTACACGCCTCAACAACCCGCGATTCCATGAAAAAAATATTGGTTCCCACAGACTTTTCGGATGGTGCATACAACGCGCTGATCCACGCCATTCACCATGCCAAAGCTTCCGGCGCCTCCATCGACATTGTACATGCGTTTTTAATGCCGCCAACTGGCACAGCCGTAATGGTTGACATCACTGAGCTTTTACAGAAAAACGCTGAAGAGAGTTTGACGCAGCTCCGCCATAGGGTGGAAAAACTGGAGATCTCTGAGGGTGTTCAAATAAACTATCATGCCAAGCATGGCACGGTGAATGACGTATTGGAGCGCAGCACAATGAAATTAGGGGCAGATCTTGTAATCATGGGCACACAGGGAGCCAGTGGAATCACGGAAAAATTTCTGGGGAGCAATGCGGCGGCCGCAGCCCGGAACCTGAAAACCCCATTGATTGCCATTCCAGCTGATAAGCCCTACAAAGCGATAGACAAGATTGTAATCGCTACCGATCTCAAAAAAGTAAATCACCCACATTTATTCAATGTGGTTAATACCCTTGCTCAGGAGCACGATGCTATGGTTCGCTTCCTGCATGTGCGGCAGCTCGGTGAGCAATTTGATCAAAATGAAAGTGCTGCTTATAAGCAGCAAGTAGCTGCGAGCTTTTCAGGAGTGGACCCGGTATTCACCTTCATTTTTGAGAATGATATCGAAGAAGGGCTTTCTGATGCCCTGGAGAAAGAGGGAGCTGACTTGCTCGTTGTGGTGCGCAAGGATCGCGGTTTTTTTCAAAGTTTATTTCATAGCTCGGTAAGCCAACAGTTGGTGAATGAGGCTGCATTGCCTGTATTGGTGCTGAAAGATTGAGCCCTGATTCCCTCTATCAAGCCGTTAAAATGATCGGCGAAAAATATTTACCCAATACAAAAGGAGCCCTTAGGCTCCTTTTGTATTTAACAAACTAATTATTCAATAAAGGCGGTTTGTTACAAGCGTAACATTCCAACCAAGTTTACAAGGATAGGCCCTTTTTATGAAAAAATCAATCGCCTGCCAATGGCTCAACAACACGTTTCGGGCTACTGTGCAGATTATGAGAGTACTTAATTTTCAAAATATTCTGAATTGAAAGCAATTGTGGAATAAACTTAGCGTGCACTCCCCACGCTGGAATAATTTAAAATACCGTCAACTGTACCCGTAGTTATGGCGTGGTAATTGGGCCGCGCAAGGGTAAAAATTCTCCTGGCCTCTATGAGCAAATCTGCATCTTGAGCCATCGCTTCGTAAAGTGGCTGGACAAATTTTCGCCGCCCCACTTCAATGAGAAAAGCCTCCAGCGGCTCCATGGCAGGACTGTAGTTATTTGGAATAGCGAAAAGAAACCAAGCTGTAGCAATTTCAGCATTGCCGGTGGTGCTGAGTCCAAAAGCTGCATCCAATTCTGTGATTCTTTCGGTCCCTAAATTGTCAGGAATACCCCGCAAAAAATGCAGCCGCTCATGGGTTGACCAGGATTCAAAAGGCAATTCGGAAGTGCTGAGTTCTTCGTCAACCCACAGGTTGCTCAAGCTGTCGACTGCTTCAAAAAGTGCAGAATGGGGCATAGGGTGGTCGGTTGGCATACCCGGTGCGTATATCCATGCTTCAACGTCGGGACGGTTATCAAGGTCTTGCAATAAGTTGGCATCAAGGTACTCCACAAATTGTGAAGTGGTCATGGTTTGAAAGGCGTGGTTTTCAAAATATTCTTTCAGAAATGTATCAAAAGTTTCGCGGCCTGTGCGCTCTTCGAGCCAGCGCAAAAAGAAATATCCTTTCTCATAGGCAATGTCGGTAAGGCCATCGTCGGGGTCGCGGCCTTCAAGGTCAAGTTTTAGATGGGTGTCAGGATTCTCCACCCCAAGTTCATCAATGGTGGCCATCAAGTCCTGATAGCCGAGCACGTTGAGCATTTCAGCATAGTCGCGGCCGTAGAGGGCCTCTACAATGCGCTTTTCGAAATACACGGTAAATCCCTCATTGAGCCAAAAATCATTCCATGATGCGTTGGTCACCAGATTGCCGCTCCAGCTGTGGGCCAGCTCGTGGGCTATAAGGCTGGTCAGCGATTTATCGCCGGCTATGATGGTAGGTGTGGCAAAGGTAAGCATGGGATTTTCCATACCACCGAAAGGGAAACTGGGCGGTAACACAAGCACATCATATCGGCCCCACGCATAAGGCCCGTAGAGTTCCTCAGCAACTTCGAGCATGGCTTCCATGTCTTCAAACTCATAAGCCGCCTCCGCAAGCAGTCCCGGCTCAGCGTACACCCCGGTGCGACTGCCCAATGATTGAAATTCAACCTCCCCAACTGCCAGAGCCATGAGGTATGGTGGAATGGGTTTGTCCATTTTAAACCTGTACACCGAGCTGTCGTTGAGCGCAGTTGGATTCTCGGCACTCATCAATGCGAGCATACCTTGGGGCACACTGACGGTGGCTTCGTAAGTAATCCTGATCGAAGGGCTGTCCTGAATGGGAATCCATGAGCGTGTGAGTATGGCCTGTCCCTGGGTAAACATGAACGGCGATTGCTTGTCATGGGTTTGTGTAGAGTCAAGCCAAAGTAAAGCAGCGGCATCGCTTTGCGTGATATAGGCAATGTTCAGTTCAATTGCTTCAGGTCCGAGCTGTATTTCGAGTACATCACCGTAGTCATCTCCCTTGAGCACTTCATATTGAGCAGGTCCTTCAGCACCATTGTGCCCCAGCTCAACAGACTGTATAGCCATATCGCGCACATCAAGCCGCAATATGTTGCCTTCGCTTCGGTTGATGCGATACCTGGCCTCGCCTTTCAGCTGCCTGCTTTCAAAATCCACTTCCAGCGACAAGTCCAAATGGGAAATTGCGACTTCATTTGGGTTGGAAAAGCTGTGGGCATCATTGACATATTGCTCTGCCTGCGCTTCGATTTCAGGATTATCATTACAAGAAGCAATCATTAGGCTGGCGCAAGCCAGGATAAGGTATCTTTTCATTTTCAACACTTTAATTAGATTCTGACTCTTTTTCTGGTTCCGTAAAGTCGATCAAATTGTTGCTGCGGTCTACATCGGCGAGTCGGAGGGAGGCGTCAATCTCAATCTTTGCAATGGAGCTAAGCGGAAAGTCCAGCTGCAGTGCGTAATTGGGATGGGTCCATGGCCATGACTTGGCCACGAAATAAGAGGTATCGTCCTCTGCATCTTTGGCACCACGCATTATCGTAAGGGGAATATTAATCCGCAGTTGCTTGCCGTCCTTCAACGTCACATCCACATCTATGGGCATGGGAAAGTTGCCCACCCGCTTCAACTCTACAAAAGTTGTATTTCCCGAACCCTCGTATGAGTCGATGGCATAATCGATAGTTTCAGTGGTATTCATCATGTAGTTGAGGTACCAGTCGAGTTGCAGGCCGCTGGTTTTCTCCATAATCAGAATGAAGTCATAAGGGTCGGGATGCTTAAATTTCCACGCGTCGTAATAGCGTTTCAAACCGCGCTTCAACACTGCATCGCCCACCACATATCCAAGCTGACCCACAAAAACTCCACCCTTGTTGTAAGATGCAGCGCCGTAAGCATAATTGGTGTTGTAATGGTCCGCATGCTTTGACATCGGCTCCTCCGCGCCACTGAGGGCCAGCGAAATGTAGCCATCAAAGTAGGCTCCGCGTCGTGTGTCTTCATCAGGATTGAAGAGGTGGCTCATGATTCTGCTACCGGCATAGGTGGTAAAACCCTCGTCCATCCATGGATAGAGCGCCTCGTTGCTCGCCAGCATCAATTGGTACCAGGAGTGCATGGCCTCGTGAACGGTAACACCAACGAGACTGCTCAAGCGGCGCTGACCTGTGATCAGGGTAAGCATAGGATACTCCATGCCGCCATCTCCACCCTGCACCACGGCATATTCTTCGTAAGGGTATTTGCCGAAATGCTCGCTTGCGTATTTGAAGGTCTCTGCGGTAAACTCAGGCAGCTTTGACCAGTTGGACACCAGGTCGGGGCTGTCCTTGTGGAAAAACCTGAGCAATGGGCCATCGGGTACCTGAAGGGTGGTGTGCACATAATCTTTGTCGGCAGCCCAGGCAAAATCGTGCACCTTATCGGCCACAAAGTTCCAGCTGAGTTTTGCACCACCCTGGGGTTTTAATTTTTGGCCTTTCGGCAAATAGCCTTTGCCAATGCTTCGCGCATTCTTCAACAAGCCGGTGGCGGCCACTGTGTAAGCCGAATCAAGCGTGATGGTCACATCATATTTTCCCCACACACCGTGAAATTCGCGGCCAATGTAAGGATAGGCATGCCAGCCCTTGCTGTCGTACTCGCACATTTTAGGAAACCATTGGGTCATGCTGTAGGCCACGCCCTCTTTGTTGTCGCGGCCGCTGCGCCGGATTTGAAGTGGCACCTGGCCTGTAAACTCCATGTCGAATTTTGCTTTTTTGCCCGGAGCAATAGGTTTGCTCAGCTTCACTTCGAGGATGGTTTCCACTTCGCGGTAGTTAAGCGGGTTTCCATTTTGCGTAAGCGACTCTACTTTGAGAATGCCTTGCTCCTCAGGGCTTAGCTTTGAAATACGGTCACCTACACGGGGATCCGGATCGTTGATGTTTTGCGAACGCACATCCATCATGCTGCCCGGCTGAAAGGCATTGGGAAACAAGTGGTAATACACCACAAAAAGTGTATCGGGTGAATTGTTGCGGTAGGTAATACGCTGGGTACCCTTGTATTGGTGCTTACTGTCATCGAGCGCTATGTCCATTACATAGTTGGCTTCTTGCTGCCAATACTGGGCCCTCAGCCCATGGCCTGCCAAGGCCAGGAGCAGAAATAAAACGAATTTGTGACTCATAGAATTTTTTTGCTGAAGCGCAAAGATACATTATCGCGATACTTCATCTGGCAATTAAGGCAAGGCTTGCGCATACTTCCATGTTCGAAACGTCAATTGCAGGCAGTCTTTGTGCTGCTTCAAAAAAAATTGCAGTACTTCACAGTCGTAAACATCCCAACCTATGCTACTGAAGCGACCACATTCATTGAAAGAAATAGCGGGCCTTGCAAACTGTCGCTATACAGGTCCTGACGAACATCGCATTACAGGCATCAATGAAATTCATATGGTAGAGCCCGGCGACGTGGTATTTGTGGATCATCCCAAGTATTACGACAAAGCACTGGGCAGCGCTGCCACCACCATTATCATCAACAAAGAAGTGGAGCCCCCATCGGGGAAAGCGTTGATTTTTTCTGATGATCCGTTTAGCACATTCAATAAGCTGATACAACATTTCCGGAAGGAGCAGCGCTGGGACAAAAGTGAGGCGCAAGTGCACCACACTGCGCATATTGCTCCGGGTGTGGTGCTGGGCCGCAACGTAAGCATAGGTGCCAATAGCATCATTCACCCCAATGTGGTGATTTACGATGACACCACGATCGGAGAAGATGTGCAGATACATGCCAACACCGTGATAGGCGGGCATGCTTTCTACTACAAAAAGCGCCCAGAAGGATTTGACAAATTGCAAAGTTGCGGAGGGGTATATATTGCCGACCGTGTGGAGATAGGCTGCGGCTGCACCATTGACAAAGGGGTGAGTGGCCTCACCAGAATTGGCGAAGGTAGCAAGCTTGACAACCAGGTGCATATAGGCCATGACACTGTAATAGGGCGCGACTGTCTGCTTGCAGCGCAAGTGGGCGTGGCGGGCTGCGTGGTAATTGAAGACGGGGTAACCCTCTGGGGACAAGTGGGCGTACGCAGTGATATCACCATCGGTGCCGGGGCTGTGGTGCTGGCGCAAACGGGTGTTTCCAAAGGGCTGGAAGGTGGGAAAACCTATTTTGGAAGTCCGGTATCCGAATCGCGCGAAAAACTAAAAGAGCTGGCCAATGCCCGCAAAATACCTGCCCTTGAGGAGGACATTAAGGCCATCAAAAAAATACTAAGCCATGAATCCTGAACGCCTGCAAGAGCGTCTCAAGCTCAGGGAATACAAGCTGAAGGCATTGCTGGAAATTACCAATGCCATCAACAACAACCTCTCTACAGAGGAGTTGCTGGATCGATTTCAGGAGATTGTTGAAAACCAACTGCTCATAAGGCGATCTGTTCTTTTCACCCGCATCCGGAATGTGTGGACATGTCCCATCCAGTTTGGCGTAAGCCGCGACTTTAGTGATGTGGACGTGGAAAATGTCTTTGGAAGCTTCAAAGAGATGTGCACGATACAGTCGAATGATGATGAAATTTTAAAGGATTTTGACTTGCTGATCCCCGTATTCCGCGAAGGAAGGGCGCTGTCTTACATCCTGATTGGAGATATTGAAGAGGATGAGTTGGCCATGAGCCCGGTGATTAAGCACATGAGATTTGTACAAACCTTGTCAAATATCATCAGCGTTGCCATTGAAAATAAGTTTCTCTTCGAGCAAAGCCTGGAGCAGGAACGCATCAATACCGAACTTAATATGGCTGCAGAAATGCAGGCCCTGATGGTGGGCAGCGGCACGCGCGATTACGAAGGTTTTGAAGTGGCCACTTTTTACAAACCGCACCAAGAGGTAGGTGGTGACTTTTGCGATTTCATCTGGTTCAACCCCGATGAAGCATTTCTCTGCGTAGCCGATGTATCGGGGAAAGGAGTGAGTGCAGCCTTCCTCATGGCCAATGTGCAGGCCCATTTGCGCGCACTGCTGGAATACACCGAGTGGACCCTCGAGCTTATTGCGGAGCAGCTTAATAAAAAAGTGGTCGAAACCGTGAAAGGCGACCGCTTTGTGACGCTCTTCATGGCTTATTTTCACAGGCCTTCCCGCACGCTTCACTACATCAATGCCGGTCACAATCCACCTGTGGTATGGGACCGTGGTAAGTGCCATGTACTCCATAGCGGTACCGTGGGCATAGGTATGCTTGATGAGTTGCCATTTATCCACAAGGGCGAGCTACAATTGGGGCGCAACGCAGCCATCGTGTGCTATACTGATGGGGTGATTGAAATTGAAAACACCGATGGTGATGAATACGGCTACGAAAGGCTGGAGGAGCTGATGCTAAACAAGTGCCCTGACCTTAAGCATATCGATCTGCTTGTAGAGAATATCATGGAATCAGTGGATGTACACCGCGCCGGCAATCCTTATTTTGACGATACGGCGCTGCTCTGCTGCCGTTTCAAATAGGCCTCTGGATCGCGGCTGTAGATCTGAATAGCGACTATGGCGCTCATAAATCCCCAGATGGGCACTGAGGCCTTGTCGGTATCCAGAAAGTTGTTAAGGGCGCCATGTACGAAATAAGTTATCATACCAAGCACCATGCATATCACCATCCCTTTGAGGTAGGGCGCGTGATCAAGCCTGTAGTACAGCTTGATCCCGGTATACAGTGCTATTCCGAATACAATGACCACCAGGATTGCCCCGGGTAGGCCCTGTTCCGATAGCGGCCCGAGGTACTCACTGTGTGCATTGCCGGCATCAGCTTGATTGGTGGAAATAATGGTTTTATCAGCGCTCTTTTGGTAAATTCCATATTGAAACATGTAGGTACCGGGGCCGAAACCGAGTACAGGTCGCTCTGCATACATGCGCAGTGCTGCATTCCAGCGGTTGAGCCGCTCCAGGTTGGAAGCATCGCTTGAAATGTTGGTGATGGATTGTACATGCTCCCTAAAGTCGCCTGAGGAGTCCTGGCTATTCTTTGACAAAGCATGGTTGATGGTATCTTGGAATGCGAAAAAAACGCCAACCAAAATGGCAAGTGCCATTAAGATGAGCCTAAAATCAATTTTCAATCTGATTACGACCCAAATGGGGATAATGACTGCCAGGCTTACCCATGCTGCCCGCGTGTATGAAAGAACCAGTCCAATGCAAAATACGAGCAGCACTGCGGTAAACAAATATTTCTCGAAAGAGGCCCAGGGCGCCCGCCAGAAGTGAAAAATCACCATCGGGAAGAGCAGGGCAATGAGCGCACCATATGAAGTGTGGTCTTTAAAGAATGGCCACATCACCCAGTGGGCGGGCTTTTCAGCAAATGCGTACTGCGCATGATGGCCCACGGTATACACAATCGCGATGGTCATTCCAGCCATCAGCAAGTAGCCAAACCTGCGCACAAAGCGCTCATCGGCAAAAAAGGCATTGATCATAAAGTACATGGTCACCAAAAACCAAAGACGCGCCAGCAAAAATTTGAATGAAACTCCCGGCATACTTGAAGTCAATGAGGTAATGAGCATCCAAAGCAGGCTAAACAGGATGGCCACCGTAAGTGGGTGCCGAATGAGCTGACGGTCCATGCGGCCACCGGTGGCAAGCCGGAGCAAATAGAGAAACATGAGACCCACCATGATGGGCTCGGTAGGCAGTGAAATTCCGATGCCACCGAGGGCGCGAATATTTTCAACATTCACGGAAAGTGGCGTCGCAAAAGCCAAAAGCAGCAAAGCGTATTTGGGCTTGTAAATGATCACCCAGACCATGGCCAACACGAGTGGAAGCGCCCATACAAACTCAATCTTCAAGTAGAGTGAATACGCGTTGAGCAGCGCAAAGAGCAGTGCCAGACTCAAAATGAGCCAGGGCTTACGTATCTGCTCTTGCAAAAATGTCATGCCTCTGAGCGCATTTTTGGATTTCCCAGCGCAATAAGCACAATGGCCATAAGCAGTGCCGCTCCGGTAGAAATGGCCACCACAAGCCACCTTACGGGCCAGGCCTTCTTGTCGGCCACTTCGGGCTCAACAATTACATCGATGTAATTGATGTTGCGGTATGCAAATTCATTCCAGAAGAGAAATCTCTCTTCCACATCGGCCCGGCTCTCAGCAGCAAATTCATTGACCGTCTGGAGCATTTTTACCATACTCCCACCCTCCTGGGCCTTGGCCATCCACTCCTCCAGCTCATCCTTCAACCGTCCATTGCCCCCTTTGGAAGCCTCGATGTATCCGCGCACAAGCTCTCGGCTTTGTGCTTCATAATCGAGCAGGCCTTTTTCAGTGCTTATGAGGCGCACAAGATCCTCTACGCTATCCATCACCGCGGCTTGCATATCAAGTTGCTTCTTGTACGAATCGGCCAGGTTGCGTCCGCGCACATTGGCGAGCAGGTTGAACTTTTGATTTACCAACTTCAATATTTCCGAAGCCATGTCCTTCGCCAATTGCGGGTCTTCATCACTTACCTCAAGCCTTACAGACTCATACATTGTTTTTTGCACTACAACACGGTCATTGAACTCTTCAAGGATAAAAAAACGGGACTGTGGTGCACCTCGCTCAATGTCATAACGCTCGTATAGATCAAATCGGTCAATGATGGAATCCCGCACTGAGCTCGACTCGAAAACCTGAAGCAACTGCTCGGTTTCCGATTCATCGCCGTACTTGACTGTGTTGACCGGATAGACCACTGCAACTGACTTAAAGCGTGGCTTCATGAAGGCGGGCATGGAAATAATTGTACCCACCGCAATTCCCGCAATGGCAACCAATAGCAAAAGCAGCCAACGCTCCATGACCAGGTCAATGAGCGATTTAAAATTGAATTCTTTGGATTCCATCAATTTGAAATTTGGATAAAAACGCGGCAAAGGTAGCAATATTGGCCTGTGGGCTCATTTAGCTGTCGGCTTTTGCGAAAGCGATGATTTGCCGAAGGCGCAAAACCCCGGAAATAAAGAGCAATATGGCGCCCATAACAAGGGCGAGCAGAAATTGAACAAAACCATTGAGTTCAAGACTTCCCATAAAATATTGACTTAAAATAAACAGCGCTGAGAACAAGGCAAATTGCCCCACCATGCGGTAGTTGATGCCAAACTTGAAGTGACGAACTACAAAAAGCAATTGCAATACCCCGGTAATGAGCTGGGTGACCATGGTGGTAATGGCCGCGCCGAAAGCAAAGTACTTCGGAATGAGGATGAAGTTTAGGATGATATTGAGCACCAAGCCCGTGTAGGATATGTAGTTGAGCTGCCTGAGGTTGTCATTGGCAGTCATGAGTGTACCGTAGATGTAAAACATGCAGATGCCAACAAAGCCGATCATCAGGGCACTGAACGTAACAATGGTTTCCCGCTCCACATGGGTATAGCGCCAGTGCATAAGCCAATCGCTGTGATAGTAAAACACAATGGCCGACAACACCCCAATACCCAGCAAAATACGCGATGAGAGCTCTACCATGGCACGTACCTTCTCACCATCCTTGAGCATGCGCGAATAAATGGGAAGCAGCAGCACGGCGAATAAAAATGCGAACATACAGGCCGCTTCATAAAACCGGAAACCCTGGGCGTAAATACCGGCCCTAAAGCTTCCATCAGTCAGCAAATTTTCAAGCATGATGCCATCGATGCGCGTGTAAATCGAGCCTGATAGAATAAGCAGCGCATAAGGCAAGCTCTTTTTGAAAATATGGAGGCTAAATACGAAATCAAAATTCCAGCGAAGCCTCCCTGCGCGAGGACCCACCATCACGAGGGCAGAAATTAAGGTGATGGTGTATGCCAGCGTTTGCAAATACACAAACCAGATGATCTCGAATGCTCCATCAGTCACTTCCGTAAAAAGCAAAATGCCGCAAAAGATGACAAGGAGCGCCCTGTCCAGAATGGACACGATGCCATCGCGCTTAAACAAGTGCAAAGCGGCCAAATTAGAACGGGCAAAAAGTATGAAGGACACGATCACCTGATTGAACACCAGCACAGCCAGTATCCAGTAATCACCTTCTTTGTAGCCCAGCGCCAGGCCGAGCAGTAAGGTGACAAAGGCATAGATAAAGGCGAGCAGCGCCTTGGCGCTAAACAATTTCGTGAAATGCTTGCCGATGAGATGTTCATTCTGGGCAATATTTCGGTTGTTGAAATTATTGATCCCAAGGTCAATAAGTATGTTGAAAACGAAACTGAGGTTGAGCAGGGCAAAATAAATCCCGTAGCTCTCCTGCCCTACCCTGTTTTGCACCTCGGCATCGATGCCCAAAATGTACAAGGGCTTCACCAGCACATTGAGCAAGAGTAACAGGCCGAGATTGGATAAGAATTTTTTCTGCATATCGTAGGCTTCAGGTTGCGGCTGGCTGCCGGCATCTTATTGCCACTAATGGTTGCAAATGTGCAAAGAAATTCAAGAAATATTATTGCTCAACGGGAAGCAGGTCCTTAAGAGAAAATCATTCATCCCCTTTTGCATCAACCCTCCGGCCCAACTGCGCTAATTCCCTACAGCCTTCAATATACTCCGCCACAGACTGGCAGCAGTGCGGTCCCAACTGAAGTCCTGAGCGCGGGTGTGCCCTTTTGCAATCAGCGCATTTCGCAGGGCTTCATCTCTTGAAATACGGAGCATGGCCTTTGCAATATCACTTTCGTCAAATGGATTGATCAACAGGGCGGCATCACCAGCAATCTCAGCCGTTGCGGTGACATTGGCCGTAATCACCGGAACCCCGCAGCGAAAAGCTTCAAGAATCGGAATTCCAAAACCCTCGAAATACGATACGTAAAGCGATGCCAGTGCCGAGGCTGTCACCCTGCGCAATTGATCGGGTTCAAGCCTTCCGGCAAAAATGACATCGCCGGCGTGATCCATAGACTCGTATGCCTGTCGGATCTCAGCAGTCCACCATTTTTTCTCGCCCACCACGAGCAATTTCACGTCTTGCTGGTCTGTGTGCCTGAACGCGTCAAAAGCGCCAAACAAGCGGGCGAGGTTCTTTCGCGGCTGTAGTGAACCTACAAAAAGAAAATATGGATGTCCATGGCTAAAACGGTCTCTGGTAGCTTCAATCTCATGCTGTGAAATCGGTACAAAATCCTCATTGGCACCATTGTATACCACATCAATCTTCTCCGAATCAATCCCGTATTGCTCCACAATGTCGGCTTTTGAGAATTCGGACACGGTGGCAATACGTTGTGCCTTTTGCGCAAAGCGTGGAAAATAGAAACGGTAATAGTGCCGCACGAGCCATGGCAAGTCTTGGGGAAAGTGCTCGAAGTTGAGGTCGTGAATCACAGCCAGCGATGGCACTGGCGTGGTAAGCGACAGGTAGCCATCGGGTGAGAGGAAAAGATCGGGCTTGATACGCTTCAATACGCGGGTAACTGACAGGTCAAACCACCACACAAAAAGAAATGGATGCCGGGCCTGGGGGCCAATAACAACGGGATGCACATTGGGAGCGAAAATAAAATGAGGATCGTAATCCCGGTCAAAGAGGAAGTAGAACTCGACTTCCGGATGTTGCTCCACGATGCGTCTCAGCGTTTCATAACTGAACCACCCGATGCCCTCAAGCTTGTTCTTAATCAGTAATCGGGTGTTGACGGCTATTCTCAAGGGATGCCAGAATTGGGGCTAACTGCGAAAGGAATAAATGCTAATTTCGCGCCCAAAGATTGGAAAATTTATGAAGCTATGGATAAAAAGGACTTTACAGCGCTCCCTCGGTTTTGATCGCTACCTCTTCCTCTTTGCCATTTTCACCATAACAACGCTGCGCTGGAACAAGCGCGAGCGCGATTTCATCCACTTTCTCAAGATGCTTCCAAAGGAAGGTACCGTGCTCGACATCGGGGCCAATATTGGCATCATGTCGGTATGGTTGGGTCGCCAACTGCCAGGCGTATCCATTTTGGCCTTCGAGCCCATGCCGCAAAACATCCAAACTTTGAAAAGGGTGCTAAAGCACTACAAAATGGACAATGTCAAGGTGATTTCAAAAGCACTTGGCAACGAAAGCGGGAAGGTTGAAATGGTGATGCCTGTACTCGATGCAGTACACATGCAAGGCCTTAGCCATGTGGTGCACGACAGCATCGAAAGCTTTAATGAAGGCAACTTTGTAAGTGCCAAAATTATTAAGCTTGACGATTGTGAAGACTTGAAATCCAGCCCCCTACCCCTATCTGCCATCAAGCTGGATGTGGAAAATTTCGAGTATTTTGTGCTGGAGGGTGGTCGCAAAACCATTGAGCGACACAAACCCTTGATCTATACCGAACTTTGGGAAAATGAAAACCGCGACAAGTGTTTCGCCCTGCTCACGGAACTCGGTTACCGCACCATGGTTCTTTGCGGTCATTCCCTTGTCCAATTTGAGCCTGCCAAGCACCGCACGCAAAATTTCTTTTTTGTGCCAATTGAGAAGGTATCTGTGGCCCTTTGAGATTCTTTTTTGAAAACTTTCAGTGGCGTGTGCTGTTTGCCGTTCAACACTATTGGGCAAAATACCGACCTTTACCCCCATGAGCGAAAACCCGGAAGGCATAGGCCAAAGACGCGAACTGGAACCCGATGATTTCTATCAAACCCCTGAGGGTTACATAGTTTTCACGGCCAAATACCTGCTCAAGCGCGGCTATTGTTGCCAAAACGGCTGCAAACATTGTCCATACGGCTTTGACCGCCGCAAGGGACGATTTGTAAAATAAATCTCACCATGTCCACCACCATCAACCATCTCACTGAATTTCAAGCCGCCATCACGGCTGGCATACCTTCAGAACTTCCACCACCGCGGCCTTACGAACCAGAAGTAAACCACGCACCCAAGCGCAAAGACATTCTGAGCCCCGCCGATAAGAAACTTGCCCTGGCCAATGCGCTGCGCTATTTCCCGAAAGGGCTGCACAAGGAATTGATTGCAGAATTCAAGCAAGAACTTGAGCAATACGGTCGGATATACATGTACCGTTTCCGCCCCACCTACGTAATGCACGCGCGCCCTATTCAGACGTATCCGGCGCGAAGCAAGCAAGCGGCAGCCATCATGTTGATGATTCAAAACAACCTGGATCCTGCTGTGGCACAGCACCCACACGAGCTGATCACCTATGGCGGCAATGGCGGGGTGTTTCAAAATTGGGCGCAATACCTGCTTACGATGCAGTACCTCAGCGAGATGAGCGAAGAGCAAACGCTCGTGATGTACAGCGGCCACCCCATGGGGCTGTTCCCATCGCACAAGGATGCGCCGCGTGTGGTGGTCACCAATGGCATGATGATTCCCAACTATTCAAAACCTGATGACTGGGAGCGGTTCAACGCCCTCGGTGTGACGCAATACGGACAGATGACGGCAGGCTCGTACATGTACATTGGTCCGCAAGGAATCGTGCATGGCACCACGATTACTGTGCTCAATGCTGGGCGCAAAATTTCAAAACACGGGGAGGGCCTTGCCGGCAAATTGTTCGTAACCAGCGGCCTCGGCGGTATGAGCGGCGCGCAACCCAAAGCGGGCAATATAGCCGGCTGCATCACCGTATGCGCTGAAGTGAATCCCAAAGCCACACACACCCGCCATAGCCAGGGCTGGGTAGATGAAGTTATCGATAACCTATCAACGCTGAGCAATCGTGTAAAGCAGGCCAAGGCCAACAAAGAAGTGGTGAGCATCGCCTACCTTGGCAATATTGTGGATGTGTGGGAGCGGTTTCTACAGGACGACATCCTGATAGAGCTCGGCTCTGACCAAACTTCCCTGCACAATCCATGGGCAGGCGGCTACTATCCCGCGGGCATGGGCTTCGAAGAGGCCAACCGTGTGATGGCTGAATCGCCGGAAGATTTTCGGAAGGCAGTACACGCCTCGCTCAAGCGACAAGCCGATGCCATCAATGCCCATTCGGCAAGGGGCACTTACTTCTTCGATTACGGCAATGCCTTTCTGCTCGAAGCGAGCCGCGCCGGGGCAGAAATCATGCAGCCAGACGGCATCCATTTCCGCTATCCATCATACGTGCAAGACATTATGGGCCCCATGTGCTTCGATTACGGGTTTGGGCCTTTCAGGTGGGTATGCGCAAGCGGCAAGGCCGATGACCTTCGCAAAACGGACGAAATAGCTGCGCGCGTGCTGGAATCACTCGCACAAAATGCCCCGGATGAAATTCGGCAGCAGATGGAAGACAACATCCACTGGATCAAGAATGCAGAAGAAAACAAGCTGGTGGTTGGTTCGCAAGCGCGCATACTTTACGCAGATGCGGAGGGCCGCATGCGCATTGCCAAAGCCTTTAACGAAGCCATCACCCTTGGCGAGATTGGCCCCGTAATACTGGGCCGCGACCACCACGATGTAAGTGGTACGGACAGCCCTTACCGGGAAACGAGCAACATCTACGATGGCTCCTCCTTCACCGCCGATATGGCCGTGCAGAACTTCGTGGGCGACGCCTTTCGCGGTGCCACCTGGGTGAGCTTGCACAATGGCGGTGGCGTGGGCTGGGGTGAGGTGGTGAATGGCGGCTTCGGTATGCTGCTCGACGGGAGCTCCAAGTGCGAGCAACGCCTTGAAAGCATGCTGCACTGGGATGTGAACAACGGCATTGCAAGGCGGAGCTGGGCGCGAAATGAAGGCGCCATTTTTGCCATCAGGCGCGCCATGGAAGCTGAGCCCCGTCTTAAAGTGACCTTGCCAAATCTGGTCGACAATGACCTGCTCGAAGGAATTTAATCTTTTCGGAGAGTAAAAGGGATGAATGCATTAAAGACTACCAGAGCAGCCGCTTTGCTGCAATTCCTGAAGCTCAACCAGAACGAACTTACCTTTCTTTGACTGCATCCTTCAAGTAAAAATCTTTCGCAGTATATTTCGGGCGAAAAAACCAATCTTTTGATTGCCCGACTGCTGAATACGGTATTCTTGATCCTGCCTGCACTATTGATGGCAGTATCAAATCTTTTTGCCCAGGAGGCTGACTCCATCAAAGTTTTTCAAGACATTGAAATTGCTGAAAGTGATTCAGCCAGGCAGCGGGCTTACAACCGGGCCGCAACTTACTTCCTGTACAAAGACATAGACCGCGCCATGGCCTTGGTGCGCGAAGGCGAATCCATCGGGCAGCCGAATGATTTAATGTTTGGCCGCGCTGAGTTGCGCAATACCCGTGGCATGATTCATGACCTTAGCGGAAATTCGGCTGAGGCACTTGCCGATATACAGCAAGCCCTGGAATGGAGCGAGCAACATCATTTTGCCACGATACAAGGTATGGTTCACAACAACCTTGGCTTGTTTTTCTGGAAGGAAGGGAATTATGAGCAGGCATTGGTGCATTTTGACAAGGCCATGCACCTCAATACGGCTTCGAGCAATCCAAATTTGGAGACAAAAGCCATACACCTCAACAACATCGGCCTGATACATCAGGAATTGGAGCGCTACAACAAAGCCCTTGATTTTCACAAGGAGGCACTCGAAATCAGGCGTTCGCTGGGGCTAAAGGGTGAAGAGGCCATCTCATTGGCCAATATGGGCTTGTGCTACCGCGGCACTGGCAACCTTGAATGGGCCGAAGAGGCTTTCTTAAAAGCCATCGCCCTGGCCGACAGCTTGGGAAACACGCATCTCTACCTTGCTTTTCACAGCAATCTGGGCAATGTGTATTACATGCAAGGTAAATTTCATCAGGCCACGGAGGCCTACTTGCTTTCGCTGGGCAATGAGGAAAGAATAGCACAAAATCCAAAAAATTCATTTCACGCATACAGCAACCTCACCGCGGTGATGAATGCACTCGAAAATCCCTCAAGGGCAAAGGTATATGGACAAGAAGCGCTCAACATACTCGAAGCGCATCCGGGCTTTTTTGCCTTTGCATCGCCTGTGCTGAGAAGTATGGCACAAACGCACTTTATGCTGGGGGATGTTGATGGCGGCAATGGTTACCTGGATCGATATGTAGCAAGTATGGACAGCATCTTCACGCGGAACCATGCCAACTCGCTGGCCAATATGGAGGTGAAGTATGAAACAGCCCAAAAAGAGCACGATCTCAACATTCAAGCCTTGCAACTAACCGAGCAAGAGGCGAAAATACAGCGCAACCTGATCATTACCATTGCACTTGGATTGATTGCAGTGCTTTCGGTACTGCTGCTGCTGGCATTGATCAACCGCAACAAGCGCAAGGCACAACTCGCTGACCGCGAGCGGGATTTATTGCTTAAGGAAGCCGAATTGCAAGCGGGCATTCGCATGCAGGAGGAAGAAAGAAAACGCTTCGCGCGTGACCTGCACGATGGCATGGGGCAATTGATCTCAACGCTCAAGCTCACCGTGGCCCGACTTAAAGCACAGCACGGTGACCCTTACGCTGATAAAATCGTGAAGGAGAGCGATGGTTTGCTCGAAGAGATGCATACGGAGATACGCAACATCGCTTTCAACCTGATGCCATCCACGCTGATCGAAGCTGGCTTGGGCGCAGGCATTAGCGAATTTGCCGAAAGGCTCAACCATACGCAGGGCATAGTGGTAGATACCGATCTGCACCTGGGTATTGCGCTTGGTGAGAAAGAAGAAATTGCGCTGTACCGCATTGTTCAGGAATGGGTAAACAATGTGATCAAGTATGCTGGAGCGAGTCATGTTCTCATACAGGTGATTGCCGATGCCAGGGAGTTAAGCATCGTCATTGAAGACGATGGGCGAGGTTTTGACACGACCAAGCTTAGCAGCGGGAAAGGCAATGGTTGGCGCAACATATTGCTACGCTGCAAGGGCATCAATGCCAGCATTGATGTAGACAGTGTAGAAGGCCGGCCCGGAACCACATTTGTATTGGAAATGCCGCTGAAGCCGCAAATAGTTCCCGAAGCTGAAAAGGAGGCAAGCAGGGCATAAAATGAGCCGTTCACCAATGCAAGAAGAAAAGAAAATCAGGACCTATCTCGCAGACGACCATACCATGATGCTGCATGGTATCAAAACCATACTGGCTGCTGACCCAAAAATTGAACTGGTAGGGTTCTCCTCAAACGCCTTGCAAGCCCTAAGAGAAATTTCGGAGATCAAACCGGAGCTCCTCATTACAGATTACCACATGCCCGAAATGAGCGGCCTTGAATTGATTCGAACCCTTCGAAATGAGTTGCCCGACCTTAAGATTATCGTGCTCAGTATGCACGAAGAGGCCGGAGTTATCAAGTCTCTCTTGCGCGAAGGTGTGAAAGGATATGTACTCAAAACCGATACCCACGATGACTTGCTGGAAGCGGTAAGGGCGGTGGCGGTGGGCAATGTTTACCTGAGCAACAAGGTAAACAGCAAGCTGCTTGAAATACTCAACAGTGAAACGGACAAGCCATTGCTCTCCCCAAGGGAGCACGAAATACTGCGGCTCATCGCCGAAGAATTCTCCAATAAAGAAATTGCCGAGCGGCTTTATATCTCTGAACGCACCGTAGAGACCCACCGCAAGAATATTTTCAGAAAGACCAAAACCCAAAGCATCGTGGGGCTGATGAAATTTGCCTACGGGGAGGGTTTGATTTGAAATGAGTTAAAACACAAAAAAGGGAACGAGGCTTGGTCCGTTCCCTTTTTTTGTTTGTGGTTGTTTACTGTCGCAAGATTTGAATGGTGTTTATTTTCCGATCAAATCAATAAAGTTTTTGATGCTTGCGTCGAGGACTTCGTGACTTACACTTGATGCAAATCCAACATAGGCGCTGTGGTCACATTCTGCAAAATGCGTAGCATCTGCTTTTACATTGCCTGTGGTCATGACCACTTGGGGATAAGCTGCATTCTCAAAAGATTCGCGGGCGGCTACCGTCATTTCCCTGAACTTTTTGTCTTTAAAAACCTCTGTATTGGGATACACATTTTTCTTGAGACCAGTGGCTGACACGAAGGTTGGAGCGCTTATTTTCCAGGATGCCTGAATCTTTACGCCTGAGGGATAGAATTGAGGAACTACAGATTTCAGATCAGCGGCCTGACTGGCCAGGTGATAGTCTACTTTTCCTTTTACTGCTGATACGTTGAGCAAATTGGATTCTGTGCGGTCAAGCTCAATAAATGGGAATACGAAGTTCACATCGGCCACAAAGGCATCACCCAGCTCTTTTGAAAGTTTACCAGTGCCATCTGTAAATGTCGTTTTTTCCTTGCCCTTATTCGTTTCACGCTTCACGAAGTACTCGAAGCCTGCGGGGGTCACCATCACGTGGCCATCGAGCTGTGCCAATGATGGCTCACCACCAGTTTTTCGGGTATAGTTTGCTAAAAACTCTGTTTTGCCTGCTTCGTCGGCGGATATGATTTCAAATCCCTGAGCGGTGAGGTCCTGAACAAATTTTGCGTAGGCATCATCCACAATCTTTTGAAAATCGGGCACATCTACCCCTTTGATCTGCACACCCATACGGGTTTTTGTCGCCGATACAAACGTGGTTTCATTGCCCCTTGTACTCTTGCTGCCTGCGGTGCTGGCTGTGGCTTCTTCGAAAACTTCAAAGAGCATTTTAAAGCTTTTGATGTAAATGCGTTTAGGAGATTTGGCCCCTTGGTTGCCCCGGTTAAATTTTTCAATACTGTAACTCTTTTCAGGTACCAGTTGGGCTGAAGCATTGCTTGCCACAAACAGGAACAAAAGAAATGGGATGAAAGCAATTTTAGTCATTGTGCTGTATATTGGTTTTTTACAGCACTAAATTACGCTGGGGTTTCGCTCTGTGAAATACCGTGAATTACGCAATTTGCACTACGTGCCAGCACGGATGTCTCAAGGCTTAAGAATGAAAAGTTGCCAGATAGGCCTAATCGCTTTTTCCCTTTTTGTAGGTCACGCGCTCGATGGCTTCAAGGGTGGCAGTGGCAATGGTACTCCATTGAAATCCTTCACGTACGCGGGTCAGGGAGGTCTCACGCAAAGCTTGCAATTCTGAATCACTCATGGCGATCATTTCCTTGAGTGCTGCCTTCAGGGTGCCGTGTTTCATCGGAGGTATAAGCCTTCCGTTGTGGTGGTCGACCAGCATGGATACGGCGCCTACATTCGTAGCAATCACAGCCAGTCCACGCGACATGGCTTCGAGAATCACATTGGGCATGCCCTCGGAGTGACTCGGGGCCACAAGCACATGGCATCGGTCGATCAATTCCATCAACATATTGCTATCCTTTACCTCCCCGTGGTATCGGCAATTGATGTTTCGCATCTTCTTATGCTCAGGGATGGGTCCGATCCAGTGAAATTCGATATTGCTTTTGGCAATGAGCTGACCGCAACGCAGTAAGTCATCAATACCTTTGCGGCGTTCGTTCCGACCGATAAAGAGGAAACGCCTTGGCCCATTTTGCGGAAGCGGCGCATCCACAATCCACCTGTCGTCAATTCCTGAAGGTATCTCAACGATGCGCTCGCGCTCCACGCCCATTTGCTCGATGATTTCGGAAATCTGCCCGCCATAGGAAAAAACAACATTTGCATTTCTGTTGAGAAATACTACCGGTGGCCTGAGCATAAATTGAATGACCTTACCGCGAATGTCATCCGTTTTCTGAAACATCTCATACCCGTGAAATTTCACCCCTACCGGAGCCATGTGCTCACCTTTCTGCTTGTGCTCGAGCAGGCACCATGCGGTGTAGCCTTTGGTGTAAATAAAATCAAAACGCACCCAATCATCCTTTAAGGCTTCATAGAGCATGCAGGAATAGCGGTAGCTTTCGCGAAGGTAGTGACCTGGAATTTTACCAACTTTAGGAAAATGAAAACCCAGTACCCGCAGCTTTTGTGATGGTGCATCCAGCGCTTCTGCTACTTCCTCAGCGCTGGGAATCGCCTCGCCATCAGGCACGCAATGCACAAGGGTAAGCTCCACCCCCAGCTTTAGGAAGGCGCGTGCCAAGTGGTAGGAATGGCGCTGCATGCCTCCTGTCACATAAGGGCTTATGCCGTCTGTAAGTAGCGCTATACGCATAGTTTTAGTACTTTTTTGGCAGCATTGTCCCAGGTATGCACAGTGAGCACCTTCTTGTGCCACGCATCTGCGAGGCGCATACGCATAGATTCATCACTCATCAGCAGTTGCATTGCATCGCGCAGGGCTTCAGCATTGGGGGCAACGAGTATTCCATTGGTAGAGTCCATCACATCCCTTACAGGTTCTACATCTGGGGCTATCACTGCTTTTTTGAGCAGTCCATATTCAAATATTTTCACAGGCGATCCATACCAGTTGCTACGTGCCATGCAGCAGATGTGCATGAGTTCGATGTACAGGTACACATCGCGGTGGGGTACACTTTCTGTAAATACCACATCGCCCATCACGCCCAGCTTACGTGCGAGCGCTCTCAATTCCGTGAGGGAGGAACCGTCGCCAACAATGAGCAACTTGCTCCGCGGCGATTTTGGCAATGCAGCAAATGCTTCAATTAATAAATCCACACCGTGGTATGGGAAAATAGAACCTACAAAGCCAAACACCAATGCATCGCCCAGCCCCAACTCGCGCCTCAGTTCAGCCGATCGCTCACCGCTGTGCTTCACGTCGAGGGGATTTACTGCATTGGCGATCACAATTGTTTTGGCTGCAGTCTCGGCGGCTATGGCTGCAAATCGGGTGGCCAATGCCGAGCTCACGGTGACAATATGGTCACTCTGGATGAGCATTTGCCTGAAGTTGGTCTCTGCTGCTCCCATCAGCAAGCTCGCTCCTGAAAAGTATTCGCGCTCTTCAGGATATGGTGCATTGACCTCAGCGATATACTTGATACCCATGCGCTGGCATACGCGCACACCGGAGTTCTGCATGTAAGCCACACGCTCATATACCACATCCGGGGCAAACTCTTTGATCGCTTCACGCAGCCGTTTTTCCATACTGCGGTCCCAGCGCATCAGGTTCAGGTCTTTCAGACTTTCCCAAATGATTTTTGGAATCAATGCACGAAAATCGCGGATGCGTTCTTGCTTCTTATTGGCCTTAAGGTCCGCCACTTCCGCACTTTCCTTTAAGTCGCCCGCGATCAAGGTTTTCACTTCTACGCCATTTTTGCGAAAAGCGGCAACCATCTCCCGCATATGGGTACCGTAGCCCGTGGGTGCCTCTATACCTAGATGAGGATGTGGCGAGTAGTAGAGCAGTTTCATCACATTCCGGATTCAAAATAGGATGAGATGCGCTCCAGCACGCGTTGTGTGGCATGGCCATCCCATAGCTTCGGCACTTCACCTTGCTTGTAGCTTCCTTGTTTGATTTCATCAGCCTTTCGGCAAATGGCGTCCACATCAAATTCAAGCAAGGTATTGCTTCCCAAAGTTACCGTCACCGGCCGCTCCGTATTGGGGCGAAGGGTGAGGCATGGCTTGCGCAAAAAGGTGGTTTCCTCCTGAATTCCACCACTGTCAGTAAGTACGAAGGCGCTTCCGCTGATGAGCTTTTGAAAATCAAAATAACCTTGTGGCCCGGTAAAATGAATACCCGGAATGGCTTCGAAACGGGCCTTCAATCCAAATTCATCGAGCCTTGCCGCCGTGCGGGGATGTACTGGAAATGCAATTTGCCAATCGGCGCTAAGGCGTTCAAATATTTTTAAAATCAGCTCCAGTCCCTCTCTGTTGTCCACATTCGAAGGTCTGTGAAGTGTGGCCAGAAGGTAGCTTCCTTCCTTGAGCTGCAGCCGTTCAATCACGCCCGAGGCTTCAATTTCTTTTTGAAAAGCAACAAGTGTATCGATCATGGTATTGCCAACGAAGGCGAGACCCTCTTCGTTATGGCCTTCAACGCGGAGGTTTTCAAGGCCGGAATCTTCCGTGATGAAGTGGATGTGGCTCAGCAGGTCGGCCACCCGCCTGTTGTGTTCTTCGGGCATCCCAAAATCTCGGCTGCGTAGTCCGCTTTCGAGGTGGGCAAGTGGAATGTTGCACTTGTTGGCGGCGATGGCCCCCGCCAGGGTAGAATTCACATCGCCTACCACCATCACCAAGTTAGGCTTTTCATCTATAAAGAGGGCTGTGAGCTGCTCAATGGCATGGGCGATCTGCACCCCTGGATGGCCTGGAGCAATGCCGAGAAACACGTCTGGACGCAGGCCAAACTGGTCAAAGAATACCTGTGCCATTTGCTCGTCATAGTGCTGGCCGGTGTGCACGAGTTTTACCTCAATTCCTTCAAATTGCGCTGCAACCTTGACAAATTGGGTCACCTTGATGAAATTGGGGCGGGTGCCAATCACAATCCATATCACACGGGGGTTCGACTCAGTGTTCATGCGCAGTATTTTCAATCAGTTCAATTAAGCATCTGGTCGCGGCGGTGGCCTCATGTGAATGGATCCACGCGCGGTCAGCCTTGGCTTCGCTGGCCGAAGTTAGCATTTGCCGCCAATTCGGCATGCCAGCTTCGAAAGAGTGGAAAGTTCCCAGGCCTTTTTCGCTCAGCAATTGCGACACGCTACCTGGATGCCCAACGGCGAGCAAAGGCAATCCGGTGGCGGCATATTCCAGCAATTTCGTAGGGTAGCCATTGCGGAGCACCTCCGGGATGGGAAATAGCAATGCATCGGCATTTGCCGCTTCTGCAAAAAAGGCCTTACTCGATATGGTATTGTGCATTCGGAAATTATTTGAGCGCCAACTCTGTGCTCCCGGCAATGTAGTCGAAGCCCACATATCCACCTGCACCTCCCCTCTTGAAGCAGACTGGGCAAGACTTTGGTAAATGCTATCCATGCCTTGGTAAAGGTTGCCCCCATATGCGATGCGCGGAAGGCCATTGCGGCTTGAGTTTTCTATTCGCGGCGCCATGTCATCGGGATCATAGCAATGGGGAAGGCATTGAATTCGCGAAGCACCTGCGGGGTATTTTTGGCGCAAGTTCTCAACGAGGGCAGGCCAGGGTGTGGTAATCAGGTCAAATCCGGCGATCACACCCGCCTCAGCGCGGGCTTCAAAAGCTTTGCGCTGAGGGGAAATACTTTGGTAGCCGTAACTTTCGCCACTGGTCCATGGATCGCGAAAGTCAACCACAAAACGAATGTTTGGAAAGGATGTGCGCAGCTTCAGCGCATACAATGGCAGGCGAAACGGCGCTGCGCTAACCACTAGCGTGTCAAATGTGCCAGACTGTAACATTTGCGAAAGCGCACTAGAAAATGCGCTCTCATCATACAGGGCCCGGTCGTACGGACTCCCTTCTGAAGCGCGGTTGTTGATCATTAATGCACTGCGGTACCGCAGCTTTTCGAGTAGGTTAACAGGTTGCTGTGTGAGAATTTTTGGAAATCTGTGCGCATAGGTATGGTGTGGGATTCCGGCTACATCAGCGGTCCAAGGGCTACCGCCACCCTCCACATTGGCCGAAAGGACTTCCACGCCTCGTCCATCGCGCTTTAGATATTTGGCAAACTTAGCCCAGCGCCTGCCACCAATCCCACCTGCCGGCGGAAAACTGTGCGTAGCGATGAGCACATTGTTAAGCCTGGAGCTTGCCATCAGGCACCTCCTCTTTGGTCCAGACTTTCCTTGATGCGTTGTACGATGCGACTGGTGCTGTAACCGTGGCTGCGGTCTATGTAATGAATTGCGGGAATAGCGTCGGCAGCAGTAATGGGGCGACCCTTGTAATCATCGCCCAGAAATCGGAGGTCAAAACCGCCGGTCGACATGATGTGAGTGAGTTCATCCTCCGTTTCGTAAAAAAGGACCTCATCCACATAGCGCACCGATTGCAAAATGAGCATGCGCTCTTCAGGGCTGAAAAATGGAGCGCGCTTGCCCGGGTTGATGCCCTCGTCAAAAGCCACTGCCCTGTTGATGGCTATGGTAAGGTGGCTGCAATGCCGGCTGCACTCCTCCAGCATGAGTACATGCCCGGGGTGGTAAAGGTCAAAAACACCGCATGCAAATCCGCGAATCATTGTGTTAATTATATATCAGGCCAATGCCATATTGACCTTGTTTCCAGTCATTGACAAACTCCTTGTGCTTGCGCCCCTGCTTCACTTCCTCCCAGAACTTATCGACCTGACAGACCGAAGATGGGTGCTCAACGATGTCGTGAAATACAATCAAACCGCCAGGACGCACGAGGGGACTGTACATTTCAAAATCCTGCTTTACCCCTTCATAAGTATGATCTCCATCAATAAACAAGTAGTCGAGCTGCTTATCGCCAAAGAATTCCTTCACCTTTGCAAGTGATGCAGGCTGATGCGAGTCAGCCCTTTCAAGATTTAACTTTTGTCCGGGAAGGGCAAATTTTTCATAAAGCGGTAGCTTCCATGCGGGATAACCGCCGCCAAACTTGCCTTCAGGAAGGTCAACGCTCATGAGCCTGGCTTCTGGGTGAGAAAGGCGACAAAGCAAAAACAGCGTGCCGCCGTTGGCGGTTCCTATCTCTAGGGCGCGTTTGGGATGAAGCTTTTCAATCTCTTCCACCAGCTGGGTAATCTCTTCGCGAAACTGCCATGGGGTGATCAAAGACCCGATATCGCTAAATACAAAGTTGAGCAAATCTTTGCCATCCAGATCTTCCCGGATGGATTCAAGCTCACGCTGCAATCGGCTAAATGCCAGTTTTAATCGAAATTTTTCAAGCATGATTGTGAAGTTCTTTTAGAGATGTAGCAAGGTATTGGTCAAGTCGAAATTTCGGTTCCCAGCCCAATATTTCACGGGCTTTGTCGACCTTGGCATAGGTGATTTCAGCCTCGCCTTCCCTTTTGGGAATGAATGAAACATTGCTGGAAATGCGCTGCGCCAGCTCGAGTACGCTCATGGTACCAGAGTGGCCAATGTTGAAGGCTGTATTCAGCTTTTCAGGGTGAATGGCTGCGAGATAATTGGCACGGGCGAGGTCGCGCACATGCACAAAGTCGCGTTGTTGGCTCCCGTCGCCAGTCACCTGAAGTTGCATTCCCTTGGCTGCACGGTTGAGGAATATTCCCACTACACTGCTGTATGCGTTGAACTGATTTTCAGGATTGAAACTTCGCGGGCCGTATGGATTGAAGTAACGCAGGTGCACGTAATCAAGGGGAAAGCGTGTTTCCAAAAGGCTGAAATAAGTTTCCGTTTCGTACTTCTGAAAGGCATAAGGGCTAAGGCAATCAATGCGCTCATCCTCGCCAGTAGGTATGTTGATGGGCGTGCCATAAATGGCACTTGATGAGCTGTTGACAATTCGTGGAAATCTACCATCCTTCATCATCAATTCCAGCAAATGCATGGAGGCTAGCAAATTCTCGCGAATATGCTCAGTAACCAATTCGAAACTTGGTTGAATACGCGGTAGCGCGGCGAGGTGAAAAACCAGGTCATATGGCTTTAAGCTATCAAGATTAAAGAGTGTGTCCTCGATAAAAGTAAAGCGCTCATTGCTTAAACCATCGGCTAGATTGGCGCGGCGTCCTGTGCTGAGATTATCAATACCTGTAATCTGCCAGTCGGTTTCATCGAGCAAGAAGTCAAGCAGATTGCTGCCTATAAATCCCGCGACACCGGTGATCAATGCATGCTTGCTCATACCAGTTCGTCTAAAATGGCATGCAGGATTACCTGATGAAAAGCCTCTACAATACCGTAGTTCTTGATCGGCGTTTGAAAATTGATTTCGCCTTTTGCCGAAAGGCTATTGCCTTGCCTAAATCCGCTCAAAGTAATGACCTCACCACCCAATGAAAGGTGCTTGTCTACGGCATTGAGAATGTTGGCACTTTCGCCGCTTGAACTGATCGCTATGAGCACATCACCCTTTTGGAAATTGAATCCTATCCACTCCTTCAGCGCATTTTCATATCCATAATCATTGGCAAAGCAAGTGATTAATGATGGATCGCTGAAACTGAGTGTTTGCTTGCCTGCCATCTTCATAAAGTCTTCCATCATGTGGCTGCATATGGCATTGCTGCCTCCGTTGCCAATAAAAATTACACGACGGCTGGGCCTTAACAAGGCAACTGCTTCAACAATTCCTCGACGAATATCTTCGTCGTTGAAGTAATTCTCAAAAGCTGTTTTATATAAATCGAGCTGCATGTTGCTTGAGTTTTTCAGGGGTTACAGCCTGTTCATTGCACAACCAGGTGCATGAAAGACTGGCGGCAAGGGCGGGAATCTGCATGATCTCTTCCATACTGGCTGGAGGCACCTCAGCGGCCAGACAGGCGAAAGCGTAAAATGTATCACCTGCACCGATGGTATCGACCACTTCAGCCTTAAACATTGGTTGGTGGATGTAGCTGGCGCCATCATAGTATATCGATCCTTTGCGACCCAGGGTAAGAAAAAGTTTCTCGGCTCCAAGTTCATAATTGTAGAGCTCCTTCACCATTTCGGGGCTGCCAAAGTCAGTCTTGTGGTTGAGCTGCAGTGAGGCTTCACGCAGATCCAGGCAGGCACTCTTCTTCGCGCAGGCCTTCCACTTGCTCATTCGGTTATAGCCGAAGTTGTTGCTGTTGGTCTGGGTCATGAAATGGAACTTGCCATTTACTTCTAATTTGTCACAAAAGCCATGGCCAAAATCCGCAATGATCACCACATCATACGCCGATGGATCGATAGAAATGGGATTGAAATCACTGACGTCAAATTTATTGATCTCTACGTGTTTCTTATGGTCGTCACGGTCTATGAGACGTGTTTTGATGATCTCCCGGTTTGTGTTGCTCACCAAGTCTACCTTTTGCACAAAGGCTTTTAAATGGTTTGCTATAGCCGCTGCTCCTCCCATCTGCTCGCTGCGGCCCATGCCATTTTCAGCATAGCGAAATACCGGGCAAAATGACTTCATACTTTGCCCTTCATATTTCACCTCAATGAACTCGTCAATGATGGTTTCACCAATTACGCATACGCGCAGGCCAGATACTGCCTCTATGAAGTGCTGCACTGCTTGCTGAAGGTTGCTCATCGTGTGGGCTTCATTTTATTGAGAAAGCGACTGGCAAAAGACTTTTGAGGGAGTTTCCATTCCCTTAACGTTCCTTCTCTCTCAACCCACACTTCTTTGAGGACTGGGTGCAAGGCTTCAGCCTCAAAGGGAAACGGGCTCTTCCAACTGCCAAAGCGCTGAAGGTAAAAGGGGAAGGTGTTTTCAAAATCATCGCTGCCTCCGGAGGTGCGCGAGCGTGGGCTCAATATGCGCAAGTACAATGGGTGGTCAGGGTCGCAAAGGCGGGTATCTTTGTCAGCATAGTAGCGGTGCCATGCCTGGCTGTGGTCACAGGCAAAGAGGAAGTTGGTCTCGGCCGCAAGCCGCGATCCTCCCCGTGCGGGTACCATGGCCAGGGCGTGCTCGGCTTTGTGAATGGCGGTATTGGCAATCCAGGGCCGCTTTTGGGCGCTGCACTTGCCGCTGCTCAAGTCATAAAACCAGTGCACAGAATCATACATCACGTCAAAATCTGCTGCTGCTGCAGCATCAAAAACATCGGGGTTGATGAGGTCATCATCATCAAGCCGGACAATGTAACGGGCGAGTTGCGGTTGCTCTTTCAGCAAAAATCCTGCTTCAAAAAGTTTGTCTTCCTTCGAAAACCCACTCGTTTTCACGACTTCAAAGTCGGGGTCATCCACCTCTGATTCACTGAGTAACCATACCCGCTTGGTGGCTTCTAACTTACTGATTTGAGCAAAGCAAAGCTTGCGCAAGGCCTTGCGCATATCGCTGCTCGCATGGTCGGGGGTAAGGGGAATAAGGAATAAGTAGTCTGTAATCATCAATGGGTTTGTGCCGCCACAAAGTTCACAATTTCATTTAAACTGAAGGCATAATGCAAGGCTTCATCGCTTAGATTCTTTCTAAATCGCAACGTATCCATCAAGCCTTTGATGGGTGGTTCTCCATTGAAAATGAGCAATACCGGCGTATCCACATAGGCCCCGAGGTGCACAGCTCCGGAGTGTTGCGTGATGATGAGGGAAGCCTCGGCACAATGGCGCAAGGTGTCGGCATTGTCGGCTGAAATGCATAGTTTTATATTGCCTCTGTCAATGACATCCGCGCTGAGTGAAGGGTGGCCTACGAGCCTCACCTCCTCAAAGTAAGGTGATACGGCCTGGGCAAGCTCATCATAATCCCATGGTCCACCATTGTTTGGAGTATAGTCGCCGCCTTTCTTCCTGGGGAAGATGACACAGCTCTTGGTTTTGCTTTTGGCATAAGCTTGCCGAAGGTTATAAGTGTGCTGATATCCATTTAATTGCCAATTTCGAAACACCCACCAGTAGAGGTCACGATCATCGATATCGAGAAAAGGAAGGCCAGAAGCGAGGGCTTCATTGCGAAATGCATCGATAGCTTGCTGCACATCAGGCGGAGGGATGGTCTCATTGCACTGTGGCTTCACTTCCGAAAAAAAATCGCGCAGTGTATACCACTTGTGTATGATACTCTCTCCATTTGCATCCACGAGCATGGGCTTGTGCAAATCCATACCACAATAGTGAATAGCAACTCCATTTAAATGCAAGTGGCTTAAAAATGGGAGGTTGTGCAAAAGAAAGTGTCCAAATTCTCCTTTGAACGGGCCATAGTAGCATACCTTTTCACGGAGTGCACTCTCGTAAAAATCGTTGAGCCGTGCCGTTGCTTTTCGCGCCATACGTTTGAAGGCAATGCGCCCGCGCAGGTTCATGTTGCGGCACGCATAATCGAAGTCAGTGGCCTCGTCGAGTACCACATAAGAACGCTCCTCAGCGGTCAATTCAAGGCCCATTGTCTGGGTGCCACGGTCTTTGT
Organism: Cryomorphaceae bacterium; assembly: GCA_036796255.1. Lineage (GTDB taxonomy): Bacteria > Bacteroidota > Bacteroidia > Flavobacteriales_D > Cryomorphaceae > T3Sed10-241. Next base: position 88,314 of record DAIRDH010000002.1, read on the forward strand.
TAACGTAAAATTCTTCGAAATTCATTTTTAAGCGAAAAGCAGTAATCTCCCCAATCGAGAGAATCTGGCCGGGCCAAAGATACGACAGTTGAATGTGAGGTGAATTGTTTACTGCAATTTCAGCGCTTAAATCATATGCACTTTCCCTTATAAGTCAGCAAATGTGAGCCTTCCAAGACTTGAAGCAGAAGGCGCCAACAAATGAGGCATTTGAGCGGTATAGCGTTTTTCCATCCAGTTGCGCAGGGTTGGGGCCCGGTTCCAGAGCATCGTGTGCATAAACCTTATATAGCCCATTCCCTTGGCGTAATCCCTGGGCGACACAAGTTGTTGTTCATGGGCGTGAAGCCAGATTTTGAGGCCCACCTGAGTTGACTGCGCACCGAGGGTGCTTATGTGCCAGCGCATCATTGCGGCAATGCTCAACAAATTGCGCGCTATGGCGAGGTCAGTATCTTGATTTCTTAGATTCTTTTTCTCGATTTCCTGATGGTAAAAGCCCATTCTGTCTGCCCTTGCTTGCAAGGCTTCGAGCGATTGCGACGTGCGTCGTGCCTCGCTGTGTACCATCTGACGGTAATGCACCCAGGCCCTATCGGGAAAATAGTGGTATTTAGGACCTGCAAGCAATGCCCTCACATGTAGGTCATAATCTTGCTGGGAGCTCAGCTCCTCGTCAAAACCGCCGAGTTGCACTAAAAATTCGCGTTTCCAAAACGGACCACTAATAAGCCATGGCTGATCGCGTTCAAGAAATCGCAGTAAATCTGACCTTGACTTTGGCACATTTGAAATGATGGGGCTATCGCCGGGCTCCAGGTCAAAATAAGCCATGGGATATGCAATGAAATCGCAATCGGGATGGGCTGCTGCATCGGTCACCATGGCTTGCAGTGCACCCGGTGCCATCCAGTCGTCGCTGTCGACAAAGAGGATGTAATCACCGCGTGCCATGGCGATACCTTGATTGCGCGCCAGGGCAGCACCTGCTTTGACAGATTGCTGAATGAGCTCGAAGTGCGCTGAACCGCCATAGCATTCTGCTACGCGCATTGCACTCTCATCAGTGGAGCAGTCGTCAATAAAAATCAGTTCAAAGTTGCTGTAATTCTGCTCAATAACTGAGCTCACTGCTTTTTCCGCAAAGGGCCCTTTGTTATAATTGGGCATAATGACCGATACGAATGGTCTACTCTGAGACATAGTAATTCAGATGTTGCCTGACGGGAAGTTTGAAAGCCAGCCTGAGGTGATATTGCAAGAAGGTATGTGACCTCAGTGAGGGGTATTTGCGCCAAAGGTAAAGCCCATCTGAAATATCGCGCCATTTGCGAAGCAGCGCATTCCTATTTGCTGAAAAGTGCAAGCGCTCAAAACGGTACTTGAAATAGAGCCGCAACACCTCGGCGGTTTCATCTTTGGGTCGTTCATTTTTAACAAACCAGTCGAGGCAAGCCAGGGCCATGGCGGGTTTTTGGGCGCGGAGAAATGACTCGTCTGTGCTTTGGTTGCTGTCATGAATGCGTCGCAAAGCTATCGGCGTTGTGATGTTACCCGCCTGCAAGTTGCATACTGCTGCAAGCCTGATGCACCATTCGGTATCTTCTGATATTTGTAAGTATTCGTTAAAAAAGCCCGCCTTTTTGAAAACGGATTTGCGCACTGTAAGCCCTACTATACTGAAATACCCGCTGCTGCCGATAGGGCTCATTTTTTTAAACAATTCGAGTCCGGTGTAGGCTTCTTTTAGCGTGGTGAGCGCTGGCTTGTTGTGCTTCCGTTCAGTGGGCATGGCACCTATGGCTTCGTAGACTCCTTCTGCATATGCATGCGTTTCAAAAATGGTTTTTGTGGTGGAAAATCTGTTTTCCAGATACGTATCATCAGCATCTAGAAAAGCCACGTATGGACTCCTGGCACTTTTGATTCCCAAATTTCTCGATGAGGCCGAACCGCGGTTTTTGCCATTGGGATGTGACAGCAGCACCACGCGCGAATCGGTCTTTTTCAAGTCTTCACAAATCTGAAAACTGCCATCGCTGCTGCCATCGTCAATGAGGACGACCTCAGCCACTTCAGCCTGCATCAAGGCTGAGTGCACTGCGCTCTGCAGAAAATGCTCCGCATTGTAAACGGGAATAATAACGGATACTCTAAATGTCATGATGGCGCGGCGGCCAAAGTTACCAATTTGTTGCTTGCAGCATAAATTACACTATTTTCGGCCTGTATTTCCATAAGTGCCAAGAATTAAATGCGCAAAGTTTTTTGCATTGGTGCCAACAAGACCGGCACCACTTCCTTGTTAGAATTTTTCAAACATCACGGATACCATTGTGGTAATCAGGCCCATGGAGAGATGGTTTTTATAGAGACTTACGCCAAAAAAGATTGGCAGGCGATCATCGATTTTGCTGAAAGTGCAACATTTCACCAAGACCTTCCATTCAGTGCTGCGCACATTTACGAGGCGCTGGATGCAGCTTTTCCAGATGCGCTGTTCATACTTTCAAAAAGAAAAAGTGCTGACGAGTGGTACGATTCTCTCACCCGATTTCATGCCCGTAAATTTGGCAACGGAGTCGATCCACCCAATGCGGCGCAGCTTAAAGCGGCTCAATACCGCTATCCGGGATTCATGTGGGATATTAACAGGTTGCTCTACGACTCACCTCCCGAAGACCCTTACCACAAGCCCAGCCTCACAGGCTGGTACGAAACCCACTTGCGTGATTCGCGTGTTTATTTTTCACGAAATGAGGCAGCACAAAATGGACAATCCAATCTTTTGGAAATAGAGATCTCAGCCCCTGATGCAGCCAAAAAAATTGCGGATTTTGTAGGCTTTGATTGCAGATTACACAAGCTTCCCCACCTGAACCGAACCAGAGAATGAACATCAGCCACAGCAAGCCTTTTCTTCCTCCTATTGAAGCTTATCACAAAAAGGTGCAGCAGATTTGGGACAATGTATGGCTAACCAATCACGGCCCAATGGTACAGGAATTTGAGGAGAAAATATCGGCATACCTCGGGCTACGTCATGTATCATACGTGAGCAGCGGCACCATGGGCCTGCAATGCGCCTTGCGCACCTTGCCTCGCGGAGGGGAGATTATCACCACGCCTTATAGCTATGTGGCGACTGCGAGTGCGGTATTTTGGGAAGGATACACGCCAGTTTTTGCCGACATCGATCGTTCAAATCTGGCCCTTGACCCCAAATGCGTTGCCGCCAAAATAAGCCCTAAAACTGTAGGCGTGCTCGCCACCCATGTATACGGCATCCCAGCCGACTGCGATGGACTAGAAGCCCTGTGCCGTGCACATGGATTGCCATTGATGTTCGACGGCGCCCATGCATTTGGCGTAAAGCACAAAGGCAAAAGTTTGTTGGCTTATGGCGATATCAGCGTTTTGAGTTTGCACGCCACTAAGGTGTTTCACACCGCCAATGGCGGACTTGTGGTGTGCAAGAATGAAGCGGACAAAAAACGCGTCGACCAATACAGAAACTTCGGGCACGATGGGCCCAACCACTTCAGTGGTCCGGGGATTAATGGAAAGAATTCGGAGCTCCATGCAGCCCTCGGGCTTAGCATGCTGCCCTATGCTGACGAACTTTTGCAGAAGCGAAGAAGCCAATGGACACGCTACCGTGAGCTTTTATCAAGGCTTGATGACAAACACTTTGCGCGCATTGACAAGGGTACGGAGCACAATGGAGCCTACTTTCCAATTTTGCACCTCTCTCCTGCCCTTTCGGGAAAAATACTCGCAGGTATGGACCGCGCCGGAGTGGAAGCACGTCGGTACTTCAACCCTTCACTGAATACCATCGAATACCTGCGCGGCGAGGCCTGCCCCGTTTCCGAGCAAATCGCCGACACGGTTTTTTGCCTTCCTTTACACCACCATCTCAGCGTTTCCCAGCAAGAAGAAATCGCTGAAATCGTCTTGAAGCATTTTTGATTTATGCATTCACCCACAGGCATTTCGGTACTTGTGCTCACTTATCAGCACAGCGCATTTATCGAAAAATGTATCAAGGGCATTCAAATGCAGGATTTTGAAGGCCCCTTAGAAATCGTTGTTGCCGACGATGCTTCAAATGACGGCACCACTGAAAAAATACGGGCATTGGCGGCAGGTGATAAGCGCATCAAGGCCTTGCTAAACGAGAAAAATATTGGTGTTGCCCACAATTTTGCGCATGCCCTTGCGAATTGTACACAGCAGCTCATTGCATTTTGTGAAGGAGATGATTTCTGGACTGATTCAAAAAAACTTTCACTGCAATACGAAGCGCTCACATCCCAACCTGACATAGGAATGTCGTATACCAATTATGCCAAGGTAGATGCCGCCGGCAAAGTAATTCAGCAGGCAGTATTAAAGGAGCAGCCGGCATTGTTCACATTGCATGACTTGCTCCACGGCCATGGGCCCAGCACCAATACCATCCTGATGCGGCGCTCTGCCTTTCCGGCAAAATTGCCTCCTGCGTTTTTCAGCGTGGCCAACCCCGACGTGTTCTACATGGCCTTTGCGCTCTGCCAGGGACCGGGGCAATATTTAGCTCAGGTTTGCAGCGCTTACAGAAAGCACGAAGGAGGTATATGGTCCTCGCTCAAAGCCATACAACAAAAGCTGATTCGACTCAGCACTCAGCTCAAAGTGCTTGACTATCTAAACATAAATGAACTGAAAGAAGAGCGGAGGTTGTTGCAAATGGAATTAGTTGCCATGTTGCTAAAGATTGGTGTCGAGGGCCATCCGGAATATGATCGGTTTTCATACTTGCTCAGCAGGCGTCAGCGCTGGCAGGTCAAGGCCAAAAAAATGTGGATAGCCTTGAGGCGTTGAAAATTGCGAGAATTCTGAAAATCGAAGGCCTCTATTGTTGGCCATCATCCGGCAGGATTGCCAAGACCATATAGAAGCCCAGAGCCAGAAAAAAATACCCCACACTACTTCCTTTTCCATGGCGTTCAGATATGTACACATTGCCTGATTTGAGTGGAAACTCCTTGGGCTCATTGGGACTTTGATAAGTCACCTGCTCTTGAAAAGTTCCTTTGGCAATCCATGCATCGCTAAAATCGGAGGCTCGGGCCATGCGCATTTTAACTTCAAATACATTGCCATCGCCGCGCAGGTAATGACGCCCCACGCCGCGCAGGCCATTGACTTCTTCGCTGCCTTCCTGAGGTGCGTACACCTTGGGAAGGTGGGCTCTGTAATCGACATCAAAAGGTGATGCGCTGAGTTTGAAATACGCTTGAGGCGCAACAATCAACACCTGATGGCCAATACCTTCGGCACCAACCTCATCAGGCATGAGCTTATTGAACACCTCCAGTTTCCCCTCGCCTTCTTCAATGAGAGGTGGGTAGGGTCCTGAGCCCATGGCCTCACCATTTTGATAAAACTGGGTTCGCGTAAGGTCAACGTAAAGTTTTTCAGCTGAATCATTGTGAATCAGCAGCTCAGCCGGCATTCCGACACCGTAAAAATCAAAGTAAACCACTGCACCATTGCGCTCATAGTAATGGGCAGGATGTGTAGAGGAATCGAGCGGTAAGTTACTTTGTAAAATGGTATATTGATAGGTGCTACACGCGCTCAAGATGACCCACATAGCAATGTATGAAAATAATCTGATAGCTGTTTTCATGACAGTGGTTTTCAGGAAAGAGGCAAAATTCAAGCCACAAACATTGGCGAGTTCCCAAGGCAGCATTGAGCGCCAGCCATTTCAGTGGAAATCCAAACCGAGGTCAGCGAAGTTTTTATTTTTTAAGAGTTTAGGCTACATTTGCAAAAGTGTAAAATTGACACATTGAAGAATTTATTAGCCTCACTTGTCATAAGCCTCAGCTTCGTAGCTTCATTTAATGCAAGCGCACAGGAATTTCAAAGCAATGGCTCTGCCGAAGACCTTGGCAACGCTTGCTTTATGCTTACTCCTGCTACGTCTTTTCAGGCCGGTAGTGTTTGGAGTACATCAACCATCAACCTTAACGAACCTTTTTCGATTGCATTTTATGCAAATTTTGATAACATTGCAGGTGGTGCCGATGGACTTACTTTCGCCTTTCAAGGTCTTGGTCCGGGCGCGCTGGGAATAAACGGCGGAAGCTTAGGAATCAATGGGATTATCCCATCCTTCCTCGTAGAATTTGACATTTACCAAAACGGCAACTTTCAGGACCCTCCATTTGACCACATTGCGGTAATGCGCAATGGCAATAACACCCACAACAATCTGGACAACCTTTTCGGACCGGTACAGGCTGGCGCGATGGCTTCAATCAAAGATGGTCAAGACCACATCGTTGAAATACATTGGAATCCCGAGATTCAAGAGTTTATTGTCAATTTCGACTGTGAAGAAAGGGTAGCCATGACTGTTGACCTCATAGATGTGATGTTTTCAGGCAATCCCAATGTGACCTGGGGATTTACCGGATCCACAGGGGGTCAAGTCGCCGAGATCGTGGTATGTCTTCAAGAACCAGTAGAATCTCCTGAACCTGTAGTTTTCGAGACCTGTCCTGGCGAAGCTGTAAACCTCGCAATTGAAGTCAACGATGAATGGACATACCAGTGGTCGCCGGCTGAATTTTTAAATGATCCCACTTTGCCCAATCCTACTGCAACTGTTCAGGAGACTACGGTATTCACCGCACAAGTATTTTCATATTGCGATACTTTTTTTGAGCAGCAGGTAACTGTTGAGACCACGAATGATTTGACTTTGGACCTGGGCGCCGATTTGAATTTCTGTGATGGTGACAGCGCCGTTCTTTCAGTCCCTGAAGGACTTGATGCACTTTGGTCTAATGGCGAAACCACAAGTTCAATTCAGGTCTTCTCCTCAGGATCGTATTGGGCCGAGGTGTCTTTTTTTGGCTGCACCGCCTCCGATACGGTCATTGTGGTTGTCGCGGCTGAGATCGACTCTTTAATCTTTTCAGTCCAGGACGCCACCTGTGGAGGCAATGATGGAAGTATTGAAATACTCGATGTGCCCGGAGGTACGCCACCTTTCGTATACAGCGTAAATGGCCAGGCACAAAGCGATTCCTTTTTCAACGAACTCATGGGGGGCGAGTATGTGATTCAGGTAAGTGATGCTCAGGGTTGCTCCATTTCAGAAGTCGCTGAAGTACAAGTGCTCTTTATCACAAGCGCAGGATTTGAAGCCAGCCCTCTGAGCGGTGTGGCGCCACTGGAGGTGGGCATTGAAAACACGAGCCAGAATGCCGACAACTTTCTCTATCTATTCGGGGATGAAACCGTTTTTGGAGATGTGGATTTGATCACCATAAGCGAACAAGGCAGCTATGAGCTCATGCAAATAGCCTGGCTTTTTGACATTGCCTGTGCCGACACTGCAATTGTGACCATTGAGGTTGCTGCCGAAGTAAGGCTGGACATTCCCAACATCGTAACTCCCAATGGCGATGGCGCCAATGACTTTTTTGTAATCCAAACCATAGGAATAACAAGTTACGATATTGAAATTTTTAACCGCTGGGGGAAACAACTATTTCGTTCAAATACCATCACTATAGAGGATGGTATGCACATGGTGTGGGATCCGCAGGAATACAGTGATGGCAATTATGTTTACGTGATGCGATTTTCTGACAGCAACGCCCAAAATGGCATCCGTGAAGGAAATCTAACAGTAGTGCGCTAAAGTGAGAATTATAATTTTTGTGTTTGTTGTATTTGTACTTTCTGTTTTGAAGGTAGAAGCACAATATACGTTTGTAGGCAATAGCACCGAATTGGGAAACAACTGCTACCAGGTTACCCCCAATCAACTTTGGCAAAATGGGGCGATTTGGTACAATGATGAAATCGACCTGAACGAAGCTTTCCACTTGCAATTTGAAGCCAGCTGGGGCAACAACTCCGCCGGAGCGGACGGAATGGTTTTCGTAATGCAGCAAGTGGGCAATACAGCGATTGGACTTGATGGAGGAGGTATTGGTTTTGAAGGCTTTTCACCATCATTTGGTGTAGAATTTGACACCTGGTCAAATATAGATTTTGGTGACCCCACATTCGATCATATCGCGTTTTTGCAAAATGGAAGTGTGAACCACAATAGCCCTGACAATCTTGCCGGGCCGGTACAGGCACAAGCAACAAATACAACCCTCAGCGATGGCGTCTATCACATCGTCGACATCTTCTGGGATCCCGCCGATAATTCAATGGAAGTATGGCTGGATTGTGAACCCAGACTCACAGCCACAATTGATTTGATCGGTGATATTTTCAACAATACCAGCAACGTATTTTGGGGATTTACCGGTGCGACCGGGGGTGAGTCCAACGCCCACCAGGTTTGTCTTGACCCTTTGATTCTAGGGCTTCCGGAGAGTTATATCCTTTGCCTGGGCGAAGAGCTACAACTGGAAGCAACAGGTGCTGCTGGAGGCACTTACACTTGGGAACCCGCCAATTTGGTTTCCAACCCGAACATCAGTAACCCTACCACAAGTCCGGATGAGACGACAGAATTTACTGTCACTTTCAGCGACCTGTGCAGCACGGAGCAGGTACAAAGTACGATTGTCAACGTTGTTAACCCCATTGCCGAACTGGGGCCAGATGCCGAAGCCTGTATTGGCACCGAATTCACCATAGAGCCCGTCAACAGCTTTGGTGCATTAACCTGGAGCGACGGCAGCACAGGCGAAAGCCTCACAGTTACGGAATCGGGAACCTACGAGCTCACTGCAATTGCTGATGGCTGTGAAGCCGCAGATGAGATAACGGTAACTTTCACTGAAAACCCAGAGCTCACCTTGCCTGAAGATGCTACCATTTGCCAGGGGGAGTCTTTTGTGGTAGACCTCTCCGACACTGGTTTGACTATAGAATGGGCTGATGCTCCCGGCGAGGGTGCTGTACGCACATTTACCACTGCCGGCACCTATTTCGTGACGGGCAGCCTGGGCGATTGCTTTGCGGAAGACAGCTTCACGATTGAAGTCACTGCCGTGCCAAATTTCAACCTCGGAGCCGACATTGAAGCCTGCGAAGGAGAGTCAGTGATATTGGAAGTTGATGTTCCTGATGCAACAGTTTCGTGGAATACGGGTGCAAGCGGCGCAGCGCTTCAAGTAACTGAAAATGGGCTTTATGAAGCCACCGCCACGGTAGATGGATGTTCATCGACTGACAATGTAAATGTGTTGTTTTTACAAAGTCCTCAACCTAGCATCATTGGCACTACTGAGTTTTGCGAAAACGAAGGCACAACGCTTACGGCAACTGGTGGTACCTCCTACTTGTGGAACAACGGCAGCACTGATGCGCAAATCACCACTTCTCTGGGAGGCAATGTGAGCGTCACAGTGACCAATGACAACACCGGATGTTCCAGCACGGCCATGGTGCGGCTTAGCGCTCAGCCCCTGCCCGGAATCACCTTGCCAGAGAGCATTACAAAGTGTATCGATGACCGCATCCAGTTGAATCCAATAATTACGGGCGCTTCCACCGTTGATTGGAGTACGGGTGTAACTGCGCGAAGCATTGCTGTGACTGAACCAGGCGAGTACACTGCCACGGCGAGTAACAACTGCGGAGAAATCCTGGCGAGGGTAGAAGTGGTTGATGAAGAATGCTTTCAAAATCTTTTTATTCCCAATGCTTTCACACCGAACGGAGACGGAATCAACGACCTTTTTCAGGTACAGGGAGAGGGCATAATTCGATTCAAAATGCAAATTTTCGACCGTTGGGCTGGGTTGGTCTTTGAAACTACAGATATTGACGCAGCATGGAACGGCAGTTACCAAAACAGCAGTTATTATTGTCAGGCAGGCATCTATATGGTGCGTATTGAGCTCGAATACGAGGACAAACAACTTCGCGTACAAGTAGGTCATGTAAACTTGCTTCGCTAGGTTTATACGGGCATAGTGCCTTTTTAACTTGCTTTGTCCTTGGCTGGCATTTGTTTCAAATATTGATCTTTTGAACTGAACATCATTATGATTGAGCCAATTGGGCAAGTCCTGAAAAGAAGCCACAGCACATTTATTATAAAAGGCAATAAAGATAGAATTGGGAACTTAATTGAATGGCGCTATACCAGTATGCACTAAAATTGGCTTTTTTGAAGCGTTTCTCCTACATTTGACTTCTCCCGACGACGGCGGGGGGGGTTTCTTAAGATTCTTACGTTGAACCAGCGCACAAGGCAAGCTCACATTTTCATCATTTCATCATGGTACCCAACTGTAGATAGTTCGTCGGGAACCTTTATGGAGGAATTTATCCTTGCATTAAACTCCCGTGGCATCAAAACCGGAAATCTGCTCAGTGAAGAGGTGACCTTAGGAAACTATCTGCGCTTGACATTAAGTGGAAAAAAAGTTTTGACCTACCGACGCCATCCCGACATTGCAATGGTGGACAATCTCACCATACACACCTGGCCCCTGCGATGGAGCAATGACCCGAGGAAGCGCAGGCTTTCCAACATTTTGCAAAAAGCAAAAAAGCAAATGGCGCAATACATCTCCCGCGAAGGAAAGCCCGATTTGTTGTTTCACCATGGAATATTCGACTATACATACATCACAAGGGAGTTATCACAGTATTTTGATATACCATACTGGTACAAAGAGCATTCATCGTATATCAATGAAGGCCACTACCCATGCACGAATGATTTTGAGACTGCCGATAACCTGACAAAGTTTGTGAAAGGAGCAAGTAGGCGATTTGCGCCATCGAGCGCATACTGCGAAAAATTGTCGAAAATCTTCGACGCGCCATTTGAGGTTTTGCACAACTATTTAAACGATGATCATTTCAATGGCGGGCTTATTCATCAGAAAGAAAAGCCATTCACATTTTTGAATGTCGCAGTGATGACCCCTGCTAAGAACCAGCAACTTATACTGAACGCCTTTGCCTTATTGCTGGAGCATAAGGAGGTGGATGCCAGACTCATCATAGCTGGAGATGGCGCCTTACGGCAAAAATTGCTTGAGCTTTGTGAGCAGCTTGGCATAACGAGCAAGGTTGAAATTCTCACTTACCAAAACAGGGCTTCCATAAGGCAACTTCTCGATGATAGCCAATGCTTTGTCCTTGCTTCACAACTCGAAACATTTGGTTTGGTACTCGTAGAAGCCATGGCGCGTGGCTTGCCCGTGATTTCTTCCCGAATTCCTGGGCCCATGGATGTAGTAAATGAGAATAATGGAATCTTTTTTCAGCCTGATGATGCCGCTGACCTGGCCCGTACAATGAAAGAAATGCTTGTAAGGCATAAGGATTACGACCGACAAAATATCAGTGCCGAGGCCAGAGCAAATTACGGTCCCGACACGCTGAAACGCATTTTGCTCGATCACCCCTATTTAGATTCAAAGGCTAATGTGGAAAGCTAAACTGGACATTGTAATAGACGAACCTGGCATCCGGCTAACATTGATGCGCGCTTCTCTCCGTATTTTATTCTACTTTTGCATCTCAAAACGTCAGGTTTGGTAAATACTTTCCTATGGACAATCAGGCAACTGAAAGCTTTGCTGCCAAGGGAGTATAAGCTTCGTATCCTCTCTTTATTTGGTGTGATTGCCTTGACAAGTGTGGTCGATATTTTTGGACTGGCTGCATTTATACCTGTGATTGCCGTAGTGGTAAATCCCGATATTCTTACTGCCGACAACATTCTTGCAACCCTGTGGATGAAATCAGGAATAGAAGATCCCCGGATGTTTAGACTGGCTTTGTTTCTGGCAGCCTTGATATTTTTCATTATCAGGTCTTTATTTATCGTTTGGAGCCAATACAAGCAAGCGTCTTTCAGCTTCGACCTCAGCGAGGCCATTTCATTGAAGACGCTCGACCACTTGCTCAACCTTTCTTTTCAGGATTTCAACCGGCGCGATTCGAACAATATGATTCGCGAGCTCAATATCAACCCCCAGCATTTTTCACGCTTCCTTACCATGCAGGTCTTGCTTATTATTTCAGAGCTGGTGGTAGTTCTCGCCATTGTAGTCGGCATCGCATTCTACAACCTCACGGTTTTTTCGTTACTCATGGCGAGTCTCTTGCCAGCCGCATTTATTTTTCACAGGTTGGTGAAGTCGCGCATTGCCGCCTATGGGCAAAAGCAGAATGAATTAACCCCCAGGCTTCAGGAAATTACTTACCAGTCCATCTTTGGGTACGTCGATATCAAGCTACGCGACAAATCGGGATATGTGATTGACAATTTTGGTAAATACGTAAAGGCGCTCAACCACATTGGCAAGCGGGTTGCCGTGCTGGCTATCCTACCCGCCAAGCTTTTCGAAGTACTTACCATGCTGGGCTTGTTTTTAATATTCTGCTACGGTTTCTTCATTTCTGAAAGGCCGGAGCTCGTACTGCCCATACTTACAGTGTACCTCACTGCTTCATATCGACTTATACCCTCATTGGGCAAGGTTATTCCAGCAATGATGAACCTGGATCAATACAGGCATCTTTTTGATATTTACGACAAGCCCATGAAGTCGTCGCCTTCCAGCAAATCAGTTCATAAACACCTCACATTCGAAAGCGACATCAAAATTGAGCAACTCGATTTCTCGTTTGAAAACGGATCGCATTTGCTCAAAAAACTCAACATTGAGCTGCGCAAAGGAGAAACGCTCGGACTAATAGGACGCTCCGGTTCCGGGAAAACGACCTTGGTACACCTGCTTCTGGGCTTTTACAAACCCAGTTCGGGGCGCATATTGATCGATGGCGTACCATTAACTGATGACCACATAAAGAGCTGGCGATCACGCATAGGCTACGTGCAGCAATCTCACTTTTTGGTGCGTGGCTCCCTGACCGAAAATGTGGCTTACGGAGAGCATAAGGGACGAATAGACCGTGTACGCTTGCGCCAGAGTATTGAAAGGGCTTGCCTCGACCAATTTGTAGGGTTGAGCAATCCAGATGATGTGCTTATAGAGGAGTATGGTAAAAACCTCTCGGGGGGCCAAAAACAGCGCGTCGTGATCGCAAGAGCCCTTTACCACAATGTGGAGCTGCTTATACTCGACGAAGCCACCTCAGCGCTTGATATTCAAACAGAGCAGGAAATAAATCAAACGATAAAATCGCTCAAAGAAGTAGGATTAACGCTAATTATAATAGCCCATCGCTTTACGACGCTCAAGCACTGTGACGCTATTCTGGAATTGAGTGATGGAAGCATAACCCGGGTATGGAGTTATGCGCAACTTGAGCAGGAAGCCATAAGCTATTGAGCTTTCAATTATTCTTGAAAAGAAGCTATTTGGAATGAAAAATGAGCTTCTCCTTTCATTTGACTATCCCCCCATGATCAAGGTGGCTGGTGGCTGGTGGCATTTATTCGGATGTGCATGTGCAGCAGGAATAGTCGGGGACAAAACTTCATTTAGCACCAAATTGAGGCAAGACTCAATGGCCTTAATACAAGCGGGACTTTCCTCAAAAATTGGCGGAGGTATCAAAGCTTTGAGCGCCCTCACCCCACACCTCAATCGATTCCTTCCCTGCCCCATTGCCAACCTGGAAGCAGCAGGCTCTTTGGCGTACCCAGCCACACATCTGTACTGCGGGCGCTTGCGGCAAAAGTAAGCCTGAAAGCATCTTCAAGTCTCATACGCGTGTGCTTGCCATCGGTGAGCATCAGTATTGAAAAACGGTAAACTCCCTGATTGAAAAAATTGGCCGGAATGTGGCATGTGAATTTCACTTTTTGGCCTGGGGCAGCGGTATTTCCACTTTTCAGAAAATAGATGCTGCTGGTAGAGGCCAGAAAAATTCCGCTCTCACTGTGCACTTTCAATGTGCAATCCAGGGGCACTTCCGGCATTAAATGCTCCGCAATAACTTCAAGCTGAAGTGGATCATCGGTACTGAGGGTTGCATCAATTGCCTTTCCTGGACAGAGCATGGTAGCACTTACTATTCGGACTTCGTCAGCCGATGGTGCAGTGCTTGCATCAGGCCAGCTCATGAAGCGTGGCGTACCCTCTCGCCTGTAACCGAGGTAATTGGCTATCGCGGTCTCCACATTGCCATCATAAGCCACACGTCCGGCCTCAAGCCAAATGGCCCTGGTGCAGAGGCTGCGTACCGATGTCATGTTGTGGCTCACGAAGATTACGGTGCGATCTCCATTACTGCTTATGGCCTGCATGCGCGCTATTGCCTTTTTCTGAAAAGCTGCGTCGCCCACAGCGAGTACTTCATCGACGATCAGGATTTCAGGGTCAAGATGCGCGGCTACTGCGAAGCCTAGCCTCACTTTCATGCCACTGGAATAGCGCTTTACGGGTGTGTCAATGAAAGTTTCACAACCTGAAAAGTCGACGATTTCATCAAACTTGCTGCGGATTTCCCCTTTCGACATGCCGAGAATTGCCCCGTTCAGGTAGACGTTTTCGCGCCCTGTGAGTTCGGGATGCATTCCGGTGCCCACTTCAAGCAGACTTGCGATGCGTCCGCGAATGCGAATGCGTCCACGGGAAGGCGCTGTAACCCGCGAAAGCAACTTTAACAGCGTGGACTTGCCGGCGCCATTTTTGCCGATAAGGCCCAGCACCTCACCCTGCATCAGCGAGAAATTCAATTCATTAAGTGCGGTGATGCTGCCCGAAGTGGCCGCCAAATCAGGATTATCATCTTCTTTCCCCTTGGCGAAAGCGCGTTTGAGATCGCCAGAAAGGGTACCACTCCCTATTTTCCCGAGTTGGTAATTCTTTCCTACATCCTCTACTTCAAGCACTTTCCTGGCCATACTATACAGTGTCGATAAAGGTACGTTCGGTACGGTTGAAAATGTACAAGCCCAATACCAATGTAAGCAGGGCTGCTGCGGTGCTGTAAAGCAAGCCCATCCACAGGAATTCTCCCGTACCCAGCAGGCTGTATTTCAAAGCTTCCAAAATGGCAGTCATGGGGTTGGCAAGCAATATTTTGCGAAAAGCACCTTCGGCCAGGCTCAATGGGTAAATAATGGGCGACAAGTACATAAGCAACTGGACCGCAGTATCCAGAAGAAATTTTAAGTCACGGTATTTTGTCGTAAGAGAGGTGATGATAAGGCCAGCACCAAGTCCGAGCGTGGCAATGACCATAATGTACAAGGGGAGCAAAAGCAAGGTGGCTTGTGGTTCTACCTGAGCCCCTGTCAGGGCGTAGTAAGCCATCACCGCCAACAGAAGCAACAACTGCACTCCTAGCTTGATGGCGTTGGATAGCAATACGGCTATGGGTACCACAATACGTGGAAAATAAACCTTTCCGAAAATGTGTTGGTTCTCGATAAAAGTCTCAGAAGTCTTCTTCCAGCAGGAAGCAAAATATTCCCAAAAAGTAAGGCCTGCGAGGTAAAAAAGAATAGGAGGGATTCCATCGGTATCGATTTCGGCAATGCGCGCGAAAATGATGTAATATATCAGCACACGGAGCATGGGCTGAAGCAAAAACCACAATGGCCCAAGGACTGTTTGCTTGTAGTAATTGACAAAGTCGCGCTTTACAAAAAGGACGATTAAATCGCCATACGAAACAAGTTCCCCGAGATTGACGAGGGACTTGCGACTTCTTGGCTCTATGACCAAATCCCAGCTGTCGTCCGCTTTCTTCGAGCTACCGGCTTCCATAATCACCATTGCTGCTATTTTGGTTGGCTATCGCCATAACCCCGACCGTAACCATAACCATAGCCGTAGCCATAGCCGTAACCGTAGCGGTATCCATAGCGGCTGTAGTAATACTTCCAGCGTTTAGACTTAATATTGTTTAGCAATAAAGCCACGTTGCTGAGCTTATTGGCTTCGATGGTTTCTTCCAGGTATGCTACACCCCCTTTGGTTGCTTTCTCGGTATTGAGCACAAAGAGCGCCACATCAACAAAGCGCATGAGCACCATTGAGTCGGAGATGAGCATGAGTGGAGGCGTATCTACCACGATCAAGTCATAATCCTTTTTCAATGTCTCAAACAATTCCTTCACCTTAGGGCTCAATACAAGCTCAGATGCATTGGGAGGCACTGGCCCTGCTGTAATTACATCAAAATTCTCATGTCCTGTTTGTCGGATGGCATTGGCAAGTTCATCCCTGCCTGAAAGATAGGTTGAAAGACCGATGTCATTACTGATTTTAAGCGCGGTGTGCACCTTGGGTTTGTGCATGTCAAAATCGAGGAGCACCACCTTCTTGTGGCCACTTGCAATCATAGCGGAAGTATTGACCGAACAAAAGGTTTTTCCTTCACCAGGATGCAGCGAAGTAAACAGCAATATGCGGTTGTCGATACCTTTATTGAAATACTGTAAGTTGGTGCGGACTCCACGAAAAGATTCAGCTACATTGCTTCGGGCGTTTTCAGCCACCACAAAGCGCTCATCGCCCTGCTTCTCCCATCGCGGGATTCCTCCAAGCACAGGTAGTTTACTGATTTGCTTGAGCTCACGTGTATTCTGAATATGTTCGAAAAAGGTGGACCGAACGAACCCAACAGTCAGTGCTAGAATGAGCCCTACGGCGAGGCTATAGTAAAGAATCTGTGCTTTATTTGGCCCTACCACACCCACGTTTCGCGCCATTTCAATTACGCTGACTTCGGGCACGATAGCCGCTTTGGCAATGATAGTATTTGCCTTTTTTTCAAGTAAATACACATACATCTCTTCATTCACATTCAGATTGCGCTCGATGTTCAGAATGTGTCGTTGAGAAGCAGGTAGCTTCCGTAAAAGGGTTTCGTAATAGTCAATTTCATTGTTGGTATCATTGATCCTGTCTCGAATTGCTTTCCGCAAATTGTTCATGTACACCATGATATTGCCCCTCAAGGCCTGCATGTTCTGGGCCGACCTCGTGTCTCGTGGACTGCCCTCTCGCACATCAAATGATGTTTGAAGCCTTTGAACCTCCAGGTTGTAGAGCTCAGACAAAGACGACCTAAGATAATCGTCTTCAATAATATAGAGAGCAGGAGGCAGCAAGCGTTCGTCACTCTGATTTACCAGGTATTCCTCCAGGCTTTTCAACGTTTCGAGGTCGAGATTCAACCGACGCTTCTCAGTCTCGAAGAAGAGTAGCTTTTCGAAAAACTCTGTCTGCTCTCGCGATAAATCAAGAATGTCCTTTTGTTCTTTGTAAGTTTCAAGGTTGGTCTCAATTGAATCAATGATAAAGGTAACTCCCTGTAGCTGATTGTCAATATACCGAAGCGTATTCTCGTTGAGTTCTATTTGTGCCTGGATGGTGTAATCCTTGTACGTACTTGACAGTGAATCCAAAAACATCTTGGCTTTGGAGCCAAGCTGATCTTTTACGGTAAGCACCAATATACTGGTTTTCTCCTCATTGCTTACTTGAAGTGCGTCTTTATACTTGTAAACCAAATAGTTCTTGCTATTGACTTTAAATCGGTAATCATTTTCCATCAACCGCTCAAAAGTGGCATCGCTGATAAATTCATTGCGCTTGACGTTAAGGATATATTCATTCTCCACCACCTCTTCATTGAATGGATGTATGCGTTCGATCGTCTTCCCATCCAGTGCGAAAACAAGGAGATAGCGTTTCTCATCCAGAATTTTGATGTCGAAAGGAACCCCATAAAGTTGTGAACCAAGGAAGTCGTACAATTTAATTTCAACATCAAAGGCATCGATAAAAGGAATTTCGGTGGTTTTAACCCTGCCCACGATGTAATAAGACACCTGAAAATTAAGCTTATCAAGTGTTCTCGATATCAAATCGTGTGATTGTAGCACACGGATTTGATTGGTGATTTGGTTTATACTTTTACCAAATCCGGTAAGGCCGCTGTATATCTGGCTCTGATATTCGTTGCCAGCTCCGGCACCAAGAAGTATCTCTGTTTTGGCGCCATATTCTTCTGGAAGACGGTGCGCATATATGTAAGCAAATATTAGCGCTAGTATAGGAAATACTATGAAAACAAGCAGATTGCGTGAAATAAATTTCCACACCAAAAGCAAATCTTCAGTATCTATGATGTTGTTTTTTTTCTCTTGCATTTGCACAAATGGCGCTGTAAAGGCAACAAAGTTAGAATTTAGACACGCTTTTCAGCCTTTCTGGCAAATATAAGTCCTTGCGCCTCAATTTTTCCACGAAAGTGCTAAAAGGATTGCACTGCACGTAAAACTGCTTCGCAAACCTTAGGCAAGCTCATTTTAATTAAATTTGTCGACTTGATGAATCGGCTCATTTACTACGTCGTATACAGCTTATTGTGGCTATTGGCATGGCTTCCACTCAGTATACAATTTTTCTTTGCTGATATTCTGTTTCTGCTGGTGTACCGCGTAGTTGCTTACCGCAAAAGCGTAGTACGCCAAAACATCCGCAACTCATTTCCCGAAAAGGACGATAAAGAACGTCGAAAAATAGAGCGGCAATTTTACCGGCACTTTTGCGACAGCTTCTTCGAGTGGATGTATCCTTTGCACCGCAGTGCAGGTACCGTACAGAAACGCTACAAGGTGGTAAATGCGGAGGTGATCAATGACCTGTACGCAAAAGGAAAAAGTGTTGCCGGGGTCCTGGGACACTATGGCAACTGGGAGTATCTCAGCACGCTACCGCATTCTATAAAACACAAGGTGTGGGCCATTTACAAACCCATAAAAAATGGGCATTTTGACCATTTGATGAACAGCCTCAGGTCTAAATATGGGGTGCATATGGTACCCGACACGAGCGCATTCAAAACCCTGCTCAGCGAAGCGCAAAAGGGGCAGGTCACCTTAACCTATTTCCTCGCCGACCAAAGTCCACAAAAGGATAAAATTAAATACTGGACACGGTTTCTCAATCAGGACACCCCTGTATTTCTTGGAGCCGAGCAAATGGCCACCAAGCTCGATATGGCGGTGGTGTTTTTTGACATCCGCAAGGAGCGCCGTGGGCACTACAGCCTTCACTTTGAATTGCTTGCCGAGCATCCGAAATGGATGGCTCCACATGAAATTACGGAGCTTCATGTAAAGGCGCTGGAGCGCGCCATACAGCGCGACCCCGCCTGGTGGCTGTGGAGCCACAAGCGTTGGAAGCATAAAATGCCTGCGCCTTCTGAAACGCCAATTGTGGATTAAGAAAAAGCGGGCAAGCTGATCGGGGTTCTTTAAGCCTTTTTTCGTGCACTTCGGCTGGCAAGCCTCGCACCAAAATAAGCCATAGGCAAGTAGGCCAGGCTTAAGTCGAGTACATTAAACCACAAAGGCGAAGGAAGCAAAACAATGTTGGTGATGCCCCCTGCGAGAAAAAAGCAACCAATGGTTATTGCCATGGCCATTTTACGCGTAGCCGCAATACGGGCTGCGAGGTAGGCGCCCACCAAGGTGCCCAAGGCATGTGCCAAAAACGGAAAGATAAAGTGCTGTGGTTGCATCAATGCCATACTGGCTTTTAAACCGTCAGTGGTAGTAAGATCGGCACCAGGAGGAGCTGCTATGACGCTGCCGCTCATCATGATGAGCGACATATTTACAATGCTACCTACGACCAGGCCTGTGAGCACTGCCAAAATATTCTTGAGGATGGGGTTCATAAAGTGCGGATTAGGTTTGGAGGGCTAAGGTAACGAACAGCGAACAAAAGAAAACATGTCTGAATGATCGCCAACTATACAAGTTCTTCACCCCTTATTTTCGGCTATCATTTTCCTGAGCAAAGAAACCTGACCTAAGTGGTAATATGTATGCTCAATAACTCCCTCAATATTTCTGTGGTAGGTTCCATACTTCTCGTCGACAAAGGGTTCATC
>DAIRDH010000003.1:0-73764 GCA_036796255.1 Cryomorphaceae bacterium
GTGTAGATGAATTTCCAAACGGAACCATCACAGAAACCATCACCTTCCACCAAAAGTGGTCCTTCAGCTGTTACTTCAGCTCCAAGATCACATGATGTTGTGGTCATTGCACCGGCTATATCGGCAGCTGCATCGGCAGCGCATTCAACAACCACATCATCGGGAGCTGTGATACTCGGGCCTTCGTTTTCAAGGGTATAGGTTCGGGTGCAGGTGGCTGTTCTGTCACACTCGTCAGTGACTGTGTAAGTCACCGTGTAAGTTGCGCCATCACATCCTTCTGTTCCGCTGGTAAGCATAGGCATTCCAACTTCAACGCTTGTAGGCACACCATCTATCGCATTCAATACGGTTACATCGGCCTCTGATGGCGCGATGTTTTCAAAGCACTCTACCGTCTCATCCTCATTACATTCTAATTCCAAAGCGGGAGGGGAAATGTTAAATACTTGTTCGCACTGGTCTGTTCGCCCGCAACCATCAGTAACGGTATAGGTAAAGGTGAAGATATCGCCCAGACATGGGTCAAAATCTTCAGTGAGGTCTACGCTCACTTCAATTTCTGCGCAAAGAGGATCTCCAGGGCAGCTAAAAGTGTATAAAAGGGCGTCCTCATTTGCGACAGCCTCTTCAGCTGAGCTTATTTCGCCTCCAGCCGGGCAGCTGGTGATTTGAGGGCCATCGTTGTCGATGGTAAATGTTTGTTGACACATCGCAACGCCTCCGCATTCATCATGTACTTCATACGTTATAACGTACTCTGTACCTGGACAAGATCCGGTAAGTAGGGTTCCTGGCGGCTCATAGATCAAGATCAATGCAGCAGGGCCGCAAAAGATGTCGTAATCCAGCTCCATAAAAGTGTGCCCTACATCGGTAAAGCATTCAACAGTTTGGTCGGTAGGACACGCGTTGATCACGGGCATGGGTGAATCGGTTTCAGCGCTCCGACTTGAGAATTGCGCAACTTCAGCGCGCTGGCCGATACCAGGTCCAGGATAGACTTCCTTAATTACAACTACTTGCGGAGGTGATACCTGTGTTGGTATGGTGATGGGAGACTGTTGTGTTCTGGTGAGTGTGCTCTGATTTGGAGTTTCAGTTTGCGCATTTGCCGGGAAAGACAACATTAAGGCAGCAAAGAGGAAGATAAATGCGGACAATGCCGACCATTTACTTCCTCCGGGACAGACCTCGCCTGTCAAGCCGTGAAGACGGCTTTTAAAGAGAACATTTGATTTCATAAGATTAAGGTTGTTGATTGGCGTCGGCAATGTCGCCGACAATTTAATTTGGTGGATTTCTCTGATTTGCATCAGGAGTCAAGGCGTAAAACCTTGACTTTGTCATGGTGCCGAATCTTATCGACACCCTTTCTAGGATTTAGGGAGGAGTAGGTATTTTCATCATAGCTTTCATGTTTTTTGGTAAAACTAAATAAAAACCGACGGAATACAATTTAATCGGGAATAATTTAACATTGGACGTACAAATATAGTATTTAATGGAATTGCGTTTGTGCGCACTTCCTTGTGAAAATCAGTTGACTAAAAGGTCTGGTTTAGGGTTGACTTTTTTTTTCAACAAATGAAAACACCCATTGGTCGATTCAATAAGTTTACTGAACGTTAAATGTGTGGCCTATTCGTCATATTAATTACATTGCTGAGTCAGGCCATTCTTTGTTGAGGGAATGCGAACATCCCACAAGATTTTTCGTTCTTACAGGCATGAAATCGCTACATCTCGCGTGGATTATTTCTTTGGTTTTAGGCAATGAGCTATATGCTCAAAATGACATCGTGAAAGTGATCAGCCTCGACGAATTTGTTGTGAGTGCGTCTGAAGACGGTTTTGATACTGAGGATTTTGTGAATAGAGTTCGGCGGGATACTACATTTTACAAGGCTTTTCTCAATTTAAAGTATTTTCCGCACGACGTGGAGGGCAAAGTGATTGTTTATTTAAAGGACGATAGCGAACGCGGTACCATGGAAAGAGATGCCGTGCAGCATTTGAATGACCAGGAATACATGCATGTTGAGATTCTAAAGGAAGTTAGCAACGGCAAGATTAAAAAGCGAAATGGAGAATGGCGTTATTTCACAGCCGAGATGTATGACGAAGTTTTCTTTCCGTCCGAACCGGAAAAAGTGAGTAATCGTGTTGAGCGATTTGAGCAAGAATTGTCGGGTGGCTCGCGTATAGACAAGCACAAGGGCCAGTTGAAGCGAATGATGTTTAATCCAGGGAGCGAAATTGATAACGTGCCATTTATTGGAGACAAGCTCGCCATATTTGATGACCATATGGTGCCTTATTATGATTATTCCATTTTTTCTACCATCTATAAAGGGGACTCCTGTATCGCTTTTTCTTGCTTCACCAAAGAAGGGATGAGGGAAGAGACTGTCATTCAGGATTTGACGTCATACTTCGACCCGATTACAATGGAAGTGTTGGGGAGAGCATATAGACTGGCCCATAGCACGATACTATTTACTTTCGATATATCTATCGAAGTCGTTAATATGAAGCAAGGTGGGTGGTTGCTTCCGCAAAAGGTGCATTATGACGGTTATTGGAATGTACCATTTCGTAAACCTGAGATCATCAAATTTGAGTTATATTGCAGCAATTACAGGACAGAGGTAGGGCGCTATGCAAAGCCATGAGGGGGCTGGGAGTAAACGATGGCATTTTTTTACCTTTGGCCCAACTCAACAAAACTCCATGAAGCCCTCCAACAACGTTTACTACAGCGAATACCTGCAACTCGATAAAATTCTCAATGCCCAGGCGCCAGAGAGCGATAAAGCAGGAGTGGAGGCACATGATGAAATGCTTTTTATTGTCACTCACCAGGCTTATGAGTTGTGGTTTAAGCAAGTGCTCTATGAATTGAATAGCATAATTGACTTGCTGGCCTCTCCAAAGGTGAATGACAATTCACCAACCATGCAAATGGTGGTGCACAGATCGCTCAGAATCATAGCAATATTGCGTTTGTTGGTTGATCAGATCAACGTAATGGAAACGATGACTTCGCTTGATTTTTTAGATTTTCGAGACCTCCTCCGCCCAGCCAGCGGATTTCAAAGTGTGCAGTGGAAGGAGCTTGAAGCGCGGCTTGGACTGCGTTTTGAAGACCGTCATGGAAAGGGATACTATACATCGCAACTCAAGCCGCACGATGTACACTACGTGAAAGAATCGGAGTCAAAAACATCTATGCTTGACCTGCTGAATGTATGGTTAGAGCGCATGCCTTATTTTGAAAATGAAGACTCTTGGCCTGGTGCTTCAGGCAGACCAGCGGAGGAGCACCCATTCTGGAAACAATACCGCGAAAGCTATTTGAATAGCTTGCTCGACATCGAGAAAGGCAACACTGCGCTCTTTGATGCCTTGCTTTTTGGCAAAGATGAAGATCCTAAACGAAGGTTGTCGGCAAGGGCAGCACGCGCGGCACTCTTCATTATGCTGTATCGCGGCTACCCGCTGCTGCAAATGCCATTCCAATTGCTGACCGCACTGATGGAGATTGATGAGCTCATGGCCACCTGGCGCATCCGTCATATCAACATGGTGCATCGCATGATTGGTGCGCGTGTGGGAACTGGCAATTCCAGTGGTCGCAGTTACTTGAAAGCCGCCATGGATAAGCACTATATATTCACGGAACTTGCTGAGCTTAATGGTTTGCTGCTAGAGCGGCGCAATTTGCCTAAGCTGCCCGATGCCCTTGTAGCCATATTCGGATTTGCAGGGGTAAATGCGGGTCAAAACTAACGCCGTAAGAAGCGCAAAGTGAATGCAGCATTTTCGGTCTCTGAAGCAGAAAATACGGAAACAACATAATCACCTGTATATGGGAGGATGCCTTCCCATCTTTTATACTCCATATCAGCTCCATTTGCGGGCCTTAATGTGAAATATAAAGGACTTTTTTCTGGATCCAATTCCAGAGCAATTTTCTCGCCCTTTAATGCATTCAAGGCAAAGGTCACTTGCTTACCGTCGGGCAACTGTCCTGCTATCAGGGTGTCATTTCTTCCAATTCTAATGTGCTTCGCATATCGCTCTTTGGCCTCGAAGTTGTCAATTAGCTTTAAGAGCGTTTTCAAATCGGCAGCATGAACAGGACTTTCGTTTAGTTCGGCCTTTTCAATATTACCAACATCATTGATTTTGGCAGCATCATAGCTTTGCTGATCTGCATATGCCACTAACCAAGCGTACCCTTCAATTCCTACCTTGGTCTTATGCGAGGAGTAGGTCAGCCTGCCATCGGAAAAAAAGTATGTGTTTAGATAGTTGTTGTGTTCTATAAGTGCCAAAAAAACTTCATTATTGGAGGTGATATACATTTCAATCTCCAATTCGGCTGAGTTTATTTTGATAGTTGCGTAGACAATGTTCGCAGGTTTTTGCGACATTTTCTGGGTTATTAGTGTACGCGCATCATTTGCCCAAAAGTCGCTAAGGTCGGCAGCGACATATTGCTGATCATTGCCACCTTCGTCCTGAATCCAGTTGCAGGAAGTGGCAAGCAAAGCGAAGTAGACAAATGGCAGGCAAGCCTGTATCGCCCTTAAATTATGTACAAAGTCCATGGTATAGAAAACGTCATGCTGACACTTTGATACCGAAGGTAATTCCTTGAGGGCAGGAAATCAAGGGTTGGCATTAAAAAAAACTTCTAATCCTATGACTGATTTATGTCTTGCCGGGCAGGTGTCAATGAAAATCCACTGAAAATGTGCTATTGACCACCCAGATTCATAAAAGAATACCCTTCGGTCGAAATGACTCTTTGGTCGTTTTTGTTCACCTTGCGCACTGTAGTGATCGACTTATCACCGTTTTTTTTGGAGATGGCAACCATTTCCATCATTACGCCACCGGGGTAATTCGTGGGTAAGGGCGATGCCTTAACTTTTTTGTTTGATTGGGCCATATTGCCGAATGACTCCATCCAGCTGATGTCAGTTTCTTTGGTCATCCACACATACATTTCCATATCCTTTTCATCTTGAGAATTCTCAACCTTGTATTCATGGCAATTAAACCCTGCTATTTGCTTGCTGTTGCCAGTGGCGGTGAAACTACCAGTACTCACATCCTGCACTTCCTCATCCTCTATTTGATCCGGGTTAAACTTCATGGTCATGCCAATTTTTTGGCCACTTGACTCTACCAGCGTAATCATTTGATTGTTCTCTGTGTCGAAAATGATCAATGATGTTTGACCTTCCATAGAGCCAATCATTCCGGCGTAAGGACTGTCATTATTGATCAGCATGGTCATATTTTGACTAAAGTCCTCCTTGTCTTTACTATTGTACGCAGTGATGTTAACCTCGATGGAGTGCTGGAAATCATAATTCTTTTTAACCTGCGCTTTGCTACCCCCGGAATTACCCATCAAGGCTTCCATCATCCTTGTGGCAGCTTCACTCGAATCATCCTGATGGTTCTGTTCTGATCCATTGCTTTCTTCAGCAGGTGATTCTTTCGTTTTTTTCTTCTTGCCAAAAAGTCCCTCTATTGCGTCAAGGCCTGAGTCAATTCCTTGATCTATCTTTTGGTCAATGCGTTGATTGGTTTTCTGCTTGGCGCGATCTTCGGTTTTATCAACGATCTGTGCAAAGGCAATTTCCATAGAGATTGTGAAAAGTACGAAGCATGCAAAAATGGATTTCATCGGATTCTTAATTTAGCTTTTTTCAGTTTATATGATAAAAGTAAAAACTGAACGAAGAAAAAAGTGTATCCGATTGAAATATCATCAATATTGGTGATGCTCCGCACAGTCTGTAAATGTTGACTTGGAGATCAAAGGTAAACTCCGGATTTGATCTACAGGTGCAACTAAACAATCGTTGGCATTTAACAGTTTTTCGTGCATAATATCACTGTCCTTCAGGAGAAATTTCTTTTATTGTCAGCGATAAATAATTTGTTTGAGTATTAATTTTCTTTCTAATTTTCGCCCACAAATGATCACATACCGAAAGCGAGGATTACATGTTGACCACAAGCCACATAATGTGTGGCTGGTTGAGTTGTTTCTCACTATTTCTGTCCAGCTTCAGGTTGGTTTCTCTCCGGCGCTCAAGGCTTGCTATGTGCAACCTATACGTATTTGAGCACGAGCGGTAGTTCTTAGTCCTAAAATTACAGGCAAATCGCCTCTTAATCAGTTTTAATTCTACAAAGCATGAAAATAAAATACATAGACCTTATTGAGCAAACTTTTCATTTTCCACAGGAAGAGTTTAAACTCGATGACATGGAACTTACTTTCCACGATATCCCCTTGATGGATATGGTACGCAAGTATGGCACTCCACTAAAATTTACCTATTTACCAAAGATTTCCGAGAACATTCAAAAGGCCAAAGGCTGGTTTAAGAATGCCATGCAAAAGGTAGACTACAAGGGCACCTATAATTATTGCTACTGTACCAAAAGCTCACACTTTTCGCACGTCGTGGAACAGGCACTGAAAAATGACATATCTATCGAAACATCATCTGCTTATGATCTCGATATTGTGGAGTACCTCTATGAGTCCGGGAAGTTGAACCGCGAGCGCTACATTGTATGTAATGGTTACAAAACTGAAGAGTATCTCGAACGCATTGCACACTTGATCAACCAAGGGTATAAAATACTACCAGTCATTGACAATTACCAAGAGGTTGATGTGCTCAATGCCCTTATAGAGAGGCCTTTTGAAATCGGGATCAGGATCGCCAGCGAGGAGGAGCCAAAATTTGAATTTTACACCAGCAGGCTGGGAATAGGTTACCGCAATATTGCACCTTTTTACAGGGATGTAATTCAGAACCATCCAAAGATTAAGCTGAAAATGCTTCATTTCTTTATCAATACAGGGATCAATGACAATGCCTACTATTGGAATGAATTCAACAAGTGTCTTAGTGTTTACGGCCGCTTGAAAGAAGTATGTGAGAGTCTGGATTCTTTAAATATTGGTGGCGGATTTCCAATAAAGAACAGCCTCGCTTTCGAATACGATTATGCCTATATGATCGATGAGATTATCGCGCAAACCAAAAATTTTGCGATAGAAGCTGGCATTGAAGATCCGCACATTTACACAGAGTTCGGCAGTTTTACTGTTGGCGAAAGCGGTGGTGCGCTCTTCAAGGTCATCTACCAAAAAAGACAAAATGACAAGGAGCGTTGGAACATGATTGACTCTTCTTTCATGACCACTTTACCCGACTCTTGGGCCATCAACAAGCGCTTCATCATGCTTCCGCTCAATAGGTGGAACAGTGATTATGAGCGTGTGTTTCTCGGGGGTTTGACCTGTGACAGCGATGATTACTACAACTCTGAGCAACATATCAATGCCATTTATTTGCCGCGATATAATAAAGAGAATCCACTTTACATCGGGTTTTTCAACACGGGAGCATATCAGGATACCGTAGGTGGATATGGTGGATTGCAGCACTGCCTCATTCCCAATCCAAAGCAAATCGTGATTGACCGAGATGAGCATGGCAAATTGAATTACCGCGTCTTCTCTGAACAGCAAAATGCAGGGTCGATGATGAAGCTTTTGGGCTATCCCCTAAAGGGCGAAAAGAGCCATAACATCCAGGACAAAACAAAGCCTAAAGCAGTTGAAGCCAATGCTGACTCAGCGCAGTAACTACGCGGGAATCGACTTCACCCTCGCTGAATACAATTCGGCTGGTATTGTCGTGATTCCCGTTGCTTACAGCCAAAGCTCTGAACATGGCAATCTTGCACAAGGGCCCGAGGCAATGCTGGAGGCGCTGCAGCGGATGTCATTGTATGACATTGAAACAAACACGGAAGTGTTTAGGAATGGAATCGCTATTGAACGCCTGGATTTGAAGGCTGCTTCAGCGGAAGAGTTGTGCGACATCATATACGAATCGGTCACTGAGCATCTCGCTTCTGAAAAAATGGTCAGCCTGATAGGCGGGGACCATACCTTGAGCATTGCTGCCGTGCGCGCCTTTTTGGCAAAGTACGAAAACCTGACTGTGCTGCAGTTGGATGCCCACGCCAATTTGCGCAAGAGTCATTTGGGAAGCAGCCTAGATGCGTCATGTGCTTTTCACGAAGCCGCAGAGAGCACAAACCTCATTCAAGTAGGAATTCGCGCAATGGATGCTGCTGAGAAACCATATTTAAAGCGTCAAAATGTTTTTTTCAGTCATGAAATCATCAAGAATCCACTATGGATGGATGAGGCCTTGGAGCTGATGACCCGCGATGTATATTTGAGTATTGACCTTGATGTATTCGATCCCTCTGCATTTCCATCCACCCCTTATCCGGAGCCTGGAGGCCTTTATTGGGATGAAACCCTTAAATTTATCCGCAAGGTCAGTAAGAAACGAAACATTGTAGGATTTGAGTTACTAGGCCTGGCACCACATTCAGCGAAGGATCCCAGTAATTATTTTATGGCCAAATTGCACTACAAAGTGCTGAGCTACATTTTCAAAAAAAGAAATCCAAAACTATGAGTGAAAGAGGACCCATTTCCAATTTTATCGAAACCCATTACAAACACTTCAATGCTGCGGCGCTCGTAGATGCTGCCAAAGGCTATGAAACCCATTTGCTGGAAGGTGGCAAAATGATGGTGACCCTTGCCGGCGCCATGAGCACAGCCGAACTGGGCCGCAGCCTAGCCGAAATGATTCGTCAGGACAAAGTCCAAATCATTTCATGCACCGGCGCCAACCTCGAAGAGGATGTGATGAACCTTGTGGCCCACAGCCACTATGAGCGTGTACCCAATTACCGTGACCTCACGCCTGAGCAGGAGTGGGCGCTGCTGGAGCGCGGACTCAATCGCGTTACAGATACCTGCATTCCGGAAGAGGAAGCCTTCCGACGTTTGCAAAGCAAAATATACAAGCAGTGGAAAGGTGCTGAGGAGGCCGGAGAGCGCTACTTCCCGCATGAGTATATGTACAAGATGCTCCTCTCGGGCGATCTAGAGCAGTATTATGAAATCGATCCCGCCAATTCATGGATGCTCGCCGCTGCTGAAAAGAACCTGCCCATTATCGTACCAGGTTGGGAAGACAGTACCATGGGCAATATTTTCGCTTCTTACTGCATCAAGGGTGAGTTGAAACCCTCTACAATGAAGTCGGGAATTGAATATATGACGTGGCTAGCCGACTGGTATGTGAAGAATTCGGAAGGAAAAGGCGTCGGATTCTTCCAAATCGGTGGTGGTATTGCAGGTGATTTTCCCATTTGTGTAGTGCCCATGCTATACCAGGATATGGAGATGAATGACATTCCATTTTGGAGCTATTTTTGCCAGATAAGTGACTCAACCACAAGCTATGGCTCGTATTCGGGTGCTGTCCCCAATGAGAAGATAACCTGGGGAAAACTCGATATTAAGACTCCAAAATTTATCGTGGAAAGTGATGCAACCATCGTGGCCCCATTAATTTTTGCATGGCTTTTGAAATGGTAAAACAACCTTTTATATATTTATCGCGTACCAACCGCAACAAACCCTAATCGCATTGCGCATCAAAATGAGAACAAACGTGCCGACAACACTGGATTTAATTCGCAGCTGTCAATCCTTATTTTTTGCCTGTATGGCAAATGATTTGGTTACTTTCAAAACCAAAGACTTTCAAGCATGAAAAGAGTTATCAAAGATTTTAAGTCGATTTCTCAAGATGTTATGGCACTCATCAATGACCAGTATCCGCATGGATATGAGGACAATGAGCTTGTCACTTTCGTAAACGCAAAAGGCGAGTTTGTGAAAGCACTCGAGGTGCGCACCGATGAGGTGGTGTACCTGATTAAGCTGGACCGCAAGCTTGATGAGCACATCAACGAATACCTCGAATCAGATGATTTTGGTTTCGACGGGGGGGGAGCTGATACTGACAGCGCCTCCGTGGATGTGGAAATGGAAGATTCAGTAGACGAGGAAGACGATTAAGTTCAATTTTGATTTCATGAAAAAGCCGGAAAAAAAGAAAAGCCAGGACCGAGGATTTTCCCCCTTTGACGGAGGCTCAGAAGTGCGCCGAATCAAAGCGGTAAAAGTTCAGAAGCCACAAAAAAGGATTCGTCCGCAGGACATCGATTTCGAGGAGGAGTAATTTACCTCCTATCAGGAACTTCACATAACAGGTCATCGCAAGCGCAGAGCAGGATGACCTTTTTTTATACGCTTGCCCACCATCACTCAATCTTTACATCACATGAAAGGTATATTTCACATCGCTTTCGCGACTGCCGACATTGACAGGGCCAAAGCATTTTATGGAGATTTATTGGGCTGCACTCGCGGCCGTGAGTCTCAGGCATGGGTTGATTTTGATTTTTTTGGACACCAAATGAGTATTCACCTTATATCCCAGAAAATCATAAAACCGCGCAATTATTACAATCCAAATAGCCACATTCCAGCGAACCATTTTGGCATCATTCTGCCCTGGAGAGACTGGCATCAAATGGAGGAGAAGCTCCGCAATGCACGACTAAATTTTTTGGTCGAACCGCAACTGGCTTTCGCTGGCGAAGTTGGGGAACAAAAAACGATGTTTGTACAAGATCCTGATGGCAATTGCATAGAGTTCAAGACCTTTGAAGATCCAACGCATATTTTTAAAACTGCGTGAACGGCGAAGGGCTTACTGCCTAAAAGAACTAATCGTGCTCGATGTCCAGATCGAATTGACGCTTTAGCACTCCAAGTGCCGGGTTGATTTCGACCATGGCTTTGAACCGCTCCTCGGGGGTATACAAGTGCACATCGTCGTTGCTGTCATCTTCCTCAATTACGCCTTCAAGCTGAATGTGCCAATTGTTAAGCGCTTCACGCAAATGCGTGAGGAGATTCGTTTTGTCTGAATCCAAGTCGGCCAATTGCACGTGGTTGTCAATGATCAACTCTATTTTAAACTCCTCACGCATTACAGGCTTGCGCTTGGTGAGTGTACTGTAATAGCTCTGCCGGTCTTGTTCCCGGATTTCAGCGGCATAGGCATCCCACACCTTCCACAGCATGGCAAGGTTGAAAGGCGTGGCCGGACGCTCACCAGTTAGCGGGGATACCACATTCTCTGGGAGACTTTGAATTTTAGCATCGGCAGAAGTGCTCTTTGCATCGCCCACATGGCTTGCGTGCACAGAGGGCACCACTTTGCTGCGTCGGTTGGCCAGCTTTGAGCTGAATAATTTGCCCGTTTCCTCCACTCCCGTATTTCCTGAATCGGTGGATGGGCTGATATCCTTCGGTAGCTCAACCGCTTTTGAATCAATAGTTTCAGCAGATTTTACCGCAGGGGGCTCATCTGCAATCTCAGTTTTTGATTCCGCTGCAAGCACCTGAGATTCTTGTGCTTCAGGCGATTTCGCGGAAGCTTGCTCCGAAAGGGTAGGGGCCGGCTCAGTTACATGTGAAGGCGCTTCGCTGCTTTCGCTATAGTCATTTTTTGTTGGCGCTTCACTTTGCGCTGAAGGCTCAATTTCCCTTGCCACTTGTACCGGTGCTACCTGCACTGGGGCTGCGCTCGGTTTGGGCTGCTGCAACTGCGCAGCCTTCGGCGCCTCGATAGGCTTCGCTATGTGATTTGCGAAGCTGTCATCGTTTTTTTTTTCAACACCGCCTGAGCCGATGTTGCACAATTTCAAAAGTGTAAGTTCTACGAGTAACCTTTGGTTGCGGCTGCTTTTATAGGTGGCATCCGTTTCACTGAGCAAATTAATGGCATTGAGCAAAAATCGCACGTCACAGGCAGCGCATTGCTGCAAATACTTCTCCCGGATATTCTCTCCAACCTCAAGTATTGCTGTGGTGCTTGTATCGACTGAAAACAGCAGGTTGCGAAAGTGATTGGCAAGTCCGTTTACGAAATTGTGTCCGTCAAATCCTTGGTTGAGAATGTTGTTCAAAGTGATGAGCGCTGAAGCTCGGTCGCCTGCAAGGAAGTACTCAACGAGGTTGAAATAGTAATCATGGTCGAGCACATTCAGGTTGTCGATGACATCCTGGTAGGTCATTTTTTTGCCAGAAAAGCTCACCATTTGGTCAAAAATGGAGAGCGCATCGCGCAGGGCACCATCTGCTTTTTCGGCAATGATGTGCAGCGCGTCGCTTTCGGCTTCTACGCCTTCTTTGTCAGCGATGGCCTGGAGGTGGGCCACCATTTCAGAAATCTGTATGCGGTGAAAGTCGAATACCTGGCATCGGGAGATGATGGTTGGCAATACCTTATGCTTCTCCGTGGTGGCAAGGATAAATATGGCGTAAGCGGGCGGCTCTTCGAGTGTTTTTAGGAAAGCATTGAAAGCCGCTGTCGAGAGCATATGTACCTCATCAATGATGTATACTTTGTATTTCCCCACCTGAGGCGGTACCCTTACCTGGTCTATCAGGCTGCGGATGTCGTCAACAGAGTTATTGGAAGCGGCATCGAGTTCAAAAATATTGAAGGCATAATCGTCCTGGCTATCGGGTTTGCCCTCGGCATGGGCATTTACAGTGCGCGCCAGAATGCGTGCGCAAGTGGTCTTGCCTACACCCCGTGGACCGCAAAAGAGAAAGGCCTGGGCCAATTGGTTTTGGGCCACAGCCTTGAGCAGTGTGCGGGTAATGCTCTCTTGACCTACCACGGTATCAAAGGTTTGCGGACGATATTTGCGGGCTGATACAACGAAATTTTCCATGGTGCGAATGCTTGTCGCAAATATAGTTTTTATCGGCCGAAGCTGGCAGGCTTCACTTCGCATAAAGCGAAAATGCGTATGATGCTTGTGGTCCTTATGAGCTCAGCAACCGCTGCAATACAGTGTAAATAAGTGCTTGTTTAGGTTTTAAAAATGATTATCTTTGCGCTCCATTTTTGGAAAACAAAACAACAGTTAACAACAGATTTATGACGAATCGTTATGAGGCCGTTTTCATTCTAACTCCCGTTTTGTCTGATGAACAGACAAAGGAAGCGGTCGAAAAGTACAGATCACACCTGAAAGAAGGTGGTGCTGACATTAAGCACGAAGAACACTGGGGCTTGCGCAAGTTGGCGTATCCTATCCAGAAAAAATCCACCGGATTTTACCATTTGTTTGAATTTGAATGTGAAGGCAGCCTGATTGGTGAGCTCGAGTTGGCATTTCGCCGCGACGAGCGCATCCTTCGTTTCCTTACCGTGAAGCTCGACAAGCACGCCATCGTGTACAACGAGAAGAAGCGAAACAAAAAAAATGAAGTAACCGCCTAAAGCAATTCAACATGTCAGACAATTCAGAAATCAGGTATCTTACCCCAATTAAGATTGACACGCAGGCGACCAAATATTGTCGCTTCCGCAAAAATCGCATCAAGTACATTGACTACAAGGATCCAAATTTCCTCTTGAAATTGGTGAATGAGCAAGGAAAAATTCTTCCACGCCGCATTACCGGTACTTCAATGAAATACCAGCGCAAGGTAGCACAGGCCATCAAAAGGGCGCGCCACATTGCATTGCTTCCTTACGTAGGTGACCTTCTAAAATAATCAGCACCATGGAAATTATTCTCAAACACGACGTAGAAAAGCTCGGATACAAAGACGACATGGTAACAGTGAAGCCTGGCTATGCCAGAAACTTTC
This sequence comes from Cryomorphaceae bacterium, assembly GCA_036796255.1. Taxonomy (GTDB): domain Bacteria; phylum Bacteroidota; class Bacteroidia; order Flavobacteriales_D; family Cryomorphaceae; genus T3Sed10-241. Next base: position 13,667 of record DAIRDH010000003.1, read on the forward strand.
TGATTCCACAAGGTCTTGCCGTGGTAGCTACACCCACACAAAAGAAAATACACGCTGAAAACCTCAAGCAAAGGGCTCATAAAGAGACCAAGATAAGGGAAGAGGCAGAGGCGCTTGCCAAAAAACTTACTGAACAAGTCATCAAGATTGGTGCAAAAGCAGGTGAGAATGGCAAGATTTTCGGATCGGTGAACACCATTCAGCTTGCTGACGCACTCGAAGCCCAGGGCTTCAAAGTAGACCGCAAGCGAATTAGTATCAAAAATGAGCCTATCAAAGAAGTAGGGTCATACCAGGCCGACGTTGTTCTACACAAAGACATCGTTCAAACCATCAATTTTGAGGTGGTTGGTGAGTAGTTAGAACTGCTCATGTGTGAAAATTCAGACGTCTGACCTTTTCGGGTCAGGCGTTTTTTTTTGCTTTCCACTGGGCTCATGTACCCAATAGTCGTTAAAGCCATTTCAAGGTTTCAAATGATTTTATTAATATTACAAAAATCGACACAAAATGAAACTACCCATAAAATACGGCGCCTTAACGGCCCTAGGCCTTATTGTATATTTTGTACTCATGAAGTTGCTGGGTCTAGAAACAAATTTTTTGCTCCGTATCTTCAACTTCGTTTTTATTATAGCAGGTATCTATGCCATGTATCGAGTCATGTATAATGCACCAAATGAAGGACCTAGTTATTTCGCTGGGTTGGGAGCAGGCGTAGTGCTCACAGTAACAGCTGTCTTAGTGTTTCTGGTTTTTCTGGGTGCTTATGTTACTTATGTAGACCCCTCGTTTATGCAAGTGCTTGAGGATTCCAAAATTTGGGGAGCTGATTTGGAACTGGTAGAAATCACCTTTGCCATTTTTGTGGAGGGATTGGCTTCGGGATTGATTATTTCATTTGGCTTGATGCAGTATTTCAAGAACAACATCAATTCTAAGAATGCAGTTTGATTGCAATCTCTTAAGCTATTGCCACTTTAGGCCGCTGCTTTGTGCTGATTCCTTTTGCCATTCCACCAAAAACAAAGATGTGGAAAGGCCAAACCGAATACCAATATAACCTGCCAAATAAGCCCTTGGGTCTGAAGGTAGCCGTTTGGACCAACACCTTTTTAGAGTTGCGCTGGGTAATTTTGAATTCAAGCCATGCTTCACCAGGAAGTTTCATCTCTGCGTATAAAAGCAAACGCCTTTTTTTCTTGTCCGCTACAAGCACCCTCCAAAAGTCAAGAGCGTCACCAGGGTGAAGATCTGTAGGACTGCGACGTCCTCTTCTTAGTCCAATGCCGCCAGTGAGTTTGTCGAGATAGCCCCTGAGTTTCCACAAAAAGGTGGCATAATAATAACCTTCACTGCCACCAATGCGCCAAATATTTTCGACAGCCTGCTCTTCATCAACTTGTAGTTCAAAAATCTGCTTGTCACGAAAGCAGCCAAAACGTGGAACTTCGCTGTACTGATCGGGATCGACCGATATGGCCCCGCTTGAAGCGATCGAATCTTTCCAGCTGGACGGTACCGCATTCTGACTGATTTTGAGGAAGGCAAGTTCTACCGACATTTTATAGGTCATGCACTCGTGTGGAAAAATCCGGTTGATTTTCTCGGTATCACCCACCACATCAAATTTCATGCTGTCTACCAGATTTCTGGAAAGGTGAATGCTTGTAGAGGTAACAAAATAGAGCCACAGGGATGACAATCGGGGGCTGAGTAAAGGCAGCGTGAGAATGTAGCGTTTTAACCCGCGGACCTCGGCAAACTGAAGGAGCATTTGTTTGTATGTGAGCACATCTGTCCCGCCAATATCAAAAGTTTCATCGTACATCTTCTCGCTGCCGATGGATTGACTCAAATAAGTCAGAACATCTCTAATGCCAATGGGCTGACATTTACTGTTGAGCCAACGTGGAGCGACCATAACCGGAAGCTTTTCGACCAGATCGCGAATAATTTCGAAGCTGGCTGATCCGCTACCTACAATAATGGCTGCGCGAAACACGGTGTGCGACACTTTAGAAGTTTTAAGTATTTTCTCAGTTGCATATCTCGAACTGAAATGTTCAGATGTTGCTTCGCCAGTAACTATGCCCGTGAGGTAGATAATTTGCCTGGCTTGAGATTGGTCGACGTAGTCGACAAAGTTCTGAGCCATATCCTCTTCCATCTTCTGGAAGTTGCCCGTCTGGCCAGCCATGGAGTGAATAAGGTAAAACGCTACATCAATGTCTTGAGGTAGATTCTCCAGACTTTCCTTTTTGAGAAAATCTGCTTCCTCTATCCTAATTCTGCCGTCGCTTTCAGCGGCGTCTTTTGGGAATCGTTTAGCATTCCGAACGCAGCACACCACCTCATGACCCTGTTCGAGCAGAAGTGGCAAGAGCCGCATACCTATGTATCCATTGGCACCAGTGAGTAGTATTCTCATGTAAATCAAACAAATGCGCTGCTCAAATGTTCAGTCCTTAAAGTACAGTTGTATGGTTCACATGTTGCGCATTATCATATCTTTGGTATGCCATGTGGTCAAAATTTTGGGTAATTGTCATATTCTTTTCTTTAGGGCAGCTGAACTTTTTGAGTGCCCAGGACGCCATTATTACCATACACGGTGATACCATATTTGCCAAGGTACTTGAGAAGAATGGCATGTTTATCTATTACTACAAGGCAGAGAAGCGTAAAGGCGATCGTAAAGTCATTTCCCAAAAGGAAGTGGCGGAAGTCATACCCAACTTTTATAATGTTGATGAGAATCACTTTAAGTACGTCCAGAAGTCATCGTTCGACTGTTTTTTTATTTCCGGAAAGGGAGGCTACAGCCGATTGCTCACACCCACATTGTCGTTTGAATCTTTGGAGGAAGAATACAATGGTGGATTGCTAAGTGGCTTATGGTACTCCATAGAAGTTGGAATGATGATTCGCGACAATTTTGGCGTAGGCCTTGTTGCTGCGCGCGCTCAACACAGCAATGAGATCAGGATAATTGACAATGTGAGTGGAAGGCAAGGGGTATTGGCAGATGACATTACAGTCGATTATTATGGAGTCAACGCAGTAATGCTATTCGCGCAGAGTCAGTCGGGTTCGCAATTTTCAATACATCTCGGTTTCGGTGTCAACAGGTATCACAATGACTTTGAACTGTTTTTTCCCTTTCAATTGAGTGGATATGCGTTGGGCGTGCAAGTAACGGGTGCTTATGAATGGTCATTGGGCCCAGGGCTTCGCATTCCGCTTTATGCAGGATTCAGGGGGTTTCAAATTGTAAATCTGGATGTACAGGCGACGGGTAGCAGTCAGGATCCTTTTGTAGGTGAAATAAGGCAAACCATTGAGAGCGGTGCACCATTTGACTTGAGGAGAATAGAACTTGGCGCTGGCTTGATTATATCTTTCTAACCTCGGCTTCTAGACGACACAAAAAGCCATCCAGCTTACGGCACTTAGCGATAGCCCCAGAAATACCACTATAAATAAGGTATAGCGTAACGACGATTTAGGCCGTTCGCCAGCGTCTGGAAAAATGGTGCAATAGGCTCGGTCTACGTAACTACCCGCTTTTAGAAATGGCATGATCCTGTTGTTTCAGGGTGCCAAAGTAACACCAAGTAAAACGACAATCAATACGCTCCAGCATTCTTAAAGATTTCGTCATATTGAATCAGGGCTCAATATGGTAAAATGCAAGATTTCTTCTAATTAAAATGCTTGCTATTCCAGGCATTGACGCTAAACTTCCTGTTTGTAGCAAACCAGAAATAGGAGATCATACCTGACATAAAGGCCACATTCCATATCAAGAAAGCCACCCTGTAAAAATTGAAATAGGCGAGTTCCTGATTGCTGAAAAAGCTTGTAGGTAAAACAGCACTAAAGATGAGAGAAATTGAAAAGATGGTGATCATCAAATTGCTCAGCTTAGCCATTGGCCAATATATGAGAGATCGAAACCAGCTTAAATCTCCGCCCCATTTGTGAATCAGATAAAAACGGCCATCTTCGAGGGGAGCAAATAAAAGGGGGTCTGTATTTACGTCAGTCAAATTGAACATCGCGGCCGGAGCAGCAATGCTCAAGGAAGTAATCTTTGCACCAACTCTATCTTCGACGCCTTTGATGGCTGAAATCGCCTCGGCTGGGATTTCTTTATTAAAGTGCTTGGTCGACAGGAATCTCAAACGGTATTTCACGCAAAGTTTTTTCACGTCTTCCAATTCAAACTTCCTGCTTTCCGGAAGTTTGCTGCCATCCAACAAGTTGTGGTCAATAGAACCCTTTTGAATGGTCTGCCTTATTTCTGATTCACGTTCCCAATCAGCCTCAAACATGGCTTTAAAGCCAGATAATGCAAGTGATTGTCCTAAATTATCCTCTCTCTCTTTTCGCACTGAATGAAGTGCTTTTTCCAAATTCACTTTATCGAACATCGCTATATTGTTAGGATTATAATGTGAAGGTAACAAAAGTGCACACGACTTGTTGGGTCAATTCAGAAAAATGTTGTCAATTACGCTGCTCTTTTGCCCATGCAATGCTTGGAGAATTCTCAGCTGATTCAGCAGAATTCTTTCTTTCTTTTCTTGGTTCCTGGCTTTGACAAGTCTTAGCTTTTCTTCTTCTCCTAACTCCAGTATACGCGCAGCATCGAAGGCATTCAATCGCGGTGAAAGAATTGCTTCAAATTTTTCAGGGGCTGCGGAGCGCACATAGGCGTCAAGTTCGTGCATAACAGACTTACTGAGGGATGGAATGTGCTCATCATTCAGCACGCTCACATCACCACCTGGGTAGAGTTTATCCCCTAAGCGCGTGTAGAAGTGTTCAAGCTCAAAAATGGCGATGCCCGTGACTTCAATGTCGGCCGAGCCATTCTGGTGTTGCTTTGATATATGAGATACTTCGACCACACATCCGTATTGACCTAAATATCCATTAAGTGCGTAGGGAATTCCAAATTTGATACCTTGTATACTGCAATCCTCGAGCAATTGCTTGTATCGATCTTCAAATATGTGAAGCTTGGTTTTCTCTCCCGGGAGGAGGAACAGTTGCAGTGGAAAAAGTGCCAATTGGGTTTTTTGCATAACGCTATAGTAACAATGTCAGAGGCAAAATTGTTAATCTGCGGCCCTGCTCATTCATATATAATTACAAACACCTCTTCATTTTCCCTCTTCATGCGGTATTGCTCCCTTGCGTGCTTCTCTAGTGATGCCTTGTTTGTGGTAAGATCTTCCGTTTGAAGCCGCGCATTCTTTATGCTACTTTCCAGAAATTCCATTTCTTTCTCAATCTGGTGCAATTTATACTTGTGCTTAAACTGAGTGATCACGTCGTGTGTGTCAATGAATGTTATGTACAGCACAAAACAAATAAAGACAAGGGCGTATCGATTTCTTAAGATTTTTGGGATGCGTCGCATATTGTGTGCGAAAGTTAGTTATAACACTTGAGCAATAAACAAAGCCTTTCCCCACTTATGAAGAAAGGCTTGTCAATAGGTTACAAAGACTTTGTTTACCCCAAAAATGGATAGCGGTAATCGCGCGCTGGGGCAAAAGTTTCTTTAATTGTTCGTGGCGACACCCAACGCAGCAGGTTTAAGTATGAGCCCGCTTTGTCATTGGTTCCGGAGCCCCTTGCACCGCCAAAAGGCTGTTGTCCAACCACAGCTCCGGTGGGCTTGTCGTTGATGTAGAAATTACCTGCAGCATTGCTCAGTACTTTCGTGGCCAGGTCGATGGCGTACCTGTCTTTGCTAAAGATAGCACCGGTCAAGGCATAAGGTGAGGTTTCGTCAACGAGTTTAAGCGTTTCCTCAAATTGGTCAGCTTTATAAATGTAGATGGTCATCACAGGTCCAAAAATTTCCTCAACCATGGTGCGGAATTTCGGGTCGGTGGTCAATACCACGGTAGGCTCAATGAAGTACCCTTTGCTGTCATTGTAATTTCCACCTGCAATTATTTCAGCGTTATCACATTTCTTCACTTCGTCAATAAATCCTGAAATCTTGTCGAATGCCGCCCTGTCAATCACCGCATTAATAAAGTTCGAAAAGTCGGAGGGAGGACCCATTTTGAAGCTGTTGATATCTGCGAGGAGTTTCTCTTTAATCGCAGGCCACAAATTATCGGGCAAGTAAGCCCTTGAAGCAGCTGAACATTTTTGACCCTGGAATTCAAAAGCCCCACGTGCTATTCCGGTGGCCACTTCAATAGGATCAGCAGAAGGATGAGCGACAATGAAATCTTTGCCTCCTGTTTCACCTACAATGCGCGGATAGCTGCGATATATGTCAAGGTTTTTGCCTATTTCTTTCCATAAGTGTTTAAACACACCTGTGGAGCCGGTAAAGTGCAGACCAGCAAATTCGGGATGCTTAAATACTACATCACCGGCCACCGGCCCGTCTACCGTTACCATATTGATGACCCCGTCGGGCAATCCAGCCTCTCTAAAGATGCGCATGATAAGATCGGCTGAGTACACTTGGCTATCAGCGGGTTTCCATACACAAACATTTCCCATAAGGGCCGCACTGGCTGGCAAATTTCCGGCGATGGCAGTAAAATTGAAAGGCGTGATGCAAAATACAAAACCTTCAAGCGGACGGTATTCCAACCGGTTCCACATTCCCACATTGCTGCCAGGTTGGTTGCTATATATTTCCTCCATAAACAGCACATTAAACCTTAAAAAGTCGATGAGCTCGCAGACTGCGTCAATTTCTGATTGGTAAGCATTTTTGCTTTGAGCAATCATGGTTGCCGCATTCACTTCGTATCTGTAAGGGCCTGCAATGAGATCGGCCGCTTTCAAAAATATTGCTGCGCGATGTTCCCATGGCAGGTCCGCCCACTTCTCCTTAGCTTCCAGCGCAGAATGAATGGCGTCTTCTACATGTTGCGCAGTACCATAGTTGAAATGACCCAGGTTGTGCTTGTGGTCATAGGGTGGACTGAGCTGTTTTTTATTGTTGGTGCGCACTTCTTTGGCACCGATATACATCGGAATATCAACGGGCTTGGCTGAAATAAGTTTATCGTAAGCAGCTTTAAGCTGTTGTCGCTCGGGACTACCCGGCGCATAGCTGTATACAGGTTCATTCTCTGGAAATGGGATGGAATATACTCCTTTGGGCATTGCAGTTAGGTTAAGCGTTAAGGTGGCGCAAAACTACGAAACCTAAAACAAACCTCGGTTTAACAACGTAAGCCATCAGGGCGGTGTCAATGTGGTCAAATGATTACTTTAGCCGCCTATCCAAAGGAGTACAGGAATCTACATGTTGCGTGTCAAGTTATTATCTTTTTTATTCATTGCTCTCAACTCAGGATTACTGAGTGGTCAAGCAATTCCAATAAAAACTTTGGGCGTAAAGGATGGATTGCCTCAGGCAAGTATTACCTGTTTACTCCACGACCGCGACGGTTTCATATGGGCTGGAACCAAAGATGGACTTACCAGATACAATGGTTACGAATTTGAAGTGTTACGTTATGTTCAGGGCGACAGTACATCTCTCAGCAGCAGTAATATAACAGCGCTTGCCCAGGATATATCTGGAAACATCTGGGTAGGGACGAGCTTTGGTTTAAACAAACTCGACCCCAAAACTTTTCGATCTACGCGGTACTACCACTGGTTTATGGATGATTATTCATTAAGCAGTAACAGGGTTACATCACTCATCTGTGATCAGTTTGGGGTGCTCTACATTGGCACTGACAATGGCCTCAACAAGTTGCTCGGAAAAAGTGGGCGGTTTGAGATAAAATCAATTCGCGATCAGGATCCCGCAAGCTTGTCAAGCAACAAAGTGAATACGCTTTACATTGACCGCAACAATAACCTCTGGGTGGGTACGGACGTCGGGTTGAACATGCTGATGTCTGATGGACAGTTCAAACGATATAAAAAGAAATTCTCTGACTTCAATAGTCTAAGCGACAACAGTGTACTTTCAATTGCCGAGGATTATGAAGGTTTTTTGTGGATAGGGACAAGTAATGGATTGAATAGATTTCATCCCTCATTGGAAATTTTTACCCATTATTTCGAAAACAAGCCTAAGCCGGGCTTGATCAAATCAAATGTTATCAATGCACTTACCGTCGATATTGAAGGCAGGATATGGGTGGGCACCAGCAGCGGCTTGAGCCAATTGTACCGCAATCTACGCTCTAATGATGACAGTGTCAACGACCTGTATGATTTCATGGATATCCCCGACGGGTTTATCACTTGCCTTATGGCCGACCGATCCGGTCTCATTTGGGTTGGCACTATGTCGGCAGGGGTTTCTTTGCTCAATGACGATTCCCAGCGCTTTTTTTCATCTCATGGGTCTCCATCATCAGTTACCAATCCTGCGCTCAATAAGGCAAATTGCTTTCTTAGATTAACTGAATCGACCCTTCTTGTTGGTACTGCAATGGGCGTCAAGAAATATAGGCTTTCGCAAAACGATGCCAATCGTCGCAGCTATTGGGAGAATGATGGTGTGTTTTACCCACTGGACGTTGCTGTACGCGACATGCGCATGTGCTCTGATAGTCTAGTTTGGCTTGCAACCGAGGGTCAAGGACTTTTGGCTATAGATCCTACTCTGGGAAAGCAGGTGAAAAGTTTTGTAGTCAATCCCCAGCAAAGTGATGGCATACCCAGCAACAGGCTGACAAGCCTTGATCAGAATGACCCGGGTAAACTTTGGATCGGAACTTTGGGTGGAGGATTTTGTAGTTTCAATTTGTCTACAGAAAGTTTCAAAACCTATCGCTATGCAGGAGATGAGGCTACCAAACTTCGCGATAACAACGTATGGAGCATTAAAGTGCAAGACGCCCGCAATATTTGGATCGGCACAGGCAATGCTGGTCTCTATCATTTCGATGAGGTAAATGCCATTTTGACGGAGTTCATGACCGGCGAAGCCGGCAGCGGTCATATGGTATCAGGAATCATCAATAGCTTACATCTGGACAGACTTAACAACCTATGGATAGCTACCTCAGGTGCCGGATTGAGCATGTTGGCGCCCAATTCAAATAAATTCGAAAATTTCACGCTGAGTGACGGCCTCGCAAGCAATGTTGTTCTCGCCATTTGCACAGATTTCGAAGACAATGTGTGGATGAGTACAAACGGTGGAATTTCAGTTTTGGATGTTAGTTCGCGTACGTTTAGAAATTACAACGAGCTCGATATCCCTGGGTACAATACATTCTATCAAGGCAGTGCCTATCTTGACAATCAGAGCCGCATCTATTTCGGTGGAGCCAACGGATTCAATTATTTCTATGCTGAAGGTTTACGAGACAATAAATTTATACCCCCGGTGGCGATCAGCCGATTTAATTTATTGAGTGAGCAAAATACTGTCGTCAATCAGGACAGATTGATCAATGTAGCAGATACAATATACCTCGACCACGACCACCCCGGATTTACCATCGAATTTGCAGCTTTGAATTTTAAGCAGATCGAAAAAAATCAATATGCCTACCGCATGAAAGGTTTGTTTGATCAGTGGAGATATCTTGGCAACCGGCGCTTTGCTACCTTTTCAAACCTCAATCCGGGGATTTACACCTTCGAAGTTAAAGGCTCCAACAATGATGGCTACTGGAATGAAAATCCCGCGAGAATATCAGTGGTGATAACGCCTGCCTTCTGGCAAACCACCTCATTTAGGCTCTTTGTAGTTCTATCCTTCTTTTCCGCCCTTTATGCACTTTATTTATACCGAATAAGAAGTGAAAAGAGCAGAAGGCTGGAATTGGAAAAGGCAGTAGATTTGAGAACCCAAGAAATTGCTAAAGAGCGAGATACAAACGCCGTACTGTTAAAGGAAGTACACCACAGGGTGAAGAACAATCTTCAAATCATCGTAAGCCTATTGAATTTGCAATCGCGTTTCATTACAGACAGAAACCTCATAAGCATCTTCGACCAAGTCCAAAACAGGGTTCGATCTATGTCTTTGATTCATCAGAAGATGTACCAAAGCAAAGACTTATCAACGGTGAATATCGCTGAGTACATCAAGGATCTATCGAAAAATCTACTTGAGACCTACAAAGTAGGCCAACAGGTTAAGCTAGAAATGAATATCGAAGTCAACCGATTCAACTCAGATACACTCACACCATTAGGTCTTATTATCAACGAAATCATTAGTAACGCTTTAAAATATGCCTTTACTGATGGCATTACTGGAGTAATCACCGTTCAAATCACTGAGCGAGATAATGGACTGTATCGCATGATTATTGGCGATGACGGCATTGGAATGTCGCTGGAAGCCGAACAAAAAGGGGGGGATTCCTTTGGTTCTGAGCTGATAGAAGCCCTTACCGAGCAGCTGAATGGCAGCATCATGCGCTTGCGAGACCGAAAGGGCACGGTATACCAAGTCGACTTTGAAGATGTAGAGGTTTAATTGAGTTTGTGAGGAACCATCAACATGAAACTGGGTATGACCACTTCAAACAAGCCGTCGCTTTCCAAATTTCTCATTTGGTAAGTGCCAAACATTTGACCTGTATCGGTGGAAAAATCACAGCTCGACCTGTAAGTGTATCTTTCACCAGGTTTAATAACAGGTTGTTGACCAACTACACCTTCTCCCTCTACTTCTCTCTTCCTGGTTGAACTGTCGCAAATTTTCCAGCGTCTGCGCTCCAATTTAATTGAAAATGGATTGTTGTTTTCAATAGCTATGTTGTAAGAAAACATAAACAGCTGATTTTCGGGATTCGAAAATCGAGGTTCGTATTGACAGCTAATTGAAATTAAGACTCCGGACGAGATAGCAGTTACCATGATTCATTGCGTTGATAATCTTAGTACAAGATTAGCTATTTATTGGCGACTGCCTGCTTCTTTTATGTTAAATCTCCATCATTCGCATCAATAATTTACTGACTATAGGTACTGAACTTTTTAAATCCAACGAGCCTGTCGGCAAAAGTGCTCCGGTCTTTGAAGTACACCAGCACCATGTATTCATTTTCGGCTTCGGAATGGTTGCCTTCTGTAAGCTCAGTGCTTCCTGACTCACTATTGAGGCTCCTCCACAGATAAAGATAATTGTAATAGCCTTGTTTGAGAAGGAGCATTTTTTCATAAGCAAGGGTTTGTGGATTGTACTCCATCCTGAAGTGCTTGTCCAAAGTCCAATTTGATAATTGTCCATAAATGTACATGTTGCCGCTGCCGAGCATGGCATCCACAGGCATAGAAAAGTGCACCATGACATAGTCAGACTCCAGGTGGGCATTTTCCATATCATCGTTCTTGATCAATAGTCTGCCATTGATATCATTGTTGAAATTGTACTGCTTGAAAGCCCTTCGCTTATCAGGTGAAAGACGAATATGGTACCCATCATCTTCGAGGGTTACTTCCTCGACCCGTCCGCTTCTGTACCGCACACTCTTGGCATCGAAGAAACGGAATTCATTTCCGCCTTCAAATGTGAGCTCTCTTTGATAATCATATGTCAATCGGTTGTCTTTTATGAAGCTCGGCTTGACACCGCGTCGGGCGTTGTCCCACCTGAAATTTTGCATCACAACAAGTTCTATTTCGCTGTAGGGATTCATGGAGTTTAGTCCCCCAAGATTGACCTGCAGGTCAACCTCTTGTTTATTGCTTCTCTCACTTACCACACTCGAAGGCCTAACAGTCTCTTCAACAATGGCCAACTGCTCTACTATCATGAAGCGCGCAACAAACATCAAGTCCTTTTCATCCCCGTCTACGTAAACTTTCACAATGTAATTTCCGCTGCGCGTCAGGTTTATTCTTTCGTTTGGAAATGAGATGCTGTAGTGCGTGAAGTTCCTTAGCGTATTGAAGGAAAAATCATAGTCATACATGATATCCGAGTTGTAGCCCTGTTGGTAATCCATTTTCAGCAATTCGGAAGGTTGCCAGTCGTGTGTACAATGTTCAAAGGTGTAATGCATTTCACGCACATCTTCATGCAGGTCATCAAAACGAAGTACAATCTGCTCTGAGCCATTCAGAAAAATGATTGGAGGCTCCAATTCTGACGATGAAGAATGCAGAATTACGGTCCTGATTTCAGGGTCGTATATTCGCGTGGTATAGTCATTTACCTTTTCCCCGTAATACTGGTCTTCTTGCGCTGTATCAGACTTAAATTGCTTATCCTTTTTTTGAGCCTTTACTGTTTGAATAGCAGTGTATTGAATTGAGAAAAGAGCAATTGCCAATGGCAGCGCCTTCTGAGCGAAACTATTTACAAATTTTATCAGCATCCTATTTTATTTGGAATAATTCTAAATTACTTTTGTGATCTCCGTTACAGAGATTGTGCCAATGAAGTAAACGGAAACAATTATTACCTTTGCCCCCAAAATTCTAAAGTACCTCCATACACATGTCAAAGCCCGTAAAAGTAAAGAAAGGAATAGATATCAAGCTTGAGGGTGCAGCCGTTAAAAAAACATCCGCTGCCCAAGTCTCTAGTGTGTATGCTATCAAACCCGATGATTTTTTTGGGATGATTCCGAAACTCACCGTTAGGGAAGGGGATGAAGTGGAAGCCGGCTCCACGTTGTTTTATGATAAAGAACGCCCTGAGATTAAATTCACTTCACCAGTGAGTGGAGAGATTGTTGAAGTGAAGCGAGGTGACAAGCGTAAAATAATGGAAGTGAAAATCCTGGCCGACGCTACTTTTAAATACAAAAGTTTTAATTCGTGGGACAAATCGAAGAAAGACCGCGATGCCTTGGTTGCGCAAATGCTTGAAATGGGCGTATGGCCTTTTATCAAACAAAGGCCATATGGTGTTATTGCCAATCCAAAAGAAACCCCACGCGATATTTATGTATCGACTTTTGACTCCTCGCCTTTGGCCCCAGATACAGCTTACCTTGTAGGAGAGGAAAAGGAGCATTTTCAAACGGGAATCGATGCACTTAATTTACTGACTTCTGGCAAGGTGCACGTGGGCGTTCAGAAAGGCGATACTTTTTTTAGTGATATCAAGAACGTGGAGCAACACGAAGTAAGCGGCCCGCATCCTGCAGGCAATGTAGGAGTACTTATACATCATACTACACCAATCAATAAAGGAGAAGTGGTGTGGACGGCGAATCCGCTTGATGTGGCAATGCTGGGTCGCTGCTTGACCAAAGGACAATTTGATGCCACGCGTACCATAGCTTTGGTTGGATCAGAAGTTATTGAACCTCAGTATTATGCGACTCGAATTGGGTCTACTTTTGCATCACTTACCTCAGGAAAAATTAAGGAGGGCAAGGTGCGTTACATTTCAGGAAATGTGCTTACCGGGAGCAAAGAGACTGCTGAAGGTTCCCTCGGTTTTTACGATACACACATAACCGTTATTCCTGAAGGCGATACAAAGCAATTTTTCATCACTGAAGGTTGGTTATCTCCAGGTTTGGATAAGTTCAGTCTTTCTAAGGCCTACCCAAGCTGGCTGTTTCCAAACAAGAAATACAGACTCGACACCAACCTCAATGGTGAGAAGCGCGCCTTTGTAGTGACTGGTGAGCTTGAGCAGGTGTTTCCGTTCGACATTTATCCCATGCAGCTTATTAAGGCCATCATGATCAATGACATTGATTCAATGGAAAAGCTCGGTATTTATGAAGTTGACGCTGAAGATTTTGCCCTTTGTGAATTTGTATGTACTTCCAAAATAAACATTCAGGAAGTGGTAAAGCAGGGGCTTGCCGACATGAGAAAAGAATTTGCATCCTAAAATAAACAACGACAGTGAAAGTAGTAGACAACTTGCTCGGTAAAGTAAGGCCGACATTTGAGAAGGGAGGAAAGTTAGAGAAGTATTGGCCGGTATATGACGCTTTGGAAACCTTTGCGTTTGTGCCAAACCACACCACCAAGAGCGGAGCGCACATCAGGGATGCTATCGACATGAAGCGAACCATGTTTTTGGTCATCCTCGCCATGATACCTTGCTTGCTTTTTGGTATGTACAACCTGGGCTACCAGCACTACATGGCCATGGGCGATATGGAAGCCACCTGGGTAGATATGGCACTTTTTGGTTTGATCAAGACAATTCCGTTAATCATTGTATCCTATGGCGTTGGCCTTGGGGTTGAATTCATCTTCTGCATTATAAAAGGTCACGCGATCTACGAAGGTTTCCTCGTGTCAGGAATGCTCATTCCGCTTATCATGCCGGTCGACATTCCCTTGTGGATGGTGGCAGTTGCAACGGCGTTCTCAGTGATTTTTGTAAAAGAGGTTTTCGGCGGTACAGGTATGAATATTCTCAACGTGGCCTTGACGGCCAGGGCATTTATTTTCTTTGCTTATCCTACGGAGATGTCAGGTAACAAGGTGTGGATCAGTACTACAGGTGATGGAACTCCAGTGGATGGCTATACCGGAGAAACCTTATTGGGACAAGCCATTGAGAAAGGTGCAGCCTTTCACGATGTGGCAGGTACTGCATATGCCAGCGTGGCTGATAGCTTTTGGGCTTCATTTATTGGCTTGATTCCAGGCTCAATTGGTGAAACCTCAGCGCTTGCCATACTGCTTGGAGCGGCCTTGCTTATATTTACGGGTATCGCAAGCTGGAGGATTATTTTTTGGGGAATTGCAGGAGGCGCAGTTATGGGTCTTATCTTTAACCTGATTGGCCCAAGCGTATCGCCCGACAATCTTTATTTGCAAGTGCCCTGGTGGCATCAATTGGTTATGGGAGGCTTCCTTTTTGGAGTTGTATTTATGGCAACAGATCCTGTATCAGCCTCACAAACTACCATGGGCAAAGTTTATTATGGCTTTTTGATTGGGCTCCTGGGTATCCTTATTCGCGTGGTCAACCCGGCTTACCCCGAAGGTATTATGATGGCCATTCTATTTATGAATGTCATGGCTCCTACCATCGACCATTTTGTGGTGCAGAGCAACATCAACCGCCGATTGAAAAGATTTAAAACCGTTAAAACTGCTTGATATGGCAATGAATAAAAACAGCAACGCTTTTACATTCACGTTTGCCATAGTTATGGTGATCGTGGTTGGTGCTGCACTCTCAGTTGCATCTATGGCTTTGAAGCCAAGGCAGGTTGAGAATGCAATACAAAAAGATATGATCAGCATATTAAGTTCCATTGGTGTTGAGGCAGATAGAACCAACGCCAGCGATCTGTTTTATGCAAATATCGTAGAGCGCGTTACTTTGAATTCAAGAGGTGAAGTGATCGCTTCACGTGATGGAAAAGTAGACGCTAAGGATATAGAAGATCCCTTTAACGTCAACGTTCAGAAAGAATTCAGAAATCCTAAACTTTCAGTTGAAGACCGCAACTACCCAATGTACAGGGCTGAAGTGGATGGCAAAGAACTTCTAGTAATCCCCATGGTTGGTAAAGGGTTATGGGGGCCTATCTGGGGTTATGTAGCACTTGAAGGCGATTACAATACGATCTTTGGTGCAGTTTTTTCGCACAAGTCCGAGACGCCAGGTCTTGGCGCAGAAATTACAGAGGCCTTTTTTCAGGAGCCATTTGAAGGGAAGCAGATTTATGACAATACTGGTAACCTCGTTTCCATAAACGTGAAAAAAGGAGGAGCGGACAAAGAAAATCCCCATGCCGTAGATGGCATCACTGGAGGTACCATCACAAGTGTAGGTGTTCAGGAAATGATGCGCCGCACTTTTGGAGTATACGACAACTATTTTCAGAGTAAGAAACAAGTAACAGAGCTGCAATGAGTACAGAGACAGTAGAAAATACATCGACAGCAACAGCAGAGGTTGCGGTTCCCAAAGAGCCCCTCTTCTCTGCCAAAAATAAGAGGCTGATCACAGATCCGCTTGACGACGACAACCCTATCACCGTTCAGGTGCTCGGAATTTGCTCGGCATTGGCCATCACCGTTCAGGTGCAGCAAGCTGTGGTAATGTCTTTGTCCGTTTTGTTTGTTTTGATCTTTGGCAATGTTATTATTTCTTTGCTGAGAAACACGATCCCTTCACGGATTCGAATCATCGTCCAACTTGTGGTGGTGGCTTCATTGGTTATTTTGGTAAACGAATTGCTCAAAGCATTTCTTCCTGATATTAGCGAACGTCTATCGGTATTTGTAGGCCTGATCATTACCAACTGTATCATTATGGGCCGTTTTGAAGCTTTTGCCATGGGCAACAAAGCTTTTCCCTCAGCGCTTGATGGTATTGGAAATTCCTTGGGTTATGCATGGATTCTTGTTGCTGTAGCGGTGGTAAGGGAAGTATTTGGTTCAGGAGCAATCAGCTTCCCTGGTATTGGCCAAATAAAGTTTATTCCTGCGTCATTTTTCGAATTGGGCTACATGAACAATAACCTGATGATTCTTCCTCCTATGGCTTTGATCGTAGTGGGTATCATCATCTGGATACAGCGCTCAAGAAATACCAAACTCGTAGAAGAAAACTAATTAGTCCAAAACAATGGAAGCATTAAACATATTTGTGAAGTCGATCTTTATCGACAACATGATTTTCGCTTACTTTCTCGGAATGTGCTCTTATCTCGCCGTTTCAAAAACAGTGAAAACTGGTATAGGACTAGGAATGGCTGTAATCTTCGTGCTCGGCATCACAGTTCCAATCAACTTTCTATTGGAAAACTTTGTACTTAAAGAAGGCGCACTTACCTGGATTGATCCTTCATTCGCAAATGTTGACTTGAGCTTTTTGAGTTTTATCATGTTCATTGCTGTGATCGCATCTATGGTGCAGTTGGTGGAGATGATCGTCGAGAAATTTGCACCTGCCCTCTATGGAGCTTTGGGAATATTCCTGCCGCTGATTGCGGTGAATTGCGCGATACTTGGTGGTTCACTTTTTATGCAAGAGCGTCAGTACACCACAATCGCGGATGCTACAGTTTTCGGTTTGGGTAGCGGCGTGGGTTGGTTGCTTGCCATTGTGGGTATTGCGGCCATCCGTGAGAAAATACGTTACTCAAATGTACCCGCACCTCTCCGAGGATTAGGCATTACATTCATTATTACCGGATTGATGGGTATTGCTTTCATGGCCTTTATGGGCATTGAACTTTAATGGGAAAACCATTGTTTGATATACAAGAAAATTAAGAATACATGACCGCTACAATCATAGCAACACTCGCAGCCTTTTTGATCCTTATTCTTTTGCTGGTAAGCGTTTTGCTTTTCGCAAAATCAAAATTATCACCATCAGGACCCGTAACGCTTTTAATAAACGGTGAGAAAACCATTGAGGTGGAATCGGGCAATACCATTCTTAGCACATTGAGCAACGAGAAAATCTTCCTGCCCTCGGCTTGTGGAGGTGGAGGTACTTGCGCCATGTGCAAGTGTCAGGTGTTCGAAGGTGGAGGAGAGATCCTTCCTACAGAAGCACCTTACTTTTCCAGAAAGGAAATTGCTGAAAACTGGCGCCTGGGTTGCCAGGTCAAAGTGAAGCAGGATATGAAAATTGCGATTCCAGAAGAGATTTTTGGAATCAAAAAATGGGAATGCGAAGTGGTTTCGAATTACAACGTGGCTTCATTTATCAAGGAATTTGTGGTGCGTTTGCCCGAAGGAGAGCACCTCGAGTTTGAAGCGGGTGGATACATTCAGATCGATGTACCTCCTTGCGTTGTGAATTACAAGGACATCGACATTACTTCTCACCCGGAGCTTGGCCGCGACCCTATGGATTTCAAAGGCGAGTGGGACAAGTTCGGTCTGTGGAACTTGCAGATGAAAAACAATGAAGAGATTTTCAGGGCATATTCCATGGCCAATCACCCTGCGGAGGGAAACATTATTATGTTGAATATCCGAATTGCTACGCCACCGTGGGATAGGGCCAAGAACAAATGGATGGATGTGAATCCAGGTATTTGCTCAAGCTTCGTTTTCGGATGTAAGCCTGGCGATAAGGTTACTATTTCAGGACCTTACGGTGAGTTCTTCATCAAAGACACTGGCTCAGAAATGCTCTACATCGGCGGTGGTGCCGGAATGGCACCCATGCGCTCGCACCTTTTCCACTTGTTTCACACATTGAAAACGGACAGGAAGGTTTCATACTGGTATGGAGGGCGCTCTAAACGCGAGCTTTTCTACCTTGATCACTTCCGTAAAATAGAAAAGGAATTCCCCAACTTTAGTTTTCACGTAGTGCTCTCAGAGCCGCTTCCAGAAGACAATTGGAAGGCTAAGAAAAGTATCGAGGATGAGGGAGATGGTTTTACAGGCTTTGTACACCAGGCGGTAATTGACCAATACCTTAAAAAGCACGATGCACCGGAAGACATTGAATTCTACTTCTGCGGCCCACCACTTATGAACGCTGCCGTCCTCAAGATGGTTGACGAATGGGGAGTGCCACCCGAGAATGTTGCATTTGACGACTTCGGAGGGTAATTGGCATTCATAAAGTTTGGAGCGCCCGGTTGATATCAACTGGGCGTTTCTTTTGCTCTTACTTTAATCATGAAGATCATAGGAATGCAAATTTTTTTGGTATTTTCATTCCAAAATTGAATTCATGACGATTCAGGAATGGTTTGATGCATACGGACACAGCCACCAAAATCCGACCAACAAGGCTGTGCATTGGGTATGCGTTCCCCTTATCTTCTTCAGCATAGTCGGAATATTGTCTTTAATGGGCTTGGGATTTGTAAATGATTTTTTGCCTACTTCAGTTATCCCGTACATTCATCTGGGCACGCTGCTCGTACTTTTTGGAGTGATTTTCTTTTTGCGCTTGTCTGTTCCCATCGCTTTGGGAATGCTCGCTGTGTCTCTGCTCATGCTCTGGTTGGTGCATCAAAGCCAACTCGCTTTGGGCGAAAATGTTTGGATGTTTTTCGTGGGTATATTCGTATTGAGCTGGATAGGTCAGTTTATCGGGCACAAAATCGAAGGCGCGAAGCCCAGTTTTTTCGACGATCTAAAGTTTCTCATGATTGGGCCAGCCTGGCTCTTGCACTTCATTTACCGAAAGGTGGGTATACCGTACTAATGGCGTTGAAAAACAGTGGTATCGATTTAGGGGCTTACATCATTAGCCCCGCCAAAGCGGAAGAAATCTATCCCCTTCGTTTGCTCGTGCTCAGGCCTGGGGGTACGCTCAGCGATTGTCGATTTGAGGGCGACGACCTGGACAGCACTTTTCACTTGAAAGCCAGCGACGTGTTTGGAAATGTTCTGGCCATTGCTTCATTTTACGAAAAGTCTCAGCCACAGCTCAGCGGAGGGCGCGCCATTCAATTGCGTGGAATGGCTTCGCACCCCGAAGTAAGGGGCTTGGGTTATGGCAAAGCCTTGGTGCAGCATGCACTTCAGGGTTACACATTGGATAATGCTGAGCTGATGTGGTGCAATGCCCGTGAAGTCGCAGTGTCATTCTACGAGCGGCTCGGGTTTACCAAATTTGGGGAGCCTTTCGATATTGCTGGCATCGGGAAGCATTGGGTGATGTGGACGAGGTTGACAAAAGCAGATTGAAATTCAAAATTCTTCCCAATTCGTAATTGCAACAAAGTTATAATAACTATCTTTGCGGATTCGCAATGTGTAGTAAATTCAAACATCATTTCGCCATCTTCTTCCTGATGGTCTTTGCAATCGGCCTTTCTGAAGGAACTTTGCACGGCCTCTTGCATGCTGAAATGCATGAAGTACACGAAGTGTATCTACACCACGCCTGCTCACATGGTCACGAAGTTGAAGCTGAAACCAATGATTTACCTAGGGCTGGTGAAAGCCATGTCGCGGCCAATGTAGCGCACAATGATACCTGCGCACGATGTGCAAACTTCCTTGTACAGGATCAGGTAAATTTGTCTCCAGAAGGACCTGGCGGAGCAACAATTTTTGCCGCTTTGCCGCCGATAGCGGCTTGCGCGTTTTATGCATTTCGCAACACTACGCTTTCTTCGCTTAGAGGGCCCCCGGTGGTATAACAACCCGCTTTCATAAGGCCAGCCGGCCATTTTTCCCCTTTCCTTTTTCTCATTACTACCTTCAGGTTTCATGAACTTCCACAAGTTCTACGTATTCATTTGTGCAGTGATGTTGTATGTGTCAGGCTTCAGCCAAACGCCTTGCGATATACACCTCACAGGTACAGTTATTGACCGCAATTCGGGTCAGGAGCTGACGTATGCCACGGTGGTTCTTGAAGAGGCCTATAAAGCGGGCAATACAAATGAGGAGGGCCGATTTGAATTCAAAGCTTTGTGCCAGGGACAGTTGACCATGAGCATTTCTCATGTGGGCTGTAATACGGAGAAGTATGTCTTCGATTTGCGCAGGGATACCGCGCTCACCATTTACCTGTCGCATAGCGAGGAATCGCTGGATGCCGTTGAAATATACGCATTGAAGGAGAGCGCTATGGAACTTACCCGCATGGAAGTGCGCAGCGCTGACATCGAAAAAGGTTCTGGCAGGCAACTGGCTGAACTGGCCCTCATGCTTCCCGGCATGCGGCTGCTGCAAACTGGCAATGCCATCGCAAAACCTGTATTTCGCGGAATGCACAGCAACCGCCTGCTGCTCATGAACAACGGCATACGGCAAGAAGGCCAGTACTGGGGCTCGGAGCACGCACCCGAGATCGATAGCTATGTGGCCCAATCACTCGCAATTATTGAAGGGCCCGATGCACTGCGCTATGCCTCCGATGCCATTGCCGGTGTTTTGCTTGTGGAGCCGCCCGATGTTTTCGGCCATGAACAATTTGCCGGAAAACTTCAATCCACTCTGCAGTCGAATGGAAGGGGAGGGGCTGCTGCTGCTGAACTGAGCGGCACCACACCCTTTGCAAAAGGCCTACACTACCGTGTGCAAGGCTCGCTGAAGAAGTTGGGCACTGTAAGAGATTCTCGCAATTTCTTGACCAATACAGGGGTGGAGGAGTACAACTACTCTTATGCTTTGGGTTATCAATACAAGGCATGGAAGGCGGAGGTATACTACTCCAAGTTCAACCAGCGCTTTGGCTTGTACCGCTACTCCCACCTTGGCAACCTCACTGACCTGCAAAATGTGCTGCAAGGCAGAAGCCAACCCGATACCCTCGGCTTCAGCTATGATTTTGATAGACCATATCAAAGGGTTTCGCACGAGTTGTTCAAGGTCAGACTCGAGCACCGCATCGATGAAAGCAACCGCATAGAGATGGTGTATGCCAGGCAGTACAACCGCCGGCAGGAATTTGATATTCACATAGGCCGCAACCCTTCGGACGAAGCCCTTTCAAGGCCTCAACTCGACTACAGACTCACCACCCATCTTGCCGAAGCACTGTGGCACCATGCCCCAGGTAAAATAAATGGTGTGCTCGGCGCCAGCGCCATGATGCGCCGCAACCGCTATCGGGGCCGCGAGTTTATGCCCAATTATGAGAATCAAAACCTTGGAGTGTTTCTTATAGAGCGCTATGCACGTGGTGCGTGGAATTTCACCGCTGCCATGCGCTACGACCATCACACAGGACAGGTATTTGAGCCTGTTGCCAGTTTTGACAATCCTGTCAAGCTGAATTTTGATGGATTTGCCACCTCTGTGGCAGTGCGAAGATCAATCACGAATGGAGATATCAACTTCAGTGGTGGCACGCAATGGCGGGCTCCGGCAGTCAATGAACTTTTTAGCAATGGACTGCACCATGGGGCAGGTGGCATTGAAGTGGGCAATCCTAATTTGCAAAGTGAGCGGTCTTACAATGCCGCGCTTACCTTCAGAAAAGCATGGCGACAGCAAAAGCTTCAGGCTGTGGCTTACTTCAATTTCATCGAAAACTTCATTTTTATGAATCCCAATTCCATAGAGCTTACCATCCGCGGAGCCTTTCCACGCTTCGATTTTGAACAAGCTGATGCCCTTTTCAGAGGAATTGACTTGCGGCATGAAGCAAATTGGAGCGAGAGCTGGAGTACCATCAGCACGGCAAGTCTGGTATGGGCGGACAACCTGGAGAACAACACCTTTTTTGTAGGCATTCCGGCACACCACTTTAGTGTCGATTTGCGCCGAACATATGACGACACTGAAAGGCTGAAAGGACTCTACACCAGCATCCGGGCCACCTATACCATGAGGCAGTACCGCGCTCCTGATTTGTATCCCTTTGATGCTGTGCGCGAAATGGGCAGTGCTGCGCCACTTCCGCCGAGCTTCGATTTCGCTGCTCCTCCCGATGGCTACTTTTTATTGGGCGCATCGGCAGGAATGCGATTTGGCAACAGCAGCCTTTCACTCGATGTTGAGAATGCGCTCAATGCCGCTTACCGCGACTACATGAACCGCTTTAGATATTTCGCAGATGAAATGGGAATCAACGTTTTATTGCGGTTTCAACACAATTTTTAATTCTAAACTTTCATACACACAAAAACCAAACACAATGAAAATCAAACAAACACTAGGCCTATTGGCCGCAGCATTCATGGCTTTTACCTTCGTAGCTTGCGACAACGACGATGACGGTGGAACAACCCCGCCACCGGCCGGCGATGAAGAGGTGATAACAGACCTTGTACTGACTTTTCAGAATGCAGATACCCAAACTTCAGAAAGCTTCACCTTTTCTGATCCCGATGGTCCGGGGGGAAATGCTCCGACCATCGATGCAATAACGCTGGCTCCAGGCGCTTATTCAGTTTCTATTACCGTGCTTGACGCTTCTAATCCCAACGATATCGAAGACCTCACGTCAGAGATTGCCGAAGAAGAAGCCGATGAACATCAGTTTTTCTTTGAATTGCTCAACGGGGCCGAGGATATCATTACCATCGTATACGCAGATGCCGATGAAGATGGTAAACCTATTGGACAGCAGACCGTTTGGGCCATAAGCGATGCCACCTCAGGCAATGAGAAAGTCCGTATTACTTTGATTCATGAACCAAACAAGAATGCCGCGGGTGCCTCTGAAGGAACACTCTCACCTGCGGTGGGCGGAGAAACGGATATCGAAGTAGAATTCGACATTACTGTGACGCAATAAGCCGGTCAATACAGCTTTGCTTCCTTGAAGCAATTTCAATCCCACTTTTCGTAAATTTGGACATGCGAAAAGTGGGATTTTTATTTTTGACTGCAATTTGTCTGATTGCCTGTGAGAAAACCTCAAGTGACGAAACGCCACCTGCGATTGTTCGCTATCAACTCATGGCAGATACTGTTCTGCCCCAAGATATGCTCACTGTAAATGTAATTGTACGAGACAATGAAGACCTGAATCAGATGCGGTTTAGGATAAAAGAAGCATTTGCAAAATCATTCTCTCCCTGGAGCGAAATCAGAATTATCGATATTCAAGGCTTTGAGCACGAAGGCGCGTATACTTTTGAGGTGCCCGATTCAGCGGCAGCGGGCATGTACGAAATTGGTTTTCAGGTGGCCGATTTTCAAGGCAATGGTTCCATTGATTCGCTGATTACCTTTTTTGTGGAGCAGCCTGGAATGCAGCCGGTATTTGATGGGGTCGCAACCGTTCCTGCCGCTGATGCCGATAACGTGATTATTGTAATTCTGGATTCAGACACCATGTCCTTCTCTGGCATTGTAAGCGATGAAAATGGACTTGAAAGGGTCACTTTTGAATTCAAGAGCGCAAGGGGAAGTAATCTCAGGTCTTCGAACTATACTTTTGGCGACAGCCTGGTAACCTTGTGGAATCTTGCTTTGGCTGATTCCGTTTTTTTCGGCAATGACAGTCAGCTGCCGGTGGAACTTGTTATCAAAGCCATCAATAGTGAAGGCAATCAATCTAGACGGCGCTTCGGTCTGTCTTTCTTTGATTGATTTGCGATGAGGCTGCTGTAGTAGTATACCGTTGGCGCGACCATGTGAAAAACTTTTGTGCTGGATATGTATTGTCACCCTTAATTTCTCCTTCTTTGCTGCTTTGATAAGCACGCAATACCGGGCAGCTCTATGAATGCGAAAATCCACCTTGCCGAGCAGACGATTCAGACTATGCTTGGTGAGCCACTCGAACCGCGGGGTAGGGCTTACTTTATACCGCTAGGCACAGGCCGTCGTCTGGCAATAAGTGATGTGCACGGTTGCTTTGAAACATTGGCAAGTTTGCTCGAAAAAGTTGGCTTGAATAAGGATGATCAACTCTTTATGCTTGGCGACTTTATAGACCGGGGGCCGTATTCCCGCCTCACTGTTAAATATGTGAAGTCGCTCATTGTATCGGGCTATCAGGTCTATCCATTGCGTGGAAACCATGAGCAACTCTTTCTTGACTTCAACCGCACGCATCCGCACAAGCTCGCCCTATTTGCCGAAAGGCAAAACGCTGCCCATATGCTTAAAAACCAGCAAACCTTGTGGGCTGGAATGGACCGCTTCTTTGGGGTGCTGCCTTATTATTATGAAACAGACCAGCATTTGCTGTGCCATGCCGGATTTGATACGAGAAGTAAAAATCCATTTCGGTCTTGGCACCACATGCTCTGGACCAGGCAGTTTGAATACGATATGACTATTTACGAAGGCAAGCGCATCATTCATGGCCATGTACCCAACTCATTGAAGCGGATTGAAAGCGCAGCTGCGGCTGGGGCCAAAATTTGTCCCATCGACAACGGATGCGTGCGTTCAGGGCATCAGGGGTATGGGCGGCTGGTGTGTATAGATTTGGATACCGGTGAGTTATGGAAGAAGAAGAACGCAGATACCGTAGCAGTAGCTATACCGTAGTTTGGCCTATGCAAAGCGCATAAACCAACTCTCTCCAAGCGGAAGCATCCAGAACTGCTTCATGTCGCCAAGGTTGGCCACCAGGTTATTGAACACTATAGTGTTCTCATTCACCTGACCCGATTTTAAAGCTGCGCCCAGGTCATTAAGGTGTATGGTATTCACTTGCTGATCAGGACTCAGGTAGGCCATCAGCATTCTGTTCATGAATGAAATCTGATATTCCTTCTCAAGGTTTTGAATGAAACGCACGGAGCTATCAATGGAACATCCCGATGCACCGGCCACACTTTCATCGGCAACAAGGCAGATGAACCGTTCGAACATTACAAAGACTTCAGCTTTGAGCTTTTGGTTGTGGGCTGTCCAGCTATTGGCGAATTGCCCGCATGATTTCAGTAAACCTTCCAATTCAGAAATCTCAAAATTACGGTCGCTTTGGTATATCCACACGCGGCTGTTGTCCGGAAAGCCTTTTGGCAAATCAAGGTCTACCGGGCTAAATGCTTCTTTCATAATTCGGCAGCATTTGCGATGAGTTCAGCAACATCGTACACTTTTACCTCATCTTCTTTTTCAAAATTCTTAACCCCATCAGTCATCATGGTATTGCAAAAAGGGCAACCCGTGGCGATGACCTGGGGCTTGAGCTCAAGGGCCTCTTCACTGCGCTCGATATTGACTTCTTTATTTCCGGGTTCGGCCTCTTTGAACATTTGCGCACCACCGGCGCCACAACAAAGGCCTTTGGACTTGCATCTGCGCATTTCGACCAGCTCAGCGTCCAGTTTTTCAATCAATTCGCGTGGCGCTTCATACTCACCATTGCCGCGGCCCAGATAGCAAGGGTCGTGGAAAGTGATGCGTTTCCCTTTGTACAGGCCTCCGCCCTGGAGCGTGATTTTTCCTTCGCCAATGAGCTTTTGGATGAATTGGGTATGGTGGAGCACCTCATAGTTGCCTCCCAGTTCGGGATATTCATTTTTCAGTGTATTGAAGCAATGTGGGCACCCTGTTACGATGCGTTTTACTTCGTATCCATTGAGAACCTGAATGTTCATCATGGCCTGCATCTGGAATAGAAACTCATTGCCTGCGCGCTTGGCAGGGTCTCCCGTACAGCCTTCTTCCGTGCCCAAAACGGCAAATTTCACTTCCGCTTTGTTCAGGATTTTCACAATGGCTTTGGTAATCTTTTTCGCGCGGTCGTCAAAACTTCCAGCGCAACCCACCCAAAACAACACTTCAGGCACTTCGCCTGCAGCAATCATTTCGGCCATGGTGGGGACTTTTAAAGTTGTGCTCATTCAGATTTTTTTAAGTCTAGGCTTCTTCGGCCCATTTGAGTCGGTCTGCTTGTGAGAATGCCCATGGCGCACCATTGTTCTCTATATTGGTGTACATGCCATTCAATTCGGTGGGTGATTGCGATTCTTCCATTACGAGGTACCTTCGCAGGTCTACAATGATTTCCAAGGGGCTTATGTTTACCGGACAAGCCTGAACACAGGCATTGCAGGTGGTACATGCCCAGAGCTCTTCGGGAGTGATGTAATCGCCCAACAGTGATTTACCATCATCATAATCAGCACCGTGCTTGTCAATGTTTTTGCCAACTTCCTCGAGGCGGTCGCGCGTGTCCATCATGATCTTGCGTGGCGAGAGCTTCTTGCCAGTAATGTTGGCCGGGCACTCGGACGTACATCGACCACACTCTGTGCATGAATACGCATCCATGAGATTTTTCCATGTCAGGTCTTTAACATCTTTGGCACCAAATTTCTCTGGAACAGCATTGGGATCTGCTTCGGGCTGAGCGGCATAGGGATCAGCATCCGGATCCATCATAAGTTTTACCTCGGCAGTCACTTTGTCCATATTGCTGAAATGCCCCTGATTCCTCAAGTTGCTGAAATAGGTATTGGGAAATGCCAGGATGATGTGAAAGTGCTTGGAAATAGGCAGGTAGTTGAGAAAAAGCAATATTCCAACGATGTGGGCCCACCAGGCAATACGTTCAACCATGATTAAAGTTGAAACGCTATAATCGGCGAGCATTGGTGCGAAAAGTCCACTGATCGGAAATGAACCTGCCTGTACATAATGTGGGGCATCATTTGCCTGAAGCGCACTGTCGGCAGCATTCATAGTCAGGAATGCCCCCATTAGGAAGATCTCGACCCATAGAATAATGTAGGCATCACTCTTTGGCCAACCTTTAAGCTCGGCCATGCTCAGGCGTCGTATCGCACCTCCATATCGACGAATCAAAAATACCACACAAGCCAAAAGGACCAATGCAGCCAAAACTTCGAAGCTGGCTATCAACACGTCGTAAGCGGGCCCTAGCGGTGCAAATACCCTGTGGGTACCAAAAACACCATCTATGATTATCTCAAGGACTTCAATGTTGATGATTACGAAGCCTACATAAATCAAAATGTGCATGAATCCGGCAAAAGGCCTCGCAACCATTTTTGATTGGCCCAAAGCCACGCGTGTCATCACGGCCAAGCGCTCTGCTTTGTTGTCAGAGCGATCTACATCTTTGCCCAGCAATATGTTACGGCGAATTTTTTTTACCTGAAGTGCGAATGCAACGACCGCTGCTGTAAGGACTATCAGGAAAATAATGTTTGCTATACCCATTTCTTTAATCTCATTGATTGGCAGAGTTCACGTATTCTTTAAGTTGTTCCAGCTCAGCACGCGACAACTCCACATCTTTATTCTTTCTACCAAAAACAGAGAAGTGCATGTATCTGTTTGGATTCACCCTCAAATCTTCCACCAGTAGATCCATATTGTCGGCCGCGCTCTCAAGTTTTTTGTATAATTCATCGTCGTTGATCAGCAAGCCAAGGGTTCCTTCACCTCTGTTAATTTTTTCAATGGTTTCATTGACCTGTGCCATGGCCTTGTTGGCATTGACAATCGTTTTGGCGATATCGGCCTTCGCAAGGGTGTCGCTGATAGCAGAAAAATTTCGGATCACGTTCTCAAGTTGATCACTATTGTCGCTCATCACGCGCGACAGGTTCTGTACATTTTTGAAAATCGCCGAGATGCGGTTCTTCTCTTCCATGACAAGGGTATCGATTTGGAATGCGGTGCGCTCCAAGCTTGCAATAGCATTGTTTATTCCCGAAAAACTTTCCACAATATTGTCCTGCGATTGGGTATTCAAAATGGCCTCTACCACTTTGATAACGCTATCAACAGATGAGATGAGGCTTTCCGCTTTGATTTTGATTGGTCGGAGTTGTTCATTGACCTCATCTACTAAATCTGCCTCGATATCCGGGGTAAGCGTATCTCCCGATTGTGCCAATACACTGCTGCGGCCCAGTTGCAATTGAACCTGCATGGAGCCGAGTAGGTCGGCACTTCTCAAGACCGCTTTGGTATCTTTTGGAATATTTACTTCTTCATTGATGGTCATGGTAACAAGCAAAAGATTGCCCTTATCGGGCAACATTTGCACTGATTTCACCTGTCCAATTTTGTAGCCGTTGAGCACCACTGGATTGGAAGGAGTAAGCCCATTCACCCTCGTATACATGCCGTAGTAAGTGGTAGACTTTGAGAATACTTCAATTCCTTTAAGAAAATTGACACCGACGTATGCCAGCAGCAGCGCTCCGACTACAACCACTGCTATTTTTGTTTCCTTGCGTAGTTTCATTTCAATTAATTGTTGAGGCTTTGAAGGGCTTCTTCCAGCGATATTCTCTTGTTTTGCTGATCGAAAGCCACCACGAATGCTCCTTTATAACCTGTTTTGCGAACACTCTTTTGAAGCTCCTTTGCTTCCTCATAAGTATGTGCAGTACCCCAAAGGTACTTATACATTCCGTTATCGCTGTGTTCTGATACGCCTTCGAGGCCATTGAAGTTTTCCGGGCTGTAATTGACCTGCTTGGATGACGACAATAGCTGGACTTTAAAGTACACTTTTTCGAAAGCAGGAGATGGTTTTGAAATGTTTTCTGTACTTACTCCGGGCACTGATACAACCTCAGGCTTGGCTTCAGCTTCCTTGGCAGCCTCTATGTTTTCAAGTTGGACTTTGTATTCCTTGAAAGCCCTGTAAATAGCTGAAGCTAAATAATCTTGCCCTTGTGCACTGATCAGAAAATCTTCTTCTTCTTTATTGGTGAGAAATCCCAGCTCAATAAGCACACTGGGCATGGTAGTAAATGATATTACCCAATAAGGAGCCTGTCTTACGCCCCTGTCAGTCCTGCCAACCCGGGTGCGGAATTGATCTTGTACGCTTTTTGCAAACTTCAGGCTTTGATGGATGTGCGTATTTTGGCGTAAGCTCAGCTCTATAAGGCCTTCCGGCGAATTTGGATCAAAACCATCATAGTTTTTATCCCGGTCTTCCTCCAGAAGTATGGCCGAATTTTCCCTTTGTGCTGCCTTCAGGTTTGCTTCTGTTTTAGCCGGCCCCATCACATACGACCCGGCACCCAAAGCCGATTCCTTGGTAAAGGCATCACAGTGTATGGATATGAACAGGTCGGCGCTTTTGGTATTCGCAAATTTGGTGCGCTCGTGCAAAGGCACAAAACTGTCGTCAGCGCGGGTGTAAAGTACTTCCACATCGGGGAAGGCTTCATTGATGTATGCGCCCACTTTCTTGGCGACATTCAATGCCACTGTTTTCTCTGTAATCTTATACCGGCCAGTGCCAAGGTTGCCAGGGTCTTTACCTCCATGACCTGCATCGATGACTATTTTAGTGATCGCCTTCGATTTCACACTCTTTGGCATGGTAGCTGCTATGCAGAGCACCGCAACAACAATTATACAGAAGGCAGATACCCACCAGTAAATTCCTTTATTTTGAATCATCGCGCGCTAATTCTTTAGTTTTGCACGTTTGTAACATTGTAGCAATCATTAAAAGTACGCAAGTCACAGCCAGCGCCTGTGTGGTAAAGTTAGTATTTATCCTTGTGTGCCTGTTCATAATTGGACTGTCTGAAGGCATCGCACAGGTGGATACTTTATTGGCGCCTATTGATGGTGGCATCATGCTATTGAGCGATAGTTTAGTCATGGATGACGAGGGTGTTGCGGTAGTTGATTCCACTGATATTGCCAAAAATGATACCACAGTTGTAGATCAGGCAAACCAAGAAGAGGGAGCACTCAATGAAATCATTCATTACAGTGCGCGTGATTCAATCGACAATGACTTAATAAGCCGTAAAGTCTATTTATACGGCAGTGCAGAAGTCAATTTTGGAACCATCACTTTAAAGGCTGAGCGCATTGAGTATGATTTTGAGAATTATCAGGTTCACGCCGAAGGTATTCAGGACTCGGTAGGAGCGTGGATAGGTACCCCTGAATTTGTAGACAATGGCGAAGAATATGACGCCTTTACAATGGACTACAACTTCAAAAGTAAGAAAGCCAGTATTAAAAAAGTAGAAACCGCCGTAATTGAGGGAACCCTTACTGGGCGCGATGTGAAAATCATTGATGGTGGGCAGGTGATCTATATAGCCAAGGGCGAGTACTGCCCGTGCGAAGATCCAAACGCAAAAACCCGTTTCAAAATAAGTAAACTCAAGGTAATCAAGGATGATAAAATTGTGACTGGCCCTGGCTATTTGGCATTTTATGGCGTACCCACACCTTTGGCATTCCCTTTCGGATTTTTTCCAAATACGGAGAAAAAGCAGGCCGGACTAATAATTCCAAGTTATGGAAACGCCCAGCGTCAGGGTTATTTCCTCAACGACCTTGGATTCTATTTGCCCTTAGGCGACAACATAGATACCAAAATCCTTACAGACCTTTATTCCCGTGGTAGCTGGGGCGTGCAGAATTACACCCGCTACAAAAAGCGTTACAAATACGATGGTAATTTTAATGTTCAATACAACAACAATGTGCTGGGCGAACGCGAATTGGGAACATTTTCGGAAACGAAACTTTTCTTTATCACATGGAGACATACACAGGACCCCAAAGCCAAACCTATGTCGAGCTTTTCTGCTGATGTAAATGCCGGTAGTTCATCTACCTTTCAAAACAACCTCAATGCCTCACAAAATGATTTCTTAACCAATACCTTCCGATCTAACATTCGTTACCAGCAAAACTTTTATGACTCTCCATGGACCCTTGCTGCAAATATGGGCCACGATCAAAACTCACGCAGCGGAGTCTTCAACTTTATACTTCCCGATATAGCGATCAACCGCGCCAGAACTTTTCCGCTCAAGGGTTTATTTAATACAGGAGCCAAGCAGCGATGGTATGAAAAGTTTGGACTTACTTACTCTTCTTCAATCAGAAACACGCTTACTGTTAATGAAGTCGATTTGAGAATGAACAATATAGACTTCCTTCTCGGTGAGTTTCGAAATGGTATGCAACACCGTGCTGCGATTACCAATTCCTTGAAGGCCGGCCCAGTTACCATTAACCCATCTTTCAATTATACGGAGCGGTGGTATACCGAAACTTCAACGAGGGTGAGAAATCCAGAAACCGGACTTTTCGAGCAGGAAACCAATCCGGGATTTGCGCGAAATGGAGATTGGAACCTCAGTGCAGCCCTCACCACCAAACTGTACGGAATGTATTCATTTAAAAGCAACTGGCTTAATGCAATTCGACACACCATTACACCGTCACTTTCATTTACTTACCGTCCTGATTTTGACACCCGCGTATGGGGCTTTTATGGCAATGAAGGGCGACTGGAGAGCTATTCACCTTTTGAAGGTGCCATTTTCGGGCAGTCGCCCGCCGGAGAACAAGGATTGATAACCTTCTCATTGATCAACAATGTGGAAGCCAAGGTAGCGAGCAAGCGCGACAGCACAAGCAAGTACACCAAAATACCACTTTTGGAAAACCTTACGGTAAATACGAGCTACAATATAGCTGCTGACTCGCTTAACTTGTCGATCATTTCACTTTCGGGCCGAACTAAAATCACGAAATATGCCAATATCGTATTTCGCGGCGCATTTGATCCCTACGCAAGGGTGGCGGTTGAGAACAATGGACGAAATGAAGTAGTGGCTGTGGATAGATTCCTACTGGCTCAGGGAGAAGGGCTGGCCAGTTTTGAAGCAGGAAATATCGCCATCAATGCCAATCAACTGGGGAGCTCAATGTTTGAACGACGGGGAAAAGAAGAATCTGTAGTTGAAGAAGAAGGTGATGAAAATGAGGTGATTGAAAGCTCACTGTCTAAATTCGTGAGCGGATTTAAAGTGCCTTGGACATTGAATTTTGGATATTCCCTTGATGCGCGTCGGGGACGTGAACCCATTGTGCTGGCTGAGGGTTTGGGCATTCGCGACTCCATCAATATTGTTCAGAGTATACAGATGACGGGGAGCTTTGACTTTTTCAAGAGGGTGAAGGTAAACTTCAATACCGGCTACGACTTTGTGCGAAATGAACTCACACCAACCACTTTTGTGGTTACTGTTGACCTGAATTGCTGGGAGCTCAATGCCCGTGTGGTGCCGTTTGGCTTCAGGCGTAGTTACAACATATCGCTGAATATCAAATCGTCCATGCTCCAGGACCTAAAGTTGGAGCGAAACCGTAACTTAGGCACAAATCAAAATTTCTTCAACTAATGGATTATTCCGATTTAAAAGTGGCGGTTATCTACGGTTCATACCGCGAAAAGCGTCTTGGTATTCGCGCAGCAAATTTTGCGCATGCCCATTTGCGGAAGCGATGTGAATCAACTTTGATTGATGCAAAGGAATGGAACCTTCCCATTCTGGATAAGATGCACAAAGAGTACCTAAGCGGCACAGCTCCTGAAGCCATGCAAAAGTTGTCGGAGATACTTGCTGGCAGTGATGCTTTCGTCTTTGTGACAGGTGAATACAACCACAGCATTCCACCAGGATTGAAGAATTTGATAGACCATTTCCAGAAGGAATACTTTTTTAAGCCCGCCGGCATACTGAGTTATTCGGCTGGTAGCTTTGGCGGAGTGCGGGTGGCTGTGCACATGCGGGCGGTACTAGGCGAGCTTGGTATGGCCAGCATATCTGCCATGATGCCTATTCCCACTATAAAGCAAAGCATTGATGAGGAGGGGAGTGCCCAAGAAGAAAAAACCAATGGGCGCTTTTCGAAATTTGCTGATGAGCTGCTCTGGTATGCCAAAGCCCTGAAACGGGCCAGGATTGAAGGTACACCTTTCTAAAGACGCCTATAAACTTACTCTACCTCTGTTCTGGTAAAAGCCACCTTTCGGAAAATGTCCATGCGGTCTTTGGGTCGTCGTTCATCTTGCCAGGTGAATCCATCGAGTATCGCCTCATCCCTGTCAAACAAGTGAATAGGGATAAATTTGCCATCTGGATTCACTAAAAACCGGATGCGCTGCACCTTGCGGTCTTCAAGGAAGATGGCAATATTGCTGCACACCGCCTTGTTTACTCCAATGACTTTTTGCACAAGGATATACGCATCGATGGCCGTGGTGTCCCTCGATAGGGAATCAATCGAGTCGGCTTGCTGGCTATCAGCATTGGTACTGCCCGTGGTGTCGGGCTTGTTTTTCACCCTGCTTTCTTCCATGGCGTAGTAAAGTGATTGGCCATTGCCGGCAATAAACACTTTATACAATTCATTTTTCTCAAAGTAACCGGTAAGCCGTCGGCCCTTGATTTGATTGTAGTTGGCAGTATCCACCTGATCTACCAGCATGGCATTGTTGTAAACCAAAAGTCGCTCCAGGCCCTCACTGCTGTTGATTACCTCCATGGTGTCGCCCGTTATCTGCAATGCGTCTGACCACAGTACGGGTGAGTAATACATGTAGATCGTGCTGTCATTTTTCGCAAAGTACATGGAGTCGGCAGTACCTTGCATATCCTTTCGGAAAAAACGCGCCCCGCGGTAAGCAAAAAGTTTGTTGCCAAGCACAGGATCATCAATGGCGAGCAAAGTGTCAGCGTGCAAAAACAAAGAATCCTTCTGGTCGTATTGAATAAGCTCAGCATCCACAGTTACAAGGCTGGTGTTCTTCGTTTGGTCGTAAAGCCCTATTTGACCTTTGATGATATACTGGTCGGTGGAGTCGATGATGCGTACATTTTGATAAGCCCTGCCCAGGCCTTCCGTTCGCGAGTACCAAAGGCTGTCGCCCATAAGCACTTGCTTCTTGTTGTCGAGGTAGGCGTTTTCGTTAAATTGGGCAATGTCATTGCGGGTGTCGTACCAGCCATTCTCGCAATAGATCGTATTTTCATCTGAATAGATGAATGTAGGGCCTTCAAAATAAGCCACTTCCGTGAAATTATTGTAGTCCAGGCTGTCGGTTACAACCCTGTATTTGGGATTGATCAACACCACGCTGTCACGAAAGTAGAACATCTCGATGTTTGCCCTGTAGATGCCATTGATTGAGGTGAGTTCATTTTGATTGACATTGGAATACATGCGCCCACCTTCGTAAAATATGGCCGTATTGGTCAAGCGGTTGTAATCCAAAATATCGGTAGTCAGGGTCATTTCCTTATCAATGAGTCTCACATTGTCACGCACTTTCACGAGGCGCGTATCGCCGTTGTAGTTGAGCTCTTCACTGAAAAGTTTAAGTGTATCGCCTTGATTGATACGCACATTCCCAAAGGCGTCAAGGCTATTGGTCGTATTGTACAGATAAGCACTGTCGCAATACATCAGGGCCCCCTGATGCCTGAAGCTTACATCGCCAATTAGCCGCTGCGCATCAATGCCCATGCGTTTGTCAAACTTAAGGTCCTTTGCCCCAAGCAATTCAATTTTATTCCGTTTTTGTTCTTGAGCGTTTGCCTGAGTCAGGTGTGTCAACACCGCGAATGCAATCAGAATAGATTTCAATACACTCCTTTTCATAGCAAGCACATTGGCAATAACAATGCCATGACTAAGCCAATTGGACAGCGCGTACAATAGTTTGTTTTCGATCCGGACCTACGGATACCACCGTGATGGGCGTATCAAGGGCCTCTTCAAGAAATGAGATGTAATCACTCAGGGCTTCGGGAAAATTCGCCTCGTCATCAAGGCCCGTCAAATCGGTCTTCCAACCCGGCAAGGTTTTGTAAATCGGTGTGAGTTTGTCAATTTCCGCATCGTAGGGCAAGTAGTCTATCTCAGCACCTTTCCAAGAGTACGCTACGCAGACTTTGATTTCATCAAAAATAGAGAGCACATCTGCCTTCGTCATATTGAGTTGGGTAACGCCATTGATCATTATGGCGTACTTCAGCGCGGGCAGGTCGAGCCATCCGCAACGGCGCGGACGGCCTGTCGTCGCGCCAAATTCAGCGCCTTCTTTGCGCAGGCGCTCACCGGTATCATTCAGCAACTCTGTTGGGAAAGGTCCACTGCCTACCCGCGTGCAATAGGCTTTGAAAATACCGATTACCTCACCAATATTGCCGGGAGCAATGCCCAATCCTGTACAGGCTCCGGCTGCAATGGTGTTTGATGAAGTTACAAAAGGATAGCTTCCAAAATCAATGTCAAGAAGGCTTCCTTGTGCACCTTCGGCAAGTATATGCTTGCCTCTGCGTAGCTGCCTGTTGAGGTGATGCTCTGAATCAATTACTGTGAGTTCGCGAAGGCGCTCCACACTTTTCATCCAGGCTGTTTCTCGCTCGGTAATATCGAATTCAAAACCGTACTGCTCCAGAATCTTGAAATGCTTTGCCTTCAAGTTTTCATACCGCTCTTGAAAATCATCCGCAAAGAGGTCACCAACGCGCAATCCATTGCGGCCAGTCTTGTCCATGTAGGTGGGGCCTATTCCCTTCAGGGTACTGCCAATTTTTTTCTTGCCTTTCTCAGCTTCAGAGGCTGAGTCTAGCACGCTATGGGTAGGAAGTATCAGGTGCGCCTTTCGCGAAAGCTGTAACTGTACGTTTACATTCACGCCCATTTTTTCAAGCGCTTCTATTTCCTTGGCTAAGATTACCGGGTCAATCACCACGCCGTTGCCCACCACATTTTCTTTTCCCACGTGAAATATTCCGGAAGGAATGGTATGCAGTACGTGCTTGATTCCGTTAAACTCGAGGGTATGGCCTGCATTTGGCCCTCCTTGAAAACGGGCAATAATATCATAACGTGGCGTGAGTACATCCACAATTTTTCCTTTTCCCTCATCACCCCACTGGAGTCCGAGAAGTACATCTACCTTGTTTTGCATGAGGCTATTGGGCAGTTTGGTCAAAAAATGAAAAAGCTTCGGCTCTCGTATCTTTCATGGTGAAAACGCTGTTGAGTTTTGTAACAGCAAACAGTGCCATGATGCGCGGTTTAGCGCCAGAAATGACCGCTTCACCACCGTTATTGCGGGCCTTGTTCATTAAGTTTATGAGAATATTCAACCCGGTCGAATTCATGTACTCCAATTCGGAGAGGTCAATTACAAATTTGTGCGTGCCTTCAGCGAGCTCTTCCTCTATTTCTACACTTATTTCGACGGCCTCGGCTTTGTCAACAAGCTTGCCTTCCATAGAAAGAATGGCGAGGTCAGCGTCTTTAATAAATTGGTATGAAAATGCCATGGTGGAGTGGTGTGATTGGAAATGTTGATTTTATGTATTGGATTCAGTTGGTGTGACTGGCGAATTGCTGCCCTTATCCCCATTGCGAACAGCGTAAAAGTACAAGCTATGGTGCATAACTTTCACATCAAAGATTTCCTCAATGGTCTTTTTAATGGTTTCGATGCGTGGATCACAAAATTCGAGGACCTCACCAGTATCCGTGCAAATCACGTGGTCGTGCTGTTTAAACTCATGCGATTTCTCAAATTGCGCAAGGTTCTTGCCAAATTGGTGCTTGCGCACAAGATTGCACGCAAGTAGCAGGTCGATGGTATTGTAAAGTGTAGCGCGACTCACTCTGTAGTTCTTGTTCTTCATCTGTATGTAGAGTGACTCTACATCAAAGTGACCCTCGTAGGCATAAATCTCATGAAGGATAGCGAAGCGCTCCGGCGTTTTGCGGTGCCCGTTTTGCTCAAGGTATGCCGAGAAAATTTGCTTGACTTTATTTTGGGTCTCGAAGTTGATTATCATTACAAAACTAAAGGACAAAATTAAATAAATCGAGGGATTATGATGCTTAAAGGCAATATTTAGTTTTGCTCATTGTGGCTTTCACTGCGGTTTACAGTTAACACTCCCTGCACCTTACGCAGACGGTTCATAAGGCTGTTCAAATGGTCAGTATCGTACACATAGACGCTAACCCTTCCGTCAAATACACCATCGTTGCTTTCGAAACTGATTGCGCGCATATTGACGTTCAAATCGGTTGAGATGGCTTGCGTAATGTTATTCACCAGGCCTATGTCGTCAATTCCTTTAAAAATCAGGTCAGCTACAAATTCTTTTTCCTTCTGGCTCTGCCATTTTGCTTTAATTACCCGGTAAGCGTAATTAGAGCGCAGCTGGACAGCATTCGGACAATTGGTCCGGTGTATTTTTATACCATCGCTGATGGTCACAAAACCAAATACATCATCGCCGGGAATGGGATTGCAGCAGTTGGCGATTTTGTAGGGCACATCCATCTCATCATCACCGATGAAGAGGGTATCTTTTGGTATTTTTGTTCCACTTTTTTCGGTTTTAACAGGAGCTGCTTCCTCGGCTTGCCGCTTGTGGTCAAAAATGATGCTGCCATTGTCGATCTGGTAGCCCTTTAGTTTTTTGAGGCTCACCTTCCCTTTGGCAATATCCTGGTACAAATCCGTAGCCGACTTGTAGTTGTAGAGCTGCTCAAGTTCCGACACGTTTTTAGAATTGAAGTCGGCGCCCATACTCTTAAACTTGCGCTGCACGATCTCCCGGCCCAGGCTGGCTACTTTTTTTTGCTCTTCTTTAAGCGCTTGCTTAATTTTTGATTTGGCCTTGGCCGTAACTACATAGTTTAGCCAGTCTTCTTTGGCTTTTTGCTTTTTTGAAGTAAGGATTTCAATCTGATCGCCGCTTTTGAGCTTATGGCTCAGGGGCACAAGTTTTTGATTCACCTTGGCGCCAATGCAAGCCTCACCCACCTGCGAGTGGATTTCGAAGGCAAAGTCTAGTGCAGTTGCACCGGCCGGCAAGTTTTTCAGGTCACCGTTTGGTGTAAACACGATAATCTCGTCCGCAAAAAGGTCGAGCTTAAAGTCGTCAATAAAGTCAATGGCAGCGCTGTTGTTGCTCTCAAGCATTTCGCGTATGCGACTTAACCAGTGGTCGAGGCTTGACTCGCCTTCGAGCTTGTCCTTGTACTTCCAATGCGCGGCATATCCCATTTCAGCGATTTCGTCCATGCGCTTGGTGCGAATCTGTACTTCAACCCATTTGCCAGTGGGGCTCATCACTGTGGTGTGCAATGATTCATAGCCATTTCCTTTAGGCGTGCTTATCCAGTCGCGAAGCCTGTCAGGATTGGGTTGGTAAAAGTCGGTAACCATGGAGTACACTTTCCAGCATTCTGCTTTCTCCCGCTCCAGTGGTGTGTTTAAAATGATGCGAATTGCAAAAAGGTCGTAGATTTCTTCAAATGGAATTCCTTTGCGGTACACCTTGTTCCAAATACTTGAAATCGATTTTGGCCTGCTCTTGATTTGATAATCGAATCCTTCCGCATCAAGTGCACGTGTTATAGGCAAGGTAAATCGGTTTATAAAGCGTGTTCGTACGGCTTGACCTTTCTTAAGGTTGTTGACGATTTCCGCGTATTGATCCGGCTCGGTGTATTTAAGCGCAAGGTCTTCAAGCTCACTCTTGATACTGTAAAGCCCAAGTCGGTGTGCGAGCGGAGCAAACATGTACTGCGTTTCGCTTGCAATTTTCAGCTGCTTGTCACGGCGCATGGACTCCAGGGTGCGCATGTTGTGCAGCCTGTCTGCCAATTTGATCAGGATCACCCGCACATCGTCGCTCAGGGTGAGCAACATTTTCTTAAAGTTCTCGGCCTGGAGGCTTACGGTATTGTCAAAAATGTCCGAAATCTTTGTGAGCCCGTCAATAATTTGCCTCACCTTCGGCCCAAAGAGGTGCTCTACATCTTCCAGCGTCATTTCTGTATCCTCCACAGTATCATGGAGAAGGGCGGCTATAATGGCCGTGGTACCCAGTCCTATTTCCTCTGCCACAATGCGGGCCACAGCGATAGGGTGGTATATATAGGGCTCACCACTCTTACGGCGCATGTCTTTGTGGGCGTCGAGGGCTACATCGAAAGCTTTCCTAATGAGCTTTTTATCTCCCTGCGCTTTTGAATACTTTGCCACCCTCAGCAAGCTGCGGTAACTGGTGAGAATTTCTCGTTTCTCTTTTTCTAAGTCGATGTTCAACTCCATCTATGCAGATTTCGCTGTGGGTTATTTAGCGGGAAGCACCTTACTTCGCACCTCACCAAAACCAATTTTCAAGCCATCTTTAGAGCAGCTGCCTCGCATCACCACCGTGTCGCCATCATTGATGAACTTGCGCTCACTGCCATCTTTGAGCTTGACTGGCTTGCTGCCGCGCCATGATATCTCCAGCATAGATCCATAGCTCTCAGGGGTCTTTCCGGAAATGGTTCCGCTGGCCAACATATCGCCGCAACGGATGTTGCAGCCACCGACGGTATGGTGCGCAAGTTGCTGGCTCATATTCCAATACATGTATTTGTAGTTGGAATTGCATACGGTATTTTCTTCACCACCTTCCGGTAAAATGGATACTGTAAGATCTATATCGATATTCTTGTCGCCATCGTATTGCAAATAGGGGAGTACCGGAGGATCTTGTTTAGGGCCTTTGGTTCGGAAGGGCTCCAAAGCGTCCAAACTAACTACCCAGGGAGAAATGCTGGA
The DNA here is from genome assembly GCA_036796255.1 of Cryomorphaceae bacterium. Taxonomy (GTDB): domain Bacteria; phylum Bacteroidota; class Bacteroidia; order Flavobacteriales_D; family Cryomorphaceae; genus T3Sed10-241. Next base: position 53,271 of record DAIRDH010000003.1, read on the forward strand.
TGCAAAGTTTTTTGCCAGGAATGGACCGAGGGGTACGTATTCCCACTTTTGAATGTCGCGCGCCGACCAGTCGTTGAAAAGCACCATTCCAAATATAAAATCCTCTGCCTCTTCAGTATTGATGCGCTCGCCGAGCGGTTTTCCGTCAAAAGTGATAAAGGCGAGCTCGAGCTCAAAGTCCAAAAGTTTGCTGGGGCCAAATACTGGAGGCTCATGGTCGTCGGGGCGGGTTTGGCCCATGGGCCTTCGCACCGGTGCACCTGAAACCACGATGCTCGAACTGCGGCCGTGGTAGGCAACGGGAAGGTGTCGCCAGTTGGGGAGCAGGGCATTGTCGGGGTCGCGAAACATGGTACCCACATTGGTGGCATGTTCTATGCTGGAGTAAAAGTCGGTGTAGTCGCCCACTTGCAACGGCATCAGCATTTCAACCGATGCCATGGGCTTCATTACTTGCTTGATGTGTTCCGAATTATCGCGAAGTGCGGAATTTTCGGCATCGAGCAGTTCGGCAAGGGCATTGCGCAAATTGCGCGAAGCGGTCTTGCCTTTTTTCATCAGAGAATTTAAATAGGGCCCTTCGAAATGGGCCACATCAAATCCGAGTGCCTCCAGGTAGCCCAGCTTTTGCAGCCAGCACAGGTCGAGTACGTGCTCGCCGATCGCCACGCAGGCATGGTGGGCTGTATTGGTGTCTTTGTATATACCGAAAGGCAAATTTTGAATAGGGAAGTCGGAGCCCGCAGGCACATCTACCCATGATTTTCGATTAGGGTCATTTGCGCTTATAATCATTTAGTAGTGTCTTTTAAGCGTTTATTGTCTCCGCAAAGAGGGAGAAACCTTGCATCATGGCGTGCACTTGCGTTTTTATATGTTCAAGCGCAACTTCATCTTCGCGGTGCATCAGTGCCCTGTCAATAAGTTCAACAATCGGTTCCATGTGTTGCTCAGTGAGTCCGCGGGTGGTAATGGCCGGCGTACCTATGCGCATTCCACTCGTAACGAATGGCGACTTGTCGTCAAATGGAACCATGTTCTTATTGACTGTTATATCGACCTTGATCAAGGTGTTTTCAGCCTCTTTTCCGGTAATGTTTTTAGAACGCAGGTCAATCAGCATGCTGTGGTTGTCGGTGCCGCCTGATATCAGGTGGTAGCCGCGATCAACGAATGCCTTGGCCATGGCCTGTGCATTGGCAATGACCTGCTTGCCATATAGCTTGAATTCGCCGCTAAGCGCCTCACCGAAAGCTACCGCTTTGGAAGCGATCACGTGCTCGAGGGGTCCTCCTTGCGTACCTGGAAATACTGCCGAGTCGAGCAGTGCCGACATAGGACGTATTTCGCCTTTGGGATTCTTAATGCCAAAAGGGTTGTCGAAATCCTGTCCCATCATGATGATGCCTCCGCGCGGACCGCGAAGGGTTTTGTGCGTGGTGCTGGTCACGATGTGGCAGTGCGGTAAAGGATCGTTGAGGATTCCTGCGGCGATCAGTCCACTTGGGTGCGAAATGTCGGCAAGCAGCAGGGCTCCTATACTATCCGCTATTTCGCGAAGGCGGGCGTAATCCCAATCGCGGCTGTATGCCGATGCACCACAGATGAGCAATTTCGGTTTTTCAACTTTCGCGCTTTCAGCGAGTTTGTCGTAATCGATGCGGCCTGTTTCTTTTTCTACACCGTAAAAGCTAGGCTGGTATAGTTTTCCTGAAAAGTTGACCGGAGAGCCATGTGTAAGGTGACCACCGTGGCTCAGGTCGAAGCCCATAATTTTATCACCGGGTTGCAATACTGCCAGCATTACAGCGGCATTTGCCTGGGCTCCACTGTGCGGCTGCACATTGGCCCATGCAGCCCCAAAGAGTTGCTTTAGCCGATCAATAGCCAACGTTTCGGTTTGGTCTACAAATTCGCAACCACCGTAATAACGTTTACCGGGAAGCCCTTCAGCATATTTGTTGGTCATTACGGAGCCCATGGCTTCCATAACCTGATTGCTTACAAAGTTTTCAGAGGCAATGAGTTCGATGCCCTCAGTTTGGCGTTGTTTTTCTAAGGCAATGATGTCAAAAACGGCGGTATCTCTTTTCATATGTTGGTTTTCTTTGGCAAGTTGCAAAATTAACAAATAAGCCCGATCAATATGGCCTGTTCACGAGGAATGTGAAGTATGATTGCAATTATGTTGACTTGAATCTCATCGATTGAAAATATCAGCTTCCTCAAGTGTTTCACGCTGCAGTTCATTTTAGGGAAGTATCCAGAGACATTGCATGCGCAGGTCTTCACGTGATAAGAAAACGGGCAGTACAAATTGCTCTTTCTGCTGCGATATGTAGCGGTTTCGGCTCGCCAATATAAGCAATTTAAGCATTAACTTTGCATCATGAATCAGGTCAAGGACGCTCCTTTGCATCATGTTCCGGATGACAAACTTCTGGTGTTGTTTGATGGGCATTGCAACCTTTGCAATGGCGCTGTTCAATTTGTCATCAAGCGCGACTCCCTTGATGCATTCCGATTCGCAGCGCTGAGCTGGCCCGTGGGGGAGGCGCTTGGGGCGAAATTTCCCAAGCTTAAAGATGTTGACAGCATTGTGCTTTACGATGGCAAACAGGTCAGAACAAGGAGCAGTGCAGCCCTCAAAATAGCTTCAAAGCTAGGTGGACTCTGGCCTTTGACCGGCATTTTTTGGATTGTGCCAAAATTTATCCGCGATGCGGTGTACAATTGGGTGGCGCGCAACCGCTATTCCTGGTTTGGAAGGGAGGAGAGCTGCATGATGCCCTCACCAGATACTGACCGCAAATTTCTGAATCAATCCTGAGCCGATTGCTGTTGCTGAGGTTTAAAACGCGGTGGTCAAATATACCAGCCCCAGGCCTAAGAGTATGGCAACGGCTTTCTTGGCATTGAAATGATGGTGTTCTTCAGCCTCGAAAATGATGGTGGTGCTCACGTGCAAAAAGATTCCCACTGCGATGGATAGCAGTATGGCATAAGTTTTCTCCACATCGGCGCCTGCATTGGCCATGAATGACGAGCCTATCCACACGCCTAGCGGTGTGGCAAGTGCATAGAGAAAGAGCATTGCAAGGGTTTTGGTTTTTGATGAGTAGTAGTGAAACAACAAAGCTGCTAAAGCAAGGGCTTCAGGGATTTTGTGAATCGCAATGCCTAAAAGTAAAGCGTGACCGTGATCGTGTGCCTCACCGTGGGCATGTGAATGGCCCATATGCCCGCCAGAGAGGGGAAGCCCTTCAATAAGTGAATGCAAAATGAGGCTGATATAAATTCCCAAAGGGAATACACCACGCATTTGATCGCTAAGGTGCACATGGCCATGCTCAATACCTTTGGAGAAATAGTCCATCAGGATTTGCAAAAGAAATCCCAGGAGTACATACAGACCGGCTGTCTCGGCGAGGTGCAAGTAAATTTCTGGCATAAGGTGAAGCACTGCCAGTGCGAATAGATATGCCCCGCTGAAGGCAAGAACCACTTTCACATCCTTGGTAATTCGACCATGCAAGTATATGCCGGCAAGGCCGCCTATCATAGCGGCACCAATAAGAATGGCAATTGTAGATAGGCTCATGTCGTTTTTCTGGCGATTGCGATAAGTCGTGGTGAGGTAGTGTAATTGTATTGGTCGAGCGTATAATTGCCAAAGATATCGAGCACCTCAAATCCGGCACGAGAAAGCAGCCCCTTAAATCCTTGTTTGTCGATAAGCTTTACCTGTTCTTGAAATTCAAACGACAAGCCCCGGTCGTGAACCGTAATCACTTTCACAACCATTTCGCCCTTGATGGCACGCGAAATTTCAAACTTAACGCCATCGATCTCCTGGCTTTCCTTCTCTACAAGGTTGTTTTTGAGTAAGTCTACATTGAGATAATCAATGAGTAACCTCCCTTTCGGTTTAAGGTTGGCGTTGGCAGCCTTGAGTATTTTCAGGTTTTCATCGGAGCAGTCGAAGTAACCAAAGCTTGTAAACAAATTGAGGATTGTTCCAAATTGGCCCGGCTTGTATGTCTCGCGCATGTCGTGAAGGGCAAAGCGAAGCCTGGGATTTTCAAAAGCTTTTGCGTAAGCAATATTTTGCTCTGAGATGTCAATGCCCTCCACTTTGTACCCAAGCCCATTCATGTAGATACTATGCCGTCCTTTTCCGCAACCAAAATCGAGTATCCACTCCCCTTGATTTGGTTGTAAATACTTAAAAATATGATCAATAAATTCAGCAGCCTCCTGTTCATCCCTGCGCCTGTAGAGCAAATGGTAATAGGGTGAGTTGAACCAAGACTTAAACCACATGGATGAGGGCAATTAGTGAAGAGCTATTTCAAAAGTAAGCGGCAAAGCTAAGCAATCTTGCGGCCAAATTAATTAACACCTCTATGATGAAAGTTTTGATTTGAGATGGGCTGGTTTCGTGCAATAAAACAATTACATTTGGCCAAATGCCATTTGAGGTGACTGAAATCAGAGAAATTTTTGACTTGTACGACTCCATGGAGCGAAAGAACATCATGCTTTCATTCAAGGGTGATATGTCCACCGATCTTTTGACCTCTATTTTGCAGCTTATAGAAAATAAGCTGGATAGGTTCGGCGAAAGCCCTAAGATCAAAAAGCGGATGTTCAATATCCTTGTTGAATGCCTTCAAAATCTTTATCACCATATTGAAAAGCCGCCGCTCACTTCGGCAGGTGAAGAGCAACCTTCAGTGATTGTGATGATTGCCAAAAATTTAACGGGATATTCAATCATTACAGGCAATTACATACTTAATGACAATGCTGATGAGCTAAAGGCACGCCTTGAGGAGATCAATCGCATGAACGCCGAAGAGGTCAAAGAACTATATAAAGCTGTGCTTGCCGAAGGCAAAATGTCTGAAAAAGGCGGAGGCGGTCTCGGTATGATTGATATCGCCCGAAAGAGCGGTGAGAAGTTAGATTACGGTTTCATTCCATTCGAAAATGGAAGCAGCTTTTTCAGCCTTAATGTGAAAGTAAAACAAGACTAAACAATTCGTTGCCATGGATAATATTAAAATAGAGGGAACACCTAAGACTCCCGGTGTTGATTTCGATGCAGAAAAAGGTACATTGGAAATTAACGGCAGGTCTATACCTGAAAACTCCATTGATTTTTATAAACCAATCATCGATTGGCTCGACCAATATGCTTTACAACCAGCAGCTGCCACCACCGTTAATGTGCAACTGGAGTACTTCAATACCAGCAGCTCGAAGTGCATACTTGATGTATTCAAGATGCTTGAGAAGATCAAGAAATCAGGAAAAGACATCAGCGTGAAGTGGCACTACGAAGAAGATGATGAGGATATGCTCGAGGCTGGTGAAGATTACGACGCCATCATTGATATTCCATTTGAAATGGTGGTTAAAAAAACCAGCTAATCTGCACGATCCAGGCAGCCGAAAGGCCTGCAGCAATGCGACTCATTCTTATTTTTTTCTTGCCGCAGTGAGCAGTCCGAAAGTCTCCTCTGTGCGCTTGATCATTGCTGGGAATAAATTGAAGAAGAGTGCCGCAATAAGCAGCAGCGTCATCCCCCAAATCACCAGCATATTCGCTGTAAAGGTGTCTACGTATCTTCCAAAGATGCTTTTTGCCGGTGCGTAAAAGTGGCTTTGGAAGAAGGTCGTGTTGTAGGGCAATAGGTATATGAGGTCTTTCTTTTGGATCAACTCGCCGTTGTACTCCGCGATGTAATTTATATCGTTGCGGTTGGTGGCGAAAATCTCGAGCTGATCGTTCTTGTACTTATTGAAAAGTTCCTTGTAGGTTGCGTTTTGCTCATCGGTACGCGTCATGGCAAATACGGCGTTTTCCTTTTCGGCATCGGCTTTCAGGTATACGCGCTTGTAGTGCTCTGTGAGTTTGTTGAGGTGTTCTTTTAATTCCTCGATCAGGGCCATATCCACTTTTTCAGGGCAAAGGTTTTCAACTTTCTCGAATGGCATACCGCTGAGAAATGAATTTTCTTTGCGCAACTCATTTCGCAACAGGGAGAGCTCTTTTTGTAATTCTGGCAAGGCTGCTTCGTCGTCGAGCATTCGGCTTACCTGTGCTGTCTTGTTGCGGAGGGCTGTTAGCCAATAGTCTTTTTTCCAGTTTGAAAACTTCTTGCGGCGCTCGAGTTCAAAGAATTCACGCTCGTAATCATTCCACTTAAATTGATTTACCGCAAGGGCCTCGTATGCCCAGCGACTGGCCATAATGTTACCAATCCAGGGTACACCGCTCTGTGAGGCAAAAATTGGATTCAAGCGGTCAAACTTCACAATGATTCCGCTGAAGAGCAGCTGTGGAATGATCACGATTGGAATGAGGATGTATATAACCTTGGCCGAATTGAAGCTCGCTGAGATGTTCAGCCCCAATACATTTGCGAAAGCACAGGCCGAAAAAAGCATGGCCCAGTAGGAGAGCGTCATTCCTTGGATCTCGAGGATGAAATTGCCAATCATAACGAATAGCAACATCTGAATGGCTGATATAGCAAACAAAATACTGATTTTACTCCAGAGGTAGCTGCCACGGCTCAGGTTGAGAAAGGTCTCACGGCTTCTGATCTTCTTGTCGCGGATGATCTCTTCTGAACTTACCGTGAGGCCGATAAACAAGGCTACAATTACCGATATGAAAATATATACCGGGATGTTCTCGTTTTCACGAAAAACGTAGCCTTCAAACTGTCCGCTCGGGTTGAAAAACCGCATGAAAAATGCGAGGATCATGGCCAGCACTGGCGCTTCGAGCAAATTGATAAGTACGTACTGTCGGTTGGTGAGTTTAGAAAGCAGGTCGCGCTTCACGAAAACTGCAAACTGCTTAAGCTTTCCTGGAATGGTGAAGTTGCTCACTGGAAGTGTGCTCAAGTCTTCCTCCAAAATTTCGAACGATTCGAGATTTTCCCTGTAAAGTCGATTCCACTCCTGGGGGGCAATCTTGCGGTCTTGGGTCAGGTTACCGAATTCATCCACCACTTTCGCTTCGATGATATTGAATATTTCTTCGGTTTTGATGTGGCCGCATGAATTACATTCCGCTTCATCGCTGTTAATGTGGTTCACCATTTGCCTGAAGTACATCACGCTGTCTACAGGGTTGCCGTAGTAAATAGGAAATCCGCCATGGTCGAGCAGGAAGAGGCGGTCAAACATTTTGAATATTTCAGCTGAAGGTTGGTGAATCACCACAAAGATCAATTTGCCTTTAAGGCTAAGTTCCTTCAAAAGGTCCATAATATTTTCAGAATCCCGCGATGAGAGGCCTGATGTGGGCTCATCCACGAACAGCACGGCCGGCTCACGGATCAGTTCCAGCGCGATGTTTAGTCGCTTGCGCTGGCCACCGCTGATGGTCTTGTCCAAAGGATTGCCAACTTTCAGGTCGCGCGTTTCGGCGAGTCCGAGGGTGCTGAGCATTTCGTCCACGAGTTTTTCAATCTCCTCGGTACCCTTTTGCCCAAAGCAAAGCTTGGCGTTGTAAAATAAGTTTTGAAATACAGTAAGTTCGTCAATAAGCAAATCATCCTGAGCTACATAACCAATAAGGCCTTCAATCTGATCGGCCTCGCGGTGTATGTCGATGCCATTGAGTGACACGCGGCCTTTGTTTGGCTTCAGGTTGCCATTGAGTACATTGAGCAGCGTCGACTTTCCGCTTCCACTGGCACCCATGATACCGACGAGGTGGCCCGACTCCTCATCAAGGTTGATACTGTGCAAGCCGATGTTACCCTGCTTGAATTTGTATCCAACTCCACTGCAGCGAAAAGTGATTTTTGCCTGGTCATCGTCGGTGAGGAAAGTACCGATGATGTCGCTGTAGTATACAGGTTTTATCTTGGGTCCGCGAATAGACGCACCCTGATTTAGTACATAAAAGCGATCATTTACAATGAGTTGCCCACTGATATTGTACGTGGTTGCACTGCCCATGTACTTGATAAAATGCAAATTTACACTCGGCAATCGCAATACGCGTATATAGCCTTCCATACCCGAGGAGAGCAGGTGCTTTCCGAAAATGGAGCATGAATCGCTGATGTCAGTGATATACATGACATTGGGCGACTCCAGCAATTCTGATTCGTCCTCTTGCACGAAGAATTTCGCGAGGGCGTACTCCTGCATGTCAAAGTTGAAGGTATCCGCAACCGTATTTACAAACTCTTCCTCTTCCTCATCCACACCTTCGTGGGTGAAAACGAATTCCAGAAGTCGAATGAGTACAATTGTTTTTTGGCGCTGGGTGAGCTCAGCGTTTATTTGGGTGCATATGCGCAACACCTTTACCGAGTTTACTGCAGTTCGCTTGCGCTTGCCGTCTTTACCGGCTGATATTTTTTGGTAACTCTCGAGGTACTCGTCGAATAGGTCCATATAGTGGCTCACCAGGTGGCTTGGCAAGCGCTCACGCAAGAAGGATTCTACGATTTGTATACCATTGAGTTCCTCCTTTTTGGAGGCATCAACCCGTGCAATGATTGCAAAGAGTTGGAGTAGGGCTTTGAGTATTCTTTCGCTCATTTCTGCTTAAGGGGTAAAAAAAAAGCGTCTCGGATCCGAGACGCTCAGCAGGCTTTAATTACCCTTTAACGTTCGAATCCAATGAGTAGTACGGCGCAACCTGAAGTTTGTTTCATCACATCGAGGCGCGCTTCTATGCGGCCAGTCATTGTTGCGTTAAACTCGAAATCCCAGTAGGGAGTGTTTTGGTATTGCTCATTGGTAAACAGTACGTTGTCCACTTCATCATAGAGAGTAAAAATCAGCTGGTCTTTATCGAATCCACTGAAACCCACAATGCGGTAGCGCGCTCCTGAGAAGAAAGTTGTGTTAAACTCAGCGATCTGGTCGTCGAAAATGAGTGCGCGATACGATTGCCCATCCGAAATGAATTCTTCACTCATATACCTGTCGGCATAGTAAGCAGTAGAGTCGCATTGCGCCTGCAAACCATTTATGAATAGCATAGAAGCGAATGCGATAATGAGAGCGGGGGATAGTAGGTTTTTCATGGATTAGCCTATGATTTGATTGCGCATTTCAGTGAGCAATTCAGTGATACGGATAAGTTGATCGTCGCTGATGGTGTAGTTAGAAGTACTCTTGATAAGCGTCATCTTTCGGTCAGCTAGTACTTCGGGCTCCACATAGGTGTATGTTTTGGTCACCTCTTCATAGATGGTGGCCATTGATTTCAAGGAGCTGTGAATCTTTCCGGATTTGTATTCCTGATCGCCAGTGCTATCGAGCACATCAAGCAGTGTCTTTACCGTTACTTTTTGCTCGGCGATGCGCGTTCGCGAGGCTTCAATGCCCTCATTGGCTGCGAGCGCAGTGAGATAAGTGGCTTCAACCCATCCGCCCAGCAGCACATAAGCAGCGATGTCGAGGCGGTCATTCTCTTTTAAATAGCCGTCTGCATCCCTGTAAAACTGTCCGCTGAGCAGCAGCAACGAGTCAGCATTGCCTACATTGGCACCGAGCCGCTTTATCAGGTTGGCATCGATGGCGCCTTTGATGTCCAGATTGTTCGAGAGCTTATCCACCGCTTTAAAGTAGCGAAGCGCAGCCTGACCGTCATCATAAAGTGAAGCATAGGCCATTCCTGTACCATATACGCCAAGATTCAGGGCCTGTGCCAATTTGCTCTGGTACTCATCTACTGCCCCTGCATCGTGAAGGGCTGCTTGATTGTAAGCCACATTGGCTTCTTTGATAAGCATTGCAGTCTGAATAGGCGAGGGGATGCTGAACAGCTTGCCCGACACGCCGATCAGCGTCGATTTGGTGCTGTCAATCTCGACTTGCGATACTTCGTCGCCACTGCGCAGGCCTTGCTCCCCGCATGCACTGAATAGGGATAGCATGAGGAGCGCTGAGACTAAAGTTGAAATGCGTTGGATCATAAATACTTGGTTTTTATCTTGGACCGTACAGGGGATGAAAGTATAAAAAATTGCCGCCTTTTCTGCGATTCACTTCCATATACTGCTTTGTTTTAGTCCATGTTTCAAAAATATAGCGGCTACGGCAACGGTCAGCGCACACCACAATGCCTCTGTCCATTGCGCGAAGATTACTTTTCCGGTAAGAAATAGGAGCCCATAAGTGAATACCACCGCTGAAATCCAACACAGAAACATGGCGGGTAGGTTGGACTTGGGCATCTCGATATGGCTGTGGGGAATGCGCCAGTTGCCATCGGGCTTTACCTGATGGTAAAAGCGGGTGAGGGTTGCCATGCTTTCTGGCTTGGTAAGGAAAGTCACTACAATCCATGCTACAGTGGTGAAACCTACCGTGAGAAAGAAGCTGTTTGGAAACTCCATGCCAAGCCAATAGTGAGAGTAAGCGTATGCTGCGAAAGGCGCAATCGTCGCGGTAATCTCACTCCATGCATTGATGCGCCACCAGTACCAACGCAGGATGAGCACCATGCCGAGTCCAGCCCCGCATTCCAGTACAAATTGCCAAACGCCACTGATGCTCGTAATTACAAAAGTGATGGCAAGGCCCAGAATCATGAGCACCAGGGTTACGCCTTGTGAGGCCCATACATAAGCCTTCTCCTTGCGGCCACGCATGGTGAAGCGCCGCAAAAAGTCATTGACAATGTAGCCGGCTCCCCAATTGAGCTGGGTGCTGATGGTACTGAGATAAGCCGCGAGGAAGGCGGCGAGCAGCATGCCTTTGAGGCCTGTCGGCAAAAAGTCTTTCATGGCCCGCACATAGCCTATGCGCAAGTCGGTGCCTTCGAGATTCGGGTAGAGCACCAGGCAGCAAAGCGCCACGATAATCCACGGCCAGGGCCTGAGGCAGTAATGTGCCACCTGAAAAAAGAGCGTGGCATACACTGCACCTTTCTCCGTTTTGGTGCTCATCATGCGTTGGGCTACATAGCCACCACCACCTGGTTCTTGTCCAGGATACCAGCTGCTCCACCACTGTACGCCCATGTAAGCGAAGAAAGCACCAGCCCCAATGGCCAGCGTTTCAGCAGGGTTGGATTCGCCGCCTATTTCCGGAAGGAAGTTGAAAGTGGAGGGAGGCAGGGCTTCCATCAAGCCGCTGATGCCACCTATTTGCGGGCTCCGTACTACAAGGAAAGCCAATATAATAGTGCCCGCCATCGCAAGGCAAAACTGAACCACATCGGTCACAGCGACACCCCAAATTCCCGAAAGGGCGGTGTAAGAGGCTGCCAAAAGCATCAATCCACCTAAAATCAGATAGGTCGTAGTAAGGTCGAAACCGAAGAACTCCGTAATAATGGTAATCATGGCGAGATTTACCCAGCCGATCACCAATACGTTCATGAGCAAGCCAAGGTACAGCGCTTTGAATCCGCGGAGCACAGCCGCTGGCTTGCCGCCATAGCGCAGTTCTATCAGTTCGATTTCGGTGAGTACGCCCGCCCTGCGCCACAACTTGGCAAAGAAAAATGTGGTGAGCATACCACCCGCCAGGAAGCTCCACCATATCCAGTTGCCTGAAATTCCATTTTGACCTACAAGTTCAGTGACCGCCAGAGGAGTGTCGGCGGCAAAGGTTGTGGCTACCATTGAAATACCTGCCACCAGCCATGGCATAGACCTGTCGCCCAGGAAAAAGCTTTCCATGCTCTTGGAGGCCCTTTTACGGAAGTAAAGCCCGATAAGTAAACTGAATATGAGGAAATTGGCGATGATGAGCCAATCGATGAAGTGCAGGGTCATGGGCAGTGCAGGTCTTGGTTCAAAGAAAAGCCTTCAAAGCAAAGTTGGCGCACCGGTCCTTAAAAACTTGTGAGCCCCCATTGTTGGAAAAGTTAAATGCCTTAACGCTCCGCTGTGAATGGTTTAGAATGAATTGATTGCGGGCCTGGGCTTCTTTCAGGCTGGTTTCGATGGCAGCTACATACAGTCCAATCGTCCATTTTAGCGACAGCATCCGAAAGTATAGCGGGATAATAATTACTTTTGCCTCTCAAAATCGAAATTAATGGAAGCTACCCTCAATAAACAAACCGTAGACCTTATAAAGACACTTTACAAATTGGTAGAGTCAAAAGGCGTGGTGAAAGACGATGTGGTGAAAAAATTAATGGAGCTGCGTCCTCACTTTATTGAGCAGAAGGAACCTCTCATCACCCGTGTTATCAGGCTTACAGCTGAATATATTGATGACCGCGGTTACTTCGACCTCAACTTGCTCGCCGACGAAGAGGTAGATGAGGATGATGATAATGAAGAGCTTGCAGAAGACGCCACAAGTGAGCCCCAATACCTAGATGTAGAGATTGACATGGATGGCGAGGACAGCTTTAACGAGAGCAAGCAGAATTTCCTTTACCTGCTCGACCTGATAGCCCATCCCGAAAATGAGCGAAATAAGGAAGAACTGCAACGCGTAAAGCACCTCTTTCTCAACCGTGATTTCTTTTAAACGAAGTCCAATATTTTTGTTTCTCGTCCTTTTCGCATGCGCTGAAGGTCCAGGAGAAGGCGCAGAAGCAAGCCGCAGCAGGGTTGATCAAGTGATCGACAGTGCAATCGCTTTCCACGGTGGCGAGCTATACAATAATTTGCGTGTATCTTTTCGACTGCGCGACCGCGATTACAGCATTTCCCGTAATGGTGGAGATTTCATCTACACCTCTCAGCACAGCGACAGTCTTGGCACCTACCGAAGAGAGTTGAGCAATGCCGGTTTCGTGGAGACCTTAAATGGAAATGTGTTCGAGCTAAATACCAAGGACAGTCTTTCACATGCAGAAAGCGTTAATTCTGTGGTTTATTTCACCTTGCTCCCGTATTTCCTAAATGATCCGGCGGTTTTCAAAACCCTTGACGGAAAAGATACCCTCGACCAGCGCATGTACCACAGGGTAAAGGTGACTTTTGCAGAACAGGGCGGCGGAGTGGATCACGACGACGTGTACTACTATTGGTTTGATGAAGATGACTACAGCATGGATTACCTGGCCTATTCCTTTACGGTAAATGATGGTGGCAGCCGCTTTCGCAAGGCGACCAACATGCGTCGCATCAACGGCGTTGTATTTCAGGATTTTGAAAACTACAAAGGCCCTGCACCTGATTCTCTCGAGTACATTGCAGGTTTGTATAAAGAAGGTGATTTGAAATTGCTGTCAACTGTGGACATCAGTCAAATATCGGTTTCAAAGAGCGATGACGGACGGTAAGTCCCTGCACGTTTTGCACCTCGCACGCTGGTATCCCAGCAAGAATGACCCCATGCTCGGTTTGTTCATTCGCAATCAATTAAAATCCCTTCCCAGGAATGTGCACAGTACCGTTATTTTTACCTGGCCGGTAAAGCGAGCAAAGGATGTACGATGGGAGTTGACCGAGGAAGGCCAGATCAAGTCTATCTGTATTTTCTACCCCGCGAGGCGCTTCAATCTGCTCAATTTCTTCGTTTTGCTCAACCTTACCTACAAGGAAGCCATGGCAGTGCATGCTGCAAGGCCGGTTGACCTTATACATGCACACATTCTCACCCGCATGGCCTTTACGGCAAAATTGCTGGGCAGGCAGCTTTCCCTTCCCTATGTGATCTCAGAGCATTGGTCGCGGTACTACCCGCAAAATCCAATTTTCAAGGGGTACTTCCGCATATTGCAGAGCATCAGAGCTGTGCAAGGCGCAGAAGTCCTAATCTGCGTTTCGGCGAGCTTGCGCGATGCCATGAAACGCTTCAAACTACAGCATCCCAAAACACACATTATCCCCAGCGTAGTGGATATTTCCCTTTTCAAGCCGGTCGATGATTTGAGTGAAGGCGGGGCGTTGAAACTTGTGCATGTGAGCTGCTTCGAAGAAAAGTCAAAGAACATCGCAGAACTCCTCAAAGCCCTGTCGGTAATTGTTGCAAAAGGCATAAATTGCCATACTACCTTTATTGGTGATGGGCCTGACCGTGCTGAGCTCATGAAGCTTGCAGTGCAATTGGACCTGACTGATCAACATGTACATTTCGCAGGGCAGCTCAGTCAGGAAGCCGTGGCAGCTGCTTTGCCGACCTTCGACTACCTGATTCAAACCAGCCATTATGAGACTTTCAGCACAGTGGTGATTGAGGCGTGGGCATGCGGGGTGCCTGTAATCTCAACAGAGGTAGGCGTCTTTGCCGATTTCAGAAGCGAAAAGCTGGGTAGGCTGATACCCTCAGGTTCAGCTGAGGATATAGCCTCAGTCATTGAAGTGGCTGAGCGGGAAAGGCAAGCTTACGACAAACAATTTTTGCGAAAGTATGCCAGCGATCATTTTAGTTCCGAAAGGGTAGGGGCTTCCCTCTATAGCGTTTACAGCGAAGTGCTGGCGAAGACAGATTCTTAAATCGATGGCCTGAATTCAATTATATTTGGCGCCATGATTGGTATGCTGCGCCCGGTCTTGGGTTTCATTCGTTTATGCTTGTTTTTCATTATTGGCATCGTGGCGACCTTGATTTTTTTTGCCCTTGGCCTGCTCGGTTCCGGCAGCCAAAAGGCCATTTTTATGGCCTTTGCTGCAACCAAGTCAGTGATACGTTTTGTCCTGAACATACAGGTTAAAGTGCATGGCGATATCCCCAAAGTTCAGGGTGTGATCATGAGCAATCACCGTTCTTACATTGATATCGTTCTCATACCAAGTGCAATTCCCTATGTGATCGTAGCCAAAAAGCAAGTGAAATCATGGCCTATGGTGGGGCAGGCCGGCGTGGCCTTGAAAACCATTTTTGTAGACCGCGACAGCGCCGAGAGCCGCCGCAAGACGAGGGAATCAATTAGAATGCGCTTACAACAAGGCCTTTCGGTCTTGATATATCCGGAAGGCACCACCTTCGAAGGGCCAGGTGTGATTGATTTCAAACCTGGCATTTTCAAACATTGCGCCGCCGAAGGTTTCCCTGTGATCCCTGTAGCTATAGAGTTTGCACAGAAAGATATGTCCTGGATTGGCGATGATACCTTCATCCGCCATTTTATCCAGGCTTTTGGTCAGTGGCGGGTGGCTGTAGATGTAGGTATAGGCACGCCGATACGCTCGGACGATGGAGAGGCGCTGCGGTTGGAATGTCAGCGCTGGGTGGACAAGGAAACGAGGCGACTGGCAGAGGTTCAGATGCAAAAGCCTGCCTGAATGAATTTCAGCTAAGTTATCGCCATATTGATTCCTCGGTTTTTTTTAGTGCAAAAAAAATGCGGGCGCCGAAGCACCCGCAAATACTGCGCGTCTATACCAAAACAATCAACCATTAAACCTACGCAGTACGGAACATCTTCAACTTATCAGGCTTGAACCACAGCGTCTCTAAGGGTTTCGATCAAAGCGCCTACTTCAAGGATTATTTCCTCGGGGACTGAATTTTGCACGGCACCTTCCACCACGTCTTCAATAAATGCATCAAAAGCTTCATCATCGGCCGGCAGGGCCATGCGAGGATTGATGTTGGGGTCGTGGGCGTCCACCACGTTGAGTTCGTTTTATGTGATGTTTTCAGAACCTGAAGCTGCGACAAAAAAGTCTGTGAGACTCGTAATGAGCGCCCCAAAATCGGTGAGACCTCCTGTTTCTACTTCAGCGAGAAGCGCTTCAAAATAAGGCTGCAACCTGTCGTCGCCGGCAATCACGAATATGGTGCTGTCTACTACAGAGCGCAGGCCAAGTCTTCCTTGTTCTATCATGGCGCCTTCATTTTCCGGGTCGGCGACTATGGTGCTGCCTCCCAGCTTTTCATATAGCGTCATTTCATCGGCAGGCGGCGTGGTAGCGGGAGAATCGTCATTACTGTCGCAAGCGGTGAAAAGCGTTCCGGCGATAAGTAGTGCGAACAGGGTTTTTGTTAGGGTTTTCATAGGTATTGTATTTTAACGGATTAAAAAATGGATGTAAAAAAGTTTTTGGCTCTGGGAATGATTCCTTGTTTGCCGTTAATTGGGCGGTCTCAGGCCAATCTATCCGGGTCGACTTCGTACAAATGCGCATCCATATTTAGATCAGTTTGGATCGAATTGAGCAGTTTTGTCATGAAAAGTCTACCAAAATCAAACTGGACATTGGCACAAAAAAACATTCTTCATAGCTTCTTAATTGTCACTAAAATGCTCATATAGCGTTGGAATCTCGTTCGACCACCACTTTGGAAATTAATATTATTGCATGAATCAGGAACAAATAAATTGGTAGTATTACTAAATAAATATGTCCATCTTGTAAACCAATTCTAAGCTTTTCTCGCAAGTATGCTATACACCATCGGAATTTTGCTGTCAAGATGCTTTATCCTGAATTTTCCTGCATCGAACTCCAAAGTATGGTTGAAGCAGTCGTAAGGCGAATAATTGTATTCGTCAAATGCCATGATTGCAAGCCCATGGTTGAGCAGGCAACTGAATACCTCTCCCAAACCGTGATTCCACATTACATACTGTTGGCTAAGGTCAGCTTCTTTTTCCGCATAGCTACCCTCTAAGGTCTCCACTATGGCTCCTGAGTTGAAATAATTGTAAGCAACTTTCTCAAAATTCGAATCAAACATCCACACCACAGGGTGAAATTCCACAAAGATAAATTTGCCTCCAGGCTTCAAAAATTGAGAAACCACCCTGGCCCATTTGTCCAGATCGGGAAGCCAGCCAATGGTGCCGTAGCTCGTAAAAACGATGTCGAATTTTCTATCAAGATACTTCGGCAAGTCATAAATGTCGCAGCAAATGAATTCGGCATTCTCGCCTGTCTCTTCGGCAAGTTGCTCTGCCTTTTCAATGGCCTTGTCGGAAAAATCAACTCCTGTGACCTCGGCACCCATTCTACTCAGTGAAATTGTATCCTGCCCAAAATGGCATTGAAGGTGTAGCACCGTTTTTCCCCTGATATCACCGAGCAAGCCCAGTTCAATATCTTTAAGCGAATTTTTACCGGCGAGAAAACCCTTCATGTCGTAAAATTTCGATTTGACATGAATTTCGGTCTTCTGGTTCCAGGATTCCTTGTTGATCTCGAGGTAATTTTTTTCAGCATTCATTGCACGCACATTTAGTAAGTGGTCATGTCTGGGCTAAATCTAAGCCAATTCCGCGCAATATCAAGCTTTCGATTATCGACCACATAACTCCTGAAGAATGTCCATTGCATGAGGAAAACAATCCAAGCCGTGCCACTTTTTGTTTGGTCGATCGTCATCCCGTGTAAATGAAATTGTTTTAATTTGAGGATGCCTGCACCAACCATGAAGCTATGAGCAGTAAGCCCTGCGCATCAGTATACCTTATTCTATTTTTGCTCAGTCTGGCGACGCCAGGCTTTGCCCAGCCCTATTGGGCACGCACGCAGACCGGGGCCAATGTAGACGAGACCCTCGGTGTGACTGGCGACAACAATGGCAACACCTTCGCCACAGGTTACTTCAGCACCACCGCCAGCATAAGTGGAAATACGCTCAGCAGCAGTGGGCTTACCGATATTTTCGTAACCCGGATCAATACCGATGGCACCACAGCCTGGAGCGTCAAAGCTGGAGGCACACAATCCGATCGCGGCCTTGGCATCACCACCGACCCTTCCGGAAATGTGATTGTTTGTGGCTTTTTTACTGGCACTGCCTCCTTCGGCAATGGGATAAGCCTTACAGCAAACGGCGCTTCGCAGGATGCCTTCGTGGCCAAATACAACAGCGCCGGCGTTGCACAGTGGGCGAGGGCAGGGGGCAGCTCGGGCAATAGCGACAGGGCCAATGACGTGACAACCGATAACTCAGGGAACGTATTTATCACCGGTCAATATACCGGAGAGGCCTCTTTTGGAGCTTTCAACCTTAGCGGCACAGCTGCAAGCAATGATGTTTTCGTGGTGAAGTACAGCCCGGATGGCAGCGAACTCTGGGCCAAAAGCGGCAATGGACCATCGCTCAACCGCGGCCTCGGCATTACCACCGACAGCAATGGTGCCGTGTACGCTTGCGGACAGTTTAGCAACGACATCACATTTGACAATACCTACAACAACACTGTACTTAACGCGCTGTTTGTGGTCAAGTACAGCAGCAGCGGTACTGAAGAGTGGATGCGCTATGCCAGCGGCAGCGCACAGAGCATTGCCTACGACATCACAAGCAATGGCACCAATGTGTACTTCACCGGCGACTGCGGTCAGAACCTCACCTTCGTAAATGCGCCCACCACACCAGCGCTTACTACCCCTTATGACAATGCTGTTTTCGTGGCAGCCTTCAATCCATCAGGGGGCTACCTTTGGGGCAGCGCCAAGGGTTCGGACAGCCCCGTTTCCGGAAGGGGAATTTCGCACCGCAACGGTGAGCTGGGCATCGCCGGATGGTATGAATGTACCTATGATGGCTTGAGTGAAGAGTATGGAGAGAGCACCTTCAACAGCATCGGTTTTCGCGATGTATTTGTGAGCCGATACAATACAGCAGGCGTGTTTCAATGGGCGCGCAACTTTGGCTCGCAAACCAACGAAGTGGCCTCTGGCATCCACATTCTCCCTGACAATCTCGAAGTGGTATCGGGCACCTTCACAGGCGACTTTATCGTGCCCATTTCCGACGCCCAGAGCGGCAATGGTATGACCGCAATGTCGGTCACAATACCCGGTGATTCCTATTGCGGTGACAACAATTACACTGATTTTTCATATTTTGAAGGAGTGGGCAGCGATGATGGTTTCCTGCTCAAAGCCGTCAACTTAAACAGGCAGCCTTATGATTATTACCGAAGGTTTGGCACCGGCTGCAACCTTGATATTCCTGAGCTCTGTATCCATCTGGCTTCACAACCACTTCCTCCTCCAGGCTCCTGTCCTGATTTTCTCGAAGGATGCATCGGGTATGGAATTGTAGCAAACAACTATGCCAGTTACCCTAATGCAGATCCTCCCTTAGCTTACGCCTTCAACGTGCAATGGAGTACCGGCAACACAGGCACGCAAACATCGGTTAACAATCCAGGTACCATTACAGCAACCCTCACCAGCGTCGATGGATGCTATACCCAATCCCAGACCGTTGAAGTCGATGTGGTTCCCCCTCCAGATAAACCACTCATGAGCGACAACCAGGGAGTCAACAACATGGCGCTCAATACCCAGTTCGTTTTCATTTGCCCTGGTGAAACAGTCACCCTCACAGGTACAGCGCCCTTTCCGGGAAATTGGGCCGGGCCTTCTATCCCACCGGGCCAAAGCGGCAATACCTCAATAACTGTAGGAATCACTGGCAATTACAGTTATACTATTACGGATGCCAATGGGTGTACGGCCTTCAATACCATTCAGGTAGTTGTGGAGGAAATCCCTGACATTCCTGATCCGATCATGGTTTTTCCCGTACCGGGCGATTCGATCAATATATGTCAAGGGGGTAGCTTGGTTACCTTCATCGAAGATCAAAATACGGATGGCACCCTCCCGGCTTTTCAATTTGACTGGGAATGGAGTTCTGACCCCGAAGTAGAAATTTTTGGAAATAATCCAGCCTCTGTATCTGTTGATGCTTCAGGTTGGTACACGGTGAGTGTTAGCTTCACACCGGTTGAAAATCCTTGCGTGGAAGACTCTACGGTGTACGTACTTTCAGATTCCATCTATATCAATGTCAACCCTAATCCTGAGCTGATTTTTGAGTTCACACCTCCACCAGTGTCTATTTGTCCTGGCGATACTGTGTGGGCTTATTTTGAAACCAATGCCGACCTGGTCTCCATGGATCCCTCTGGCGATCCTGCCATCATAATTGGCGATAGCATTGCCATCACCCAGGGAGGCGAGTTTATCGTGACCGCCTCTTTACAAAATGAATTTCTTTGCGGCGATGGAGTCATCGTTCCATTCTCTGTTTCTACGCAAACCACCCCTGGCATTGAATCACTTGATGAGGATGCCGTAATATGTCCTGGCGAAACTGTAAACCTCTTCACCACAGCTGAGGGAAATTACAATTGGCAGGGCCCGGGCGGATTTGCCGGCGATTCGGCCTCCATTTTTGTGGACGAACCGGGTCTGTATTTTTTGATTCTCGAATTCTATCCTGGTTGTTCTCTGGTTAGCAATACTTTGCAAGTCGCTGAGTATTCCACACCTTTCATTTCGGGCTCTAATGAGGTGTTGTGTCCTGGCGATACCATTGAGCTTTCCGTGCTTACTGGTTCAGGTTCGTCCATCGTATGGGCGCCACCACTGCCACCCGATGGTGGGAGCACACAAATTGTAAGCGAGCCGGGCATTTATGGCGTTACCGTAGAATCTTGCGATATTCAAACAAGCTTAGAAATTGAAGTCGTACTGAGTCCATTCGCATTGGAGATCGCACTCGACGACGACACCCCGGTATGCGCAGGCGACAGCATTTTGGTGCTTGCCAACGATGATTTTTATTCGGATTACGAGTGGTTTGGAGCAATAGGTCAAGGCCCTCAAGCCTGGGCCCTCAACAA
>DAIRDH010000003.1:73864-79426 GCA_036796255.1 Cryomorphaceae bacterium
CTCAGCTCCGCTTTTTGCACAGGCCCCATAGGTCAGGTAAGTATCTCTCCCAAGCCGAGGCCTCAGCAACCCATTCCTGCCACCGATGCCCCTGTATGCACGGGAACTTCATTTGCGCTAAGCGTGCTCAATGCAGAGCCAGACGCCACATACTCTTGGACGCTCAACGGTAACCCCGTTGCCTTCGGTGCCGAAACAAGCTTTTTTGCCAGCAGTATGGAGCAGGAGGGTATTTACCAGGTGTCAGGTGAAATTGCGGGTTGTCGCGGCGACAGCGCCGCGATTGAAATTGGACTCATTGAAACCCGATGGGTATCCTTGCCACCGGACACTGCGCTTTGCCTTGAGGATGTTTTAGCATTGAGTGCCGACACCATTTTTAGCGAATACCAATGGCAGGACGGCTCCACCGAGCCTACATTCACCCCTTCTGAGAGCGGTAGTTTTAGCCTGCTTGCCACTGATTTTAATGGGTGCAAGTCATCCGCAATCATTGATGTAGAGCTATCGAGTTGTATCATCATCATTCCCAATATTTTCACCCCCAATGGTGATGGCTTTAATGACAGTTGGGTGCCCCGGGTAGACCAAACTTTGTATATCTGGATTCAAGTGTACAACCGCTGGGGCACGGTGGTTTTTGAATCGGAAGAGGCAGGCTCTTGGTGGAATGGCACACACTACCGCAGTGGGGCAATGTGTTCTAGTGGGGTGTATTTCTACATTATCAGGTTTATTCCCATCGATGGATTGCAGCGCACCTATACGGGAAATGTTACCCTGCTCAGGGATTGAGATTCCTGGTGTAGAATTGCCTGTAATGAAAGCGGGTATATTGCCCTCCCTATGCAGTGTCCAAATACACCTCAATTGCTAACTTTGTCCCGAGCTATTTAATAACCGTAATCCATTTCAATGAAATTACTCGAAGGAAAAATCGCCCTCATCACTGGCGCTTCACGTGGCATTGGCAAGGCCATCGCCCAAACTTTTGCCGACCATGGCGCCACCGTATGCTTTAGCTACATGAGCTCTGACGACAAGGCGCGAGAGCTTGAACAAGAGCTTTCCGCAAATGGAGGTAAAGCCAAAGGCTTTAAGTCAAATGCTGGCGATTTTACAGCAGCACAGCAATTGGTAGATGATGTAGTGAAAGAATTTGGAACGGTGGATGTATTGGTCAACAATGCCGGCATCACCCGCGATACGCTGCTCATGCGCATGAGCGAAGAGCAGTGGGACGAAGTGATGGCGGTAAACCTCAAGTCGGTATTCAACCTTACCAAAGCGGTACTGCGCACCATGCTCAAAGCCCGCAATGGTTCCATCATCAACATGAGCTCAGTGGTAGGAGTGAAGGGCAATGCCGGTCAGGCCAATTACGCCGCTTCGAAAGCCGGAATTCTCGGATTTACCAAGTCAACCGCACTCGAGCTTGGCTCGCGCAATATACGCTGCAATGCCATAGCACCCGGCTTCATAGAAACTGAAATGACCGCGGCCCTCGATGAAGCCACGGTTCAGGAATGGCGCAATTCGATTCCATTGAAGCGCGGAGGCACACCTGAAGATGTAGCCAACCTTTGCCTTTTCCTGGCAAGTGATATGAGCGCCTACATCACCGGACAAACCATCAATGTGGACGGAGGCATGCTCACCTGATTTTGAACAACTTCGTATTTTCATATCCCACATGGTTTCTCTTGTTGTGCATCCTTACCGGTGCGCTGTATGCGGCCTTGCTCTATTTTCGCGAAAGCAGGTTTAAGGAACAGCCCCTGCTGCACAGGAGTCTCACCGCACTGCGCTTTGTGGTGGTGACTATTCTTGCCATGCTGCTGCTTGAGCCCATGTTGCGCTACTTCGACAAAGAGATAGAGCCACCCATTGTTGTGATCGCTGCTGACAATTCCCAGTCCATGGTAATGGGCAAGGATTCGCTAAAGCTTCGCGACTCATTGAGCCAAATGCTCGAATCGCTTGAGGGATCTTTTGGCAGCGATTACGAAGTGGCTACTTACAGCTTTGGCCAAAATGTGAAGGAAGGCCTTGCGCTCGACTTTTCTGATCCGCTTACCGACATCTCTATGTTACTAAGTGAGGTACAAAATCGCTACGCAAACCGCAATATAGGCGCAGTGGTGCTGGCCACAGACGGAATTAACAACCGCGGAGCCAATCCGCGCTACACCCTTCGAGCAAGTAATTTCAAAGTGCTGCCGCTGGCTCTCGGCGACACCATGGTACAGCGCGATGCCCTGATAGCCGAAGTGGCCGCCAACCGTATCGCTTATCTGGACAACAAGTTTCCTATTGAAGTGATGCTCGAGGCACGCAAGCTGAATGGCCGCGTGTTGAATTTCAGCGTTGTGCACAAAGGAAAAACCATTCACAGCGAAAGCATAGAAGTAGCAGACGAGGCTTTCCGAAAGCCCATTCGGCTGCTGCTCGATGCCACTGAGCCCGGAACCCAGCGCTACACTTTGCGCATTGCTGCGCAAGAAGGCGAACTTACCCTTGCCAACAATGTCCGTGAAGTATTTGTGGACGTGATCGACAGCCGGCAAAAGATTTTGATTCTGGCTGCATCACCACATCCTGATATTGCTGCCCTCCGCAATGCCATCACCAGCAACGAGAATTACCAGGCTGAAGTCCAGTTGATAGGTGATTTCAGCGCTTCGCTCGATGCGTATGACCTTGTGGTGCTGCACCAAATTCCTGTGGTGCATCCACGCAGTGAGGAGTTGCGACTTGCTTTGCTCAAGAGTGATAAGCCGATTTTCGCGATTTTGGGAACCCAGTCAGTGTTGAACACACTACCGCAATATGGCTTAGGCCTCGACATAGGCGGCTGGCGCGGCAGCTACCACGACGTGGGCGCCACCGTAGCCGACGGTTTCAGCAGCTTTAAGCTCGATGCGGAGCTCAACGCATTTATGCGCGATGCACCGCCATTGAAGGTGGCGTTTGGAAATTGGCGCAAAGCCAACTCAACCGATGTACTGCTCTACCAGCGGGTAGGTTCTATCCGCACCGACGATCCTCTGCTGGTTCTCAACAAAACTTCCGACCGCAAGGTAGCCGTAATGCTCGGTGAGGGCCTGTGGCGCTGGAGATTATATGATTACGCCACTACCCAAGGCCACAAGCGCTTTGATACCTTCATCGGCAGCCTTGTGCAATTCCTCGCACTGAAAACCGACAAGCGGCTCTTCAGAATCAACCACGACCTCAGCTTTATGGAAAATGAGCGCATCGTATTTGGTGCCGAGTTATACAATGATGCCTATGAACCAGTGAACGACAGCGAAGTCAACATCCTCTTCACCGATGAGGAAGGCCGCGAATATCCCTTTGTGTTCAGCCGCACCACCAATGCGTATCGCCTTGATGCCGGAAGCCTGCCCGTAGGTAATTACAACTACACAGCCAGCACCAGCAGGGGAGGAGCGCGACTCTCGGAAAGTGGTCAAATCGCGGTTAAGCCATTTGCACTTGAAGGTGCCAGCCTTACGGCAAATCACAACCTGCTTTATGCCATGGCTGAAGCCTCGAGCGGAAAAGTATTCTACCCATCTGAAAGTGGTGAAATCAAAAAATATCTCGACCAAACGGCGCAGCTCAAGCCTGTGAGCTATACTACTGAAGTATTCGACAGCATCCTTAACCTGAAGTGGCTTTTCGCTTTGATCCTTGTGCTGCTGAGCACTGAGTGGTTTATGCGCAAGCGATCGGGCAACTATTAGATTACCATCAAGCCTTACCAGAGGCTTGTTTTTGATCTCTTGATGCTTTCCAGCATTGAAATTATTGGCATCATCAGGTGCATTGATTTATTTCTCGCTGAGTCGATTATAAAATGTACCTTTGCGGCGCCGTTCAGCCTGACTTATGCCTACCCGAACCGCTATATTATTTCACATTACACTCGTTTTTGCCGTAAAGGCATCACGGCAAAAACCCCACAACTTTTATGATTAGTTTTCAAGAAGCAGGCCTCAGGCCTGAACTGCTCGAGGCCATAGCCAAGCTAGGTTTCGAAAATCCAACTCCCATTCAGGAACGCACGCTCGAATTGCTGCAAAAGCCTTCGACCGACATGATTGCCCTTGCCCAAACGGGTACTGGTAAAACTGCTGCATTCGGCCTTCCATTGCTGCAGCGCATCGAAGTAGACAATCCCAACGTACAGGCGCTCATTTTGTGCCCTACGCGTGAACTTTGCCTGCAAATAGTAAGTGACATCAACGACTTCAGCCGCTTTATGGGTGGAGTCAAAATTACAGCCATTTACGGTGGAGCATCCATTGACACACAAATTCGCGCCCTCCGCAAAGGCACGCAAATCGTGGTGGGAACCCCCGGCCGCGTCATTGATATGCTTTCGCGAAATGAACTTCGCATACAGAACATCAGCTGGTTCGTACTCGATGAAGCCGATGAAATGCTCAACATGGGCTTCAAGGACGACCTCGAATCGATCTTTGAGCAAACGCCTGCAGAAAAAAGCACCTGGCTCTTTTCTGCCACCATGCCATCACGCGTGGAAAACATCGCGGGTCGCTACATGAAGGACCCTGTGAAAATAAGTATGGGCAAGCGCAATGAAGGCGCTTCCAACATTCAGCACGTGTACTACATGGTCCAGGCGCGCGACCGTTTTGAAGCACTGAGCCGTATCGTGGCTGGTCACGAAGACATGTACGGCGTCGTTTTTTGCCGTACCCGCACCGAGACCACCGATATTGCTGAGAAGCTTTCGCGAAAAGGATATAGCGCGCAGGCCATCAACGGCGACCTTTCGCAACAACAGCGCGACAAGGTAATGGGCGCTTTCCGAAAAGGGCATGTGCGCTTGCTCGTGGCCACCGATGTGGCTGCCCGCGGACTCGACGTAGATGAGCTCACCCACGTGGTGAACTTTAACCTTCCCGACGATCCGGAAGTGTACGTGCACAGAAGCGGTCGTACAGGCCGTGCCGGCAAAAGTGGAATTTGCGTGAGCATCATACACACCCGCGAGCAAAACCGCATCCGCGATCTGGAGCGCATGACGGGCAAGCAATTCGAGCACCTTCAGGTTCCACTGTTGCACGAGATCACCAAGTTTAATGTGCTCAACATGGCCGATAAACTCTTGGCTGGTACTGGCAACATTAAGAAAATGGGAGATATCCCAGCCGCTGTCTTTATGAAATTCGAAGAGCGCAGCCGTGAAGAAATCATTGAACTTTGGACCAAATGGGCTTTCGCACAGCAGGCAAGTCAGGAGGCAGGCATGCCCGATGATATTAATGCGACTAAAAACTCCCGCAATAGCGCCGGCCGCGAACCGCGCGCTTACGAATCGCGCAGCGACCGCAGCGAATCGCGCGGCGAACGAAGCGAGAGGCCATCGAGAGGTGCTGATCGCGGTGCAGACAGAGGAGACCGAGGCGGCGACCGTGGAGGCTTTGAAAGAGGGCCGAAGCGCGAGCGCACCGGACGCGATACACCTGGGGAATTTACGGAAGTGGAGCTCAACATAGGCCGCGAGCAATACATCAAGCCCAATAAGAT
>DAIRDH010000003.1:79526-84676 GCA_036796255.1 Cryomorphaceae bacterium
GCCATTGCCCTGTGGTGGGTGAGGTGGTCGAGCAGAATTTGAAAAAAATGCCAGGTGGGAAAGGTGCCTGAGAAGAATTCTACATCGTCGTTCCATTTCGCTCCTTCCATGTTTACAAGCACTGCACGCACTTCTTGGTGAGCCCGTTTGAGCTGTTCGAGTACGCTCTCTTTGTCGAGTACATCATTGCTGTAGCGACTGTCAATGTCGTCTGAAAGCTGCTTGAGATGGTAGTTTTCAGTGTGCCTTACGACGGTTTTAACCCCATGCTGTATTTGCTTGCCAAAGCTGAACACTTCCTCATTGGGCTTAAAGCCGTAAAGAGAGTCGGGCATGGCTTGTGCAATGGCTTCGGTATATTCAAAAGCCCTGTCGAAGCGGTCCAGAAAAACCTGTGGTACGCCGTTCGGCTGTGCATCGGCCTTTGGAAATAAGGCCATATTCAGAAAGCAGAGCATCATGGGCACTTGAATTTTAAATTTCATTGGCGATTGTCTTTAGGATCGTTCGATTTTGTTGTGGGCGAGGTATTAGACTCTTGGCTTTCTTTTGATGACAAGGCGCTCAATTCATCATTAATTTGTTGCCTGCTTTTCACCTCTTCCCGGATTAAGCCAGTCGCCGATTTGATGTGCAGATCCCTTTGAGGGAAAGGTATTTCTATGCCATGAATTTGGAATTGCTTGGAAATTCCGCGCATCACCTGATCGCGAAGGATGAGCCAGGTATCAAAGTCGCGCACCCAAAACAAGACGCGAAACTCGATGCTTCGCTCGTTGAGAGATTGAAGCAATACCTGACGTGGTGGGTGGTCGATGATACCTTCGAGCTTCAACGCTAAGTTGATAAGCTGTGTCACTTGCTCAATATCCGATTTGTGACTTACGCCGATAAAAAGTTCAATACGACGCGTTTTGTCGCTCAGCGTCCAGTTGATTAACGCTTGTGAAAGGAGATCGCCATTGGGAATGATAACCTCAGCGCCATTCCAGTCCTTTATTTTGCTGGCGCGGATTCCTATTTCCTGTACCACGCCCTCGATGGTGCCAATCTGCACACTGTCGCCTATTTGAACAGGCCGTTCAAAGGCCAGAATCACTCCTGAAACCAGGTTGTTTACAACTGTTTGCAAGCCAAATCCGATACCTACGGAAAGTGCACCAAGCACAATGGCAAGCTTATCGAGTTCAACACCTGAGAGGCCTACGGCAATGATGAAGCCTGTAATGATGATGGCCAGCCTGATGAGCAAAGTTCGTGACCCGAGACGCTTGTCCCTGCTCTTATTCTGCTTGTCCTTTATGGATGCGAAATACGCCACGTTATTGGCCAGGACATAGGACAGATAAATCACAAGGAAGAAAACGACGATGCTTCCGAACGAGAAAGTCGCATTGTAAAGCTTTCGCTCCTCACTGAGAAACTGGCTAACATGATCTACTATCCAATCGAATGCGGAAAGATTGTCAAGGAAGAAAAAGGCCCAAATGAAAATGGCGACAAAAGAAAAGAACCGTAAGATGCGCTTCTGAATACCGTCAAAGTCAAGATAAGACACGTATTCGTTGTGGTTTTTTCGGCTTACTTCGAATTGCAGGTAAATAAATTCCTTCACCGCGATGACGAATACGATAAGGCCTAAGCCATGCATTAGGCTCATTGTTGCGGTGACTCCGAGTATTTTTCCAAGGCTGAAGCGCCCAAGCATATTGGCCACAAGGGCGACCACCTCCACCACAATATACAATCCGGCAATGGTCAGCACGTAATTTGGCAATTTTGCCCTGTTGATCATTTTGAGCCTTATGATTCTGTAAGCCAGCGCAATTCCAAGAACTCCAAGTGCAAAGAGGTACCAGCGTTCCTGTGCAGCATTTTCCCAAAACAGATTGCTCACCGTAGCAAGTAGAAACAAGACGTAAAAGGCCAACCAGCTGAAAAAGACAGCAGAATTGATGCGGGAATGCTGAAGAAATCCGGCAATACTGACCACCAAAATCATCAGGGTGCTGGTAAAGATGACCGGCCTGTTGGGATAAAACAATGGTGCAATGGCCAGTATAATGAGTAGTGTAGAGAGGAGTGGGTAGCGGGTTACAAAGTCGGCACGGCCCAAAATCAGCTTTGCAAATTCTTTGTTTCCTTCGATATGTCTAAGGTTTCGCTTGATGCGGTAGTATAAAAATCCCCAAAGCAGCAGCAGTAATGTGCCTATTCCAAGGTGTCCGGCGGTATACCGGAAGAAAATGATTTGATTGAGCTTGAACGAGTCTTTTAATACATTAATCAATCGTGGAGAATTGGCGTCTGACTGACTTTCCCAGATGTAATTAATTTCTTTTTTAGCAAGTGCCCTTTCAAGGTTGCGTTTTTGAATCTGGAGCTGGTCATTGATATACACCAGCCTGTTGGTCACATTGGCCACCCGCGACTGCAAGGCAGCTACTTCGAGCCTTTGCGCTGTCAGCGATTGATTGGTTTGCTCCAATCCCTTTTGCAGCTCTGCATGCGCAGAGGTATAGGAGGGAAGCGAAGCTCCGTCGCTCCTGGCATAGCGCATCAGGTCGTCGTTGAGAATGGAATCAATATGGATTCTTGAGTCGGCCAGCACCACCGCCCGCTGGGTGATGGTTCTCTCACTTCGGTTGAGTTGGGTACGCATGCTGTTAAGCAGATTCTCCAGGGCATTGAGGTAACGGAGGTTTACGTTGTCATTTGTTTTTTCCAGCCTGTTTTCAACCACCTGTACAATTCTTTCTGCCCCTGGCAGCACCAGCATGACATCAGCGGTATCGAGCTCGCGTCGTAAAATGCGGTTGATTTCCGTCAGTTTGAGGTTGTAGCGCTGCATTTTGCGAATGCCTTCCTCCAGCGTTGGCTCAGCTGGAATATCGCTGCCGGCCACTCCATCGGATTGAGGCCTGTCATTTTGAGCAAATAGCTGTCCATGCGATTGGCAATGAATCAACAGCAGGAAAACTGCAAGCGCAGCACAGCGAATAATAGGAACCATCTAACGCAATTTTCCCGAAATGTAAACAGAAATGTGAGCTTCACACTGATTGCGAAGCTTCAATTCACAAATTACGGTTGATCAATCGGTCATTCAAGCCCAAATCACTTTAATCAACAAGCGCCAATTTAAATAGCGCCCGGCCTTCATCACTTCTGATTTCGGCGAGGTAAATACCTGCTGCCAAATGCCGCGGTGTGATGTCGTACACACCAGCATTCAAAGAAGGTAGCAGGGTTTCCCCAATCAATTGGCCACTTTGGCTGTAGATGCGCAGTACCGCATTGTTGAGCCCTTTAGCAACACCCAAATTCAGCGTCTGTCCTGAACGAAAAGGATTTGGATACATTTCCAGTCCATACTCCGCAAGTCCGCCAGCGGTGTTCAGCACGTCGAGATCAATACTGAAGAAATCGGTCCAGGGTGTGGCGTTCAGATCATTTCCTGCAACGTCGTAAGCCTCTGTCAAAAGCACACCCACTGATGGGATAAACACTTGCTGCGGCAGTACATCAAAATAGGCATGGAAAGAGTAAGAATTCTCCCACTCTGAAAGCGCAGGGTTTAAAACCAGAACCGACGATGGCTCACCCTCGGCTGTAAAATTCAATTGCGGTGTTTGACCGGTATCCATGGCTTCACTGAACAGTGCAAGCAGCGAAAACTCACCTTCTCCCACGTTCGAATTGCCAATTGCATAGGTGTTTGCAAAAAGCACCAGAACCTCGGGATTTTCAGTATCCACATCAATCCAGTCTTGCAGCTCATATGGCGTTTGCAAATTGCCGGCAACGTCAGCACCGAAGCTTACCTGCAGATTAACGTTATCGAGGGTTATGTTCTGATCGCTGAAATTGAACACGGCGTTGAAGTTTTGTTCATCAATCCATGTGCTGTTAAAGGGGTTGTACATTAAGCTGGGGGCAATACCATCTGGTCCTGAAAGTTGCAGTAATACCTGCTGATTCACATTCATGGTTTCGGAAAAACTCAAGGTGACTTCAAAAATGCCATCCTCAGCATTGGCGTCGGCCAGGGTAAGTCCTTGTGGCGAAAGTCCAGTAATCACAGGCCTTTTGGTATCGATGCTAAACAGTGATGCAATGCTCTCAATAGCAGCCGGGTTTCCGGCAAGGTCAAAAACGTTAGATGCAACAAGGACGATGTCGTCCAACTCAATGGCTACCTGATTCAAATTGAAGGTGAACGAGAAGGTTCGTGCATCCAGCCAATTGCTTGCGGCAGGATTGTATACCAGTGCCTCAGCCAATGGATCGTCGTTCGGAAAAATGAAAGTGGGATTGAGGGCTGTGTTTAAATCTTCATCAAATTCCACCAAGATGGTAATGGCACTGCCGCCGATGTTTGAAATGTTCAGCAAATCACTGCTCGCAGATATCTCAGCGATGAGCGGATTGCGTGTGTCAATGGCAAAAACTTCCGGTGCGTCATAGAGCTCCATTGCATTGCCCGCCTCGTCCTCGATATTACTGATGACGATGGCGATATTTTCTATTTCTACATCTGAATCCATCAGGTCGAAATGTGCCTGATACTGTTCGGAATTTAACCATTGGCTGCTGCTGGAGTTGAAGATCAGCACATCATCCAAATTTGCCGAAGCATCAAAACCAATATTTGGCATCAGCCCTATATTGCTGGCTTCACTCATATTTAGGGTCAGAACGAGGCCATCTACCTGGGCATTGCTATCGTTGAGCAAGTTGGTGTTGAAACTGATATTGTCAACTTGAGGTCTTTTGGTGTCGATAATAAATGGACTCGTTTGCAAAAACACATTTTGCGCGAGCCCTTCACTATCTTTTGACCCTGCAATACGCATGGCGATGTTGTAAAGCTCTAGTTCGCTGGTTTCAACTTCATACACAATGGCATATTGGGTGCTGTTGATCCATTCTACAGAAGTTACCGAAATAGCATTAAGCAACAAAGGGTCTTCACCAATAAATGAGATTCCGGGAGGAGTGGAGGTGTCCATGGCCCGGCTGAAAGTAATTACAGCCGAGAACTCAGTGCCAATGTCATCGATATTTATATTTATTTTGCTCATATTGATAGACGTTACTCCAGGTCTGTCAATTTCGAAAATATTGTTGGCATAATTGAATGCCTGCGG
>DAIRDH010000003.1:84776-93417 GCA_036796255.1 Cryomorphaceae bacterium
AGCGCGTCACCCTCCAGCACCAGTTCAATGTGTCCGGCCAGCAAAGGCATACCCGCGGGGTGATAGCTCATACCGTTGGGGTCAGAGCACTGACCCATTTCGCACATATAGCGAATTGCCGATACCGGCCTTACAAAATCGTAATAGCCCTTGATGCTCCAAGCCGTAATTGCAGCGTCGTGCATAGCGCCACCCAGGGTGAGATACGCCTTTACATCGTACTCAAGTTGGCTGAGAATTTCTCCCTCGCCCTGCCATTTATTAACCCAAAGTGGGTGGTGCCTTATTTCGTTGTAGATTTCATACCAATGGCCGGGGGGAGTTGTAGAACTTGGTCCATCAGCCCAAAATTCAGCAACCACGCGGCCGTAATCGCCACGCTTCACAAATTGAGGCTCATAGGCTTGGTTCGTGACCGGATTTATGCTGTGGCCAGGGCTTGTGGTGCCGCCTTCCAAAAAGTTGTAGAAACTGGGATAGTCTTCAAATTGCTCTGGATATGAAGAAATATTACCCTGCCCAAGGGGCGAAATGTCCATCATGATAGGGTCGTTGGGGTCGAGATGGCTTTGCCAAATGCTGACCATGCAAAAATTCCATTTCCAAAGTGATTCGAAGCCACTGTCGTCTGTGGTGTCTATCAGCGCAGGAAAACCAGGATCGAAAAACACATTCCAGTCAATACCATCCCTTTGCAGCACACTCTTATTTGATTCATTCAGTGAAAAAGGTACCACATTTCCCCATTCAGGCGAAAGGTGGGGTGGGTCAGACACCACATTGCCAGATTGATCGATAGCGACAGAAAGTGAAATGGCCTGCCAGCGGTTGGGGTCTAATATACCCCCAGTACCAGGCTGCTCTGGCAAAATGTTTGGGTTCAAGGGAGTGTATTGCAGGTTGCCATAATTGGCTGACTCATTTGAACCGTCTGTAATGCCGTAATTGATGATTTGTTGGGCAATGTAGTTGCCGAGTTCTGCAGGGCCGCCATTGATGTAATCGGTTGAGGTATTGTTTCGGTCATAGCCCAGCACATCCATGCGGCTGTTAAGGTCGGGAATGGTGAGTCCCGCGCCGGGTGAGGTCATAAACCGGTGGCGCAGTAGCCTGAATACCGCAAAGCTAAGGGCTTCTTCGCGCGCAGCCTCCACAGCCTCAGTACTGGAGGGAATGTTTACCCCATTGAAAACGCTTGTGTAGCTGCCCAGGGTTTTGCCCAGCAGGAAGCGTTCGGCAGCGGGGTCATATGCCGCCCATGCATCATACATCGCTATGGAATGGTGGTACAAGTTGCGGGCGTGAACAGTTGGGCGCGCAAAGTCACGGCTTATCGCGAGCAGGCATGCTTCATTCCAATGCTCAGCCATGGAAGGCTGTGCGTGCGATCCCGTGAACGTGAGGAGTGAAAGTACTATTACAATGAATGGGCGACGTAGGAGTAGCACCATATTGGGTCTAATTTTATGCGATTGGCGAAATTCACAGAGAAGGCCAACTTTGCTGACCTGCTCAAGGGTTAAACCAAAATTAACAAATATTTAGGATAAAAGAGAGCCCTTCAGAGATTATTCAGATATCTCTTTGATCAAGATTTAACGCGGGCAATCTCAACAGTGAGTCAAAAAAAAACCACCCGTTAAGGTGGTTTCTTCAATTAATTCAGACGTTTATGTTACCGCCAGGCTACCAGCCAGTGATTGCACATCTGTAGTGCTTATGCCTTCTCGCGTACCCTCGGCGCTGCATTGCGAATGCCTTCCGAAACGCCGTCTTCAAATTTCTTGAAGTTGTTGATGAATTTCTGCGCCAACTCATTGGCTTTGTTGTCATAAGCTTCGGTGTCGCTCCAGGTATTTTTCGGGCTCAATATTTCTTGTGGTACATCAGGACATTCTGTCGGCATAGCAAGGCCAAAAACCTCGTGCTTCTTGTACCCCACATTATCGAGTTTGCCTTCAAGCGCAGCCGTGATCATGGCCCGGGTATAGCGCAGCTTAATTCGGCTTCCTGTGCCGTAAGCGCCACCGCTCCAGCCAGTGTTGATAAGCCATACGGTGGTATTGTGCTTTCTCATGCGGTCAGCGAGCATCTCTGCATATTTGCCGGGGTGCAAGGGCATGAACGGTGCCCCAAAACATGCCGAAAACGCCGATTGTGGCTCGATAATGCCCTCCTCAGTCCCAGCTACTTTGGCGGTGTAACCAGAGATGAAGTGGAATGAAGCCTGCTCAGGAGTGAGCTTAGAAATGGGAGGGAGCACACCGAATGCATCGGCAGTGAGGAAGAATATGTTTTTGGGAACACCACCCCTTGAAGGACTCACCGCATTGTCAATATGATCTATGGGGTAGCTCACGCGGGTATTCTCCGTGATGCTGCCGTCGCTGTAGTCCACCTCAGAAGTCGCTTCTTTAAATACTACATTCTCCAAAAGTGCACCAAATTTAATGGCTTTAAATATTTGAGGCTCCTGCTCTTCGGTGAGGTTGATGCACTTGGCATAGCAACCACCCTCGAAGTTAAAAACGCCATCGTCGGTCCAGCCGTGCTCATCGTCGCCGATAAGTCCGCGGTTGGGATCGGAGCTCAGTGTGGTTTTTCCTGTGCCGGAAAGGCCGAAGAATACAGCGGTATCGCCATCGTCGCCTACATTGGCAGAGCAGTGCATCGGCAAAATTCCTTTGAAATGCGGCAGCACGAAATTCAGCACGCTGAATATGCCTTTCTTCATTTCGCCCGTATAGCCTGTACCGCCGATGATGGCCATTTTGCGACCAAAGTTGAGGATGGCGAAATTGCCCTGGCGGGTGCCGTCAATGGCCGGATCGGCTTTGAAACCGGGCACGCATATCACCGTCCACTCAGGGGTAAAGGCTTCGAGTTCCTCGCGCTTGAGGCGCAAAAACATGTTGTCGATAAAGAGGTTGCTCCAGGGCAATTCCGTGATCACACGCACACGGAGGCGGTGCTCCGGGTGGTCGCATACGGCTGCGTCTTTCACATACACATCGCGTCCATTGAGGTAGGCGCATATGCGGTTATATAGCAAGTCAAATTTAGCGCTGTCAAACTTGATGTTGATGTCGCCCCACCACACATTGTCGCGGGTGATGTCGTCTTCTACAATAAAGCGGTCTTTCGGAGAGCGGCCGGTAAAGTCGCCAGTGCTGATGGCCAGCGCTCCGGTGTTGCTCAACATTCCAAGGCCTTGAGCGATGGTCTCTTCCACCAGCTCGGCGGGGTTGAGGTTCCAAAAAATGTTTTCTGTGTTTCCCAGGCCTATAGGGCCCAGATCATTGTTGTCCGGTACGATGCCGTAATGCTTCATGCTTCTATTTTAGGGTTCATCAATAGGGAGCGTAAAGTTACGGCATTTATGAGGACTTATACAGCGTGATGTTGGTGCTTTCTAAGGGAAAGTTTATGTTTCAACATCCTGAAAAAGAATTGAATAATGCCTCACTGCAAAAAGGATTCAAAGTGTTTCATTGACACTTTTACCCCGCAAAATTCCAGCTGCGAGCACCAACCATCCGGCAATAAACAGCAAGCCGCCTACCGGAGTAATCGGCCCCAGTAAAGGAGCCAGTTGCTCAATACCGAGCACGCTCCGAAGGTTAAGCAGGTATATTGAAAAGCTGAAGCAAATGATCCCTGCCAGCAAAAGCCAGCTGGTCCATGACCTCGTTCTTGCGGAAGCGTATTGCAAGGGCATCAACTGAACCACGAGAAGCCCTATGGAATGCCAGGCCATGTAGCGCACTCCGGTATTGAATGAATCGAGTTGGGCGGGCTCCAGCACGCGCTCCAGGGCATGCGCTCCGAGCGCTCCGAGTATTACCGTGAGCGCCATCAATATCGCAGCCAGCGCCGACCACTTTTTTTGTGTGGAATTCATGCTGCGAAGTTAGCTGCCACAATTGGATACCCCAAAAAGCGAAATGTAAATTGAGAGAATATCAGTGCAGCATTGCAAATTTCAAGGCCACACTTTGGCCATCGCGCTCCATGTGCAAGATGTAGATGCCCGGCTTTTCAGTAAAAGGAAAACGGATTGCCGCACTGCCGGAATTTACCCGATGTTGCGACACCTTTTGCCCGGCGATGTTGTAAATGGCAATGTCCAATTGTGCCAGGCTGGCTTTAGACAACAGCAAGCGAAGATTATGTCCATCAGCGTGCACTGTGCTATTGACCAAATCACTTGATTCAACTTCGGTGCTCAGTGACTGAAGCATGTCGAGGGCGGTATTCGAAGCGATGCTCCAGTTGCTACCCTGATATGCCACTTCGTGGGTATTGGGATGAATGACGTAGTACGTCGGGAAGCCTAGCGCTACCCAGTGCCTTTCCTCATCTACAAAGCTGAACACATGGCTCCAGTTGTAGCTGCTCACCCAGTCCTCAACATCACCGCAAGTCGGGGTGGCAGTGCTGTATCGGTAAGCCATCGCGCCCCACACATCGATAATGCCAGTATTGCTTTCCGCAAAAGCAGCCACAGCGGGAGCATGGTTCATACAGATGCTGCAATCCAGTCCTTTGGAAGCCACAATAAGGGGTCTCCCTTCAAGCCCGGTGGCATAAATGCTGCGTGAATTGCCATCGCAATCGGTTTCCGTGCGGTCGTCTATTTGGGCATTTGCCGAAAAGGCCACAAGCAAACTTGTTAAGAGTACTATCGCTTTCATATCCCTAAAGGTACTGACTTAACCAGTGCCTCCACTATCGTACAGACGACAAAAACGCGCTTTCATTCGCTATTTATGTTCATTGCTTCATCCCTTCCTTTGCATCCCTGCAAAATGCTACTTTTGCGACCCAAATAAGCTACAATGAAGAAAATCGTAATTCACCATATTCACGAGGCGCTGGGCGCCAAAATTATCCCCTTCGCAGGTTACGAAATGCCGGTGAGCTATACAGGGGTCATCGATGAACACTTGACTGTCCGCAAGGGCGTTGGTATCTTTGACGTGTCGCATATGGGCGAATTTATCGTAGAGGGTGAGGGCGCATTGGAGCTCCTTCAGTACATCACCTCCAATGATGTGGCCAAGCTCACGCCGGGCAAAATTCAGTATTCCTGCTTTCCGAATGGAGAAGGCGGTATTGTGGATGACTTGCTGGTGTACTGTTTGGCGGAAAGCCGCTACATGCTCGTGGTCAATGCTTCCAATATCGAGAAGGATTGGGATTGGGTGAACAAGCACAACACCTTTGGCGCAAAGCTGAGCAATGTGAGCGACAACCTGAGCCTCTTTGCCGTGCAGGGCCCACGCGCTGCGGAAGCCTTGCAAAGCCTTACCTCCATGAAGCTTGACGAGATGAAATATTATACCTTCGATCAAGGCGCATTTATGGATTTGGGGGGTATGATTGTATCGGCGACGGGCTACACCGGTGCCGGCGGTTTCGAACTTTACGTTCCCAACGCACATGCCGAAAAGGTGTGGAACGCTATTATGGAAGCCGGTGCCGAAGCGGGCATCAAGCCCATAGGTCTCGCCGCGCGCGATACGCTGAGGCTGGAAATGGGTTTTTGCCTTTATGGAAATGACATTGACGACACCACTTCGCCCATAGAAGCAGGGCTGGGCTGGATCACCAAATTCAACAAGGATTTTATTGACAAAAGCCGCCTCGAACAGCACAAAGCTGAGGGTACAGGCCGCCGCCTCGTGGGTTTCGAAATGGTGGACAAAGGTATTCCGCGCCAGGCTTACGCGATAGTAAATGCCGAAGGGGAGGAAATAGGCCGCGTAACTTCCGGCACCCAAAGCCCATCGCTCGACAAATCCATCGGCATGGGCTACGTGGCTTTGAGCCATGCCGCTGAGGGCAGCGAAGTGTTTATCGACATGCGCGGCAGGGCCCGCAAAGCTGTGGTAGTGAAGCCGCCATTTTACCGTAACGCCTAAATATCCTCCACTGCCATGCCTAAAAAATTTCGCATTGAAGTATGCTTTTCGCCCGATGAGTTTGACCTCTACAAGCAGGAATACACCGCCGTGGTAGCCATTGATGTACTGCGCGCCACCACGGCCATTTGCGCCGCCTTTGAGAATGGGGTCAAAAAGATCATTCCCGTATCGACCGTAGAGGAAGCAAGGGCCTTTCAGGCAGAGGGCTACCTCGCAGCTGCCGAGCGCAATGGACAGATTGTAGAGGGTTTTGAATTTGGGAATTCGCCCTTCAGCTACATGACACCAGAAGTGAAAGGCGAAACGGTGGTGCTTACAACCACCAATGGCACCCGCGCCATCAACATCGCAGCCAAAACCCATAAAGTGCTCATTGGCTCGCTGATCAACCTGCAGGCGGTCATCGACTTTTTGATTGCCCACCCGGAAGATGTGCTGCTGCTGGCCAGCGGCTGGCAGGGCAAGTTCAACCTGGAAGACAGCATTTGCGCAGGCGCCATCACCGATGCCCTGCTCAAGTCGGGCAAATACATGAGTGACGAGGACAGCACCATCGCGGCGATGTTTCTCTACCAGAAGGCAAGTGTAAACTACTTTGGATTCCTGAAAGCCAGCTCGCACCGCCGCCGACTGCGCAACCTCAACCTCAATGAAGACATCAAATATTGCCTCACGCCAAACCAAACCAGTGTATTGCCGGTTTATAAAGACGGGGCGCTGATACTCGACCCCGAGATGACCAAATGGGCATAGCCGACAATATAGCGCAGATTAAGAAAGAGCTCGGAGAGCAGGTCACCCTCGTGGCCGTTTCCAAATACAGCACCGACGAAGCAGTGGCTGAAGCCTACGCCGCTGGCCAGCGCGACTTTGGGGAGAACAAAGCCCAGGACCTGAGCAACCGGGCCGAATCAATGCCCGACGACATTAGGTGGCACTTTATAGGCCACCTGCAGCGCAATAAAGTGAAGTACATTGCGCCGTTTATCCACTGCATTCACAGCGTAGACAGCCTCCGCCTTTTGCAGGAAATCGACAAGCAGGCAGCAAAAGTGCCCCGACGTGTCGATTGCCTGCTTCAGTTGCACATCGCCCGGGAGGAGAGCAAGTTTGGCCTGAGCGAAGAGGAAACGTTGGAGTTATTGCAATCAGAGGCGTTTAAAGAAATGGCCCACGTGCGCATTGTTGGGCTTATGGGCATGGCCACCAATACTGAAAACCTCGATACGGTGCGCAGTGAGTTCGCCGGACTCAAGCAGTTTTTCGAAAAAGTAAAAAGCTACCACGCCACCTCTTCAGCGCCTGAAGCCCAGGATGCGACAATCCCCCCAAGCGTGCAAATGCGCGTCCTTAGCATGGGGATGAGCGCTGATTATTCCATTGCCATCGAAGAGGGCAGCACCATGGTGCGCATAGGTTCGGCAGTG
Source organism: Cryomorphaceae bacterium (assembly GCA_036796255.1). GTDB lineage: Bacteria > Bacteroidota > Bacteroidia > Flavobacteriales_D > Cryomorphaceae > T3Sed10-241. Next base: position 92,131 of record DAIRDH010000003.1, read on the forward strand.
TTTCAGGCGTGATTTCATACCTCATTTGTTTCATTTTTTGATTTTGGTTTTTAGAAAGCATTGGCTTTGCTGCATGATCTAACTAATGCGCAACATAAGTTAATGCATTCCAAATCTTACTACCGCATATTTGTATTGTTCTAAACGAATTGAGCCATTTGAATTCTATTATGACTTGCTCATTTCCTGCTTTCGATAAAACGGCAGAATAAGTGTAAATGTCATGACTTAGGTCGAATAGCTGCGAATGAGAATAATTTGTGGGACGGTTTAATTCAATTGTCAAGAAATTGAAGATGACCAAATCAATCTAACCAAGAGGGGCCTTCGATACCGGAGGCCCTTTTGGTTTAATAATGAAACATTTTTAAGAACGAATCAAATATATCCTTTGGCCTGAAGGCTAAACAGCGTTGCGTATTTGCCATTGAGCGCCATAAGCTCCTCGTGGCTGCCGAGTTCGCGCATTTGTCCATTTTCCAAAAAGAGGATGCGGTCGGCCATGCGCACCGTGCTGAAGCGGTGGCTGATGAGTACTGCTGTGCGGCCCTGCATCAATTCTGAGAAGCGGATAAAGACTTCATTTTCAGCCCTGGCATCGAGGGCGCTTGTGGGCTCATCGAGTATCATCAATTGGGCATCGCCCATGTAGGCGCGGGCCAGCGCGATTTTTTGCCATTCGCCGCCGCTCAGGTCTACACCACCGAGAAATCGGCGTCCCAGCATTTGGCTGTAGCCGCCAGGTAACTTTTGGATCACCGTATCGGCGAGGCTTTTGGCAGCGCTGTCTTCAATACGGATGCTTTCGCTTCGCCGCCCGATGTCGCCCACGGCGATGTTTTCACCTGCTTCGAGCTGGAACTTTTGGTAGTCCTGAAAAATGATGCTCACATTGCGGCGAAGGTCAGCGAGGTCGTACTCACGAAGGTCTTGGCCATCAAGCAGAATACGGCCCTCTGCAGGTTCGTAGAGGCGCGCGAGGAGCTTTACGAGGGTGGTTTTGCCAGCACCGTTTTCGCCCACCAGCGCGAGTTTCTCTCCGGCCTTGAGGTGAAAGCTCAGGTGACGCAGTGACCAGGTCTCCGCATTGCGGTATTTGAAGCCTACATTTTCGAAAGTGAAACCCTCCCGTATGGGGTTGGGCACAGGCATGCCAGCTGTGTTGCGAATTGCGGGCTGCAGCTCGAAAAAGTCAAACAAGTCTTGCAGGTAGAGCGCGCTTTCGGCGATCTGGCTGAAGCGGTTCATGATGCTTTGCAGCATATTGCGCATTTGCAAAAAGCTGCC
>DAIRDH010000004.1:0-31626 GCA_036796255.1 Cryomorphaceae bacterium
TAACTAAGCGCAGCGATCTCATCGACCGAAGGGAGATAACTAAGCGCAGCGATCTTATCGACCGAAGGGAGATAATTGCTTTCCTTGCCCTTTCCTTTCTGTAAAAAATGCCCCCTTATATCCTTTGCAAAATCAGCCCAATAGTCTATATTTACAATCATCAGATCATCACAACCATGATCAGTTGCTTGCCATGGAGCTAACCAGAGAACAACAGGACATCATACAATCGGCCGGGCACATCAAGATAAATGCCGTGGCGGGTTCGGGAAAGACCACCACCATCATTGAGTATGCCAAGGCGCGCCCCCGTAAATGTAGGATACTCTACCTCGCCTTCAACAAGTCGGTGAAGCTTGAAGCCATCAAAAAATTTGAGCAGCAGGGACTGGACAATGTGAAAGTGGAAACAACACACTCGCTGGCATTCAAGCACACTGTGGGGCGCTATGGATACCGCATAAATCCACATGGCTACAATACCCAGGCTATAGCCGAAATACTGGGCCTGCAAGGCAATGGCGAAAAGCACGCCGAATTCATCCTAGCCAACCATGTCAATAAATTCTGCGCCTATTTTTGTAACAGCGACAAAGCCAGGATACAGGATCTGAATTATTTGGAAACCGTGAGCGATCCAAAAGCAAAGACCTTTGTATCGACCTTTTATACTTATATAGAAAAGCAAACCCGCCAGCTGCTGGCGCGAATGGACAAGGGCGAAATTGAAATCACACACGACTTCTACCTTAAGAAATTTCAGTTGATGGAGCCTCAATTGCCCTATGACTACATCCTCTTCGACGAAGGTCAGGATGCATCGGCGGCGATGCTCGACCTATTCCTCAAGCAAAAAGCCACCAAGGTGATTGTTGGCGATACGCATCAGCAAATATACGGGTGGCGGTATGCGATTAATTCACTCGAAAACACAGATTTCAAAACTTACTACCTCTCCACAAGTTTCAGATTTGGGCAAGATATTGCAAGATTGGCAGTGGAGATACTGCAATGGAAAAGGGTGCTAAATATGGATGCGCCTGCGACCATTCATGGAAAGGGTAATGCCGAAAAAATCAAAACCAAGGCCGTAATAGCCCGCACCAATCTGGGCTTGCTTCTCAAAGCTATAGAATACGTAACGGAAAAGAAGAAGGTGAAGAAAATCTACTTCGAGGGCAATATCAACTCCTACACGTATGCCGATGATGGTGCCTCCCTTTACGACGTGTTGCATTTGTACAATATGAGGCACAGCGCCATTAAGGATAAGCTAATACGGCAAATGAAGAACCTCGAAGAACTCGAAGAATACATTAAATTGACGGACGATGTACAGCTTGGTATGATGGTGGAAATAGTGCGGGAATACGGCAATGACATTCCCGGAATAATCAGGAGTATCAAAGCAAAACATATCGAAACCGATAATAAGGAAGAAGCTGAAATGATATTTTCGACGGTGCACCGCAGCAAGGGCATGGAGTACGATGCAATTCAAATTGTCAATGATTTCATAACTTTAGAGAAGCTGGAAAAGTACGCCATCGAGGCGAAAAGGATCACATCGGTGGGTGCAAAACTGAACGAGGAAATCAACCTGCTTTACGTAGCACTAACCCGTGCCAAAAAGAGCATCCACCTCCCGGAAACACTTTTGCCGCAAGGCCTCCCAGCTTCGAAGCATATACACATCATGCGGGTGCCCAAAGAAGAGAAACCTCGCCTTGAATACGAACCAAAACCGCTCACCACTGTAGATTCTGCAAAGGCGTACAGTGTGGCAGAAGCGCGCAACAAGCACCACGGGGCATACATGCCATGGACCGAAGCGCTCGATGAAGAGCTCACAGTGATGTATTGTGAAGGCATCAATGCCAAAGACATGGCCAAACATTTCGGCCGCACCCGGGGCGCCATTCGCTCGAGAATAAAAAAGCTGGAACTGGAAGATATCTACGGATAGATTTCAATTCTAAAGCCATGCATTTCCAAAATTGTATTTAGTAAGGAGACGGTCAATGTTTAACATCAGAGCTATTGCCCATTGCCCTATAATCGTACATTCCTTTTGAGATGGATGTGCCTTTTTTCAATAATCAACAGGTGATTATCAATTATTGCATATTGTTTGTTGCCCTTTACCAATTGGCGAATTGGGTGAATTTGTCGTGATGCCGAATCTTTTGCATCGGATATTGGTATTGGGTAAACCGGGGGCGCAAACCCCCGGCCAAACCCGCCGCGGCAACTGGGGCAAAAAAATGGTATCGTCCATTATTTTTTCTACCTTCGGTATATCCCTTTGTCATGCAGGCCAATGACCAAATTCCAAAACAAATACCGCGTCGAAACCACCCGGGCGCAATGGTGGGATTACGGGTGGAACGGTGCGTATTTTATCACCATTTGCACCCAGGGCCGGGTGCATCATTTTGGGCATATTGAAAACAAAAAAATGATTCTGTCGCCGACGGGGACGATTGCGGACATTTTTTGGAAACAAATACCGAATCATTTTCCGTTTGTGGAATTGGGGGCGTTTGTCGTGATGCCGAACCATGTGCATGGGATATTGGTGTTGGATAAATCGGGGGATGGGTCGGGGCCTGTGGATACAGGGCATGCCCTGTATCTGCCACCCGGCCAATCCCGCCGTGGCAACCAGGGCAAAAAAACGGTTTCATCAATTATCGGTTCCTACAAATCGGCTGTTACGAAACAGGCCAACCGATTGGGTTTACCAAACGGATGGCAATCGCGGTTTCACGACCACATCATCCGCAATGATGCGCAATACCAACGCATTTCAAATTACATTATCTGCAATCCGGAGAATTGGTAAGGGGACAGGTTTAATGGGGGGGGGGTAATTCAATAGGCAATTATCTCCCTGCGGTCGATGAGATCGCTAGCGCTAAGTTGGCAAGGGGCAACAGGCAAAGTGTGCCCTCTTGAAATAGGTTGACAGCGCACCTAACCAAATATTTACCTTCCATTTACACTGTTTTACGTTCTTTCATATTCAGGGGTAAAGGGCTGCCATACCTTGGCTGAAAAGATAGAACCCATGACAAAATTCATCCTAATGGCTGCGCTGAAATGCAGTCTCTTGCTGTCGCTAAGCACCGCTTCCTGCTCCGGACAAAAAAGCGGGCAGGCAAAAGAAGAAGCCTCTGAAAAAGTCGAATTGTACCGCCATTACGCCACACTGGCCGATGGCAGCTACACCCGCGACTTGTTCGAAAGGAACCGACCGGATCCTGATCCGCTCGAGTCTGCCTGGGATGTGCGGCTCTACATCACCTCCATCGCCCAGCAGCGCAATGGCGACATGTGGTTTGGTACCCATGGCTACGGTGTGTTGCATTTCGCTGCCGATATGCTCACTTACCTCAATCCCGATCAGGGCTTTATGGGCAGGCAAGTGCGGGAAATGTGCGAAGATGCCTACGGCAACATGTGGTTTGCCACCGCTGATGGGCTCATTTGCCATAAGGCTGGAGCCGACCTGCACAGTTTCACCCTATTTACCGAAAGGGAAGGCTTGCCCCATAAGGATGTGCGCAGCCTGGCCATCGATCAGCAAGGTGTGCTCTGGTTGGGCACGGCAAATGGGGCGGCCCGCATCGACCTGACGAAATGGGCAGGAGAGGGCCCTATTGACGTGCTTTCTGTTGCCCTTCCGGGAATTGATGCTGAACCGCAGCCTGAACGCGGCGGCACCATCCACAGCATCATGGAAGACCGCCAGGGCCGCATGTGGTTTGGCAGCAACCATGGAGCGCATGTATACGATGCCGAAGCGGAGAATCCCTGGCGGCAGCTGAGCACCCGCGATGGCCTCTGCGGCGATACGGTGCGCGATATCCTTGAAGACCATCAGGGACGGATGTGGTTTGCCACGCAAGACGATGGCGTGTGCCGCCTCGATGGAGCGCTGGGTCAAGGAAAGGGTGATTTCACATTTACCCGCATGGAAACCCAGGCGGGCCATAGGGGCAGAGAGGTGAGCCACTTGTACGAAGATGCGCGGCAGCGCTTATGGTTTACAGTAAATGGTGTGGGCACTTACAGCTACGAGGGCGATAAGCTTCGGCACTATTTTGAGGCCCAAAGCTGCATCAGCCATACCTTCAGCAGTACCTTTCAGGACCAGAAAGGCTTTATTTGGTTTGGTGGTTGGCTGGGATTGTTTCGCTACCATGAACCTTGTTGAGGACAGGAAATCCCCTCAAGGCAGCGACATGCCTAGAGATTGAGCAAGCCCGCTGGCAGGCTGAACCGCCCTTGCCGGCGGAATTAAATTCGGGATGCGCCTTCGTCGATCACCACCAGCTTGTAGCCGACCCCGCGTATATTGGCAATGCGCACCCCGGGGTCGGCTTCGAGTTTTTTGCGCAGTTTGGAGATAAACACATCGAGGGTGCGGCCCACATAGTCGCCCTCATCGCCCCACACGGCGTGGAGGATGGCCTCGCGCTGCACCGTGCTGTTCACCGCCGATTGCAGCAGCAGGAGCAACTCCGTTTCCTTGCCGGTGAGCACCTGACGGTCCTCACCACAGCGCAGCTCCATATTGCGCTTGTCGACCGTGTACTTGCCTATGCGCACGGTATGGGCCTCATTTGCAGAAGCATTTCTTCTCTTGGCGCGGTACAGCGCAATGCCGCCAATGCCCGCAGCAATGAGGAGGGCCAGGGCGATAGACCAGTGCGCAGGCATGGAGGCCTTGTTGGTTGCTTCAGCGGGCAGCGCATCGTGCAGGGTGATGCAGACAAGGTAGCAATCGGGCGGCGGGATGCGGGAGGCACAGGGTATTTGCGTGGTGCCTTGTTCAGGGCTTATGGCGTAGCTGTACACCACCTCGCCACTGGCGCATTGGGCTACCTCTACCGTGTAGTTTTCAGAGAGCTGTTTGCCGCCCAACACTTCATCTATGGCAGTGGCCATATCGACAGGGTTGAACTCAAAATGGGTATCAAACGAGATTTTGTAGCGCTTGCCTTCCTGCACCACAGGCAATACCCGTGAGGTGGAGTCGCCGGTGCTGAGCAGCACGCGGTGCCCGATGCTGCGCATGGCCACCTGCACTTGCTGGGGTATGGGCTGGGCCATAAGGCTTCCGCCAAACAGGATAGAGACATAGAGTGCCAGCACCGTGCGGAAGGCTTGAAATGCGGAAAGGGTCATGCCCCAAATTTAATGGATTGCCCCTTGCGATTCCAGATATTACGGGGTATTTACGTTAATTTACATTGGGTAAATTTTCAAGCAATAGCGCAAAGGTTCATTGGGGGCATTACAACCCTACCACAAACCTGCCCAAAAAACCGCCGTTTCCGCGACCCAGCACGGTGTACACCCCTTTTGGGAAATCCTGAACATTGATCCTGGCCTTCGCGCCACGGAAAGAAGTGTCATACACCCGTCGGCCCAGAGCGTCGAATATCGAGATGTGGCCCAGGTTTTCGCTTTCGGTTTGCAAAATGACGTATTCCCGCGCGGGATTTGGGTATAGCTTCAAGCCCTGCCTATCCGCTTGCTGCACTGCCATAGGCTGCCCAAAATCCATGGCGTCGACCGATATCCAGGCCGTGCCCGGAACCAGGTCGCCCACCAGCGCCGATACCGTGATGCGCGCATGGGTGATCACAGGTTCGATTTGTTCCAATGGTATGGAAATTAGCTCATAATCTGGCATGCTGTCTGTTCCAAACCAATTTTCCGAATACATGGTTGTTTCCTCATTCATAAAATCGACTTTCACCGATACGCCTCCAAATGCCGTTGCCCACTTTGCGTAGAAGTTGAGCGCCTCCGGGATCGCGCCAATTTCGAACAGGGTAGAGGCCTCGCCATACAGACCAAGGGGATAGGGCTGCGCAGTAACCCGCATAGCATATTGGCCCTCAAACGCGTCCAAATCTGGGGAAACAGTGGTGTTTATTTCCGTATTGTCTGTGGTCCAATGTTCCGGGGCCTCCACTCCGTCAACAACATTCCAATTTTCAAAATTGCCGGTGGGCACGCTTTGGGCTGCCACGAAGAGGGGCTTGCATACAATAAGACAAAGCAGGAGGTGCTTCATGTTTTTAATTTAATGATGTAAGCAGGGAGAGAATGCTTGCATAAGCTTTCGTACCCACTGCGCTGGGCATGTGCCCTACACCGATGCGCTGGGCATGCGCCCTGCGCCTGTACCACTGTGATTTTTCATCTTAACTACCCCCTGCACTGGGCATGCGCCCTGCCCATGTACACTGTGGTTTCTCATCTTAAACATCTTAGACTCCGTTGGCCAAGTTTGGAAGCAAAAAGCGCACATTGTTCAATGCATTGCCGAGTTGATGGATGTAGGCATCACACTTTTTTCTAAACTTGAGGAATTTAAACTATTTTCAAACAATGCATGATGCTAACCAAGACTTATGAAGTAGTATTTATTCATCCTCGCTCTCCTCACTGCTTGCAATGGCCTCTTCGCCCAGGCAAAGATCAATGCTCCGGGCAAATTTTTCCTCAAGAAACTTAATGACCTGCCCGAGCAAACGAGGCCGGATGCAACCTTCATCCGAGATTATGCCCTGATCCGTATGAATGGTGAGTACCACATTGGCGTGCTCGGCATGGTCGATGAAGACCTTATCGACACCGCCCAGCTCGAGTCGCTCGATGTGATCAACAGGACCCAACTTGGCAATATCTGGACCTTCAGGGTGCCATTGCGTAGTGTAAACTCCTTTACAGAAGTGCCTGGCTTAAAGTATCTGGAAATTGGAAACAAGGTAGCGCCCCTCCTGAATGAGAATGTAGCCGATGCGAGGGTCGACAGTGTGCATCTGGGACTGGGTGGATTGAGCCAGGCTTATAAAGGTGAAGGTGTGGTGATAGGAATTATCGATTGGGGCTTTGACTACACCCACCCTGTTTTTTACAATGAAGACCTTACGGAACTTAGGCTGGTGCGGGCATGGGACCAAAATAAAATTGCAGGCACGCCTCCGGCAGGATTTGATTACGGCGCTGAATATTCAAGCCTTGAAGAGTTTTTTGCCATAAGGCATGATACCGTTACATTATTTGGCCTCACCTCGCATGGTACACACGTGGCCGGCATTGCCGGTGGTTCAGGTGGTGGACCTGATGCTGTGTTTTCTGTACCGGGCGATCCTGAAGCGCGTTTTGTGGGCGCTGCGCCCGAAGCAGAGCTCATTTTCGTTACCCAGCGTTGGGACGCCGCCTCGATGGCTGATGGCTTGCAGTACATCAGAAACTATGCCGAATCGGTGGGCAAACCCTTGGTTGTCAATATGAGTTTTGGCGCATACGAGGGCCCACACGATGGCTCTTCCCTTCGGAGTGTGGGCATCGACAACTTCGTAGGTCCGGGCCGAGTTGTTGTGTCCAGCGCGGGCAACGAAGGCAACAATGATTTTCACCTCGACCGCAATTTTACAGTAAACCCCGATACCCTTATCACTGTGGTCAATTACCATCCCTTGGTAGACTGGGGACAGGGGCTCATCATTTGGGGCTCACCCAATAGCGACTTTTCAGTGTCGGTAGCCTTGGTCGGAGATGATAATGTGGAGGTATTTCGCACGCCTCTTTACGCTTCACAAGACGACAATCAGGTGGACAGCATCTTCGAAGTGGGCGATGTAAATTTTCACTTTCGCGTTCAAACCACAGCTGCCTTTACGGAAAATAACATGCCTAACATCAACCTTGACATGAGCAATACCACTGGACTTAAGACGGTACTGCGCCTCATCTCAAGTGACAGTCATGTGCACATGTGGAGCGTAGGCCGCATGGAAGAGTACTATGATTGGGGCTGGCATCTGGGCCAAAACTACCCTGGCGCCGTGCCGGGCAACAACGCATACGGTGTACTCGAACCTGCCGTGAGCAACAAAGCTATCGCTGTAGGCGCCTACAGAGCTGAGCGCCTGCAGCCTAATGGCAACTGGATCTTTGGTGGTTTGGCCAACTTCTCAAGCCGTGGCCCCTCTGTGGATGGGCGCACCAAGCCAGATATCACCTCAGGCGGCGTCAATGTATGGTCGGCAGTGAGCACCGCCGAGGCCCCAGCTCAGCACCCATTGGAGCACAATGGCATTACCTACCACTTTCAAGAGTACTCAGGCACATCCATGTCAGGCCCGATGGTGGCCGGGATTGTGGCGCTGATGCTTCAGGAAAGACCCGACCTCAGCGCCGATGAGGCCAAAGAAATCCTCAAAAGCACTGCACGCGAGGACTGGGCTACTGGAGTGCTGCCCCTGAATGGCAGCAATGACTGGGGCTGGGGCAAGGCAAATGCTCTGGCCGCCCTCCTCGCAACAGAAGTACTCTCAGCCAATGAAAGCGCGAAGCTCGACAACAGCTTTGTTCGCGCATTTCCCAATCCCACCGCCGATGTGCTCAACCTGCAACTCGACGTCGCCTCTGCGGGAAATACGCAGATACGCGTATTCGACTTGACCGGTAAAATGGTGCGGCAGCAGCACTTCAATGCTGAGGGCGCGCAGCTTTCGGTGAGCCTGGGAGACCTGCCCGCCGGACTGTACCTCATAGCTATAGAAAACGGTGATAGGGCAGCCTTTAGGAAAGTGATGGTTTCGAAATGAGTTGTGCTGGGTAAATTTGAGAGGTTGATGTCAGCTCCGTATGCTACCCGCTGCGCTGGTCATTCGCCCTGCGCCTTTAATATCAAGATTCATTCCAATTGCCTTTATTCGCAATTTTCGTTTAAGGTTACCATTCTAATCGGACCCCGCGGGGATGCGCCGTACGCTTATACCATCGGGATTCATTTGACCTGGCATGATTCACAATTTTCGCTTTGAGGTTACCGTTCTGATTGGACACCGAGAATACCCTATAGGCAAGGGCAAATCGTAAATCCAAACCCGTCAATCCGAAATCGTAAATTCCTATCTTTCGACAATTATTCCCGCATCCGTATATGAAAAGAAGTTTTTGGTGGTATTTGAAAATCTCGTTGCTGGGCGCGATTGTGTTGTTTGCATTGACAATAGGAATAGCTACCGCATGGCTGTACTACAATGAGGATAAAATCTATGCCTTGATTCTCGATGAGCTCAACGACAACCAACAAGGCTACACTGAAGTGGGCCACATCGACGTTTCTCCCTTTCAAAACTTCCCTTACATTTCCATCGGTATCCACGACCTGCGTTTTTATGGCGACAAGGAGAAATCTGAAAGCCCTATCTACGAGATAGCCGATGTGTATGCGGGCTTCCAGTTATGGGACATCATCAAGGGCGAGTACATTGTCAAAAAGCTCAAGCTGAGCAATGGCCACCTGCGCCTTGTACTTGACGAAAAGGGCGAACTCAACCTGAGCATGGCCAAATCGGATGGCAAAGAAGATGCAGAAGAAGAAGAGGCTGTAAGCAGCAAGCTCCACCTTGACCTGAAGGCGGTGGAGGTGCACAATGTCAGGATTTCGGAACTCAATATGCAAGGAGCGAAATACTTAAACCTCATCTTATCCGATGTCGATGCACAGTTTTCCAGTGTGGACGACTTTATACGCATCGTTTTCAAAGGCGACCTCATGCTGAAAGAGTACACCGCCGGCAAGACCACATTTTTCAAAGACAAGGCCTTCAACCTCGATACCCGCTTCACTTACGATGTGGTCAGCGAGTTTCTTATCATCCTTCCGGGAAAATTGGTGCTGGACTATGGATATCTCGACTTTTCAGGAAATATTGACTTCCTCAACAACCTCAACCTCGACCTGGAAGTCTACGGGCAGAAGGAAAATTTTGACGCTTTCATTTCATTTGCACCCAATGAGGTAGCCGAAAACCTCAACCGCTTCCGCAATGAGGGCGACATCTATTTCAAGGGGACCATACGGGGCCCCAGCATCAATGCCGACCCGGCCATTGACATAGAGCTGAGCTGTGAGAACACCTTCTTTTTCCACAAGGATGAGTCGAAAGCCGTGAAAGACGTGGCTTTCAATGGCCGCTTCCACACCGGCGCCAAGAACAGCCTGGAGACTTCTGAATTCACCCTGACCAAACTATACGGGGTTCCGGAGACCGGAGAGTTTTCCGGCTCATTCAAGGTGGTGAATTTTGTGAACCCCATTGTTTCAATTGATTTCCATGCAGATGTGGAGCTGGAAAATTTTCAGAGCTTTTACGATCCTGATTGGCTTATCGATGCGGGTGGCAACCTCCGTGTAGACATTACCATCAATGAGTTTGTAGACCAGGACAGCGTTATTCACGTGGCAAGCCAGCTCGAAGACGGCACCCTGAGCCGCATTGAATTCAAGAACGCCTGGATGCAACTGGCCGATTACCACCACAAGCTGGAAGATATGCAGGGCAAAATCATCCTGGACGGTGACAACCTTTTGCTGGAAAAGCTTTACAGCAAAGTAGGGGAGAGCGACCTTCTCGTGACGGCCAGGCTGGGCCACCTCAACGATCTCATGCACAAGCAACCAGCTACGGTCGACTTCAGCCTGCACCTCGAGAGCGATAAGATTGACGTCGCTTCACTGCTGCCCAAGGAGATGGCCGCTGGTGACGGTGTCTGGAAAACCGAAGTGCTCACCGATTTCAGCGCCGATTTCGACCTGCTCACTTCCGTGAAAAGCCTCGAAACCTATAAATACTTTCCCGAAGCAGAACTAACTATACGCGAGTTCAGTGGTCAACTTGAAGGCTATGCCATGCCGCTCAAGGAGGTGTCAGGCAAGATTAAAACATCTGATGAGCGCATTGACATTGATAACCTTACAGTAAAAATTGGCGACAACGACCTTCACCTCAACCTGCTCATTGACGATCCACAGCTCTTTATGGAAACCAATAAGCGCGGGGCAGCGCATTTCCATACGTCCATACTTGCAGATGAAATCAATTTCAAAGAATTGCTGTATTACCGTGGCAAGCCCTTGCTCGACCCTGAAATCCAGGCTGAGCTGGGTGAGGAGCGCATCCGCAACCTGCACTTCGAATGCGATGGCTACGTGCATCCTTCCACCATCAGCCCCAATGGCCTGAAGGCGTATTGCAACCTTGAAAAATTCACAGTGAAACTGAATGACCTTCCAGAGCTCCGCGATGCCAAAGGACTGCTTCGGGCCGATACCACTGGCTGCCTCCACATCGAAGATTTCAGCGCAAGCCTGGGCCGCAGCGATTATTATGCAGACTTGCAGCTGCTTCACCTGCTCGACACCCTGGGCGATAAGCGCGAAATATATGGCAGCATAGGCGGCACTCTTTGGGAACTTGACGAATATTTTGCGCAAAGCAGCACCACTCCTGCGGCAGCTCCGGTCGATGTTGCTACCACCGACTCAACAGCAATCTCGAAAGCCCACCAGGTCGAATTGAATATTTTCGCTTTGCCATTTCCCAAAATGAACCTCACGGTAGATGTGGGCAAGATCATCCACGAACGCTACGAATTGGAAGATCTACATGGCCACTTCAAAGCCAGCCCTGACCATATGGTATGGATCGACACATTGCATTTTCAAGCTGCTGGCGGCCATATCGGTATAGGAGGTTACCTCAACGGAAGTGTGAAGGATGACCTTTACCTCACCGGCACCCTGGAATTGCAGGATGTAGACATCGATCAGGTGTTCTTCAAAATGGACAACTTTGGACAGGACTACCTCGTGAGCAACCAACTGCATGGACGCATGAGCGGCACCATCAAGACCAAAGCCCACTTGTATCCCGACCTCAGCCCAATGCTGGACCGCACCGAAGCAGAGATGAACATCAAAATCACCGATGGTAGGCTGGAGAATTTCAGCCCCATGCAGGCCATGGGAGATTTTATGGGCGATCGCAACCTCAACAACATCCGCTTTGCCGAAATGGAAAACGCCTTCGATTACCGCAACGGCACCCTCATCGTACCCCGTATGAAAATCGCTTCAACGCTTGGCTATATCCACCTTTCCGGAAAACAAAGCATGGACGACAAAATCGATTATGAAATTCAAGTGCCCCTGAGCCTAGTAAAAAGCGCAGGTTGGAACATGATGAAGAGCAAGCTCGCTAGCAGCAAGAAAAAATCCGAAGACAATGATCTTAAGGAAGTGGAGGAGGAGATCATCAGCGAACAATCAGGCCTTATCCGCAAGTATATGACCTTCAAAGTGACCGGCACCGTCGATGATTTCGATGTCGGTATGGGCAAAAACAAAAAATTAAAGGACCTCCCGTAGAGACGCGATTTATCGCGTCTCATGCGATTTATCGCGTCTCACGCAAGTTATCCCGTCTCATGCGATTTATCGTGTTTCAATTCACGTTGTTGTTATCCCAAATAATCAATTATTTACGTTAGATGCTGAATGATTTCGGTTTGGCTGAAATTAAAATTTGGATAATTTGTACCGGAGACGCTATAAATCGCGTCTCTACGTTAAATCATCCTTTCACGACCCCTTCAATTACCTCCCGAATCACCGTCGCCCCCTTTCGCAAGTCTTCATCACTGATGTTCAAGGGTGGCGCCAGCCTGAAGCTGTCCGGACACGACAGAAAGTAAAAGGCAATCACACCCTTTTCCAGGCATTCATCCACAATGCGGTACACCAGTTCAGCATTGTCAAATTGCACGGCGAGCATCATGCCCTTGCGGCGCACTTCGCGGATGCATGGGTGGGCAAGGAGGCTTTCGAGCATGGCGCCTTTGGCCTCACAGGTTTCCACAAGCCGCTCTTCCAGCAGTACCTCAATGTTGGCAACAGCTGCTGCGCAGCATACCGGATGCCCGCCAAACGTGGTGATGTGGCCCAGGATAGGGTCGTGGCTCAGGTTGGCCATGGCTTCGCGGCTCGAAATAAATGCACCCATGGCCATTCCGCCGGCCATGCTCTTGGCGATGGCGAGGATATCGGGCACGATGTCGAAGTGTTCAAAAGCCCACATGCGCCCTGTGCGTCCGAAGCCGGTTTGAATTTCATCGAGTATCAGCATTGCGCCCACATCGGTGCAGCGCTTTCGCAAGGCCTGCATGTATTCCCTTGTTGGAATGCGCACACCCGCATCGCCTTGTATCGTTTCTACCACCACAGCAGCCGTACGCTCGTCAATGAGGTGCAAGTCTTCTGTATGGTTGAAGCGCATAAAGTACACATCGGGCAGCAATGGTCGCACGTGGTACTTCTTCTTTTCATTGCTGCTCACACTGAGTGAGCCGTGTGTGCTGCCGTGGTAGGCGCCTACGCAGGCCACGAGCTTGGTGCGTCCCGTGCAGCGCTTGGCCAGCTTGAGCGCCCCTTCGATGGCTTCCGTTCCGCTGTTTACAAAGTAGCTGCAGTCCAGGCCTTTCGGCAAAATGGAGTTCAGCGCAAGCGCGAGCTCAGTTTGTGGCGACTGCACAAACTCGCCGTAGGGAATTACATGCAGGTATTTGTCTGCCTGATCCTTGATGGCCCTCACCACCTTGGGATGGCGGTGGCCCACATTGCTCACGGCTATACCTGAAATCAAATCGAGGTAAGCCTTGCCTTCGGTGCTGTAAATGTAGCTGCCTTCGGCATGGCTTACCTCGATGGCAAGCGGGTGCGGCGACGTTTGCGCCTGGTGATTAAAGAATGCTTCGCGGTGGTTCATTGAAGTGCAAAGTTACACCTCAATAACAATTCCTAGCGATTTTGTGCGCCTTTGGTTCTGCGCTGTTCTCCCTGGTTCCGGCCTTCGGGGGCCATACCCTCTTTTTCATAGCGTCGCTCGTTCATGGTGCGCATCATTTCGCGTTTGAAATCTTTTTCCGCTTTATAAAACCCGATAACCTTTTCGGCTGGAAGCACCGTACTCATACTTTTGAAGAAGCGTTCATCGATGTTGATGGCCTCCCGCTGGTTTTGAAACCTTGCCTGCATGATTTGATCGAAGGAGCTCATATCAGCACCCCGGGTCATTTCCTTACTTTTCATTCGCATTTCACGGCCCGCTTCTCTAAGCATCTGCTTCTCCTTCATCTGGTTTTGATACAGCGGCCAGAATGCACTCGCTTCTTTCTCTGTTAGTTGCAACTCATTGGACAGGTAAGCCATTTTTTGGCGCTCTATGTTCTCCCGCACCGACTCTGACATGTCTTCGCCGTCTTCTGTTTCCATAATGCGGGTTTCTTCTGTGAGGCGTTCAGTGTTTTGCGCGTAAGCGCCCATTCCTATGGCTCCGGCCATGAGGATCATCATTACTTTTTTCATTGTGTTTGTGTTTGTTGTTCGTGATAGGTTTCAAATAAAAATGCTTCGCTGATGTCATTTTCAATCAGGTAGTCTTCAATTTCCTCAGCTGAAATATCCATGGGGATCCATTCGGGTTCAAATTCATCACCGACGAGCTCAGCGAGCAGCCACTCCTCATCGCCCCAGTCTTCGTACAGAAGCTCCAGAACTTCATCAGGATCAAATGCTTCAAGGCCTGAGTGTTGGGTTGTTTTTGCATTGCCTTCATCCATAAAGTGACGGACCACCGGTACCAAAGCCAACATCACTGCCAATCCTGCCGCGATGGCCAGGTTTTGAACATTCATGTAGCGCATTAGGCCCGCTTTTTCAGTGGGTATTGTGGCATTTGAAAGTTCCAGGGCTTTCGTCCTTTCGGCAATTCGGGCGTGCAGCCCCTGGAAATAGCCCTCCGGAGCCGCCTCATTTACTTTATGCTTTTCAGCAAATAGCCTGGGCGCAATTTCCTTGAGGTAGGCGGCGGCTTCTTCGTGTGTATCGTTTATTCCCATGTCGGCTATAGGATAGCCCTTTTTCCAAAAGGTTTAATCGCCTTTTCAAAAAAGAACATTAATTCTGCTTATTCAGCAGTGCATCAGCATTATTCTAGTTTCCGGAAAGGGATTAAAGAAGCCAGGAATGTCCGGCCAAGGCCTCTTTTCAGGAAAACTGGGCACCTCAATGTATCCATTTGTAACATCGCGAAGCCTCAGTCGTCTCCAGTTCAAACCAACAAAATTGTACAAGTCATGAAAAATCTACTGACCACTTTAGCTTTATCCCTGCTCGGCACATGTGTGCTTCAAGCCCAGGGCGATGCCATTTCCCGGTTCTTCTCTGATTATGAAGGACGCGAAAACGTAACCAACATTCAAATCTCGGGCAGCATGTTCCGAATGCTCGCCAGCGCCAGTGATAAGTCGGGTACTGAAGACGACTTCGCCCGCATTACCTCTGACATACAGGGCATTCACATTATCGTTGACAATGACCACAAGAATGCGCTGGCCACCATGAATGAGACCCACAAGAAACTTTCAGGAGCTTATGAAGGCATCATGAGTGTGAAGGAGAAAGACACCCGCGTCGAAATGTATATCGCTGAGAAAGGCGGTAATGTGACGGAACTCGTGCTCGCCGTTGGCGAAACCAACAACTTTGTAGTGATGAGTGTGCGCGGATTGCTCAAAATGGACGACCTGAATCAAATTGTCAATTCGGCTGCTGCCAGCGTCACCGGCGATGTGTTCAGCGGCAAGAAAGTAGACCGTGCCGACTTCAAAGTATGGCCTAACCCTGCAAGTCGTGATGAAATGGTTAAGATTTCCGTGCCCAACGACATGCTGGGAAGCCAGCTTAGTATTATCGACGGCAATGGCAAGCAAGTAAGTGCTGAAAGTATCAACCAAATTGAAAAAACCTTAAACTTGTCGCAGATGCGCGCTGGAACCTATGTGCTCAAATTGATCAAAGACGATACGGTGGTGACCAAAAAACTGATTGTAAACTAAGCGATAATAGCTTCGCTTTTTGTGCGGAGCGAAATTTTAAGCCCAATCAAGCCAAACCAATTCTAAAACATTCAGCCCGCAGGGAGATCAATGCAAAAAGCGCAATTCACAGCAGAAGTGCTGGTATATAAGGACAAAATGTACCGCTTTGCGTTGAGCTTCATGGGCAATGAAGAGGAAGCGAGAGACCTGGTACAGGATGTGCTACTCAAGCTCTGGGAAAGCAGGAATCAATTGGGGGATATTCGAAGCCTTGAGGCCTGGTGTATGACCTTAATACGTAACAAAGCATTGGATAAACTGAAGCGCGCTGAGCGCAAGCTAAGGGTGGTGAGTGAAAATGGCCGGCCCGATGAACGCTTGCACGCACACGAGGAGAGCCCTCAGCGCGCATTTGAAAACAAGGAACTGGGCAGTATGATTGAAAGGGCCATGGAGGCGCTTCCCGAAAAACAGCGCAGCGCATTTCACTTGCGCGATGTACAGGGATACAGCTACATGGAGATTTGTGAGCTTACAGAAACGGACATGAATCAGGTGAAGGTAAATATATTCAGGGCGCGCAAAGCCCTGCAAAGTGCACTACAAAACGCAATAAGTGATGGACATGGAATGGAGTAAATTGGAAGCCAAGTACTGGCAGGGCGAAAGCACCCTTGAGGAGGAGGCTGCGCTGCGCAAAGCTGCACAGGCGGGCGAGCCTGCGCTGAGCGCTGTGCTCATCAATGCCTTGAAAAGCATTGATGCCGCTGGCCATGCCACACTTGACGATGGTTTTGAAGCGGACTTCTGGGCCAAGGCAGATGCTGCGGAATCAAGTCGACATGGTGGGGGTCTGGTGTTCACATTGGCCTCGTTTATGCGCTATGCTGCCGCCGCGGCCATTGTGGTGGCGCTTGGGCTTACGGTACTGCATTTGCTGAAAAGCGGTGAGGAAATGCCCGCACCTGTTGCAACAGTGGAGTCTGCCGACACTTACACCGATCCGGAAGAGGCCTTTAAAGCAGCCGCTGAGGCCCTTGGTCTCGCTTCCGCAAAACTCAATGAAGCGCAGCAGTCCGTGAAGGAAATCAAGCGCTTTTACCAATCCAAAGCCGCCATTACAGGCATGAATCCCGATTAATTACGAGACACAACAAAACGAAATCAAAGGTTATGAATTCACAAAAAGCAACACTTATCATCCTCATGCTGATGATGGTGGCCACCAGGCTCCTGGGGCAGGATGCCATCGATAAGTACTTTGGCGCTTACCGGGACAACCCCAACTTCACCTCCGTGGTGATCTCGAGCAAAATGTTTCAGCTCTTTTCCCAAATCGATGCGGAAAGCGAGGATGGCAAAACCGCGCTCGAAGCCATGAAAGGCATCACGGGCATTAAGATTTTGAGCAATGATGAAGACAACAACGCAGGCAAAGGCTTCATCTCAGCCATCAACAAGCTCGGCAAGGAGTATGAAATATTGATGAGCGTGGATGAGAAGGATGAAAAAGTGCGCTTCTTCATCCGGGAGGAAAACAGCAACATCAAGGAACTGCTCATGCTCGTGGCTGGTGGTGAAAAGCTCTTTATTATGAGCATTTCGGGCGATATTGACCTTGAAAAATTATCTTCGCTCTCCAAGTCAATGAATGTAGGAGGCATGGATTACCTAAAAAATCTCGATGAAAAGCAAAAATCTAAATAGTATCCTGGCTTTGCTCGTCTTGCTCCTTGGTGCCCATATATCGGGCGGCGTGAAGGCGCAAGACAAAGCCGTGACCGAATTCATCGAGCAGGAAAAAAGTTTCACCACGCTGTACTTTTACCCGAGCACCATCCGTATGCTGGGAAGGGTATTCGGTGGGGTAGATGCAGCGGCTTTCGCCGAACTTAAAAGTGGCCGCCTCATGTTTACCCTTGGCAGTGACGACAATTTCCAGAGCAGGGTCAACACTTTTCTCAACAGCCTGGAACAATCTGACTTTGAAACCCTCGCCGATGTGCGCAATCCTGGTTTCAGGGTGCGTATGATGCAGAAAGACGGAAATACCCCCAGCACAATCATTTATTTCGACGGGGAATCAGGACTTTACCTGGTCGAAGCGGCAGGCAAATTGAGTCCGCAGGCCATGCAGCAAATGATGGCCATGGATGTGCAATCGGCAGCGGCCGTATTTGGCCTGTTCCCATCAGAGAAAAAGGAAGAGGCGGAGGCGGACTCCATGAAATTTGAAATTAAAATTCAATGAGCGAAACTGTACTGGATATTACCGGTCTTAGCAAGCGCTATGGCAAAGTGAATGCCTTGGTGCAACTGGATTTGCACATAGCCCGCGGTCAGGTTTTTGGCCTGCTGGGCCCCAATGGCAGTGGCAAAACCACCACCCTGGGTATCGTTTCGGGCGCCATCAATGCCAGTGCAGGGAGCTATTCCTGGTTTGGCGCGGGACAAGACCACCAATTGCGCAAGCGCGTGGGAGTGATCCTCGAAGCGCCCAGCTTTTACCATTACCTGAGCGCCGTGCAAAACCTGCGCGTGGTGGCCTCCATCAAGCAGGCACCATTAAGCCGCGTAGATATGGTGCTGGAGCGTGTGGGCCTCGCTTCACGCAAAAATGATCCCTTCAAAGCTTATTCATTGGGCATGAAGCAGCGCCTTGCCATCGCATCGGCATTGCTTGGAGACCCTGAAGTGATGGTGCTCGACGAGCCCACCAATGGCCTCGACCCGCAGGGCATTGCTGAAATCAGAGAACTCATTATCGAACTCGCACAAGAGGGCCGTACCATTATCCTCGCCAGCCACTTGCTCGACGAGGTGCAGCGCGTGTGCAGCCATTTTGCAGTACTCAGGTCGGGCAGTAAGGTGTACCAAGGCAGTGTGGCTGAGCTGCTGCACTCCGGTCGCCGGGTAGAACTCGACGCCACAGACCGCGATGCACTCAAAGCGGCCCTTTCGGAAATCAAGGCAGTGCTGGAACTGAAAGAGAACCACACCCACCTCACCGCTATTCTGGAAGAGGAGCTCAGCCCTGAAATGCTCAACAGGCTGCTCATGGACAAGGGCATAGCGCTCAAGCACCTGAGCCAGCGACATGAAAGCCTCGAGCAGCGCTTTTTGGAAATACTCAAAGACCAACCCAACCCATGACCCGACTCATACGCATAGAATGGCTCAAGCTCAAGCACCTCAAGGCGGTGTGGATCCTCATTGGGCTTTACCTACTCGCACTGCTTGCCATATCACTGAGTGCTAAGTTTTTTCTTGAATTTCTGACCGATCGCGGAGTTGAATGGCGGGGTGTGAATCCGTCCATGCTGCCCGTGTATGCCTTTGATGACATTTGGCAAAACCTGGCCTACCTCGCGAGCTATTTCAAGATATTTCCCGCCTTCATCCTGATTATCAGCATTAGCAATGAGTATAGCTACCGCACCCACCGGCAAAACATTATCGATGGGATGTCGCGTATGGAGTTTTTCTTCAGCAAGCTCAGCTTTGCCGCATTTCTATCCATCCTGTCGGCAGGTGTCCTTTTGGTCATTGGCCTGGTGATGGGTACGCTTTACAGCGACGTGCAGGGATTGGAATATATCCTTCAGCACATCGTTTTTGTGCCGGTGCATGCCTTGCAGTTCTTCATCTACTTCCTGTTTGCCATGTTCATTGTCTTTCTCATCAAGCGATCTGGAATCAGCATTGTGCTCTTGCTGTTTTACACCGTCATTTTGGAGCCCATCTTTGTGGCGCTCACCATTTACGCTTTGAAGCTTCCCGACTTGGCCTTATTTTTCCCTTTAAATGCCATTGCGAATCTTGTTCCTGTGCCTTTCGGCAAATACGCCTTCCAGGAAACGCAAACCTATGTGGGAGCGGTCGATTTGGGCATCGCTTTGCTTTGGATGGCAGTGCTTTCCACCGGAATTTTCTTCCTTTTGAAGAAAAGAGACTTTTAGTCCTTTGTTACGAGGCCAGTGATAGTATTGTCCTCAATTACATTCCAAGTGTGGTCGGAGAGCAGCTTGACGGCTGCCACGTAATGCTTGAAGGGCAGCTTTTTGCCCCATTCATTGTTGCCGATCATGCTGAGTACGAATCGGTCATTTTCGCGGGCATAGAGGTAATAGGTCTCGCCCACCAGCGGGGCGAAGCTCATTTCAGCACCATAGACTGCTTTGGAAATATTCACACGCGCCTGCAAGGCTTCGGCCTGCCTGGCCAGCAGGGCAATTTGCTCCTTGATCTGGTCAAATTGCATATCACATTGCTCTTCCATCACCCTAAATGCGCGGCTTTTGATGGCCCCTTCTGAGTTGGGGGCAAATGCAGGACTTCCAATGGTATGGGGGTAGGGCAGGTGCCCAGGCTTATCGGTAATGGTATCGGGATCGATTGGATTGACAAATTCTTCTTGCTGATCCTTTGGATGTTGCTTTTTGGATGCTATCAATTGAGTGAGAGTTTTTGCATGTGCGCGTATTGCGCGTCAAATTTATGAAGTATTTCACCCCTGTAGCCGCGTGATTCCAGGTAATTTCGGTGCTTCTGATGCAGCAGGGCCTTATCGGGCCGGTTGGTGATTTGCGCAATAGCCATCGCCCTGAAGCAGCGTTGGTAATGGTGATTGCACCAAAGTGCTGCGCGTTTTTCGTTGTTATTGAACAACTTGTCAAGTGCCGACAGGCTTCGGAACTTATCGAGAAAGTCAAAACCCGACCTGTCCATAAAATCAATAAACGCATCGCAGGCCAGCTCAAGATCCAGGTGGTTACCAATTCGCATTCGCTCGGGTAGGGAAGTGGCACGTGGATTTTGGATCCAGCGCGAATCTATCATCAACGTGTGGCTCTCCGACTGGTAATAATCGCTTTTGCCGAAAAGGCCAGCCTGGGAACGCTCCACCAAATCATGGCGCAATCCCAAGTGAAAGGTGAGCCATGTAAGCGCTCCATCTGAACTGAGGTTGCAGATGATACTTGAGTGTCCAAAACGGGTAACCCGTTTAAACTGCATGACACCGGGGTGCATCACATAATGCTTGTGCTCGAAATAGGGGTGAAGGTATTCGAGTAGGGCGTGGACGTATGGCGGCTTGAGTAACACAAGAGAAAAACACAGCAAATTCAGCTTTGTTTATGGTTACATATGTAACTCGCAGATTGTATTGACGTCACTACTACTTCAAGGCTGCTTTGGCAGAATGTTACAAATGTATACGCTTTTGGTTGTTGCTGAATTCGAATCTTAACGTGCTACTATACATTATATTGAGCTCATTACATTGAAGCTATTGTTTCGTTGGTGGTTTTAGCGCACGGCCACTCGCTGAGGATAGTCAGCATTAACATTCTTAAAACTAAATTACATTTGTACCCATGGATCTTCCAGAAAGAATTGCGGCGATAATCAAAGTCAATCAGCATACGGCGGCCTCATTTGCTGATGCGCTGGGGGTTCAGCGCTCCAATATTTCGCATATCCTCAACGGGCGCAACAAGCCCTCCCTCGACTTGCTGGAGAAAATTCTGAACCACTTTCCCCGGGTTGATGCGGCATGGCTTATCACTGGCAAAGCGCCTGCCAAGCCAATTGAAGCCGAGGAGCCTTCCCAATTTGTGGCCAGGCCTTTGATGCAAACCAACGGAGAAGCGCAGCAGGCTGCAATAGAATCATCTGCCCCAAATTCAGGCAGTGGAGCAGATTCAGGACAAGATAAAGTGATAGAACGCATCGTGGTTTTCTACACAGACCGTACTTTTGCCACTTATGAACCACAACAAGACCAATCGCGCGGTATTTCTTGACCGCGATGGGGTAATCAACCACGATCCCGGTGATTACACGACCTGCCTTGAGGAATTTACCATTTTGCCCGGCGTTATCGAATCTCTGATTGATTTTACCAAAAGGGGTTATGGTATAATTGTAATTACCAATCAAGGCGGGATAGCTAAGGGAAAGTACAGCTTACACGACTTTTACAGGATTGATACCTATATGCGTCAACAGTTTATTGACGCAGGAATAAATTACATTGAAACTTACTTTTGCCCGCACCACGATGCAATTTCTAAGTGCTTGTGTCGCAAACCGGGCTCTGCAATGATAGAAAAAGCATTGACCAGGCACGCCATCCATGCCAGCCTGTCATTTATGGTGGGTGACAAGGAGCGCGACCTTGTGGCCGCAGCTGGAGCTGGAGTGCGCGGGGTGAAAATTGAGGTCAACCAAGACCTCAGGACGGTTAAATTTCCATTTGAGGGTTAAATTGTTAGCGGTCCATTACTTGGACTGGTTAAACCGCTTTTCTTTGCTCTGGAATTGATTTTGCTCATTTTGCGATTTGGGAAGGTCGAGGGTAACATGTCCCCAGTTTTCACCTGACTTGATGCGGTACAGTTGCATTTCAGATATTCCGAATTGCTTGGCGATAAGCCTGTAGCGGGTTTTTCGATTGGGGTCGAATATACGCATCTTGATACGGATCACATCCGTGGTAGTCAGCTTGTGCCCCTTGGTAGGACGCAGGTGCTTACGTCTTTCCCTGCTCTGAAGCACGTACGGACTGCTCTGTTGATGGGCTTCCATCTCCTCCTTGGTGGCCCACATCAAGTTTTTCGTATGGTTGTTGGTTTTTTTGTAATCCAGATGGATCACATAGAGGTAGTCATCGCTGGGTTTCTCCAGGAAATACTCCGCCACGAGTTTGTGGATATAAATGGTTTTCGATTTGCCTAAAGGCCTGCATACGAAGGTGGGATAGCCACCGAGCAAACCTCCTTTGAGCAGCTTGCCATCCTGGAGGTTTTGACTGTAACTAACCAACCTTCCATAGTTAGAAACGGCATATTTGAATCGAAGGGCATTGGGCTCAAAAATAATCTGTCGCCACTGTTCATCTGGGTATGAGCGCATATTCTTAGTTCTTTGCATTTCAAAACATTGATCTGTTTGTTTTTGTTCATTTGATCATTCACGAAATCGTTGATAAGAAGGCTTGATAAACATGGCCTCGAAATTCAATCAAATTCACCATGCAGATTTGCACCTATTCCGAGTTCACTTTTGAAGAGCGCAGTGATATGTTTCAGGCATTTAAAAATATGGCAATGGGCGCAGGTATTTTTGGAAAGCCTGCAGGATTGGAAATGGTGAAGCCCATGGGTACAGGCAGCGGCAATGGGTTTAGTATATGGCCCAATTTTAAACGTTACGCATTCTTCGCACTGTGGGAAAATGAAAAAAGCGCCAACGATTTTTTTGCAGAAGCTGAGCTTCCGCAGTGGTATAAGACCCATGCCGGCGCGCAACTGCATGCCAGCCTGGTTCCAGTAAAGGCACATGGATCCTGGGGAGGAGCACAACCCCTGCGGCTGAGCCCTGAGTTGGCAAATGAGGGTCCGCTTGCCGTACTTACACGCGCCACTATACGCCCCAGCCGGCTCATAGATTTTTGGCTAAATGTGCCTAAGGTAAGTCGCTTTATGGCTGGTGCTGAGGGCGCCATACACGAACTGGGCGTGGGGGAGTACCCGATCTTTATGCAAGCCACTTTCAGCATTTGGGAAAGTAAAAAAGCACTCTATGCTGCGGCCTATAAGAATACAGCCCACGCCGAAGTCGTGAAGAAAACACGTGAGCGCAATTGGTACTCAGAAGAGATGTTTGCCCAGTTTAAAGTGCTTCATCTGCACATAGAAGGTGCTCAACATCAAGAACTCGCCAGGAAAAGCGCAGCGCTTGGATTGTGAACCCTACTCAGCTTCTTTAAATTGCAAGCTCACCGAATTGAGGCAATAGCGAAGCCCCGTGGGTTTCGGTCCATCATTGAAGACATGGCCCAGATGGCCACCACATTGGCTGCACACCACTTCCGCTCTCACCATGCCATGGCTCCTGTCTAGTACTTCACCAACCTTACCATTGGGTGCCACTTCATAAAAGCTTGGCCAGCCCGTGCCTGAATCAAATTTCGTGCTGGAGCTGAACAGCGGCGCATTGCATGCTGCACAATGGTACATGCCATCTTTGTAGAACTTGTTGTACTCGCCGCTGAAGGCGCGTTCGGTTCCCTTTTCCCTCAGCACATAGTACTGCTTGTCATCCAGTTGTGCTTTCCATTCTGCCTCACTTTTTTGTATGGGATAGTCTTGATTGTCGTCTACCCGTTTGTCTTGATTTTGCGCACATGCTCTCACACTCAGGAGTATGGTAAGGAAGGCCAATATTCTGTATTTCATGTTTCGAATTGTTATTAATGTTAAGATAACGTTTGCAGCCCTATCTTTGGTTTTATATGGCGTATTTTTAGTTTAATTTGACATTTCAATCGCGCCTTACAAGACCGCCTCATGACTGAAAATCAACAAGAATCTAAAAGCAAGTTGCCTGCCCTCAATCAGCGTGCATTGAGCTTCTCAAAGCTCCTCATGGGGGCCTTGAAAACGGATCGTTTCGCACGCATACGCTCCGGCAATCAGGACGCTGACATGCTCGATCTGGTAGACCTGCTTATCGAAGACTTCGGTATGGGCCTTAGTTACAATGAATCAGAACTTTTAAATATTCCTGATTCAGGGCCTTTTATCCTGATAGCCAACCATCCCATGGGTGGAATTGATGGCTTGATTTTGCTTAAGCTCGTCGCCAAGCGCCGCAAAGACATCCATATTTTCGCAAACTTCATGTTGAGTTCGGTCGATACGGTCAACAAGTACTTCACCCCTTTGAAAGCGCTTGAGCAGGACCAATCTTTTGAGCGGCTCGCAAAGAGAAAATTAGATCAGGGCGGGGGCGTGGTGGTATTTCCGGCGGGAATGGTGAGTGCTTACAACCTTAAAGCCAGTACTGTGCGTGACAGGTTGTGGAGTCCGGATGTAGTGAAATTTATTCAAAGCGCCGGGGTGCCTGTGGTGCCGGTATTTATCCGGGGCACCAATAAATTGCTGCTTCACTTGCTCGACCGGATCAATCCGCGGCTGGTGTCGCAGGCCATTCCCAAAGGCTTGTTTGGCACCAAAGAAAGGGAGGTTTTGCTGCGCGTAGGGAAAGTGATTAGAACCAAAGATCTGGCAGAATTTAAAGACCACAACGAATTGAGCCGCTACTTGCGCGCCAAGGTATACCTGCTGGGCAGCGGCATTGAGGTGAAGCCATTTTTCAGGCCTGTACTTTTTAAAAAGAAGTGGAAATCAGTGGTTCTGCCCAGAGACACAGAAGCCATGAAGGCTGAGATCGAAGCCCTCAAAGGCCATGGGGCCAGGCTGCACGAGAGCAAGGATTTTGATGTGTACTGGGCGCATTCCGAGTGGATTCCAAATATACTCTACGAGATAGGACGGCTCAGGGAGATCACTTTTCGTGAAATAGGCGAGGGGACTGGTAAGAACATTGACCTCGATGAGTACGATCTTTACTACCGCCACCTTTTCATATGGGACCGCAATGAAGAGAAACTCGTGGGGGCTTACCGCCTCGGCATGGGCAAAGAAATACAGCAACGCTTTGGCAAGCGGGGTTTTTACCTGCACTCCTTGTTCAGGATGAGACCGGGATTCGAAGATATTTTGCTGCAAAGCATTGAGCTGGGCCGCTCCTTCGTGGCCAAGGATTACCAGCTCAAGCCGCTTTCGCTTTTCCTCTTGTGGAAAGGGATACTCTACTTCATCCTTAAGCATCCGGAATACCGCTACCTCATTGGTCCGGTGAGCATAAGTGGAGAGTTTAGTAAGATTTCCAAATACCTGATCATTTCATTCATCAAGTCAAAGTATTACGACAATGAAATGGCCGCCCTAGTGTCGCCACGCCATGAGTACATTCCCGAAGTGGATGTAAGCGACCCCGAAATGGATGCCTTACGGCAAATGACAGAGGAAGACATTAAAAAACTGGACCGCGTCATTGAAGAGATCGAAATGGGGAATTTCAGGCTGCCTGCATTGCTGAAGAAATACCTTGGTCAGAATGCGAAGATCATCGCATTCAACGTCGATCCAAAGTTCAATAATGCCCTCGATGGGCTGCTCGTGATGGACCTTTTCAACGTGCCTACTGAAACCCTTCACGGCCTTGCCAAGGAATTTGGCGATAAAGAGTTGATTACAAAATTCGCCACAAGGACTTGAAGCCTTGTGAGGTAGCGAAAGAATATTTTTCGAAAGGGATGCCTATGACCTGATTGACTTTTATAATTTCGCGAATCGCGGCAGTCATGGTGCGATAAGCCATTTGCCGTAAGGCATTAAAAGCTACCTTTCTGACTTCAATTCTAACATCATTCAAAGCCTTTAAAAGGTTTATATTCAACTGACTATCCTTATGAAAAGATTATTATTTCCAATTGTTCTGTTTCTCGTTATGGCTTGCAGTCCAGCTACAAGGATCACCGGGACATGGGTTGACCCTGAAATCAAAGCACAGGGTTATTCCAAGATTTTTGTCACAGCCATCATGGACAAAGTGCTGAAGCGGCAATACATGGAAGACGAAATGACCAAGGTACTTGGAGATAAAGGCGTGAGGGCTTCCTCGAGCATGGGCACAATGCGTCCAGGCTTTAACGCGGGCCGCGACGCCGACCTTAACGCGGTAAAAGACGTGATATCCAAAGAAGGCTATGATGGCATTATGACCATCGTACTGCTTGACGCGACCGATGAGTTGCGATTTGTGCCCAGCGGGGGCATGATGCACGACCCCTGGATGATGGGGCCTATGGGTATGCGCGGCAATATGTGGGGCCACCACATGATGATGTCGCCGATGATGATGAACCCTGGATTCTATACCACGGATCGCAACTACTTTATTGAAATAAACCTGTACGACGCAGTTTCTGAAAACCTGGTATGGTCGGCCCAATCGCAAACGACCAATCCGGCAACACTTGAGCGTTTTGCCACAGGATTTGCACATGCCACGGTAAACCGGATGCTGCGCGACAATGTACTCAATAAGCGCAGCAATGCCGTTTCCAATGCGGCAAGCGGCTCTTGGGAGTAGTACTTTATTGCTTAGTTTCGCAGCGCACATTGCCTAAGGATTCGACCCTTGGCAAAGGAAATATACAAGCGCATGCAACTTAACCTGGCACTAGACTGGACACCCAACACCAATCACAGCGGCTTCTACCTCGCCCTTCATGAGGGATTTTATGAAAAGGAAGGCATAACATTGCTCATAGGCACCCCGGCTGAGGACAATTACGCGGTCACACCAGCCAAGAAACTGGAGCTAGGCAAGGCAGACCTTGCCATTGCCCCTATGGAGAGTGTGATCGCATACCGCAGCAAAGCAAAACCATTTGCCGTAAAGGCCATTGCGGCGATACTGCAAGAAGATTTGAGCTCCATTTGTGTGCTTAAATCCAGAAATATTCATGGCCCTAAGGACCTTGACGGAAAAATCTACGCTTCGTACAAAGCCCGGTATGAGGATGCCATTGTGCGGGAAATGATACGAAACGATCAAGGCAGAGGCGAACTTGTGGTTACCTATCCTGAAAAACTCGGCATCTGGAACACCTTGCGCTCAGGCGAAGCAGATGCCACCTGGATATTTCGCAATTGGGAAGGATTGGAAGCCAAGGCGAAAGGCGTAGGGTTGCGTCACTTTATCATGGCCGATTATGGCATCCCCTACAGCTACTCGCCAGTAATTATTGCCAGTGAGGACAGTATCGCTCAAAACCCTGAGGTACTGCGGGCATTTCTAAAAGCGAGCCGAAAAGGTTTTGAGCTTGCCCAGCAGCAGCCACAACTTGCAGTGGGATACCTGCGCGAAGCCATGGGCAAGTCAGTGCACTTCAGTGGCGACCTGCTTGAAAGCCAGGAATTCACCAATCCGCATTACGGAGCTGGTGCATCTTGGGGGCGCATGGATGAAGGCAGGGTGCAAGTATTTCTTGATTGCTTGTACAGTAAAGGACTTGAAAGCCGACATTTCAAGGCTGGGGAGGTGGTTACAAACGGGTTGCGCTAAAGGCGGTTTCAGTTGTAGCGGGGAATGGTATCTTCAGGTAAGCCTTGTAAACACAGATGTTTTTGCACTCCTCTGCGGCGTGTTCATGCTTACCATCTGCGCATTAAAATGTTAAAATGAAGTTTTTTCTTGTTTAAATGAAGGCTGGCATATTTTTTTGCAAGCAAAACAATTTAAACAACTATGCGACAGATGAGCACAACCCGTTCCCTATTTATTGGATTTATGGCTGTCGCTATGGTTTTCGGTTCTTGCAAAAGCAGCCATGACCTGAACAGCGGTGGTATAGTACAAAAGCGCAAGTACACCAAAGGCTACCACATCAACGCCCGGATCAATAAGTCGCAAAAGAACAAGGAGCTGCAGGCAGCAAGCGTATTTGCTGCCGAAAGCACCCAAAACAATTCTCAGCATATTCAGGCGTACACGAATCAACCTGCAAGTGAGGTTAAAGAATTGAGCACGAGGGCTGTAGCGCCAGTGAAAACTGCTGAGCTTGCAAATGCCAATGCTTCAGTAAAAGAAAAAACAGAGCAAACCCGGGAAACTGCCAGAATGGTAGTCGACGTGAAAAAAGAAATGACTGTAAAGGCTAGCAAGAATGCGGTGATGCCAAGTCAGGATGTGTCACAAGCTGTGCCACGGACCACGCCAACTTCTGCTGTTTTGAGCTTCATTTTTGGCATTGTAGGCCTTTTTGTCGCGGCCATCGTCATGGGCCCTTTGGCCATTATCTTTGGAATCGTCGGGCTGAGCCGTATTGACAGCAATCCTGGCATTTATAAGGGGAAGGGTTTTGCGATTGTGGGCCTCATTCTGGGAATAATTTCATTGGTAGTGATCCTCGCGTTTTTGTCAACTGTATAGTTGGTACGCAGTTTTCATTCGAAGCGTAGAACTTGCCAATTGTAATTTTTCAATGCTTAAAGGGAGTGGCGACAACGCCCTCCCTTTTGGTTTTCTTGGCGCCAAAAGCATTCATAAATAAAACCCTTATAGTTCCAGTAAATAGTAAGGCATAGCATTTTCCAAAACCCTGTTCATTCCACTTGAATCTCTGATCACAGCAATAATGAACAAAAGCGGCTTACTTTTGTCGACCTCATTCATGGCACTCGCCGCATAAATACAAAAAACATGACCCAATCAAGCCCCATTCTGGACAGGGATTTATTTTTCGGAAACGCCCAAATATCCGGTGGACAGCTCAGTCCTGACGGGAAATACATTTCATTTATGAAAGAGTATGAAGGCATTATGAACATCTGGGTGAAGGCCTTTGATGCACCTTTCAGCGATGCACGCCCGCTTACCGACAGCCCGCGTCCGCTATACGGCTATTTCTGGACGGAAGATGGAAGGTACATCCTTTACGTGAAAGACAAAGACGGCGATGAAAACATGAATGTTTTCGCAGTGGATCCTTCCGCAAAAGCGCAGGAAGGAAAATCCGTCCCCGAATCGCGCAACCTCACACCGCTGGAAGATGTCACTGCGCAGATATACAACGTGAGCGACCTCGATCCAGACCTGCTCATGATTGGCCTCAACGACCGCGACAAGTCCTGGCATGATTTGTACAGCTTGCGCATCTCATCTGGCGAATTGACATTGATTTATCAAAACAACGACCGGATCACTAGTTATGAATTTGACTGGGATGACCAGCTCCGCCTTATGAGCCGGACGGATGAAAAAGGCAATACCACCTTGCTCCGCAAAGATGGTGATGACGTGGTGCCGATTTACGAAACATCTGTAACCGAGGGCGCCGGCGTATCGGGTTGGGATAAAAACAATGAATGGTTTTACCTGATTACCAACAAGGGCGACTTGAACCTTGCAACGCTCTACCTGATGAATCCCGAAACCGAGGAAATGAAATTGGTGGAAAGCGATCCGGAAGGCAGGGTTGATTTTGGCGGACTTCGCATAGATAAGAATACCCGTGAGGTAATTTCAACTTCCTACACCGACGACCGTAGCCGCATTTACTGGAAAAACAAAGACTGGGAAGCCAACTACAACTGGCTTAAAGCCCAATTTTCCGGTAGGGAAGTTGCTTTTCAAAGTGCCACCAGCGATTATGGCAAGTTTCTCATTGCCGTGTACGGTGATAAATACGCTTCGGAGTCCTGGTTTTTTGACACCAGCACCCGCGAACTCATCCATCAGTACACCCCGCGGCCTGACTTGAAAGAAGTCGAGGATCACCTCTCGCCGATGAAATCCCTGCGCTACAAGAGCAGCGATGGATTGGAGATACCGGCTTACCTCACCCTTCCTGTGGGGCTTGAAGCCAAAAATCTACCCGTGGTAGTATTGGTGCACGGCGGCCCCAAAGGCCCGCGCGATTATTGGGGATTCGACCCGCAGGCCCAGTTTCTCGCCAACCGGGGCTATGCCGTGTTGCAGCCCAATTTCCGCGCAAGCGGTGGCTTCGGGAAGGCATTCCTCAATGCAGGTGACCTGCAATGGGGCAAGTTGATGCAGGACGACATCACCTGGGGAGTGCAACATTTGATCGCAGAAGGCATCGCTGATGCACAGCGGGTGGCCATCATGGGCGGAAGCTATGGCGGCTACGCAACCCTTGCCGGCCTGGCATTCACGCCCGATGTATACGCCGCGGGAGTCGACATCGTGGGGCCGAGCAACATCTTCACCCTGCTCGACTCGGTGCCGGCATACTGGGAGGCAGGGCGCGCCTTCCTCTACGGAATGGTAGGCGACCCGAATACCGAGGAAGGAAGGAAACGCATTGAAGAAGCGAGTCCGTTGTTTAAAGCCGTCCAAATCAACAAGCCGCTGCTTATCATCCAGGGCGCCAACGACCCCAGGGTGAAAAAGGCGGAAGCCGATCAAATTGTAATTGCCCTCCGCGACAGGGGCCACGACGTGAGCTATATATTGGCTGAAGATGAGGGACATGGATTTGCCAAACCGGTAAACAGGATGGCGATGTACGCAGAGATTGAAAAATTTCTCGCTGACAAAATTGGTGGCCGCCACCAGGTAGAAATGCCCGATGAGGTGGCATCGCGGCTCAAAGAGATGCAGATGGATATCGCCCAGGTGACCTTCGAAGCCGCATCGAATATCAAGGCAGCCAAGACCTTGCCCGAAATGAACCCACAACTCACCGAGGGCGAAGAACACTGGAGGGTGAGCATGGAGGCCCAAGGCCAAAAGATTGAGATGGATAGCAAGCGCAGCATTAGCCGTTCAGGCGATCGATGGATTGTCAAAGACCTGAGCAGCGGGCCACAGGGCGAGATGCGCGACGAAGTGGTGTACAGCGCTGATTTGCATCCCATTTCACGGAAAGTGGATCAAATGGGGCAGGAGATTGAGATGGTATTCCATGATGATAGAATTGACGTCACCATGATGGGCAATACCCTTGAAATGGCGCTCGAAGGCGCTTGCCTGAGCGGGGGAGCCGGTATGGGAGCCATGGTGGCTGCGATGCCCCTGAAGCCCGGCTTTGAAATGGGCATCCTCATGCCCGACCTCGCCAGCGTGAAAGCCAAAAGGGCTGTACTCAAGGTTGATGATAAAGTTGATGGAGAAACCGGGATGATGAAATTAATCATCACAGATATAGAAAACCGCAGCGAGACCACGACGATATGGCTTGACGCCAAAACAAAACGCGTTGCGAAAATGGAGCAGGTGCTGCCGGCGATGGGCAATGCTGTGGTGACCTCGACAAGAAAAAGCTAAGGAGAGAATCCTGACCGAATAGCACGAAAATATCTGAAAACACGAAGCAGAACAAGCTGTTTGCGGCATACAACTCGCACCGTATGCTCTGGCAATGCGCTTTTGAATGTCTACTTTTGCACTGCAAAAATACAAGGACATGCAAAAAGACGACCTTCG
>DAIRDH010000004.1:31726-86205 GCA_036796255.1 Cryomorphaceae bacterium
GAATGTCTACTTTTGCACTGCAAAAATACAAGGACATGCAAAAAGACGACCTTCGGGATTATGTGAAGAACGACCGACGCGACTTTCAGAGTGAAGCGCTCGACGAAAATGAAGTGGAGGCTAACCCCATTGATCAGTTTGCAAAGTGGTTCAAGCAAGCCGTTAAGGCGGAATTGCTCGACCCCTATGCCTTTACCCTGGCCACGGCGGGTAAAGATGGCGTGCCAGGAATACGAACGCTTTACATGCGCGATTTTACGGAAAGGGGCCTGGTATTTTTCACCAATTACAAGTCGGCCAAGGGCGCCGATCTTGAAGAAAACAGCCATTGTGCTGCGAATTATCTATGGCTCGAGCTCAACAGGCAGGTGAGGGTAGTGGGGCGCGCAGTCAAAGTAGATGAAACTGAATCAGACGAGTACTTCATGTCACGCCCGCGCGAGAGCCGCCTCGGAGCTTGGGCCAGCGACCAGAGCAGTGTGGTAGCCGACAGGGCCTCGCTGGAAAAAAGGGTAAAGGAGATCGAAGCCCAATTTGAAGGAAAAGAAGTGACGCGGCCACCGCATTGGGGGGGCTACCTGATCCAGGCCCTTGAAGTGGAGTTTTGGCAAGGGCGTCCCAGCCGGCTGCACGACAGGGTGGTATACCGCAGAAAAAGCCTCGGAGATTCCTGGCAAATCATGCGATTATTTCCCTGACACATACTGTGAACCCCTACCTCGATAAATACGCCACCAGGATACGCCTCATCAGAGAGCGGCCAAGTGCCAACCTGGGCATGGTGGTGGTGATACCCAGCAGCAATGAGCCCGATATAGACCAGGCGCTCAATGCGCTGTACAGTTGCAGCTCGCCGCCTTGCGATGTGGAAGTGATTGTGGTGCTCAACAATGCGGAGAATGCACCTGAGGAAGTAAGGCAGGTGAACAGGGAAAGCGCAGAAGTGTGCCGGCGCTGGAAATTACAACACGACAGGCCATCCTTTCGCATACACCTTATCGAGGAGCTGGAGCTACCCAAACGCAAGGCTGGGGTGGGATTTGCGCGAAAAATCGGTATGGATGAGGCGGTGCGGAGGCTTCACGATGTGGACAACCGCGATGGTATCATTATTTGCTTTGATGCCGATTGCACCTGTACGCCCAATTATCTCGATGCCGTACACCAGCATTTCCAAAAACACCCCAAAAGTCCCGGTTGCTCTATTCGCTTTGCACACCCCACTTTTGGCACTGATTATGATCCGCTTAACTACCTGGGTATTGCGTATTACGAGCTTCACCTGCGGTATTACAACCAGGCCATCCGCGCCACCGGATTTCCAAATGCTTTTCACACAGTGGGTTCTGCGATGGCAGTGCGTTCATCGGCTTACCAAAAGCAGGGGGGGATGAATACGCGGAAAGCGGGAGAGGACTTTTATTTCATTCACAAAATTATTGGCCTTGGCCACTTTACGGAGCTTAACAGCGCTATAGTCATCCCAGCTGCGAGAGCTTCGCAGCGGGTACCCTTTGGCACGGGCAAAGCCATTGCGGATTATCTCCTTTCGGGAAATAAGGGTTTTTACACCTACAACCCTCAGGCATTTAAGTATCTCCATACTTTCTTTAAGCACATTCCGGAATTTTACATCACCGCGCCTAAGCTCGAGCACCTGGGCGGTGACCTGCCGTACATTTTAATTGACTTTCTGAGCGCCTATTTTTTCGAGGAGCGCATTGCAGAAATCAGAAGCAACAGCAGTGGGTACAATTCATTTGAGAAACGTTTCTACCGCTGGTTTAACGCTTTCATGGTGTTGAAATTCGTTCACTTCGTCCGCGACAACGCCCATCCCAATGTGCGGGTAGAGCGCGCTGCCATCGAGTTGCTTCGACTCACAGGTCACCCTGAGGTGCAAAATATTCGCTCTACTGATGAGCTGCTCCATACATTCCGGGAAATAGAATGCAGGCCGCTTCGAAAGCAACTCAGGTTTAAATAGCATGTTAATTACATGGGCGATAGTGATTGCTACTTCGTCTTTTACTACAAGGCAAAGTCCGGGAAATCTCAGCGCTTAACCCCCCTTGTTTTTCATGCCCAGATAAGCCCTTTCGTACTTTTCAATGTGCTTGAGGGAATTTCTTGTCCAGAGGTATCGCAGTGCCTTTTTCTCTTCCGGACTCAGCTGATGTGCAATATTTTCAGCTGCGAGCCTGCGGCGCATGGCATGCAGGGTAAGGGCTGCAGCGACGGAAACATTAAAGCTTTCTGTAAATCCGTGCATAGGAATTCGGCACAGCAGGTCAGCGTTTTGCATGGCCAGCTCAGACACCCCGCGCCGCTCGGCACCAAACACGAATGCAATGGGTTGATCAAGCGGGAGGTCATCAATGCTCATATCGGTATGGGGAGTGGTTGCTGCAATTCTGTACCCTTTGGATTTCAATGCATTGAAGCAATCTAAAGTAATGTCTTCTTTGCCTTTATACCGGTGCATGGTGAGCCATTTTTTGCTCCCACTTTCCACACGTGGGTGGCGCTCCCAGGAATAGCGGTTCTCTACGATATGAATATCCTGGATGCCAAAGCAGTCGCAGTTTCGCAATATGGCACCTGCATTGTGTGAGTGAAAAATGTCGTCAAGAACCACCGTAACGTGGCGGGTGCGCTTTTCCAAAACTTCATGGAGCAAACGTTTGCGCTCGTCTGTCAGAAATTGCTCGATAAACGTCAGGAACTGATCGTCATTTTCCAATTGATTTTCATCCTGCTCCATTTGGGATCGTCTTATTTATTCACCTCTATTTTACCAAAATAAAAAAGCCCCTCCTTTAACTGGAGAGACTTTACAAAGATCTGTTTGTGGGTTAGGAAACCTTGTCAGAAAGCTCTGCTCCAGCTTTGAAGCGAACTACTTTTTTGGCTGCAATATTGATTTCTTTGCCTGTTTGTGGGTTGCGACCTTTACGTGCAGCGCGCTCGCTCACTGAAAAAGATCCAAATCCTACCAGCGCAACACGGTCACCTGATTTAAGGGCTGAAGTTGTGGTGTTGATAAAAGCGTCAAGTGCGCTTTTAGCGGCAGCTTTTGACAGGCCTGCTTCTGAAGCAATTGCTTCAACTAATTCTGCTTTGTTCATTTTGGTGTTTTGTAATTAAAGGTTAACAATAAGTTCGTTGAACACAGACAAATTTACTCGAATAAGCAACCCTTCCAAGTTTTAGCCGGTCCTGAGGCCCTGTTTGTTAATAAAATAGCGCATTTGTTGAAAAGTACAGCGCTGAAACCCGCATCTGGAGCGGTTTTCCGCAATTTCGAACACTTCTGCAGGTATCGTTATTGCCATTTTCGTGTCTTTTAAATGGGCTTAATTCAAGCCAATAAGTGCTCCTTATTCATTCGTTTTGCAAATGCGCATTCATCAATTTGCGATTTGATTTCTAAAACGAACTTCCTTCCGGAAAGGTGAAGCCATTCAGGAATTCGCGACTTGTCATGCGCCTTTTACCCGCAGCCTGCAAAGCAGTCACTGCGATTTGTCCTTTAGCGGTATCGACTATAAGCATATCGCGCGTAGCATGTATTGTACCAGGTGCGGCTTCGGCGGCTGTGTCGAGAAGTTCTGATTCCAGGATTTTGATTGCATGCTCTTGTCCATCGCCAGATTGGAATTCAGTGAAAGCAGCCGGGTAGGGGCTCAATCCGCGAATGTGGTTGTGTATTGCCGAAGCCTCTTGATGCCAATTGATCCTGCAATCCTCCCGAAATATTTTTGGCGCCTCGGGAGCTGAACCCGAACCGCTAAGCTCCAGCTGTGGAATACCTTTGGCCTCCCCACTGGCGATCTTTTGAACCGTAGCAGCCAACAAGTCAGCACCGAGGTGCATCATCCTGTCGTGGAGGTCACCTGCATTTTCGTTGGGACCGATAGCAGTCGTAACCCTGTCAATTACGGCACCGGTATCAATGTCGCGCTCTATAAAGAAGGTGGTGAGTCCGGTTTCTGTTTCGCCATTCATGATGGCCCTGTTAATGGGCGCGGCACCGCGGTAGGCGGGTAGGAGTGAGCCGTGCAGGTTAATGGTGCCTTTAGGCGGCATAGCCCAAATAACCTCAGGCAACATGCGAAAAGCGACCACCACAAACAGGTCGGCGTGGTAAGATGCAATTTGATTTACAAAGCTTGGCGCCTTGAGCTTGTCAGGTTGCATTACAGGAATATCCAGTTCAAGAGCAGCTTGCTTAACCGCACTCATGCTCAGTTTCTTGCCTCGGCCTGACGGTTTGTCTGGAGCGGTCACCACGGCACGCACGTCATGCGCTTTTGCCAAGGCTTGCAATGATGGCACAGCAAATTCAGGAGTGCCCATAAAAATGATACGCAATCGATTGGTGCTCATTTGTTATTAAAATTAATCTACTTTCCTAAAAACGAATTTCTCGAGCCCATCCTGACTCAGGTACAGATGTAAGTCCCGAATTTCCCATTCGAAATCACCTTGAAGGGCTTGCAAGAATGCACGCTCCATGTTTTCATCACCACACCACATACGGCTAGCACCAACTCTGCTGATCATCAGAAGGGATTGGGTCACTTTGAGTTCACCATGGATGGCATTGCAGCCTCCATATCCGGTCAGCTTATTTTCTTTCGGGTAGAGCTCTAAATAGGGCCGTTTGCCGGAAAATAGATTGATATCTATGCTTACGCCATTTATGCTTTCCAGTGCCCAAATGTCATGCAATCGCATCATCGCGGGCAGCTCGTCTGAACTTAATTTCTCCGATTTTAAACTGAAAATTTGCTCGGTCAACATCATATAGGGTGCGTGAATATGGTGGATGAAGATTGCATCGCTGTCTTCAGGATATGTATTCAGATAAGCCTCATCTGGCGTAAGAATGATCATATTGCCTGTGCGTACATAATGATTGCTGTGCATAAACGGTGGAATCTCGAGTCCAGGCAACACTTTCACCACCATTTTGGATGTCATATCTCCGAGATACTTTTCGTAATTCTTTTGCGCTTTTCTGGTGGGCTTGTCCAGTTTTTTGTACACATGCTTCATCACCAGTCGATCGGGCATCTTTTGCGCTTTGATCATTACACCTGCATTGCGAAAGGGATTGGTGGTGCTAAAGTCATCAATGGTCTGAATACTGATGGGTACCTGAGGCACCCAGTCCAAGCTGTTGACTACATTATAAGCCCAGCCATTCTGCGTAAGCGACTCATAGTGTTGCGCGAAGAAAAGATTTCCCGGCTTGGGACCTGCGCTGCAATATGTTTTGAACTGAATATCCGAAGCAAGGGCACCTTGCGATTGCAGACTTAAGAGGTGGGCTGTGAGCAAGTAGGCGATGCTTCCTCCCTGGCTGTGGCCCAGGATGATAAAATCGCGTATCCCACTGTGGTAGAGGGAATCAATGCGAGGCAATATATCCCGACTGAGAAATGCCATGCCAATGAGCCATCCTGTGTGCACTCCTGCACGGGGATCAGGTGCCAGGGAGTAATTGAACTTGTCTCCAACGGTATTCAAGGTAATCACACCTTGGGCCGGCAGCATGGCTGCATAGAAATTCTCTAGCCAGCTTTCTGTTTTTAGGGTTGTGCCGCGTAGGCTTATCACGGCTACCCCTTGCGCGTCAGTCCACAGGTCCCATGAGTTGTCAAGGGCCATGGGCTGAGATTTATAAATCATGGTGTAACGGCTGCTAGGGGAGTGCTTGGCGCTGTAGGCACTATCACCTACAGTCGCTACACTTACACGCAGCAATTCCAGGTATTCATCAGCGTCAAATCCCGGCTTGAGGTTTTGAGCCAGCATGAGCGAATGGCTGAGGCAGAGGCAAATGAACAAGACTGGCTTCATAAGGATCATTGATAGGATGATTAAATAAACGGCAAAGGTAATAAGCATGTTGAAGCAAGCAGTGATATTACTGGCCTATTAAGATTGCGCTTTACCGCGATCTCCGTGTACAGTCATGTCCTATTCTGCTATCCCTTTAAATAGAGCAGCACGCGTCGATGTTTTGAATCTGCTTTTTAGCATCGCGGGCGTGAATGTGATAGCACGTATTTATACAACCTCAGGAGCAATTGTCACGGAAGAGTAAATATTCCTGCTTTTTTTATAACGAGGCGTGCATAAAGTCAGCGATTAAATTGCTATATTTAGCTCTACCAATATTAGTCCCTATGAAAACCGAATATACTTTACATCCAAAAAAAGAGCTTTTGCAAAATGCAAAAAATTACGCTGCATCACAAGGCTATGGACTCGATGAACTGCTGGAGGGATACATTCGATTCCTGTCGCACAAAGAGGAGAGGAGGGATGCCAGTAAGACAGAGCTCAACTCATTTATAGATGAGTTGCATGGTGAATTTGATTTAACGCTCGACCCCGATGCGAAGAAGGATTACCGGCGTTATTTGATTGATAAATACCGCTAATCACTTATTTATTGACGCTCCGATTTTTGTGACCAACCCTTGCTGCCACAGTTGGCTGGGAAATCAGAGCCATACACCGTTATTTTTTCTTGAAAATACGGAAAAATCTTGTCAGGCAGGGGAGTTCAGTTATTTTTGCAGCAAATTATAAATGCCTTTGGCACCCGTTTTGCAATTTTGAACCCAAAACAAAGTAAAATGAAACATATCGTTTATATCCTCGGAATTTTCCTGGCCAGTCAGGCTGTTGCACAAAATGCATCGGTTGTTACGGCCTACAGATACAAAACCTCAGGGGAATTTGACAAAGCGCTTGAAGCCATTGAGCCAGCTACAACGCACGAAAAAACAGCAACCAAAGAGAAAACCTGGCGCTACAGAGGAGATATTTATCTCGGTCTCGCACAAGGCGATTATGAGGTAAATAAAGTTGAAGCGCTTCAGCAGGCATACGAATCATATGTAAAAGCCAAAGAATATGACACCAAGGAGAGCTGGTTGCAAGAAATTACCGTTGGATTTAATGAAGTGAGGATTGCGAGCCTTAACGCAGGAGTCGATGCATTTACAGCTGAGAAATACGCAGATGCCCGCGACTTATTTTTGGTGAGTGGCAACGTGG
This sequence comes from Cryomorphaceae bacterium, assembly GCA_036796255.1. Taxonomy (GTDB): domain Bacteria; phylum Bacteroidota; class Bacteroidia; order Flavobacteriales_D; family Cryomorphaceae; genus T3Sed10-241. Next base: position 38,804 of record DAIRDH010000004.1, read on the forward strand.
GAGCAGAGCTCGGCATCGTTGACACGCTGGCTTTTTATAATGGGGGATTGGCTGCCGAGCAGGCAGGAGATTTCCAAAATGCAGCTGAACTTTATGAGCGCACAGCCGGGACCGGATATCTTGAGGGTAAAATGTACCTATACATTGCCAATGTGTACAATAAGATGGAGAATGATGAGCAATATATCGCTACCCTAAAGAAGGGCCGGGAGCTGTACCCGTCTGATCCTGACCTTATCATCTACGAATTGAACTACTACCTGGGACGGGGTGAATTTGATAAAGCGGAAAACAACCTTAAACTTGCTGTGGAGCAGGAGCCAGACAATAAGCAATTGTTTTTCTCATTGGGCGTAGTGTATGACAACTTGAAGCGCAAGGAAGATGCGATCAAGGCCTATGAGCGCGCTATAGAAATTGATCCAGATTACTTTGATGCGCTTTACAATCTCGGAGCAATGTACTTCAACGAAGGTGTGGAGATGAACAATGCCGCGAATGAAATCAAAGACAATAAGAAATATGATGCGGCAAGGGCGGAAGCTAAAAAGGTGTTTGAAAAAGCAAAACCTTACCTAGCTAAAGCACATGAAATAGACGAAACAGACATGGGTGCGCTGGTGTCACTTTCTCAAGTGTATGCTTTGCTTGGGGAAAATGAAAAGTACACAGCAATCAAGGCAAAGCTTGACGCACAGAAGTAAGAACTGAAGTTTAATCTAAAAACCCGCGAAACTTTCGCGGGTTTTTTATGTTCGACACTTTGATAAATCAACATAACAGTTATGCGACTTACAGTTTTGGCATTTTTGATTTTAACCCTGATTGCCTGCAAGCCATCGGGAAGGGAAAGATCAAGGGGCATAAATGACATCGAAAATGCCATTAGAATTATTGAGAGCCGCAATGTGGCGGAACAAGGAATTATTGACGCACACAAGTACGAGATAGAAGTTCTTGAAGGCAACATGGCCAAAGTATCCAGTGAGGGGATGCGGGATAAGTTGAGGTCGGAAATTGAAATGAAAAAATTGGGAATTCAAAAGGCACATAGGAATATGGCCAACCAGGATACAGTCTTGGAGCAACTGCGTTTAAAGCGAGACAGTATAAATGCCCTTGCCAAATAAAGTTATAATTGCAGGGCAGAAACGGAAAGGATCAGTTAACATAATATAAATTATCGGACAATTGTAGGTATCCCGTTTAGATCTTGAAAATTCATTTTCTTATGTTTACCAATTACTGGACTCCAAGCCATAAATGGCTTCGAGAATATCACGTTGGCTTATCTGTCCCATTAACACTCCGTCTTTAACCACAGGAAAGCGTCGAACTTTTGAATTCAGGAATTTTTGTGCTGCATCGAAAACGTTCATATTAGGATCGATCGTGATTACTTCTGAAATCATATGATCAGAAACGAGCCCAGCATTATTGGGCGAATTGTTATACTGACCCCGTACAATTTCTTTGAGGCAATCACCTTCAGAAATTATTCCTACAAGTTTGCCGGATTCATCCACAACCGGGCCACCGGATATTTTTTTTGCAATTAAGCATTTCACAACTTCGCCAACGGATTGAGAAGGTTTAAAGGTGGTCAATTGACGTGTCATGAAGTCACAGACCTGCACGCTTTGCAACTCTTTTGTAGGTGCTTTGCGCACTCCAGTGAAGCTCTTTACCATTGTAAGGGATTTTAAAGGTTCAAGTAACGGTTTAACAAGATATGCAATTCCTGCTAAATTACAAGTCCTGACGTATGTATTGAAGTCACTTTCTTGAAATATTTAAAGCTGCCGTGCTATTTTCTGTAGTTTCGCGCCAGCCCATTTATATTTTGCAATGTCTTTTTCATCAAGAACATACTTGTCAATAGCAGACTTCCTCGACATTCGCAATCGCCTATGGCAAAGACGAAGTGTGGGTATTTTACAAAAGCTTTTCAAGCCATCACTTCAGCGAACCGCAGATACTTTTGGCCACAACTTCGAGTCGTCAGTCTGGACCATTATCCCCGCCGTGCGCAAAAGGCTCAATATGCTTGCCACCGGACAGCCCGACAAAACGTACGAAGAATATGTCATTGAAAAATGGTTGGCTTCAGTGCAGTCGCCAACGCTCCTTTCTATAGGCTGCGGTGTTGCGAGCCATGAACTCATTTTTGCAGAAAAGGGCCATTTCGTTCTGGTACACGGAATTGACCTCGCCCATGAACTGATACTTTCTGCGCGCAAAAAGGCTGATGAGCTGGGGCTTCACAATACGAAGTTTGAGGTCAAGAATTTTTTAACTGAGCCCTTTGATCAAAAATATGATGTCGTTCTCTTTCATCAAAGTCTGCATCATTTTGAGAATTTCGATCATATCCTTGCGAATTTTTTACCCAAAGTTTTGAAGCCAGATGGCATCCTAGTGATCCATGAATATGTTGGGCCCACGAGGCTTCAATGGCATACTGCACAGCTCAGTGAAGTGAATCGCTTGCTTCAAAAATTGCCAGTTGCATACAGACAGATATTTAAAACCCCGTTTTTGCAAAAGCAGGTCTACCGGCCCGGCCTGCTGCGTATGCAGGCTTCAGATCCTTCTGAGTCAATCAATAGCAGTGAAATTGTTTCTGCGCTGAGGCGACACCTTATGGCTTTGGAAGAGCACCCACTTGGAGGAAATTTATTACACTTGTTATTCAAGGATATTGCGCATCATTTTTGCAATGAGAGAAAGGAGACGAAGGAGTATCTACAAATGCTATTTGATGCAGAAGACCAATGGATGAAATCGCACCAGAGCGATTTTATTTTTGGCGTGTACGCCTTACCAGAGACCTTAAAACAATGAAAAGCGATTGGCTGTTTCTTTATTTCAAACAAATGAATGTAGCATGAAAAGTTTTCTTGTCGCTTCCCTCCTGCTTGTTTTCTCGCAGCTATCAGCACAAAAGGCAAGCGACATTGAAGGGTTATGGCTTACTGCCAATCGGGATTCACATGTGCTCATATTTAAAGATGGCGCAAAATATTCCGGAAAAATTGTCTGGCTGAAAGATCCTTTGGATGCCAGTGGCCAGCCACAGAAGGATGACAATGGTAAGCCCATTCTTAACATGAAATTCATGACAGGGTTTGAATTGAGCAGTGGAGGCAAATATGAAAACGGGAAGGTCTACGACCCCGAGAGCGGAAAAACGTATTATGGAAGCATGACGCTTGAAAATCGCAACGTACTGAAGCTAAGGGGAAGCCTGGATAGTTCAGGCTGGCTGGGGCGCACTGAAACCTGGTCAAGGGTAGGTCAATAACGCAAAAGCGGCACCCCGAAGAGCGCCGCTAGTGTTGGTGTAAGCATATCTTTGAGGGGAAATTCCAAACATATGCGCCAAACCTGAATTATTTACGCACCAAATGTTAAATAGTTTCTACAATACCCTTATTTCTTTGGATTAAATTGCCAATGGCATCGACCAATGGATGATGTGTCAAGGAAATTGAACATCAAACTTATTTGGAAATGCCCTGAATTCCACTGAGGCGTACCCTTTCTGCCTCTTCTTCGGCTTTTCGGTGCTTGCTTAAAGGTTTTAAAGTCAACAGAAAGGCAGCAATCATTAAGATACCACCAGCTGCAAATGGCGCTCCGGGAAAATCGAAAGGTGTGCTTTCGCTGGTGAAAACGTAGAAAATGTAAGTCATCACGGGCGGGCCAATTACCGAAGTAAGACTTACCACCGAGGTTAGTACGCCCTGCAACTGGCCTTGCACCCTATCGCTGACCTGATTGCTGATGAGCCCTTGTAAGGTGGGCGTTGCCACACCCCCTAAGCAGTAAGGAATGATAAACACGAAAATCATCCAGCCCTCGGATGCCGATGCGAACAGGAACATTCCAAGTATCCACATGCCCATTCCAAAAAGGATGGTGAAGTACTGTCCAAACCATCGCACGACCACACGCACCAGGCCGCCTTGCACAAGCGCCACCACCACGCCAACCACGGCCAGAGAATAACCCACCATGGCTTCGTCCCACTCAAATCGGTACATGGTGTAGAAGGTCCAGGTAGACTGTACAGCGTATCCGGCGAGATAAATAAGAAAATATGGCACAACGAAATTCAATACACCAGGAAATTGCCGCAGGTTGAGCAAACCACCTACGGGATTTGCTTTTTTCCATTGGATACTTTCTTGCCTATCCTCTTGCTTTAGGGACTCCGGTAAAATGAAATATCCGTACACGAAGTTGAGTAAGCTAAGGCCGGCCGCGATTAAAAAAGGCGCCTCCACACCCCATTTTGCCGCAAGGCCACCAATGACTGGGCCAATGATAAAGCCCAAGCCAAATGCGGCACCGATGAGGCCGAAATTCTGAGCCTTCTTTTCCGCAGTGCTGATATCAGCGATATAAGCTGTGGCCACGGTAAAGCTGGCGCCTGTGATGCCTGCCAAAATTCGCCCTACAAAGAGCCAGCCGATCGTGGGTGCAAAAGCGTGAAAAATATAATCAATACCCAGCCCAAACAAGGCCATGAGGATAACAGGACGCCTTCCGTATTTATCGCTAAGCACGCCCAGAATGGGCGCGAAGATGAACTGCATGATGGCGTACGAAAAAAGCAGCCAGCCCCCTACCCTCGAAGCCTCACTTAGTCCGCTGCCTTGCAACTTCTCAATGAGGGACGGGAGCACCGGAATGATAATCCCAATGCCAATCACATCGATTAGTATGGTAATGAAGATGAAACTGAGGGAAGCTTTATATCTCAAAGCGGGCCTATTAAAGTGTCACAAATCACTGATAAATCTTCAATCCCAAAGCACATCGGTAGGTCATTTTTTTTCAAGAACGATTTTGAGTTTTATCTTCACCTCTTCTCCTATGATAAAACTGCTGTAATTGAGTCCGAGCCCATAGTCTTTGCGATCTATGGTAAATTCGCCGATCAATGTGGGCGTGCCCTGTGAATTGTCGACGACAAATGGAAATTCGATCGGATTCTCGAATGATTTTATTTTCAGCAATCCCCTCATCACGAATTTATTCTCTGTTTCACTGGGGGTAATGGAGATAGATTTGAAGATAATGTTGGGATGCTGTTCTGCATGGAAGAACGCTTCCTCCAGCATGTGTTCATCTCTCTTTTTGACACCAGTGCGAATACTGCTTGTATTGACTTTCACATCAAATTGAGCTTTGTCAATTGCGTTAACGTCCAATTCAAAAGTAGCCGTTGGCATTTCAAGACTACCCTTCACAGTATTGAGCTTTAAATTTTCAACTTCAAAGGCGATGGAGGAGACTGGCGACACTTTCCATTGCTGTGCCATAACCGATGGGGCAAGGATGTTGGTAAAGCAGATAAGCAAGAATAAATCGACTTTCCTTCTCATATTTTGGTGTTATGGGAAAGCGTAACAAAGATATGGTGATTGGGTTGACAGAGAGGTCCACATCCCTCATGGAGGCTTCTCACATGGCATCTTTTTTGCCGGCCCCTTCCCTGCCCAACTCCCTCAATTTGGCATATTTGAGAAAAGTGCCATGTGCCGAATTGACGGCTATATTGAAGCCGGCGCGGCCATCCAGAAAACCAGCCTGGAGGATAAAGGATTTTAAAAAATGAACCATGGGTGAAAAGCAGAGCTGTAAAATGTTGGCCTTGCGCCCAGCTTCATGCAGTAATTCTGCTTTGAGGCTCGAGAATTTATTGACCGTATTCATATGCTGATCAATGGTATAAAAGCTGTAATGCAGCAAGTCACCTTCGAGTTGGCTTACCTCCTCGCCTTCGTCCATGGTGATGCGTTCGTGGATTTTGCGCCCTGTCCATTTCCCCTTGCGGCGGTCATATAGCCTCAATTTTGTATCGGGATACCATCCGCTGTGCCGCACCCAGGTGCCACAATATTGCGTGAGGCGCTTCATGGTGTAGGCATTGGCAGTGGGTTTTGCCTTTACGGCAAAAATGGAATTACGCAGCTTTTCCGAAGGCGCTTCATCGGCATCTACTGAAAGTATCAAGTCGTTGGATGCCAATGCTGCAGCCCTGTTTTTCTGGTCGGCGTAATCATCAAAAGGATGCACGTGGCACGTGATGCCGCGTGCAGCGCATATGGCCACGGTATCGTCGGTGCTGCCGGAGTCCAGCACGATGATTTCATCGGCCAGGCCTTCCAGTGCCTCAATACAGCGGCCTATGTTGCGCGCTTCATTGTACGTGATTACCGTGGCCGAGATTTTCACTGACGACATCAACCCTCGCTATCGAATTGGCAGCGTTTCGTCGAGCCATTTAAAAAACTCGCGTTGCCACACCAGCCCATTTTGGGGCTTAAGTATCCAATGGTTTTCGTCAGGAAAGTATAGCAATCTGCTTTTAATTCCGAGCTGCTGAGCAGCCGTAAATGCTTCAAATGATTGGCCTTCGGGCACGCGGTAATCTTTGCCGCCCTGTATGATCATCATGGGTGTATTCCATTCACCTACGAGCGCTGAAGGGTCAAATTTATTGTAAGAGCGCTGTGCTTCCATGTTCATTCGGTCCCAGTATGCGCCGCCTAAATCCCAGTTGGTGAAAAATAGTTCCTCTGTAGTTCCGTACATACTTTTGAGGTTGAATACTCCAGCGTGGGCAATGAAAGAGCTAAACCTCCCATCGTGAATACCTGCAAGACGATACACGGAGTAGCCTCCATAACTTGCGCCTACTGCACCCAATCCATTCAGGTTCACATAGGGCTCCTGGCTCATTGCATCAATGGCACTGAGGTAGTCCTGCATGTTGAGCCCACCCCAGTCTTTTGAAATCTGCTCATTCCAGGCCACTCCATGGCCAGGCATTCCACGCCGGTTGGGTGCCACAACAATGTATCCCTGGGCTGCCATCAATTGAAAATTCCATCGAAATGAGTAAAACTGACTCAATGCACTTTGTGGGCCGCCTTGGGTGTAGAGCAAGGTGCAATATTGTTTCTTTGGATCAAAGTCAGGCGGATAAATAACCCAAACCAACATGTCCTGACCATCCACTGTTTGCACGGTTCTCTCCTCTACGGTGCTCAGCTTAAGGCCATCGAATACTTCATCATTTACGGTAGTGATCTTCTTCATTTGTCCATTGGAAGCATTGATGCTGAAGAGTTCCATGGCGTGGTTCATGTCCATGCGACCAGCGATGATGTCTGCACCCACCTGCCCTACCAGGCCGGTTACATCCCACTGACCTTCCGTGACTTGCTTCACCGGTCCCTGCACACCTTTTTTGTCAGGTATAGCCACTGAAAAGAGTTGCTCGGTCCCTTTAACTGGGGCAGTAAAATAGAGCACAGTGCCATCATTGCTCCAGATAAATTCATTGACCGTACCGTCCCATGTCTGGGTGAGATTTACAGCTTTACCATCTACGCGTACTTTCAGGTTGTTCTTGTCGCTCTCATAACCGTTGCGCGCCATGCTGAGCCAGGCCAAAGTGCCATTTTTACTAAATTTGGGCGAGGTGTCATAGCCGGGGTTGTCTGCAGTGAGGTTAACGGTATTGCCTGTTGAAACTTCATAGGCGTAAATGTCGGTATTGGTGGAATTCATGTATTCCTTCCCTTTCACTTTCTTGCTTACATATACCACCCGCTTGCTGTCGGGACTCCAGGTGTAGTCATCGCTTCCGCCAAATGGCGATGTGGGTGTGTGGTAGGGCTCCCCAAACATGATGTCGATCGCGGGACTTTTGCCTTTAGTATCGTTCAATATCAGATGATTGTACGTTCCATCGTGCCACGTATCCCAATGGCGGTGCTGCAGGTCGTCATATATATAAGCCTTGCTCTCCGGTACTTCGTTGTACAGGTCCTTTCCAAAAACCTTTAGTTCCTTCTTTTTCTCAACCGTTAGTTTCCATTTACCGTCGGGTGAAAGGTTATGTTCTTTAATGCCTTCCGCAGAGTCGACTGCTGTGTGCGTGGCAGACCCAAAATCGTACCTGAAGATTTCGGAATCGAAGTCATTGTTGGCCATGTTTGGCCTGTTTACCTTATAAAATAGGGATTGCTGATCGTCCGTGATACCGATGGCACTTACACGTCCAAGCTCCCAGAGCAATTCAGGAGTCATTACCTGTGCCTTCAGCTGAATTGTCAAGAGCACGGCAAAAGCAAAAAGAAGAAATTTTTTGAAGCTCATTTGGTCATTTTTAAGGATGTGAAGGTAGCTTATGGATTGCAATATTAAAACGGTCTTCTATCATACCATTCCAATAATCAAAATTAGGTTGTGCCCATCAATCCATCAAATGCCTTTATTTACATCGCTTTGGGTTTGATAAGGGATTTCAAATATGAGGCAAAAGAAAAAAATAATTTTCAATAACATGACCGGCTAAAAGCTTTAATAATGAACGTTATGCTCTTAATGTTGAGCTCTAAAGGCTCACGGGGGGCGCAATTGGCATCGGTCGGGAGTACCTGATTTGGTATTCAAATGAAGGCAAGTCCCGTGAGTAAAAGAAAAGAACCCTGTCGCAATTACTTGCTTAAGCTGATTTGGATATGCCTATTACGGTCGAGCAATATAGCGGCGGAATCAAAATCAGGCGGTCCAAAACTTCCTTTCGCATTGTTTGAAAATCCATAAGGCTCTGAAGGAAAATAAAACATGTTTCTGTCCAGCTTGCCGTTGTTGTTGACGTCAAGAAAAACGGCAACGGCATAGGTGCCTTGGGGCAACATCATTTGAGCAACCTTATTTGTCTTATTCTCACCCGAGATTGCCATCGTTTTAAAGGGCTCACCTTCGGGAAAACCATTGGACTTATTAAAGACAGCAATCATCAACGTGCCATTGCCCTGATCCATACCCGGAAAATCAATGGAGAGTTTCCATGACTTTTCTGAGGAGCTATGGATTGCTTCAACCGCTGCCATGGCATGAATAGCACAGAACAAATAAATCGAGAAGAGGACTTTAGCTTTCACTGGACCAGTTTTAACAAAGCCAAAGGTAGGTTGAAGACTTGTTTGGAATACATTCATTAAGTTTAATTAATATTCTACATAAAAAGAACTCTGAATGAGGAATTTATATATCGACAGGGCCTTATCTTCTGGCGATGAATCTAAAGTTTTTAAGGATTATGGCAACCTATCGCTATATCGTCGTCTAAACATTGCCAGACCGCCGAGGCGGATGGAATAAGATGCTTAACAAATAAGAAAAGAGCCATGCCTAACCAGCAATGGCTTTTTTTTTGTCCACCTCCCATAATGCATCTGCCTGATTATCAATGAATATTTAATTTTAAATTGCTGCTAACAATTTGGCTTTTTAGTTGTTACCTTTGCGCTAATTTAACAAACCAAAATAATAACTAGAATGAAGTCGCTTAACAAGTTTTTTACAATGATTGCTGCCGGAGCTTTTTTAGCAGCATGTGGAGGCCCAACAGAATCTACTACATCTGATGCCGAAAATGCAGATTCTACCGCAGTGAGTTCGATTGAAGGAACTTACACCGTAGACGTGGAGAAGAGTCAGATCAACTGGGAAGGTACAATGCTCGAAGTCGGTGGAGTATCACTTTACGGACACAACGGAACCATTAAGTTAGCCAAAGGCGAAATGAGAGCTGAAGGTGGTAAAATTAACCAAGGCTCTTTGGTCGTGGATATGAACACCATTTCGCCGGAAGATGAGAATTACCGTGATGAAGACGGCGGACGCAAGAGCGATCTTGTTGGTCACCTTTCATCTGATGATTTCTTTAACGTAGGTGAATTTCCTTACAGCAATTTTGAAATTTCCCAAGCTGCTGATGGACAAGTTGAGGGTTTGATCACCATCCGCGGAATCCAAAAGCCAGTTACTATTGAAGATGCTACTATTTCTGAAAATGAAGATGGAAGCATCCATGCAACTGGTAACTTCTCGATCGATCGCCAGGAGTTCAATGTGCGTTTCGCAATGCCCGTACAAGAGAAGGTATTGTCTGACAAAATCAAACTTGGATTTGACATTGTAGCAGTTAAAACTGCAGCCTAATCCGAACTGAATCACTGAAAAGCCCTTCGCAAGCGAAGGGCTTTTTTTTTTTACGCTTATGGCACCAAAAAAGACGAATTGACCAAAGAACCGTTGTCGTAATTGAATTGAGCCCTGATGTGCCCCGCTCGACTCAGTTGCAGTACCTCCATCAGGTCAACCTGACAACGAACTAAAGCGAAGAATTCATCATCGAGTGATTTTCGCAAATTTGACTCAGACCACTCTCGCGTACTCCATACGCTGCCCGGTGCATCCATAGTATTGTATGACGCGCGGCCGTGTTCACCTACCCTGCCCCATGCCTCTTTTGCTTCAGCATCTTTATGATGAATCGCAACGGTAGTCATTAATTTTACTTGCAGCCTCGCAGTTGGGTGCCAGAACAGCAGTGTCGCAAAGGCGACTTTCCTGAGCTGCCCAATTTTTTCAGAACGCATATCCGTAAAAATTTCAACAACAAACGGGTCGAGGTGTACTTTTCGGGACACCACCATCCGCGAGTCAGGACCAGGCACCTCAAAGGTGCTGAAAACCGTGTTTTTGAATGGGTGCTTTGGCGATCGGGTTCCGCGCTGCAATTGATCAATCGCAAAGTGTGCTATGCGTTCAAGGCTGTGGTGGTGTTCTATGATTTTACCCATTTTAATCTGCTGTCATGTTAGATTGCGTTAACATTGGTGCGGCTTTTTTGTTAAAACCACACAAAGGAGTATTTTTACATCCACCTACCAAACTGAAATCAAAATACACATGGAATTAGCAGAACGCGAAAAACAGTTTCAAGAGAAGATAGACAGCGGAGAGAAAGTTGAAGCCAAAGAATGGATGCCTGAAAATTACCGCAGGCAGTTGATTCGAATGATTTCCCAGCATGCTCATTCTGAGATAGTAGGAATGTTGCCGGAAGGGAATTGGATCACAAGGGCTCCTTCCCTCCGTCGCAAGGCAGTGCTGCTCGCAAAAGTTCAGGACGAAGCTGGCCATGGATTATACCTTTACAGTGCAGCTGAAACGCTCGGCATCGACCGCCGCACCCTAATCGATCAGTTGCTTACCGGAAAGGCCAAATATTCCAGCATTTTCAATTATCCCACATTAAACTGGGCCGATATAGGAGCCATAGGCTGGCTCGTAGATGGAGCTGCAATTGTAAACCAAACTATGCTTGCCAGAGGCTCGTATGGACCTTACAGCCGCGCCATGGTGCGCATATGCAAGGAAGAGAGTTTTCACAACCGTCAAGGATATGAAATCATATACCAGCTTGCGAAAGGGACTAAAGAGCAAAAAGAAATGGCACAAGACGCGCTCAACCGCTGGTGGTGGCCATCCATCCAAATGCTTGGCCCGTCAGACGCTGATTCGAAAAACAGCGACGAGACCATGCGTTGGAAGATCAAGGTAGAAAGCAATGACACCGTAAGGCAGCGCTTTATAGACCGAACGGTACCACAGGCCGAGGCCGCTGGTTTAACCATCCCCGATCCCGATTTGAAATTCAATGAAGAAACCGGGCATTGGGAAATTGGTGAAGTAGATTGGACAGAATTTTACCAGGTGATCAAAGGCAATGGCCCTTGCAATAGAAAACGTCTTAAAGCGCGTCAAGCGGCAGAAAGTGAGGGAGAATGGGTGAGAAAAGCATCTGCAGCTTATGCTGAAAAGCAAAAAAGAAAGCAAATGAAAGCCGCATAAAGCGGCTGGTTATGCGCTCGAGTACCAAATGATCTCAACCATCAATAAACATACAATGTCCGAAGCTCAACACAATGACCAGGGCTTGCTCTGGGAAGTATTTATTCAAGCCAAGCCAGGTATAGCGCATAAACATGCTGGTAGCGTGCATGCCCATGACGCTGAAACGGCCTTAACCAGTGCGCGCGATGTGTACTCCAGGCGACAGGAAGGTTGCAGTATCTGGGTAGTTCCCTCCAATATGATTGCTGCAACAACTGAAGAGGATTCCGATTCCTTCTTCGACCCGGCTAACGATAAGGTGTACCGCCATCCTACTTTTTACACCGTGCCTGAAGGGGTTAAATATTTGTGATGCAATGAGCAAAGACGAAGCACTATATCAATACCTTATTAGACTTGGCGACAACGCATTGATCCTGGGCCAACGCCTGGGTGAGTGGTGTGGCCACGCCCATCAATTGGAAAGCGATATCGCACTTACCAATGTAGCCCTCGACCAAATAGGACAAGCCCGTAACTTGCTCACTGAAGCAGGTCGCATTGAAGGCAAAGGCCGCACAGAAGATGATCTCGCCTTTTTCAGGAATGAGAAAGACTTTCGCAACAACCTTTTGGTAGAGCAGGAAAATGGTGATTTCGCGCAGACCATTACCCGTCAATTCCTATTTGATGTGTTTCAATACCACCTCTATAGTGCGCTGAGCCAAAGCACGGATGAATTTCTTCGCGGCTTTGCCATTAAATCACTGAAAGAAGTTACCTACCACCGCAAGCTTAGCAGCGATTGGATGTTGCGGTTGGGCGATGGCACCCAGGAAAGCCACGAACGTATGCAGGAAGCGCTCGAAATCTTGTGGCCTTTCACTGGTGAACTTTTCGAAATGACTGAAGCAGACGAAGCGTTGATGGAGCATGGTATTGTGCCCAATCTCAACGAGATAAAGCATAAATGGGAAAGCGAAGTGCAATCTGTTGTTGCTGAGGCCACTTTGCAAATCCCCGACACCAGGGGTTACATGGCCAAGGGCAGCCGTGTAGGCCACCACACGGAGTACATGGGATACATATTGGCCGAAATGCAGGCCCTGCCCCGCTCCATGCCCGATGCGAAATGGTAGATAATGATGACTATCGTCAAAGACCATAAACTTCAAGCGATTTACGATCTGCTGGAAACGGTAAAGGATCCAGAGATACCTGTGTTGAGCATTGCCGACCTCGGTATTTTGCGCTCAATTGAGTATGCCGAAGGTGACTCTTTGCTGGTGACCATCACGCCAACTTATTCGGGTTGTCCCGCCATGGACACCATAGAGCGTGAAATCATAGAAACTTTGGAATCAGCCGGATATAGTGCATCAGTGAAATCGTCTCTTTATCCGTCATGGACCACCGATTGGCTTACCGAGAAAGGCCGAAAAGCCCTTGAAGACTATGGAATCGCTCCTCCTGCCGAGAAAACGACAGACAAAAGTTTCCTCACTGGAAATCCAAAATCAGTGCGCTGTCCTTTGTGCAAAAGTAGCAACTCTTCCATGATATCCCAGTTTGGGAGTACCGCATGCAAAGCCTTGTACAAGTGCAATGATTGCCTGGAGACCTTTGATTACTTCAAGTGTATCTAGTTTGCCTCCAGGTAAATACTTAGCCAAAAACATTTACCGACTCCCGGAGTGCGACTTGAAGTGCTGAATTATTTACCCCGGTTTCAATTCCATTTTCATCAAAATAACTGAGCATTAGCTCGGTAGGCATATTTCCCGTGAGGTCGTCTGTGGCCATGGGACAGCCACCAAAACCTTTCAGCGCGCCGTCAAACCTTCGGCAGCCTGCTTTGTAGGCCGCATCTACTTTCTCCTCCCAACTTTCAGGGGTGGTGTGGAGGTGGGCACCAAATTGCACCCCGGGCAGTGCCGGAATGAGCGCTGTAAACAGTTGTGTGATTGATTCAGTGTCCGAACTACCCACAGTATCGGAAAGGGCCAGTGTGCTGATTCCAAAATTATTGTGAAGTTTTTCAGCCCATTGGATGGCGACTTCGGTACTCCAGGTGTCTCCGTAAGGATTGCCGAAAGCCATACTCAGGTAAATGACAAGGTCGCGGTTGTGCTTTGCGGCTAGATTGGCAAGGGCCTCTACCCTTTCCATAGATTCCTCGATGCCGGCATTGGTGTTGCGCTGTTGAAATGTTTCCGAGATTGAAAAGGGGTAGCCCAAAACTGCAATCTCTTCGTGCTGAATGGCCTCCACAGCGCCGCGCTCGTTGGCTACAATGGCAAGGAGTTTAGTCCGGGTATGGTCAAGCTGCAATCCTGCAAGCACCTCGGCAGTATCTGCCATTTGCGGTATGGCCTTGGGCGATACGAATGAGCCGAAGTCGAGGGTGTGAAAACCGACTTTTAACAGCGCATTCAGGTAATCTATTTTTGTTTTCGTAGGGATAAAAGTTTTGATGCCTTGCATGGCATCACGCGGGCATTCAACGATTTGTAGCATGCTGTATGATTTTCTTGTTGATGGCCTTCACCAGCCCCGGTCCTTCGTATACGTATCCCGTATATACTTGCACAAGGCTTGCACCGGCTTCCAGTTTTTCCATGGCATCTTCGGCAGTATGAATACCTCCAACGCCAATTATGGGGAAAGCACCCCCGGACCTTTGGTGCAGATAGCGAATGACCTCAGTGCTGCGCAACTTTACTGGTTTGCCACTCAACCCTCCGGCACCTATGGCTTCTAAGGTCTCTTTATCGGTTTTCAGGTCCTTTCGGCCTATCGTGGTGTTCGATGCAATTACTCCATCAATTTTACTGGCAAGCACAATGTCGATGATGTCATCAAGCTGCTCATTGCTCAGGTCGGGGGCGATTTTTAGCAAGATAGGCTTGTAGCGCGTATGCTTGGCGGCAGCCTCTTTAAGGCTTGTCAGCAATTTGGTCAGTGGCTCCTTTTCTTGCAGTTCGCGCAGGTTGGGCGTATTGGGCGATGATACATTGACTGCAAAATAGTCTACGACATCATAAAGCGATTCCAAACATTTCAGGTAATCGTCGGTAGCATTTTCATTTGGAGTGACCTTGTTTTTACCTATGTTTCCACCTATTACTACACTTGCGTACCGCGACCGAAGTCGCCTTCGCAATTTTTCCACACCCTGGTTGTTAAATCCCATGCGGTTGATCAGGCCATTGTCTTGCGGAAGCCTGAAGAGTCTTGGCTTGGGGTTGCCCTCCTGGGGTTCAGGTGTCACTGTGCCCACTTCAATAAATCCGAACCCCATAAATCCCAGTTGGTTGAAAAGCTTGCCATCCTTATCGAATCCAGCTGCCAGTCCCACGGGATTCTTAAATTTAATACCGAATACCTCGCGCTCCAGCTTGGGGTGGTTGGTGGTGTATAGGGTATAAAAAATAGTGCGCACAAAAGGCAGGGCAAACAGAAAGCGAATGAGTCCAAACGTGAAATTGTGTGCCTTCTCAGGTGAGAGTTTGAAAAGCAGCGGGCGTATAAGCCTTTTGTACATGTGTTTAATTTGTTGCAAAAGTAGGGCTACAGGCTGGTTTGCCAAAGCTTTTTTCCTCGTCTCCGCTTGTCATATTTATAATAGAAGCTCCACTGAAGGCAGTTAGCGATGGCTCCAATTCTTCGCTATAAAATATATTTATATCGACTAAATGACATTTTCATGGGTTCGAATTAAAAATATAACTATCTTCATCATCTGGTATGCAAATCCACGAAGCCACACAATTGCAGCAGCTCGATGAGATTGAGCTCATAACAGCTTATTTCATTAGGTTGGAACATGACATTGTGTGGATACGCTACAAAGAAATTAACGAGGAGTTTGATTTGGCTATGGCCAAAGCACATACCAAGGCTTTGGGACGTCTCACTGCTGGCCAGCCTGTGCATATTATGATTGATTTTCGTGACATTGACATGTCGTTCAGCAATGAAGCAAGGACACACTTTGCTCAAAACGAGCAACATTCGGCCATAAGGCTTTCACAAGCACTGATACTTTCAAGTCTTGCACACCGTATTGTGGCCAATTTTTACCTCAAGTTCAACAAGCCCAATTGCCCGGCCCGTATTTTCGGCACGCCCGCAGATGCACTTGACTGGATTGCCAGCTTGAAGTAGCCTTCTGTGGCCGGTATTGATAAGCTCATCAATAAGCTTTATGGCATTTTCACGGTCATTGCTCTAACAAAGCCTATCTTTGAACGAACGTAATTATAAACCTAAAAACTAATATAATGTCATTTAAACTTCCCGAACTCCCCTACGCGTACAATGCGTTAGAGCCACATATTGATGCCAAAACTATGGAAATCCACCATGGAAAGCACCATGCCGGCTACACCAGTAAATTGAACGATGCTATTGATGGCACACCACACTCAGGCAAATCTATTGAGGAAATCCTCAGTATGGTTGATCAACTCAGTGCGGGTGTGCGCAACAATGGTGGAGGATTTTACAACCACAGTCTTTTCTGGTCAGTGATGGGCCCCAATAAGGGTGGCAATCCTTCCGGAAAATTGGCTGAAGCCATTGAAAACGATCTTGGAGGTTTTGATGCCTTCAAAGAAAAATTTGCAAATGCCGCGGCAACTCAGTTTGGTTCAGGATGGGCATGGCTTCTTGTTGGAGCAGATGGCAAGTTGCATGTGAGCAGCACCCCCAATCAGGACAATCCGCTCATGCCTGTAGCAGCCGTAAAAGGAACACCTATTCTCGGATTGGATGTGTGGGAGCATGCGTACTACCTCAATTATCAAAACCGCCGTCCCGACTATATTTCAGCGTTCTGGAATGTAGTAAATTGGGATAAAGTTTCTGAAAACTACGAAAAAGCAACTGCATAACCTGCACCCAAGCTACAATACAGCACTGAAAAGCTGCCCTCGTTGGGGTAGCTTTTCTTTTTTTCAGGATTCAATGCTTAAGCCCTACTTTTGTGCCCGATGAGTAAAGACGTCAACATAAAGAATAAAAAAGCGAATTTCCTCTACGAACTGGTAGACAAATACACTGCGGGCATTCAACTGACCGGTGGTGAAATCAAATCTATCCGTGCTGGCAAAGCCAGTATTATGGAGGCCTATTGTTTCTTAAAAAGGCAAGAGCTTTGGATCAAAGGCATGCACATAAGCCCATATTTGCCTGCAAGCTACAATAATGTACCCCCTACACGCGACCGCAAGCTGCTGCTCAACCGTTCAGAAATAGAGAAAATTGAAAAGCAACTCAAAAACAAAGGGCTTACCATTATACCACTGAAAGTTTTTCTCTCTCAAAGCGGCTATGCCAAGCTGGATATCGCCGTGGCCCGCGGTAAGAAGATGCACGACAAGCGTGACGACCTGAAGGAAAAAGATGACAAGCGGGCTATGGACCGGGCGATGAAACATTAAATTCGATAGGGCTAAGCCAAGATTTTCAGCAGTCGACTGTAGTAGCGGTGCATCAATGCGTCAGGGCCATCAACTTCCGCATCCCACTTATTGTCGAGCTCATTGAAAATCATCAAATCGCTTAGTTTGGCTTCCGGATCGGGGTTCATTTTCCCAAATTGTTGCTCGTAAGCTTCGCAAAACTGCTGCGCAAATGCTTCGCATATTCTTTCCCAATCCTGATACAAGCTGATTGATAGCCTCGGATCCGTGCTATTCGCCAGCTTTTGCTTTATGCGCGCCTCATAGGCATTGTAACGCTCCACGACCGCTGCGAGCTGAACTGCTCCATGAGAGTCCGATCGGCCTTTTATTCGTTCACTGCTTTGATCTTGTTCACTTTCCGGAGTTCCGTTTTTCAAAAACTCTAGCTGCAGGGTCTCTGCGGCCTCTGCTAACTCCATCAATCTCTTTCTGCGAATGGATGAGAGCTTGGGGATAAATGCCCGGCGCATGAAATAGGTGTTCAGCTCAAAGAGGGCATCTTCAAAATGCTCCATCACGGTCTCTGCGTCATCATTTTCAGCTGCTCCGATGGTGATCAATGCCATTTGCTCAGTCATTTTTCTCTGCTTTGGTGGTATCGGGCACGCCAATTCGGCTTATTGTTTTGAAGGAATTTTAAAAGACAAAGCTAAAAAATGAATAGCCCTTGAGATGGTGTGAATGCATATTTAGCTACTTTCATGCTCTAAATTGATCTATGTGTAAAGTTGAAAAATCTTTTGGTTTTTTCCCCCAACGGATAATTGCTAAGAATTTGTTTCTAAGTACTGTTATTGTGCTATCATCCCTGTTGACCGCCCAGAAAGCTCAAAGTCAGGCCGCATTGCTTGTTTTAATATTCGGAGATAAAGTAGCTTCTGAGAAGTTCCATTTAAGCATCGACGGCGGACTCAACTTCGCAAGGATGGAAGGCGTGGGCGACAGTGAGGCCATGGCTGGCTTGCACTTTGGTCTGGGTACATTTACCAAACTGAATGAGCGGTGGGTAATTAATGCTGAATTTAAACCTGTTTCATTGCGCAACCAAACTGATGTAATCCCTATCAACCCCATCGCTGACTTCATACCCGGTGCGCGCACCGACATTCGAACCAACTATATAGACATACCCGTGCTGGCCAGATACTACTACGCTAAACGATTTTACGCTGCAGCCGGGGCTCAAATAAGCTTCTTAACGATGGCAGAGCAAGAGACAACCGGGCTTTTGCCATCAGGCGCTGAAGCCACCGTGATAAAGTCTGAGAAGTCTTCATTCAGCAATGTTCACTTCGCCATTCCTTTCGAATTGGGCTGGGTGGTTCAGGACACACAAAATGGTCAAGGCATAGACCTTCGCATCAGGTATGCTCAAGGTGTTTCTGATATATTTGCCAAAGATTATGGCGAAGGGAGAGGTGGTTTGCTCCAAGTATTGCTCACCTTCCCATTTGTGAAAACGGCTGAGCAATAAGACCTTAAATATTCAATACTCTCGAAATTTATCACGTAGAATATCTTCAGGCCACTCACGGTTTCGAGATAAGCCTGAAAAGTGCTAGTTTCAAGCCTGAATCTTAACCCTTGACAGTTAAAATAAACCTGCAGCCTTATGGTAACTTCCTTCTTCGCCCTTGTGATACTTGCTGTGGTAGCAGCCCTATGGATTTGGGCAGTAATTGACATACTACGCACCAAATTTGCTTCTCCCAACACGACCCTCCTGATGATTATCCTTGTTCTTTTCTTTCCAGTAGCTGGTTCTATCATTTACTTTTTAATTCGCCGCAATTTTATAAAGGAAAAAGGTCCCAGATTCAATCCTAAGTTCAGTCCCCGAGACTGATTCAGGTTTTAAAAAAACGCTTTTACCTTCTCATAATAAATCTATTATATTGTTCTGCAAGACATCGGATTCGACAAACTTTTTTCATTTACCGAAAAATGCTGAATATTTTATTGCTTTCCGGGCTTATTCGTAATTCCAAAAGTCAATTTTCAGCTTAGATTGAACACCATGAAAAACATTCATTACAAACGCTGGCTGATATTCGCGCCTGTAGGACTCGTGCTCACCGGCTTTGGACTTTGCCTTGTTGCGGAGGCAGCCATCTTGAAGTTCAAAGGAGCACCTACCCTTGACTGGGTGCTTTACGGTACCATAGCACTGGTGGTGTTCAATTCAGGACTTTCCTTCTTTGGCACCGCCGTGGTAGAGCGTATTCGATATTTATCCCAAGACAAAAAATGAATTAATATTAAAAAATTGATTGGTAAACACATAGTCTTTTTAACCGCCAGCCTTATTTTTATTTCAAGCGCCATTCAGGCCCAGGAGCACAATGAGCATTACAATGATTCCCTTGCCAAAGCGCTGGGTGCTGACGACTACGGGATGAAGTCGTATGTACTGGTGATGCTCAAAACGGGTGAAAACAAGACCACTGACAAGGGTTTTGTAGATAGTTGCTTTACAGGCCATATGGCCAATATCAATCGGCTTGTGAAGGATGGGAGCCTCGTGGTGGCAGGGCCTTTAGGCAAAAATGAGCAAAGCTACAGGGGCATATTCATATTCGATGTGGATGATATTGAGGAGGCCAAAGCTCTCTTGCAGACCGACCCGGCTGTGAGCGGTGGCTTGCTTGATGCGGACTTCCTGCCTTGGTATGGCTCGGCGGCACTTCCGATGTATCTTGAGGAATCTGATCAAATATGGAAACTTAAGCCCTGAATGCCCGCCCGCGCATCTACTCTTTCCGAATAAAACAGCTGCATTGGCATAAGCTGCTACCTTTGCGGAAAATATCAGCACATGTCCTACCTTACTTTAAAGCTCAAGCCCAAGAAAGAAATCAGCATCGAACGTCGCCACCCATGGGTGTTTTCAGGTGCGCTTAGCGGTGATGCTGGTAAATTAAAAGAAGGCGATTATGTGCACCTTGCTGACAGCACGGGCAAGGTATTGGCTACCGGGCACTTTGGGGCAGGAAGCATAGCAATGCGCATTCTTGAGTTTGCAGAAATTCAGATTGATAAAGCCCTTTACCTGCGCAAGTTTGAGCGTGCCCGCGAAGTGCGAACTGCACTCGGCTTGCCAAGCAATGAAACCACAGGCTACAGATTGATTCATGGTGAAGGTGATGGATTGCCAGGTTTGATCATCGATATTTACGATAAAGTGGCTGTAGTGCAGGCGCACAGTGGCGGAATGCAAAAGGATGCAGGCCTCATTGAAGAAGCGCTCCGCGAATGCTTTGGCGATGCCATGGAGCAGGTGGTCTTTAAGCATGCGGGATCCAAAAATGAACAAGCTGTCGAAGTAAACGCTGAATCTCAGTCAGAAACTATTTTCATGGAAAATGGCTACAAGTTCATTAGCAATTGGGTAAGCGGACAAAAAACAGGTTTCTTCCTCGATCAGCGCGACAACAGGCAACTCATTGGCAATTATGCCAAAGGCAGAAAAGTGTTGAATGCCTTTTGCTACACGGGCGGCTTTAGCGTTTACGCCCTGGGTGCTGGAGCGCAGGAGGTTCACTCCCTCGACAGCAGCAATAAAGCGCTGGCGCTTGTGGAGAACCACCTCAAGCTGAACGGCATGGATGGATTAAACCACCAGAACATCAGCGCCGATGCCATTAAGTACCTTGGAGGCGAAGAAGCCGCTGAAGCAGGGTACGACCTCCTAGTACTCGACCCGCCCGCTTTTGCAAAGCACCGCTCAGCGAGGCATGCAGCGGTGCAAGCATACAAGCGGCTCAATCTAAGGGCTTTCGAAATAGCCGCCAAAGGTAGTGTTGTTTTTACTTTCAGCTGCTCGCAGGTGGTCAGCACGGAGCTTTTCGATCACACCATTGCAGCTGCGGCTATGGAAAGCGGGCGCAACATCCGCATTTTGCACCACCTGCATCAATGTGCTGACCATCCTGTAAGCATTTACCACCCTGAGGGCGAGTACCTGAAAGGATTGGTGCTGTACGTTGAGTAGTACTGCAATTTATTCCGTCATAATTAGGGTGTAAACCGCAAGACGTTTTTTCCTTTTTCGATGGTCTCTTTTTGCATGAGCATCGGGCGGAATTCACCATTGATATACATTTCAGCCTGATCGCTGTAATGGTCGCTGAGGAAGTTGCCACTATTGCCTGTGGGCAAAATGGAAACAGCGCCAGGCACATCGCTGAAATCAATAAGGATTCTCATGGCAGGACCAAAGGTCGTACGGTATTCGGCGTCGGGATTGAGGCGAAAGCCCGCATTGTTGACCGTTTCGCGCCCACCCGGAGAGGGAAACGGACCCACATTCAAAAAGGGCTTTAGCGCAGCTACTGCGCCCAAAGGATGCTCGTGCTCAGTGCTGTGCACCTTCCTCCACTCCCACTGCAGCGGGTCCATTCCATGCTTCGCTTGCATGGTTCCCACGCTTTTGCGAAAAGCGCTGAGTACAATGCCGGCGCGGTGCTCGCGCACATCGTCTGTACGCACATCATCCCACCAGGGTGAGTTCTCATTTGCAATGAGGCCTGGGTAGCTGCGCATAAAAAGGTGGGTGCCGAGTAAAGAACCAAAATAATTCTCGCCCAACTCATCCATGAAAAGTGCCTCGACGACGTGATAAAGCCAGAGATAGTAAATGGAGGGTGCGATAGAATAGAGCGCGTGGCTCCCGTCCCAAAGTCCGATCGTGGCGAGCACTTCTTGTTCGCTCGGGTTGAGCTCGATTTGAGCCGATTGGAGAATGTCAACGAGGGTATGCGCCACATCGGCTTCAGCCGGCGAAGTCACATCGGTAATCCAGCCCTTCATGTGTTCCATCGTGGCAGGCTGGGATTGAGAAATGAGCGTGTCAATGCGGTCATAACGGTTATTGGGTGCATAATAACCGGAGACTTCCATTCCCTCTGAGGCGTCGTGGAATTGATTGGCTGAAACGATGTAGCCCTTTTCGGGATTGACCACCTGTGGATTGTGCTCAAAATTATAAAAGCCGAGATAGGCATCCTCAGGAGCATAACCACGCATAAATACTTTACCAAAATGATGTGCAGGGCGCTTAAGGAGTTTAGAGCATGCCCAGCCCGCGATATTGCCTTCGGCGTCAGCGTAGGTGATATTGAGACCCGGCGAGCCTATTTTTGCAACAGCTCTGCCAAAGTCATCCAGATTACTGGCCATCTTCATTCCATAAAATGCTTCAACCAATTCATTTTCAATGCACGTATAATTCCAGTACATCGCAATAGGCTGTTGGTGTGCGCTGGGTAGAAAGGCGTTGATAATTGGCCCATTTTCAGTTTCATACACCGTAAAGATGCTGTCAGGTGCATCTTTGATTGCAATCCGCTCCCGGTATTTCGTAACCGGCTTGGTTTGGCTTTCGCCAAAATGAGTGAGTGAGGAATCAGCATTGGCAAATTGCTGTATAAAGAAATCGCTGTCGTCGTCTTCAAACATGGTGACTCCCCATGCGTGTTGCATGTTGTGACCAATGAGTGCCACAGGGATTCCGGCGATATAATTTCCATAAAATGAAACCCCTGGATAATTCAAATGCGCCTCATACCACACTGCTGGGGCGCCGTACTTGATGTGGGTGTCGTTGGCGAGCATGGCACTGCCCGATGCAGTGCGCGAAGGCGCAAGGGCCCATGAATTGCTTCCCTGCAACACTGGAAGCGGCAACCCATCGATAATTGAATATCCAGCAAGGGTTGTTTTCAGTTGCTTCAGAAAGAATTGTTCTGGTGTGCCGATGCTGTCCATTTTGGCGTAAGCCATATCAAGATCTGCAAGATACGTCGAGTCCAGTTCAGTGGCCATAAAATCCACAATGGGATCGGTGCGCAGGGCATATGCAAAACTGTAGGCCATGTAGGCCGCTATGGAATAAACATCAACTACCGTGAACGGATCGGGATCAATGCCGGCGAGGGTGAATTCCAAAGGCAGTTTGCCACGCTCAATAAATTCGTTGACACCTTCCAGGTAAGCAAGCACTATGGCGTGAATTTCGGGATCGGCATTTGCAAAGCGGGCAGCATCGGCGCGGGCCTTCCTGTGGGTGCCTAAGGTTCGGAAAAAGGCATCAGTGGAAGCCAAATCTGCACCGAGTGCTTCGGCCAGGGTGCCCTGACCGATGCGGCGCATCAATTCCATTTGAAAGAGTCGATCCTGTGCATGCACGTAGCCAAAAGTGCGGTAAGCATCAGCGGCTGACTCTGCATATATATGCGGAACCCCAAAATCGTCAAAATACACATTTGCATTTAGCGAAAGGGTTTGAATGCTCGCCTCCCCTTTGTAGATGGCCTTACTCTGGTTGATTACATAAGCAGAAACTGCAATAAGCACAATGACAATGAAGGCCAGAATGCCCACAACGCGGTAAAATGTCTTCATAATTATCTTTCTGAAAGCAAAAGTAGGTTTATTGGAATGCGTAAAGATGCAATTCGCCACGAATAATGCCCCATATTTAAAGTTGATTTTCTTGTTTATATGCTGAGCGTAACGGAATAGCAGTATTTTATTAAGAATATATTCGGCTGTAAATATTCAGAAACAAGCTCGTGGAGTTATTTAAAATTATGTTAATCGTTTGCTTATCAAGTACAATCAATTTTGTCAACCAAAATTCAAGCTTTAGTTTTGATGAAAACAAAAATCACTATGTTAAAGAAAGTCACTTTTGTGCTTGGACTTGCCACCATGGCGTTTTCAGCACAAGCACAAACCTTGCCCCAAGATCAACAAACACAACCGAAAGCCGACTACAGCGATGCCGAAGTAGCCAAATTTGCGAAAGCCGCTAAAGTACTTGAGGAGTTGCAAGCTGAAGTTGAGGTAGAAATGATAGCTGCCATTGAAGAGAAAGGTATGGACCTTGATACCTTCAACAAAATCGCAGCTGCACAGCAAAATCCGAATGCCGGATCGGAGGTTGCGGATGCAGAAACAATGAAATCTTATAACGCTGTAAACGAAGATTTACAGAAGATACAAATGGAAGCGCAACCGAAGATGGTTGAAGCCATTGAAAAAACCGGAATGGATATCAACGCATATCAACAAATGATGCTGGCGTATCAGCAAAGTCCTGAAATGCAGGCGAAAGTGAAAGAATTGATGGAAAACTAACCACAATATTTATTTGAATTAAAGGTGTTTAATCTCGGTTAATCACCTTTTTTTATGCAGTAAAATATTGCGGTTCAATGAAGTCTCATCTCAATCTTCGTCGGCCATAATCAACTTGAGTGCTTCGGGACTGTGATAAAATTGACTGATTCTTTGAACGTACTGCTCCGGCATTCCGGTACTGCGCAATATAAATTTGCGGGTGGTGATGAGATACTCTCCCAATCCGTGCTTCACAGCGTAAGTATCGGCGCGGTCTTCAGCGCGCCGCATCAATTTTTCAGAAATGAGGTAGCCACTGCCAAATCCGAGCATCGCAAAGTTGCTGCGGTCAAGGTAGTCCATAATGTGCCCCATCTCATGGCCGAGCCAGCCTATGAGCACTGCTTCTGGCAATTCATGTAGTGAAAGCAGTTCTGAATGCTGTTTGTAGTCCCTGCGCATGCGCACCACATATGCCCTTGTTTCTTTACGGGTGAACGGCTGTACGGCCGGTTGCGCTTTCATCACGGTGTTGCCCATCTTGTCGGCATACCTAAAATGAATCGTAGTATGCTTCAATTCTGGATAGCAGGCCATTGTTTGTGCGATGGCACTCCAAAGCTCCGGAGGTGCAGTGATGTTGTCAGGAAGTATTTTCGCGGAAATGATTTCACCCTGGGCCTTTACTTGCTGTCCTGCAAAGGCAAAACCAGAAAGCATCATTAATGAGAGATAAACTGAAGGGAATTGAAGAGTGCGTAGAAAAAATGTCAAAAGGATAGCTTTGTATAAGTGACGGGAAAATACAGCGGGGTTGTGTCATGAAAGGATTTATTGTTAAATCCGCTTTGGCATCTCCCACCTCAAATTTCAACGGTATTTGTTCAGGTTTATTGGGTGGATGACGCCTAAACTTGCGAGATCATTTATCTCGGAATATGCTGTAATTTCGCGCCGTGGCTCAAGTTATAGATACAGTTGTGGTGGGTGGCGGAGCCGCAGGTTTTTTTGCGGCGATTCATGCCGCAAGTGCAGGTGATAAGCAAGTGGTTCTTTTGGAAAAAACTTCCAAGCTATTGAGCAAGGTATCTGTGAGTGGCGGTGGACGGTGCAATGTAACGCACAACTGCACTTCTGTATCGCAATTGATTAAAAAGTACCCCCGGGGAGGAAGATCTCTGCGAAAGGGTTTTGAGAAATTCAGCGCAGCCGATACCATGTCATGGTTTGAACGTCGTGGGGTTGCGCTAAAGACAGAATCAGACGGTAGGGTATTCCCTACTTCCGATGATTCGCAAAGCATTGTAGACTGCCTTCTAAATGAAGCATCTAAATGCGGAGTGAAAATCAACCTGCGCGCGGAGTTGAAGTCCATTTCGCCCCTGGCAAATGGAGGCTTCGATTTAAAATTGGCCGATGGGCAAACCATAACCTGCAGCAAACTGATCCTTACCACTGGCGGTTTCAATAAGTTGGAGAGCTATCAATTTATTCGCGATCTCGGAATTGAAATCGCAGCGCCAATTCCATCACTCTTTACGTTTAATGTGCCCGATAGCGACTTAAAAGACCTTATGGGCCTTTCCGTTCCAATGGGTTACGTTCAGGTGCCAGGCAGCAAGTGGAAGGAAGATGGCCCGGTACTCATTACGCACTGGGGATTTAGTGCGCCTGCGGTAATCAAGCTCTCGGCTTGGGCTGCAATTGACCTTCACGCCAGGCAATACCAATTTCCGATTTTAATCAACTGGACCGGTCTAGGTGAGGATGACGTTCGGAGCAAGTTTGCTTACATGCGCGAATCGCATCCGAAAAAATCGGTCCTCAATCAGGCCCTTTTCGATATACCCGGACGGCTTTGGGAAAGGCTTTGCATCAAAGCGGGGGTCTCAGCCGAAATGCGTTATGCCGAGCTTCCTGCCAAACTGCTCAACAAGCTGGTTGAAAATCTGATACGCTGTTCATTTGATGTTCGGGGTAAGACCACTTTCAAAGAAGAGTTTGTGACCTGCGGCGGAGTCTTGTTGACTGAAATTGACTTGAATACCTTTGAAAGCAAGAAAATTCCCGGGTTGTACTTTGCGGGTGAAGTGCTCAATGTAGATGGCGTAACGGGCGGTTTTAACTTTCAGCATGCCTGGACCAGCGGTTACTTGGCCGGAAGCCATGCTGCACAAGAGGCTTGAGCCTTGTGGTCATCATATTTCAACAAAAACCAGTGCCATGGTGCTGTCGCTTTCAGGGCTCATGAGGTGCCAAAACTTCCTTAAGGTCAATCAGGTGTGTTTGGACGTCGCGGTGAAACAAGAACATATCGTCATTGTAAAGCGTGCCTCCTGGTGCCAGCAACTCCGCCACTACATTTCCCTGGCCATCGATTACCATCGTGCGTTCGCCATCATTCACCAGCACCTTGCCGTTGCGCTCATCGAATTGTATCCAAAGTGCTTCCACATCCAGCACATATATCCGGTTGAGCAATTCATCGATGGCCATCACGGCGCCGGAGTTGAACAACACGAAAGTATGAAGGCTATCCTGCATTTGGAGCGAGGAATACGTGCCATCTGGCTTTTTCGTGAACACCTCGCGCGAGGGTAAAAACTGCATGGGATAACCTATGTCTTCCGGCTCAAAATTTTTAGATGCCGATAGTTTACCATCTTTCTTATTGTATGATTCAAGCGTACCTATTCTCAAAGTGAGCATGTGATCTTTCAGGTCCTTGTGATCAAGTATAGCTTCATCAGGCTTAGCGGTTT
This sequence comes from Cryomorphaceae bacterium, assembly GCA_036796255.1. Lineage (GTDB taxonomy): Bacteria > Bacteroidota > Bacteroidia > Flavobacteriales_D > Cryomorphaceae > T3Sed10-241. The sequence continues at coordinate 65,868 of DAIRDH010000004.1, forward strand.
GAACGAGATAATAAGGATGTCCCGTACTTTTGCGGTAAGCGGCAAAGAAAGGCTCTCCATATTGTACAGGCCCCCACCAGGTAAAAGCGATACCCGTATTGAGCATAAATACCGCAGTATCGTTGGCGAAAATAGCCGATGAGCTCGCCAGCTCTTCCGGATAGCTGGTGCTCCATTTCACTTGTCCACTGGCTGCATTGAGACAGGCCAACTTTAGTTTTGAGGCTAAATAATATTCGTCGCCATCCTCAAGCACGTTGCTTACAATATTGCCAGTATTCTTCTCACCGGTTTTGGTGAAATAGCTCCAGCCCTCTCCTGACCTGGCATTGATGGTATGCAGGCCTGATGCCAATACAATGTATATGGAATCGTTGAGTTGCTTGATGTCATTCCAACCTGACTTGCGTGGTATAGATCGGTTCCACATACTCTTGCCTGTGCTCAGGTCAAAACCTTCCAGCACATTGTTGTCGTTTCGGCTGCCTTGGGTGTCGTAGCCGATGGCCATTTGGTGCTCCTCAGCCACAAAGAAGGTTTCATAAGGGGCTTTCCAAAGTTTTGATCCATCTTCAATTTGGCTCACAGTTGTTTTTAACCCTTTGTTTTCAAGCAGGAACCCCTTTGGCTGGAAAATACTGTTGGCGAAGTACCTTACATTTCTCGACCACTTTACGGTAGCATTCTCCAGATCATAAACCAAGATTTCACCTTTATTTTTCAGTCGATCTCTTGAATTCACACCACGGGATAATACACTTATAACGTCTCGTTTTTCATCGTAAAAAGAGTGCTCTATCCTTTCTGAAAATGTGAACACAAGGCCGTAGATGTCTGTACTGGAGGTGAAGTGCCTGCCTATGACTTTATTTTGGCTGTATACTTCTTGTCCGCGCATCATAGAGGTGGCAGACATTGAAGCCAAAAAGGCCACATAAAAAAAGAAAGATTGTGAGGCGCTCATAAATCAAAAGTAGCACATGCTATGGCTGAAATCAAAATGAGGGGCTTCAAAGGCTATTTCTTAATTTTTCCATATCCTGAGGCATGGGATTGCTCCTGAAATAATCCACCAATTTATCCACGAGTTCGGCTGAAAACCCAAGCTTTACCCCGACCTGCTCAACATATGATAGTTCTTCCGGGTCTGATCCTTGATCGATGTGCAGCAGCATAACCAATTCACAGAGTTGCGCAAAACGTTCGTCATCCTTTGTGGATATACGAAATGGTACGAGATCAGGGTGTGAAGCAATGCGCTGAAAGACGGCCCCATCAATACCCATGCGCAAAGCAAGACTTTGAATAAATATGAGTTCATGTGGATGAACCTGGCCATCTGCCTTTGCAAGGTTAATGAGGTGCTTGATATGCGTTTCTTTCTCCATCTGTGGTTATATTTGCTCAATATATTTTGCGCCATAAACCTACGCATTTTGAGTAACAGAATATCTTGTCTAGTTGAAACAAAATAGGCTGAGACGGGTTTTCTGTTGGACACGCAGTCTCTTATTGGTCAAATAACCCACAGATGAAGATAGGCGATAAAGCACCCGACTTCACTTTGAGCAACCAGCACGGAAAGAAGGTTAATCTCTATGATTTATTGGGCGAGTCCCCGGTTGTTTTATTTTTTTACCCTAAAGACAACAGTCCCGGCTGCACCGCCGAAGCCTGCGCATTTCGCGACAGCTACGATGTTTTCAAAGAATCGGGCGCCGAAGTGATAGGCATCAGCACTGACAATGTATACTCCCATCTCGGCTTTGCGCAAAAGCACCGTTTGCCCTACATTCTACTCAGCGATCCTATTGGCAGGGTGAGGAAGCTCTATGAAGTGCCCAAAACGCTGGGTCTGATGCCGGGGAGGGTAACATACGTGGTGGACAAAGGAAGGACCATACGCCAAATATTCAACTCTCAATTCAATGTAAGTAAGCACATAAAAGAGGCTTTGCGCATTGTAAAGGAGTTGACCTGAGATAGTAACACCTCACAATCAATTAAGATCTGTATTCAGGCAAAGCACCGGTATTCCAGATACATTGCTGATGAGTGCTTCCTTATCCATTTTGCCAAAGAGCTGGTTGCGCTTTTCAACATCAGCTGGCATCGCTAACAAATCCGTGCCTTCTTTGGCCATTTCATCTAAAATGGCCTGGGCGTGGCCGAGGGAAGCTTTTGAAACTTTGACCGTTTTTAAAGTCCAATTTATACTGCGCTTGTCCAATTCGACTTGTACGGCTTTTGAATTTGCCGACAATACCTCATCCATCTGTGCACCATTCACAGCTACATCGAGTATGGTCACCGATCCATTGGACGCCATAATTTTATGCAGAGAATTTACCACTGTCGTAAAATTCTTATGGTCAGATAGTGGAATTAATGCCTTCAGGTAGCCACTTTCTACTTTTGCTGCGTTGCTTTGAATGATCAATGATGCGGCTGGAAGTGAGCGCACCAATTTATAAACTGCTGATCCAAAATGGCTAATACTCATTCCTTCTTCTCCCACTGAGCCAATAATCACCATATCGGGCGCCAGGCGCCTGGTCAATGATGGTGCTTCCGCAAAAAAATCACCCTTCAAATGCAATGTGGAAACTTCAACGCCTTGCTGCTGTACTTCTTTTTTATAGTCGATTAACTTTTGTTCAACTTCATAGTCTCTTTCGCCTTGCGATACATGACAAAGGTGCAGCTTCCCTCCATGCAACTTCGCCAATGCAGAAGCCTGCTTCACCGCCAGCGCAGAGGCTTTGGTGAAATTCACAAATGCCAATATATTTTCCATCCTGATGGTCTTTTTTCTAAGTCCAGCGACTGTCAGTGCTGCCCATTTATCGGCTGCGAATATAGGAAACCTCTGCATTTTGATAGGATCACCAGGGGTAATAAAGAAAATTATATAGCACACTTTTGAGACTAGCGGGCTTCAAAGATGAAACTACCATAAAGTCATGCTAAAAATGAGATTTTCGCGATAAATGAAACTACAGGTCATCACTGCCAAAACTTAGGAAAAAATATTTCGGGTCTTGACAATCACCAAGGCCGCCATAAAGGAGGCCTCACCATGCTCGAACAATGAAATTGCATTATCGCAGAAAGGAATAATGAGGCTCAAGGCATCCATTGGAACCTGATTCGGTGCAATTTCTTTGCAAAAAACAAGGTCGCAAAAGCAAATAGTCAATTATCAATCTCAAATGTATTGGCCTGTTAATTAATTTAATATCCACAAGCATATAACATGTTTCCTATCAGCACCATTGGCTAGGATGTGCAAATAAGGGTTATTTAAACTATCTTTCCAGCGACCATTAAAGACCTTAACCAAAGCCATGGGTTCACTTCGCAATAAGCTATTTTTTCCCAGCTATAAACAACCCGATGCCATGGACTGCGGTCCCACTTGCCTGCGCATTGTGCTGAAGTATTACGGCAAGAACTATTCACTGTCAAAACTCAGGGAGCTGAGCTACACCACAAGAGAGGGCTCGAGCTTATCGCTCATGGCCAATGCGGCAGAAGCCCTGGGCTTTCGAACTTTAGGTTTAAAGCTGAGTCTGGAGCAACTCATCAATGAAGCACCGCTACCTGCGATTGCCCACTGGGAGCAACAGCACTACATCGTGGTTTACAAGGTGAGCGCTAAGAAGGTTTTTGTAAGCGATCCTGCCATTGGACTCGTAAGCTACAGCCACGAAGCTTTTCTGGAAGGATGGATTGGAGCGAAGGCTACGACCAAAGACAAAGAAGGCATCGCATTGCTGTTTGAGGCTACTCCGCAATTTTACGAAAGTGAAGTCGAGGAGATGAAAGCACCCAAGACGACCTATGCATTTCTGCTGCCTTACATAAAACCCTACAAACGATACCTCGTTCAAATATTCATAGGCCTGCTCGCGGGAAGTTTGCTCTCGCTTATCTTACCCTTTCTCACCCAAAGTGTGGTTGATATTGGGATCAACAACCAGGACATCCACTTCATTTACCTGATTCTGGTCGCGCAATTGTTTCTGTTTTTTGGACAGACGGCCATCAACGTAATACGCAGCTGGATTGTGCTTCACATGAGCTCCAGGATCAATATTTCGCTGGTTGCCAACTTTTTCGTGAAGCTGATGAAGCTGCCTATCTCCTACTTTGATGTCAAGATGAGCGGTGATATTATGCAGCGCATCAATGACCACAAGCAGATTGAGGAATTGCTTACATCCAGTTCTTTGAGCGTACTTTTTTCACTCATCAATATTTTTGTTTTTGGCGGTGTCCTTATCTTTTACGACATCCAAATATTCCTGGTATTTCTGGCAGGCAGTCTACTGTATGTGGGCTGGATATCACTCTTTTTGCGGAAGCGGGCATTGATTAATCATCAGTATTTCAGCTTGCAGGCGAAGAATCAACAAAAGGTTTTGGAGCTAATTCAGGGCATGCAGGAAATTAAACTCAGCAATGCCGAGCGTCAGAAGCGCTGGGAATGGGAATACATACAGGCACGGCTTTTTCGCACGGATATCAAAGGGCTTGGACTTGACCAGGCGCAGTCGATAGGCGCCAATGTGATCAACGAGTTCAAGAATATCCTCATCTCCTTCCTCACAGCGAGTTTGGTCATACAAGGCGAAATCACCCTCGGTATGATGCTCGCCGTATCGTACATCATCGGGCAGCTTAATGGTCCCATCGCTGAGCTGGTCAACTTCCTACACCAACTGCAGGATGCCCGGCTCAGCCTTGAGCGACTTGCCGAAATTCACGACCGCGACGATGAAGAGACCCACAGCGACGAACAAGTAACTGCCCTACCCGACAACTCAGACATAGAAATCAAAAAGCTCTCATTTCAATATGGAGGGCCCAACAGTCTTTGGGTGCTTAAAAACCTGAATCTAAACATCCCCGCCAACAAAATCACGGCAATAGTAGGTGGCAGCGGCAGTGGTAAAAGCACTCTTCTCAAGCTTTTGCTTAAATTTTATACGCCTACGAGGGGCGAAATAGTGGTCAACAATTTTGCCCTTGAGCATGTGGCCCAGCGCACATGGCGCAGCATGACGGGCGTGGTGATGCAGGAAGGGTATATTTTTAGTGACACCATTGCCAAAAACATTGCCATAGGCGATGATGAGATTGACAAGCACCGCCTCATTGAGGCTTGTGAAATAGCCAATATCAAAGACTTTATCGAAGAACTTCCACTGGCCTACAACACCAAAATTGGTGCGGAGGGGGTCGGGCTGAGTGGCGGGCAAAAACAAAGGCTGCTTATTGCGAGGGCGGTGTATAAAGATCCCCAATACCTCTTCTTCGATGAGGCTACTTCGGCGCTTGATGCAAAAAACGAAAGAATCATCATGCAGAACCTCAACCGATGGTTTGAAGGGAAAACGGTGGTGGTAATCGCGCACCGCCTAAGCACAGTGAAGAATGCAGACCAAATCGTCGTGATAGATCGCGGTCGCGCCATAGAAAAAGGAACCCATGAGGAACTTGTGGCCCTCCGGGGAAACTATTATAACCTGGTAAAGAATCAATTGGATCTGGATAAATTAGACGAATAGCCATGGCCAAAGTAGAAAGAGACATCAATATTAGAAGCGAGGAGATTCAGGACCTCATGGTGAAAAAGCCCGCATGGATGGTGCGTTGGGGAATCACCACCATATTTTTACTCATCTTGATACTGCTGTTTTTTACCTGGGTGATGAAATACCCCGACGTTATATACGGTCGCGTGGTACTTACTGCTGAGAAGCCCCCTGTAAAAGTAGTAACCCGTATGAATGGCAAGGTCGAACGCTTGTTTGCGGAGGATGGAGCCCTCATAACTGCTGGAAAAATTATCGCTGAGATAGAAAATCCAACCTCACTTGAAGTCATCGACTACCTGGAATCCTATATTGAAAAACTTGACGAAGAATTGCAAGTTTCAGCTTTAAAGCTCAGCCCGCCCGATCTGGGTAAGCTGCAATATGGTGAGCTACAGGCGCGCATGAGTGAGCTTCACAATGACATGGTGCTTATAAATCTGCGACGTGAGAACGATCTCGAGCTATTGTCCATTCAAAAATTGGTAGAGCGCATTGGTTACCACCGTGAGCTGATCCGTATTGGCGAAGACCTGCTCAATGTGGAAGCGCTTGAGTTGAAGAATGCCGAGCAGCGCTATGAAAGTGATCAATTGCTTTACAATGATAGCGTGATCTCACGGTATGATTTTATTCAGAGTGAAACCTCATTCCACCGCAACCAACAGCAATACAGTCAGATGCAACTTGGAATTGTGCAGAATAAGCTCCAGCTCAACACCATGGAAATGGAACTTGAGAGCTTGCGTTACGAACGTAACCAAATTGAAAATACTGAACTCGAACGTATTCTGTCTCACCGCGAGTTTATCGTCAATTTTATAAATACCTGGCGACAAAATTTTGCCCTGGTTGCACCAGTTGATGGCTGGGTCACCTATTTGCGGCCATTGTTTGAGGGTCAGTTCATCAACTCGGGCGAGAGCTTTCTTGCAGTGGTGCAGGAAAAGGAAGGAATTATTGGCTGGGTTGATGTACAGAGTATTGGGTTTGGCAAAGTGGAAATGGGGCAAATGGTCAATGTGCGTCTCGACAATTTTCCTTTCAATGAGTTCGGCATGTTGCGAGGGGAAGTGATCAATATAGGCCGCGTGCCCAATCTGGACCGGTACACGGTGGGCATACGCTTCCCCGACGGGCTTATGACTTCCTACAACCAAGAGCTTACATTTTCACCTGAAATGGTGGGCAGCGCTGAAATCATAACCCGGGACCGACGCCTCATTCAACGTATTTTTGATTCGATAGTACTTCTTATCAACAGAGATCACCCCACAAGCAACGCCTTATGAAGAAAATAGCTGTACTCATTGACTTTACAAGCATTTGCGAAATAGCAATGGCGCACGCTGCGGTAGTGGCAAGGCACACTTTGACTCCGATTGTTCTCGTCCATATAGCGCCTAAAGGATCTGAGTATGAGGAAAAAGAAATCAAGGAACGTATGAAGCAACACACACGCTACCTTGACAATGAGAATATCCCCTATGCGCTTGGTGTGGGCTATGGCGAGTTCTTTAGCACCATTCCGCAATACCTGACTCAGCAAGATGTCGATTTTGTGGTGGTGGGAACACATGGAATCAAAGGAATCGCTGACGCCAGCTATGGGCTGAACATCCTTCGCCTCATTCGAAGCATGCAGATTCCAAGCCTTGTGGTTCAAGGCCATAGCCAGGCTCCGCTAGAAGGTTATGATCAAGTACTGTTGCCTATACTATTGAAACATTCGACCATATCTCAATGCCCTCAAATAGTTGAATTTGCCAACTACTTTGCAGCTCAAATCACTTTATTGCATTACATCCGCGATGAGTTGGGATTGGAAGATGCCAATCGTTCATATCTAAAACAATTTGTTGGAGTCTCAAAACCTGTGGTATATGAATATGAGGTGGTATCAGCATATGTACACAGTTTCAATCGATCGATTTTGCAATATGCCGAGATTGAAGACATGAATTTAATGGTTTGGGCAGAGAATCGAGGAGAACAAGTTTTGGATAATGACGATCAGGAAAACCTAATACTGAACAGGCAAGGGATTGCTGTTCTTTATTTGCCCTAGAAGTCTTTAAATCTAAACTTTATGCTGTGGAATGGGCTATTGCGTAGTGGTACAAGGTAGAATTTGGCTTTTTCAATTACACCATAATTAATTGCTCTCGCAATATAATTGCAAAGCAAGGCGGGGATACCGCAGTACTTTTGAATCAAATCAAAAACAAACACCATGCGAAAAGAAAACACTTCCACACAGCATTCGAAACAACTGGACAATCTCGAGGATCAAGCAATTGATACCACTTCTGTAAAAGGAGGAAACTCAAGAGCACCACATGTCGAGCTCAATAAGACCGTTGAAAAAGGAAAAAAGCCCTCTTATACAAGGCATGCTCCAATAGAAGAGAGAAGAAACAAAGGTGGCAACCCTGAGATATGAACCAAACAACCATTAAGTAAAATGAATAAAAACCGTATCACATTGATGCGGTTTTTATATTTATAATTTCTACAAGACTATTCCTCAAGAGCGCATTTGAATCAAATAGCTCAGGAGAAGGAGCACTAAGATATGCTCCGCAATACCTTCCCGCCTAAGCATCAACATCCATACAAGGTGCATAAAGTTGCTGAACATTGATGCCCTTAAGCGCAACTTTACTTCTCGAAAAAATTAGCAACATAATCTAGCTCAAGTACAACATAGTACAATACTGTCAGCAAATGGATACCGTACATTTGGATAAATCAAAAACAATCAGACATGAAAAACAATGAAAATGCGAAAGCAATCGGAAATCTCGAGAATCAAGCCATCGACGGCAATCAGGTAAAAGGTGGCGGTGGAAGCGGCGGTAAATTTCCTCAGAGGAACAGAGGAGATCAAACACCACAAGACCGCGTACCAAGCAACAAAGCTCCTAAGCGTCCTGGAACCGAAAATTGGTCACAAAGCAGGTTAAAGGGTTAAACAAAGCGTAAAGCCGGGCATTGTCCCGGCTTTTTTTCTTATTGTACCATTAGCTCGATTGATTATGACGCTGCGAAAATGGTTTGCGATTGGAACTCCAGAAATAGCTACATAATTGATATGGATTACAACATGCGCGAATCATTTACCAGACCAATCCGCGTACATTTGAATAAATCAAAAAACAAACAACCATGAAAACAAAGCAAAATGCGAAAGCAATCAAAAACCTCGAGGCCCAGGCTGTCGAAGTAAAGCAAATTAAAGGCGGAGGAGAAAAGAACGTCCAGGTGCTTAAGGGACGTCAATCTTCAAACCCGATTACTAAACCAAGCCGCATCCCAGTTGATCAGAACACTGCCGAGCTTAAGCTAGTGAGAAATCTGAAAAAATGATGCCTTTCACTCCGCTACGCGCCATTTTGGCGATAGCAGAATAAAGAGCGAAGTATTTAAATCATTTAAAACAATAGCCATGAAAAGTAAAAAGTCCACAACCGAGAAATCGCTTGACAACCTCAGAGATCAATCCGTTTCAACCGACAAGGTAAAAGGCGGAAACCGAATCATCATTCATAAAAAAGGCCATGTGATATCAACAAATCGCACAGTTATGAATGAGCAGGCCAGGGAAAAGCCATCGGGACCGCTCTCTTGAGCCTTCCGAAATATTTACTGAAAAGTTGCGGACATAATGTTGCCAGGCAACCCTATGCGCAACACAAAACAACCAATCAAAAAGAGTGTAGATCAGAATCAAAAACGAACGACATGAACAATCAAAAAAAATCAAGCAGAACAATTGACAGCCTTGAGCAACAATCCATCAATACTGATCAAGTAAAAGGTGGCAACGTAGGAAGTCAAAAAGAGGCGATTGCCGCCAGAAGAAATATCCCCAATCCCAGCCCAGATTGCGGGTTACCGCTTCATGGCAGCTCTTCTGGAGGACCGAATGTGAGAGAAGGGAAGAAGCGCTGAAACATTAGAAAAGGGTTGCCAATAGAGCAACCCTTTTCTTTTTTCAATTTCGAGGCAATTCATTCATGTTACGAAATATCTGTAGCATCTTTTCAAAACCGAATACCTAAAGAGCCTATGAGCCAGCGCCTTGGCATTGGAGCTCCAAGAATATTCTCATAGTAAACATCGAAGATATTTTGAACCTGAGCTGAGATGCTCAACTTGTCGGTGAATTGGTAAGTGCAGCGGCTATTCCAAATCATATATTCAGGATCAAGTGTGCTGTTGATGGCCGAGGCGAATCGTTCATTTCTGGCCTTGTACAATCCCGAAACATTGAAGTTGAACCTGTTCAATTTCCAAATTGTACTGAAGGTAGCGAGGTGCCTTGCGTGATTGGCAATGTAGACAGATATCACATCTTCCTCGTTGCCCGTATTTATGAAGGTATAGCCTGCCACCATGATCAGTTCGTTGTCTTCAGCAAACTTTTGGGAATAGTGCGCTTCAAATTCCAGTCCGCGGGTATTGACATTCGCAATATTGCGGGCGAAAAGGTAATCGGCATCGCTTTGCAGGTCACCAACCTCACCGATCTGCGCGGCCGGTGTGAGCACATAGTCAATCAATCGATCGGACTGACGCAAGAACCCGGTTGCCTTGAGCAATAATTGATCAGAAAGCTGCACATCAGCACCCAGCTCCTGGCTCCAACTCACTTCGGCGAGCAGGTCGGGATTCCCAAGGCTTCGGCCAGGCGTGAGCTTGGGTAAATTGTTGCTCACAAAGCGCTCTGTGTAATCGGCAGCGCGTATGCTGCGCCCGGCCGCCCCCCTAATCACTGTATTTCCTAAAACATAAGACAGGTTGAGTTGCGGCAAAAATTCAAGACCGTAATTGTCGTCATGGTCGGCGCGCATGCTCAATGTGATGTTCCATGGCTCTCTGGGCCTCAGCATGGCCATGCCGTAAAGTCCGGCATGCCAGTCATTGTGATTGCCGCGGTCGTTGCTTGCTATCTCCCTGTAGTCCAACTGAAGGCCGCCTTTTAGCAATACCTTGTCATTGATTTCCCATAAATGATTGGAGATCACGTTTCCAAAGTGCATAACATGCTCATTGGTGGACGGAAACGAGGGGTTGAATTCAAAAACATCGGTACTGTATTTGTATGCCAATTGCAAGTCGCTTTTCCTTCGCGCGCTGGTTTGCACAAGTTGCAGCACATTGAAGCTCTGTGCAATTTGCTCTGTAGACTGATCGGAGGGCAAGCTGCTGTAAAAATAGCGGGCGTTGAAATCACGGTAATCGAAGGAGCTTCGAAACATCATCCGCAGGTTTGGATTCAGTTTCACTGAAAATGACCCCCCAACCGCGCGCATGGTGAAAAACGTACGAAAGGAATCCAGTACTTGGCCATCAAGTAATTCCCGTCCGGGGATCAATTCTCCATCCGATTCATTGGTCATGGCCGCCAGGCTCCATGCCCACTTTCCTTTGGCACCGATCAGTGCAGCTTCCGTCATCACATGTTTGTTAGAGCCATAGGCGAGCTCGGCCATTCCCGAAAGTCCTTGGTCTGTGGTGCCGGCAAAAGTCTTGGTCACGATATTGATCAAGCCTCCCACTGCATCAGGGCCGTACATGGCGGCGGCTGGTCCGCGGAGCACCTCAATGCGCGCTATCTCTTCTTTAACCACGGGTATATAGCCATTAAAATGCCCTGTGAGCGGGTCATTAAGCCGCATACCGTCTATCAGAATGAGCACTTGCGTAAATGTGGAACCGCGCATCAGGATATTGGCTTGCACACCGAAGCCTCCGCGCGACTGCACTTCAACACCCGGCACCAATTGCAGAATTTCGTCAATAGAAACCGCTGGAAGGGCTCGAATCATTTTTGGCGTAAGCACTGTGATATTGCGTCCGGTTTCCTGAATTCGCAGTGGTATTTGCGTACTTGAAACTTCGACCGTATCAATCAAACCTGGACTTTGGGCTGTTGCCAAAAAGGCAGTAATCAGGGCCATTAACAAGGTGAAACAAGGCTTCATTCAGTTAAATTAAAAATTGGCAAAGATGAATAAATGATTTTGATCTGATGGCTGGTCATAGCCGTGCCGATGCAAAACGTAGCGTGACAACTGTCACGCCAATTCCATTGGGCCCATAGTAATTTTGGCTCCTATGAAGAGGATTATATTTCTGCTGATAATCAGCATTTTGCCATTGATTATTTCTGCTCAGCACACAGCCGACTCAAGCTCAGTAACGCAATACAAGGAGAATACCGGACTAAAATCATTTTTGGAATCAGGTCGCTTCGATATTTTTGCCAGGAGCTTTACCATGGCTACATTCAACCGTGGCGACTTGCTGGATTACAATGCCATGGCTGTTGGCGGTGGCCTGGGGTATTACAGCGCCGACTTTAAGGGCTTTCATTTTGGGCTGAGCGGCTTTTTTGCTTTTCAGGCATTTGAACACAACATACGCATCGCCGATCCCGCCACAAACAATGGAAACCGTTATGAGATATTGCTTTTTGACATGAGTGACATTGAGAACATCAACGATTTCGATCGTCTGGAAGACCTCTATATCGCTTACCGCAAAAATGGTTTTGATCTCGTTTTTGGAAGGCATGTGGTGAATACACCCTTGCTGAATGAGCAGGACAATAGAATGAGGCACAACAGCTTCAGCGGATTCACAGGAATTTACCGAAAAGGCAATTTCAAGGTTTTTACCGGGCTCTACAGCCATGTTACACTGAGGGGCACGGTGAGATGGTACTCTGTGGAAGATTCATTTGGGGTGTATCCGTTTGGGAGAAATCCCCTCGGCACCCCATCGGGTTACAAGGGACAGATATCCAGCAGAGGCATTGGGGTGCTGGGACTGAGCTATAAGAGCAATGACAATTGGAACCTTCAGGCTTGGAATTACACTGCCGATAACGTTTTCAACTTGAGCCTTCTTCAATTGGATGGAAAAATCAAGGGTGAAAAGCTCGACTTCATTTATGGCGCACAGGGATTGTATCAGCGCGCTCTAAATCACGGTGGCAATGAAAACATTGAGGAAACCTATATGGATGCCAAATCCAGAGGTGAAGCCCTTGGAGCGCGGCTTGGAGTGGGAAATGCCAAACAAAAATTTACCGTCAATTTTCTGAGAATTGGTGAGAATGGTCGCTTTCTATTTCCACGTGAATGGGGCCGGGAACAGCTGTATGTCAGCTTGTCAAGGGAGCGTCACGAAGGCAATGGAGGCGTTACCGCTGCCGTGGCCAAATATGAACGAACGCTGGTCAAGTCCGGCGTTCACACCGCACTTGGGGCTGGTTATGTAAAAAACCCCGAGCTTGACAATTTCGCCCTCAACAAGTATGGCATTCCTTCCTATTGGCATTTTACGGGCAGTGCCACCTATGCCTTTCATGGCGCATTGGAAGGCATTGAAGTGATGGTGCTCGTTGCGCATAAATCTGCGAGTAATCCGAGTGCCGTGCCCGATGAATTCCGAATCAACAGGGTGGACATGTGGAACTTGAATACGGTTGTCAACTTTCGCTTTTGAGCGAATCAGGTGCTCAACTCCTTTCCCCGATTGCCCTGACGTAAATTCCAACCCTCTCTTGTGGCGAAAACTCAGGGAAAACCCTGATGTATGCTGAGCGCCCTGGATTTAGTTTTGAACATTATTCAATTCTAAATTCAAATCACTTGATACAACACTACCTCATCACGCTGTCAATTTTACTAATTGGCAATTGTGCTTTCGGTCAAACATTGCCTCCAGGGTCACTCGACCCCACTTTTAATCCAGGCGAGGGCCTCGAAGCCAACCCAGTTCTCTTTAACACCATCAGGGTAAGTGCGCTTGATGATGGCACTGCCCTGGTAGGCGGAGACTTTATAAGCTATGATGGTGTGCAACATGGCAGTCTTCGCAAAATAAACAACGACGGCAGCCTTAACGCGGCATTTACTGCAAATTATCCCTGCAATGGAACCATAAGAGATATTGAAATTCTAAACGATGGAAAGATTTTGCTGGCCTCAACCAACAATTGCAATGGCAATCCTTCAGGCAGGTTAGCTCGCATCAATGCCGATGGTACCCTCGATGAGGGCTTTAATGTAGGCGCGGGGTTCAGCGGGGGCAATCAATTGGTTCGCGCCATTGCCTCCCAAGGCGATAAAATATTGGTTGGAGGACAGTTTGAAAGTTCGCAGGGCATTCAGGCAAGATTCATTTCACGTTTAAATTCAAATGGTTCAGCCGACGCGGAGTTCAATCATCCTTACAATGGGCCCAGTTACAATTTCACCGCTGGCTACAGCGTCATACATACCATTCGCGTACAGGCCGACAATAAAATACTCGTGGCGGGCCCCATTGGCGAACTGGATAGTCAATTTCATAATTTCCAAAGGCTTGAAGCCGATGGACAGCCCGATGTGGCATTCAATAATACTGTAGCCGGGCTCAATGGTGTGGTATTTGATATTCAAGTACTTGAAGATGGAAAAATCCTGATTATTGGAAGTTTCACTCAATACAACGGAACCGCTGTGCCCCGCATATGCCGGCTCAATGACGATGGGTCCCTTGATCCGGACTTCAATGGCGCCATTACTTCACTCGATGTGAACAATGTACTCAACACAGGCTTATCGCGCATGGCGGTGCAGCCTGACGGCAAAATTGTGGTTGTGGGATGGTTTAGTGAAGCAGGCGGTCAGGATTATGGCAGCATCGTAAGGCTCAATGCAGATGGGAGCTTTGACGACAGCTGGACCACCACTGGCACCGGACTTAATTATCCCGCAACTGATCTGGCTTTGACTCCAGATGGCAACATTTACGTGGCAGGCAGGTTTTGGGGTTACGGGGGGCAAGCCACTGGAGGACTTATTCGCCTTTTAGGTGAGCCTTTGGAAACATTGAATGCTCATGACCATAGCCTTGGTTCACCAAAAATATACCCCAATCCGAGCTCGGGCGTGGTTGAGATAGATTCGGATGTAAAAATCCAAAATATCCGTGTTGTTGACCTTAGAGGCCAAATGGTCTGGAGCAGCCCGGTGGGTTCAACAACACCTTCACGGTTGCACTTGTCCCATTTGCCGCAAGGCGTATACCTCGTTGAATTTCAAGGAAAAAAATTGCGCTATGTACAGCGATTGATTATAGTCAGATAATTGAGGGGCCGGCTACAGCATTACGCTTCGTTGGTTTGTGTAACGTAGGCTGAAGTTGGGGATGGCTGGGCTGATTCGCCACGCACATCAAACCAATGAAGTGCGCTCTCGTCATCGAGAAACATGTGGTCGGCGCCTATGCTCACATCGAGCTCCCATCGCTTCAGCACATCGCGGATGGGGCCCTTGACATTCGAAAGACTTACATCCAAACCATTTGCCCGCCAGTCGTCGATCCAATCCTTGAGTGCGTGTGCGCCGGTGCTGTCGAGCTGGGTCACGCTTTCCATATTAAATACAATGAGCTCAAGCGGCTTGCCTTTGCGCTGAATCCACTTGTCCATTTTTGCCCTGATGAATTCCACATTGGCAAAGTAAATGGGACCGTCTATTCGCACGAAGAGTACCTCTGCCCTGCTTTGCAAATCACCGAAACGCTTAAGATTACGGTATATACTGGTGCCGGGTACCTTTCCAAGCTCGGCCATGTGTGGGCGCGAAGCGCGGTAAATCACCATGATGAGCGAAAGTACCATACCAGCGATAATTCCAGTTTCAATTCCGAGAAACAATGTAATCAGGAAAGTAGCCATGAGCATTACAAAGTCCGAGCGGTCTTTGCGCCACAAGCGAATAGGTTCCTTGATGTCGATGAGGCCCGAGACTGCAACCAGCACTACAGCCGCGAGAATGGCATTGGGGAGGTTGTAAAAAAGTCCGGTGAAAAATAACAATGTAAGCACCACAAGGGCAGCGGAAATGATGGACGCAAGCCCGGTTTTTGCACCTGCATCGTTGTTGACCGCGGTGCGCGAAAACCCTCCAGTGACAGGGTATCCCTGAAAAAATGCAGCACCAAAATTGGCCATACCTAAACCCACCAGCTCCTGGTTGGCGTTGAGCGTGTAGTCTTTATGCTTGGCGTGTATGGTTTTGGCTACTGCATAGCTTTCTGCAAAACCAACTAGCGATATCGTCAGTGCTATAGGCAACAGGGTAAGCCATCCCTGCATTTCAAATGAAGGCAGTGAAAAACCCGGCAGACCTCCGGGCACGTCTCCAACAATCTTTACTCCATTTGCCGTAAGGCCAAAGCCCCACACCAGCAAAATACCGATGACCACAGCCACAAGTGGCGCCGGAAAAGCCTTATGAATTTTCTTGCCATACTTAATGATCACAATTCCAAGCGCACCAATACCAAAAGTGACCCAGTGGATGTCGCCAATGTTTTGAAATATTGCAATGATAACCTCTTGTGCATGCTCACTTTGAGGCAGAGAAATTCTGAATAGGTGCTTTATTTGACTCAAGCCGATAATGATCGCAGCCGCCGAGGTGAATCCGCTGATCACCGGGTGTGAGAGAAAATTGACCACAAAGCCAAGACGCAGTGCGCCCATACCAAACTGGATAATGCCCACAAGCAATGCCAAGGTAATGGCGTAGAGCAAGTATTCCTGCGGCGATGCCGGGCCGAGGCTCGCGATACCCGCTGCAGTAAGCAGCGATACCATGGCTACAGGACCTACTGCAAGCTGACGTGAAGACCCAAACATAGCGTAGAGCAACAATGGCACAGTGACCGCATAAAGCCCATGAATAGGCTCTAAACCAGCCAACATGGCATATGCCATGCCTTGTGGTATGAGCATAATCCCTACAGTAAGCCCTGCACTGAGGTCGCCCGAGAGCCAGGATTTTTTATAATTAGGTAACCAATCTAAAATGGGAAAAAATCGCTTAAAGCCTGAATCCATAATGAAATAGGAATATTTTACAAGGTAAATATAATGTGCCAACAAGGCGATATAACGCTGCAAAGGTGCGGATAAGAATGGCCGTGCACCGTGATTCGCGTCACAAACGTGCTGAAGTAAGCCCGCAGGGCAGTGGGCAGTAGCATCAGCAGAACTGTTTTTGAGGCAACCGCGGTATGGATGTTGTTCCCAGGAATGGTCGAATCCAGCTTCAAAAGCTGTTTGCGAATTGAATAAGCCGAGTTTTGCTCTTGGCTTCAGTCAATCTTCATAAATTCGCAGTATGTTGAGAAATTTACATAAATCGTGGCTCTTACTGTCATTTGTAGCACTCGGCTTCATGGGCTGCGAGGCACCACAACCTTATTCACAAACGATTTATTTTTTCAGGCATGCCGAAAAAGCGAACCAGTCGGAAGATGCACCGCTTAATCAATCGGGAGAGAAAAGGGCGGAGCGGATCGCCAGCATTCTTGAGGGCGTAAAGGTGGATAGAATTTACAGCACGCGCTATGTGCGAAACATGTCGACGGTTGAGCCGCTTGCACGTTCCAAAGACCTGGTGCCTAAGGCGTACGAGTGGCATGACTGGAAGCCGATGCTCGCTGAAATTCAAGCCAATCAACTTGAGTTGAGCACAATTGTAATTTGCGGTCACGGTGATAACCTTTTGCCAATGATAGGCCATTTGGGCTGTGTGTTGCCACAAGACAGTTTAGGACCTTATGAACATGATGTATATTTTGAGGTGCAATTGCTTGGGGACACCTGCATAGCGAAGGCTGTAAAATATTGAAGAACCGCAATTGAATCTGCAGTAAGCGTATCTTTAGATTTCCAATGTATACAATGCACTGTTTTCTGATGGTATTTTTCCTGGCAGCCGGAGCAAATTCCTTTGCGCAGAATACGATCCTTTGGACCATTACACACCCCGAAGTGGAGCACAAAAGCTACCTGCTCGGCACATTTCACCAAATAGGCAGCAATTGGGTGGACAGTCTGTATGTGATCACCGATGCAGTAACCTCAGCTGAGCTGGGCATATTTGAATCGACCGAAACAGGTGAGGAAATTCAAGCCTTGATGAACAAACGCGCATCGGATTTCGATTACTGCTTGTACCTAAAGCGAAAGACAATTAAGTGGCTCGAAGCCTACAGCAAGGATTGGAAAGTGCCCATCGAGAAGCTCAGCCCTGTAGAGCTCCATTGGAAATTGCAGCAGCGCATGTCATACGACCTTTGCAAAACTGCCACGGCTGATGATGCTTTTGATCATTTCGACAATTACTTGCTGCACATCAGGGATTCGCTTGGGCTGAAAAGTATTGGATTTGAAACGGACAGCCTGCAAGGGGTTCTCATCAACGAAAGTTTTGAAAACAAAGGTTGGGCTGACTTTCGTAAAATCATTGATGGCCAGTCCCAATTGCTGCGCCATGGCAAACCTCAACGCGGGCAATGTGATTTCGCACGAAGGTATAAGGCCTTAACCCTGTCGGATTACCGACTTGATCAAGCCTGTCAAGATGATTTGCTGATCGCACAGCGCAATGAAGAATGGATGAGAACATTGCCCAATATGCTGAACGCGCATCAATGCTTTGTGGCTGTGGGTTGGTTGCACCTGAATTTTGAGTGTGGCCTCATCACATCGCTGCGCAATGCGGGCTATCAGGTAGAGCCTGTTCTTGACTTGGCACCCTAAGCTTGGCGCAAAATGTTGAGGCTTTGCTAACTTTACCCGCATGATTAAGAATTTGCGAAACATACTCATCGTGATGGCTGCTGTGGCAATTGGATTGGCCATCCTTTTCAATGAATTTCTGGCTTACTCAGCCATCTTTGTTGGTGCTATGGTGGTGTTTTACGCGCTTTACTCAGCCTTTCTCCGTAATAAGGAAGAGGAAATTGCAACGCTCAAGGCAAAACTGAATGCTGAGGATGGCAAGTTGGCAAAAGTTCAATCTGAAAACGAAGAGCTCCGTAGCCGTAAGTTTAATCTCTCTGCCATTAGGCAGATTCTAGATGTTGGCCTCTTTGAAGTGGATACCAATTTTACACGTACATGGAACGAAGAAGTGGTAACCGATGAAGGTAAGGTGGTCCAATTTATTGGTGCGCTCCGCGTGGATGTGATCGCGAAATACGGCGTTGACCTCACTGCCCTTCGTATCAAAAACGAGCGCAACAAGGTGCTCATTGGCAATATGCACTTGAAATCTTTGGCATTTACAGACCTCAAATACGAATGGGTAATTGCCGAAGTGCTGGAGCACAAGAAGCCTTACCTCGGCGGAAGCCATCGCCGCACGAACCCTATGCTCGAGGTGGAAGCCAATCGGATTAAGGAACGACTACAGAAACGCACGCATGAAGAGGTAAAGCAGGGCCCGGAAGAGCTTAATGCCATGGTCAATTTGCTGAAAAAGCACCTCTCCCACTCCATTGCTGCAGTGCTTGGTATAGCTGACAAAGAAGTTGAGTTTGTGGAAAGTGTGGATAGCAGCTTTGTTCAAATTGGGGAGTAAAAATTTGGAGATTAGGACAAATGTCGTTAAATTTGGGTCAATTTTATTGAGATGGTTTATAAAGATGATTCCGACGCTCAGGGCTACTTCGTAGTCAATGAAGCCGCAGCACAATACCTGTCACGCAGTAAGCCTACTGATTTTTTGGGCTTTCTCAAAGATAAGCTTCTCGTTATCCAAAGTATCCAGCGGGGCATTTCCCAATCCTTTTTTGAAGCCATCAAAGGCCGCTCTCCTTTCAGTGATCAGGAATGGGCTGATTATTTCAACATGTCATTAAAGTCGCTTCAGCGTTACCACAATGACCCTAAGCATGTGTACAAGCCCATCCATTCTGAGAAGATCATTCAGCTAGCCGAAGTGATGGAAGAGGGCCGCGCCACCTTTGGCAATGAAGATAAATTCTACCGTTGGCTTGATACACCAAGCCTTGCCTTGGGTGGCAGCAAGCCGAAGGCCTTGCTTCACAATGCCTACGGTCAGGAGTTGGTGTTGGCTGAGCTCAATGCCATCAATTACGGCATCTTTGCCTGATGCGCATCTATCGACTTTCGCGGGCGCCTTTTGCAAGTGAGCTTTCGGGTTATGGCGCTTCTTTGAACAACCACCGTTGGAATACAAAAGGTACCGAAGTGATTTATTGCGCTGAGAGCCGCGCTCTTGCCCTCGCTGAAGTGGCGGTGCACCTCACTGCAGCGACCGCTCCCGCCGATTTGTGCATGATGGAAATTGAGGTTCCGGATACGGTGTCGCGCAAGCGCCTCACGGCAAATGAACTTCCCCAAGACTGGAATGAATTTCCTTACGTGGCGGAAACGCAAGCAATCGGCAATGAATTTGTCCGCGGTGGTAAGCATTGCTTACTAATTGTTCCGTCGGCTGTGGTTGAAGGGGACTCTAATGTTTTAATCAATCCCAGACATCCTGATTTCAAGGAGATACAAATTTTGAAGGTGAAGGATTTTATTATTGACAGGCGCTTGTTTTAGATAAAAGGTATTTCCCATTGTCCTGTTTTTTATTTTTTGTCAGGTCATTTCAATCGAAGGGAAGCAAATCGCTGTAAGCTGCCTGACGTCTGCCACTATTCAAGACGTGGGCCAAGGGCGCTTTGAAAGCGCAGCCCGAGGAGCTGCCGTGCATGACGAACAATAAATCCATCTAATACCTGAGGCGGAAGGAAACAGGCAGCGTCAATCGCACCCTCACTTTTCGGTTGTTCTGAACACCAGGCACCCATGGCGGCATTGCCGAAATAACCCGCAAGGCTTCTTCATCAAGCAAAGGGTGCACACTGCG
>DAIRDH010000004.1:86305-88281 GCA_036796255.1 Cryomorphaceae bacterium
ATGAGGGCGTCGCTCATCTCATCGCGGGTGGGCATGAGCTGTTCGTCAGGGACTTCCTCATCTTTTTTGACTACGGGCGGGAGGTAGCGCACCGTTTTGGCTTTGGGCGGGGCTTCGAGGGGCTCGGGTATGCGGCGCTCGAGGTCTATGGGCGGCGGGGCCTGAAGCTCTGAGTAGTTGATGACGCGGGTGGCAGCGACTGGTATTTTCTCCTCGCTGGGGCGGCGCAATTTTTCGTAAATATAGGGATAGGCGACTGTCAAAAGCAATATCCCGACCGCCACTCCCAGGCTCCACATCATGGAAGCGGGATAGCGCTCAGCGATGCGCTCGGCGCCATACACAGGGCTGCTATGTGCGGTGCCCGTGCTCATGGTTGTTCGGGAGGGTTAAGGTCAAAATCGGATGGCTTGTCCAAGGCATAGCGCTCCACGTCGCTGTTGCGGAGGGCATCGAGTACGGCCACCACGTTTTCGAATTTCGCTTCGGGCAGGGGCTTGACGAGCACCACGAGGCCGGGTGTTTCCATTTTTGCCGAAAGGAGTAAAGCCTCAAGCGCCCCCTGCTCAAAACTGGCCTCAAAAGTATCGGGATCGGTGATGCCGCGGTAATACACGAGCTTATTTTCATGGATTACCAAGCTGAGCGTGAGCGACTCTTTGACGGGCGTTTCCTGCTCCACATCCTCGGGCTTGGGTTTGGCAGGTACAAGCAGCTCCATGGCCTGTGGCTTGCTAAAAGTGGTGGCGAGCATGAAAAAGGTGAGCAGCAGGAAGGCGAGGTCGACCATGGGGTTCATGTCAACGCTGATCTTGCGCTTGAAGAGCTTACGGGTTTTCAGGTCTTCTCCGTGGATGCGGCCCACCTCTATTTCGTCAATCGGCGGGAGCATCGGCGGGGCTTTTGAGTTCGGTGATGATGTTGAAGCGGGTGATGTTGAGGTCGCGCAGCAGCTCTATAACCTGCTCCACCTGGGGCCAGCGCGCCTCGCCATCGGCGTTGATGGCGAAGCGCAGGCGGGGTTGGGCCATGCGTGCCTTGAGGATCCATTGGCGCAGCTCGTCGGCATCCTGGCTATTTGGGATGCCGCTTTGCGCAAATGGCTGGTTGGCAATACGCGCGTCGAGCAAGGCTGGCAGCTCTGCCACAGGCACCCCGAAACCGCTGATGAGGCTGAACTGGTAGCGTTGATCTTCGGTAAATTCGATTCCGTACTGGCCGCTTAAGGCGTCGAGCAGTTTGGCACGCTGGTGGGTGTTATCCAGGCCGAAATACACCGTGCCTTCGCTGCCTATGGTGATGGTGCAGAGGCCTTTTTCCGGAATTTTAATCTCGGAGGTGGAAGCAGGAATACGCACCTCCTCGGGCAGCTCAGCTTTAAAGGTGGTGGCCATCATGAAGAAGCTCACGAGCAGGAAAGCCATGTCGACCATGGGATTCATGTCGAGTTCGGGCTTTTTGCGGATGCTGCGCAGGCTGGGCACGGTACTGGTGGTTTATGGTTTGGCGGAAGCCTCACCGAGGTCTTCCTTGAAGCGGCTAAGGATGGCGTAATTGGTCTCGTCGGTGGCGTAGGTGATGCGGTCGATCACGCTGGTGTAGAAGTTGTACACCACGATGGCAACGGCTGCTGTGCTGATGCCGAGGGCAGTGGTGACGAGGGCCTGGGAGATTCCTCCTGCCAATCCAACAGCATCTGGCGAGCCGGCCTTGGCGAGGGAGGCAAAGGCGCGGATCATCCCCGTTACTGTACCGAGGAGTCCGATGAGGGTGGCTACCGAAGCGATGGTACTAATGATGGCCATGTTGCGCTCCAGGTGGGGCAGTTCCAGATGGGTGGCTTCTTCGAGTTCGCGCTTGAGGCGGTAGGCCTTCTCTTCGGTGCGCAGCTGTTCCACCTGCTTTATTTGCTGAAAAGCAGTGAGCCCCTTGCGCACCACATTGGCCACAGAGCCGCGCTGGGCGTGGCAGGCCTC
>DAIRDH010000005.1:0-22405 GCA_036796255.1 Cryomorphaceae bacterium
GGGTAAGCGACAGGGGGGCGGGCGACTGCGCAGAGCTCACGTTATTAGTGACTTGAAAAGTCTGTCATGGGTACCGGAGGGAGACCAAGAAGTAGCAGCGAAGCTAGATCAAAAGCTCAATAAAACACATTTGCTGTCAAGGGCAAGCCTGCAGAAACCTCTTAGCAATGCCCTAAACCCCCTGCCCCGCATCATCCGCAATGCACTTCCAAATGCCTTCCGGATTTGGGCTTTCACTGAGGAGGATTTTAGAAATTCCCCTCGCCCGGAGGCTGCTTGCGGTGCTCTCGCCTATCGCTACGATGCGCTGCGCGGGGCCGGGTGGATGCGCATCGAGGTAGGCAGTGGCATTGCTCGGTGAGGTGAAAACGAGGTAAGCGCAATGGCTGCCCACAGCCTCCTCGGGCGGATTGGGCAGGGTGTGGTAAAAGGGCCAGTCGATGAACCTGGGTGGCGACAATACGGTGTTCAGCCTCAGCAGGCTGGCGCTGCTCCGGGGGTAGAGCACGGTTTCGCCAGGACCGAGCTGCGCGGCAAACTCCCGAACGGAGGCCTCTATATCATCGCTGGCCGGTTGGAAATGTGGATTCACTCGCCGGGCGCGCAGGGCTGTGGCAGTGCCCGATGCCAATGCGGCTATCTTCACGCCGTCGGCCAATTTGTAGTGGTCGAGAAACAATTGAACTCCGGAGGGTGAGGAGAAAAAAATCCAATCGCTGATTGGAGGTTGCTCCAGGCCTGCCAGCTCAAGTCGTATGCAGGAACGGTAGGTGAATGTGGCCAGCTTGCGCCGCGCAATGGCTTCAAAATAGGTCCAGGGGGTGTCTTTGCTTACAAAGACGCTGATCATGCCAGCTGTAGTTTGAGCGCTTCCACTGCCCTTTCGGCAAATCCGGCTGTCTCCTTTTGCGAAAGCACCACCTCAACAGGCTGCTCTTCCCATGCCGGCGCCATGATGGAATGCAGCACATAGGCATCATCGTGCTTGGCACAAAATGCGCCCAATGGCAACTGGCAGCCACCCTGAAAGAGGTTGAGCACCTTGCGCTCAATGTCGATACAGGTGGCCACATCGGCCTGGTGAATGGGAGCGAGGGCGGCGATGAGCCGGGCGTCGCTGCTGCGCACCTGGCAGGCAAGCACGCCTTGCGCCGGAGCGGGAATAAATTCTGTGGGGTCGAAGGAGAAAGCTATGAGGTCGCTCACGTCAAGACCCAGCCTGTCGAGACCCGCCTGTGCGAGCACAATGGCGTCAAATTGTCCTTCGCGGAGCTTGTTGATGCGGGTGGGCACATTGCCCCTGATGTCGTCCATGCGGAGGTCGGGGCGGTGGTGTCGCAGCTGCATTTTGCGCCTGGCGCTGGAGGTACCCACCAGAATTCCTTTGGCGAGCTTCCATTTCTCAGCCTCATCTACAAAATCATTGCGGATCAGCAAGAGGTCATTTACAGCTGCACGCTCAGAGACTGCAGCAATGGCAAGGCCTTCGGGCTGGCTGGTTTCCAAATCTTTGTAGGAGTGCACGGCAAGGTCAATTTTGCCGTCGAGCAGTGCACTTTCCAGCTCCCTGGTAAAGAAGCCTTTGCCCTCCATTTTGTCAAAACTCAGGTGCTGAATGATGTCGCCACGGGTCTTGATGATCTCGATGTGCACTTCGTGCCCAAGGGCTTCCAACCGGCCTTTGATATGGTAGGCCTGCCACAGGGCGAGATCGCTGCCACGGGAACCAATAATGATTTTGGAATCGCTCACCGCTTGCTGCTCATCATTACTTCCTTTGCCAATTGCATAGGAACGGAGATGTATTTCTTTTCCATGTAAGCCATCACCTTTTCAAGCGTGGCGCGCGATGCGGGATCCATGCCCTGTATCTCTTTGGCGTACACCGTTTCGAGGGCGCGCTGCCTGATTTCCTTCACGCTTTCAGGTATTTGGCGCATGGCCAATTCTATTTGCCGCGAGTGGTACATTTCGTGAAACTCGTGCATATTGTTACCGATGATCTCTTCGCAACGGTTTATTTCTTTGGCGCGTGCGGCCATATTGCGCTCGGCGGTCACGCGCAGCTCTTCGATGTTCACATGGACTATCGGTTCCTGACTTCCGTCAAAAATGGCTGGAGCAAAATCGCCGGGAAGCGCGAGGTCGATCAGCACCTTGCGGCCTTTGTCATTTCCACGCAAGTGGACAAAAAGCGACTTACTCACTACCGACTCCTCAGCGCCGGTGCAGCTGATCATCACGTCAAAGCCTCCCTCATAATGTGGCAGTGCCTCCAGTGCGGAAGCCTGTCCTCCCACTTCGGCAGCGAGCTGCTCTGCTTTGGACAGGGTGCGGTTGAAAATGTGGATGTT
The DNA here is from genome assembly GCA_036796255.1 of Cryomorphaceae bacterium. Taxonomy (GTDB): domain Bacteria; phylum Bacteroidota; class Bacteroidia; order Flavobacteriales_D; family Cryomorphaceae; genus T3Sed10-241. Next base: position 2,355 of record DAIRDH010000005.1, read on the forward strand.
TTTATAGCCATGCTTGGCGAGAAAGCGCGCCATGGCTTTGTTGGTGCGTCCTGCCCCCACCATCAGGATGCGGCTGTCGAGCGGCATGCTAATTTCGCGCAAGCGGTGGAATGCCAGCGATACCACTGAAACCGGTTTCTTGAAAATGTCCGTTTCCGTAAATATCTGTTTGGCTGTCTCGATGGCTTTGCGCATTACCACGCGCAGCAGGTCGCCTGCCAGGCCCATTTGGCGTGAAGCCTCATAAGCGGTGCGCATCTGGGTAATGATTTCGCGCTCGCCGATGACCATGGAATCGAGTGAAGAACACACCTTGAAAATGTGCTCCACGGCGCTGTTGCCTTGATACACTTCGGCATTGGCCACAGCCACTTGCTGCTCTTCCATGCTCAGGGCAGCACCGAAATGGCCCACCAAAGTGGCCATGTCGATCTTTTCTTTTCCTTCTTTTACCAAGATGAATTCCACCCGGTTGCAAGTGGAAACGTACATCAGCTCCTTGAGCCCCATCGCGGCTTTAAGGCCGGTAAGCTCAGCTTCTTTTCGCTCTTCAGCGAGATGAAACTTCCCCACCGTTTCCAAAGGAACGGTTTTGTGGGTGAAGGCTACTGTGTACAGGTTTTCCAAGCGGATATTTCAAATTGTGGCACAAAGTTCGTCACAGTGCGCTTTCCTATTGTCATCAAATTGTCAGAAGCATCAATTTAGAACCGATATAAATAAGTGGAGGCCCTCGATTTGAAGGCCTCCGCAGTAAACAAACTTAAACAAACTAAAACCTATCTTTCTTAACCGCTGCACATTTCGCAGTCAGGTCCGTTTTCGATGGAGCAGGCTTGTGCGGCAGCTTCCTGCTCAGCTGGCGTAAGCGCCATTACCGGCTTGGGCTGCTCGAGCTTGCTCTTGTCGATGGTAAACTTGATGGCATCAGCTGCTGCTTTGGTGCGCAGGTAGTACATGCCGGTCTTGAGGCCTTTCTTCCATCCGTAGAAGTGCATGGAGGTGAGCTTCGCGAAGTTGGCATTTTCCATAAAGATGTTGAGCGATTGGGATTGGCAAATGAATGCGCCCCTGTCGGCTGCCATGTCGATGATGGTTTTCTGGCTTATTTCCCATGCGGTCTTGTACAGTTCCTTCAGGTTCTCTGGTATCTCCTGAATATTTTGTACCGAGCCATTGGCCGACATCAGCTTGGTGCGCATCTCATCGGTCCACATGCCGAGCTTCACGAGGTCGCGCAGCAGGTGCTTGTTTACCACTACAAATTCGCCTGAGAGCACCCTGCGGGTGTACATGTTGGCTGTGTAAGGCTCGAAGCACTCGTTGTTGCCGAGTATCTGTGCGGTGCTTGCTGTAGGCATTGGAGCCAATAGCAGCGAGTTGCGCACGCCGTGGGTTTTTACCTCTTCGCGCAATACTTCCCACTCCCATCGGTCGCTGGGCTTCACCTTCCACATGTCGAATTGGAAAATACCCTGGCTGATCGGTGAGCCTTTGAAAGTCTCGTAAGGTCCATCCTGCTTGGCGAGGTCTTTACTTGCAGTAAGTGAAGCGTAATAGATGGTCTCGAATATGTCGCGGTTGAGCAATTTGGCTCCTTCGCTTTCGAATGGCAATCGCATAAGTACGAAAGCATCGGCAAGTCCTTGCACACCTATTCCGATAGGGCGGTGACGCATGTTGCTGCGGCGCGCTTCGGGTGTAGGGTAAAAATTGTTGTCGATGATGCGGTTCAGGTTCTTGGTGATGTGGTAAGTCACTTTGAACAGCATGTCGTGGTCGAACTTGCCCTCGCGGACAAATTTGGGCAAGGCAACTGAAGCCAGGTTGCACACCGCTGTTTCATCAGCTGAGGTGTATTCCATGATCTCCGTGCACAAGTTGGATGACTTGATGGTGCCCACGTTCTTCTGGTTCGACTTTTCATTGGCGGCATCCTTGTAAAGCATGTAAGGCGTACCGGTCTCGATTTGCGACTCCATGATTTTAAACCAGAGCTCTTGTGCCTTGATGGTTTTGCGGCCTTTGCCTTCCTTCTCGTACTTCAGGTAGAGTTTTTCAAACTCGGCACCATAAGCTTCGCTCAATCCGGGGCATTCATTGGGGCACATCAGGGTCCAGGTGCTGTTTTCTTCAACCCGCTTCATAAAGAGGTCGGGTGTCCACATGGCGTAGAATAAGTCACGCGCACGCATCTCTTCCTTGCCGTGGTTCTTCTTCAGCTCGAGGAAGTCGAACACATCAGCATGCCATGGCTCGATGTAAATGGCAAATGAACCTTTGCGCTTTCCACCGCCCTGGTCTACGTAGCGCGCGGTGTCGTTGAACACGCGGAGCATGGGCACAATGCCGTTGGAAGTACCGTTGGTGCCGCGAATGTATGAGCCTTTGGCGCGCACATCATGGATTGACAGGCCGATACCGCCGGCACTTTGAGAAATCTGGGCACAGCCTTTCAGCGTGTCGTAAATTCCGCTGATGCTGTCTTCTTTCATGGTGAGCAGAAAGCAGGACGACATTTGGGGCTTGGGCGTACCTGCGTTGAAGAGCGTAGGAGTGGCGTGGGTAAACCAGCCTTCCGACATGAGGTTGTAGGTCTCAATGGCCGATTCAATATCGGTTTTGTGGATTCCAATGGCCACGCGCATCAACATGTGCTGCGGGCGCTCGGCCACTTCACCATTTATCTTGAGCAGGTATGAGCGCTCCAGGGTTTTGAACCCGAAGAAGTCATAGTTAAAATCCCTGTCGTAAATGATGCTTGAATCAATGTGTTCCGCGTTGTCGCGGATGATTTCAAATACGTCGTCAGCGAGCAGGGCGGCATTCTCACCGGTGTTAGGGTCTACGTATTCGTAGAGCACCTTCATCGTTTCCGAAAATGATTTCTCGGTGTTCTTGTGAAGGTTACTCACGGCTATACGGCTGGCGAGCAGCGCATAATCCGGGTGCTTCACGGTGTTGGTGGCAGCCACCTCAGCGGCGAGGTTATCGAGCTGCGATGTGGTAACCCCTTCGTAAATGCCGTTGATTACTTTTTTGGCCACCTCGATGGGGTCTACTGCTGCATTGAGCCCGTAGCACAGCTTCTTGATGCGGGCGGTGATCTTGTCAAACTTGACCGCTTCGTGACGGCCATCTCGCTTAATTACGAACGACATATTTTGGTTATAATTTGGTGATTATGAAATGTGGATTCAAATGTGGGCTGCCCTTAAAAGTCAGCGTCCATCGTAAAGTTCTTCTCTGCTGATCCGGCTTTGTTTACTCCGGCTTTTTGGTATTCAGCCACGCGCTTCTCGAAGAAGTTGGTTTTGCCCTGCAGGTTGATCATGTCCATGAAATCGAAAGGATTCGTGGCATGGTACACCTTGTCGTTGCCAAGCTCTACGAGCAGTCGGTCAGCAACAAACTCGATGTACTGCTGCATGAGCTCGGCATTCATCCCGATCAATTTCACGGGAAGTGCATCTGTCACAAAATCCTTCTCGATGTCAACGGCGTCGGTGATGATCTTCTCTACCGTTTTCTTCGGCATTTTGTTTACCAGGTGCTTGGTGTAGAGCAGGCATGCGAAGTCGCAATGCATTCCCTCATCACGTGATATAAGCTCATTCGAAAAGCTCAGCCCGGGCATAAGGCCACGCTTCTTGAGCCAGAAAATCGAGCAAAACGAACCTGAAAAGAAAATGCCTTCCACGGCTGCAAAAGCAACCAGCCTTTCGGCAAATGAGCCGTTGTCGATCCAGTTCAGGGCCCAGTCGGCCTTCTTCTTTACACAGTCGAGGGTTTCGATGGCGTTAAAAAGTTTGTCCTTCTCCACACTGTCCTTGATGTAGGTGTCGATAAGGAGCGAATATGTTTCAGAGTGGATGTTTTCCATCATCACCTGGAAGCCGTAGAAAAATTTGGCTTCGGTATACTGCACTTCGGCGAGGAAATTCTCAGCGAGGTTCTCATTCACGATTCCATCGCTTGCCGCAAAGAATGCGAGCACATGCTTTACAAAGTGGCGCTCGTCGTCATTGAGTTTTTCATTCCAGTCTACCAGGTCGGCGTGGAGGTCTATTTCTTCGGCAGTCCAAAAAGAAGCTTCAGAGCGTTTGTAGAAATTCCAAATATCATCGTGTTCAATTGGAAAAAGCACGAAGCGGTTCTTGTTTTCGGACAAGATAGGTTCGTTTGATGTGGTGTTTTTTGGAAGGATCTCGTTCAGAGCGGCCTCGGAATTTTTTGGTGTTACTTCTGCCATGATAAAATGGGTTTTTTTACCTTTATTGTTGTTGTTAATACGTTTAATTCGTTGGTTGTATGCTTCTTACTCGAAGAAGTGAGCCAGCTGTCCGGTCGTCAGCAACCAGTATATTTGGTTATCGGCCGGGAACAAATTTTGACAAAAAAGCCTGCTCCATCAAACGCTTTCTATTCACATTCGCCCGAAGTTTTCAACACCGAAAATATTCCGCTGGGCTTAACCCAACAGTGACGGCACCTGTAGGAATTTTGGCAGTGCACAAACATGAGGATAAGTCGCACTTAACACAAAAATCTTGGCACAATTTTCCCTGAGCAGGCGGTTTTGGAAAATCAAATTCCATTCATTCGCTTAATTATGTAGGACATAAAGCCTTTATCCACCATTGTGGAAAAGTTAATTCAAAATGATTTGCATGTTAATTTGCCTTGGAAATCAGTTCTGTTCAGAACTATTTTCTGCGTCGAGCAGTCGGTCTACTTCTTCGAGATGTGCGAAAAAGTCTTCGCCAAATTTTCGAATCAGCGGTTCGCGCAAGAATCGAAACACCTTTAGGTCGACCTTGGCACCGCAAGCCCTGGCCGGGTCGCAAATGGGCCAGTAGTGGTAATTGATGGCGGTGAATTCCTGCACCTCGCTGAGGCGGATGGGATAGAGGTGGCAGGAGATGGGTTTGATAAAATCGGTTTTCCCGGCGCGGTAAGCCGACTCAATGGCGCATTTGGCGATTCCGTGATTGTCGAAGTGCACGAAAGCACACTCGGCTCCATTCACGAGGGGCGTCACATAGTCGCCGTCGCTGTCTATTTCGACCACGCCCATCATGTCGATCACTTCGATGCCCTCCGGGCGCATATACTCCTTGATGCTATCGAGGTTGTCTTCAATGATTCCTATTTCATCCATTTCCAGGGGTGCGCCGCTTTCGCCTTCCACGCAACATGCGCCTTTGCAGGCCGCCAAATCACAGAGAAAGCGTTTCTCGAACACCTCATCACTCACCAGCACTTTTTCAATTTGAATCATGCCACAAAGGTAGCCAGCCTAAACTATCATTTCTACAAAACGATTGGATTGTTCCATCCTCAAGAATCCAACAGTGAGGGCCATTTTTCTGGTCCTATTTCATGTAAACACAGTTTAAAGTGTTACTTTCGGTACATCAACCAAGCATTCTTGCCATGAAACCATACGTCCTACTTTTTCTCACATTTCTGCTCAGTGCCATTTTTGCGCAAGCCCAAGACAAGCTCCATCTGCGCAACGGCGAAACGCTCGACGTAAAGGTTATTGAGTTTGGCATTGCTGAAATCAAATACAAGAAATGGCCTGTCAATGCCGATGCGCCCACCTTTAGTGTTGAAAAAACCCAAGTGAAAAAGATTCAACTCGAAACGGGTGAGGTCTTTGAATATCAGGCAAGTACATTCGGTGATTCCCTGCACTACGCCGGCCAAAAGCAAAGGGCACTCAAGCTCAACTTTCTGAGCCCGCTCAACAGCACCCTGGCCCTGGGTTATGAAAAATCGCTCAAACCAGGTCAATCATTTGAGGTAGAATTGGGCTGGATCGGCGCAGGTTTTGACCCTTCAGGCATCAGGCCGCGTGGCGTTACAGCCCGGGTGGGATGGAAATTTTTGCGCTCTCCCGATTTTTACACGGCAGGTATGCGCTACGCCCACATTTTGAAAGGCGGCTACATCAAGCCCGAAGTGGTATTCAGTACCTATTCCCGCGACCTGCTCTTTTTCGATTTTCTGGGCCAGAACAACGACAACAAAAGGGTTTCAAACACAGGCGCTGCGTTCCTGATCAATTTTGGAAAGCAATGGGTTTTTGATGACACCTTTCTGATCGACCTTTTCTTTGGCATCGGTTATGGCGTGTCCGACAATGACTTCGTACAGTATGGATTTTTTGGCGGCGATGGGAGTTTTCCCATTGCTTTCAATTCAGGAATGCGCATTGGTTTGCTACTTAAGTAAGCTTTTCCGCCAAGGGTATAAATACAAAATGATGCCTTCTGCTTTGAGGTCGGCCTTTAGCGGCAAATAATGTACAAGATCATTTTGCCATACCCAAGGCATTGTAGCCAGTAGTTTTGGCTTACTTTTGCGGCCATGATTGCAAAAGAAGAGCTCCTCAAGAAAATTGTGGGACACGCCAAGGAATATGGCTTTGTGTTTCCATCGAGTGAAATATACGACGGACTAAGCGCCACTTACGATTACGGCCCTTATGGCGCCGAACTCAAGAACAACCTTAAAGCCTACTGGTGGGAAGCCATGGTGAAAATGCACGAGAACATCGTGGGCATAGATGCAGCCATCTTCATGCACCCCACCACCTGGAAGGCCTCGGGCCACGTGGACGCCTTCAACGATCCGCTCATCGACAACAAGGACAGCAAACGCCGCTACCGCGCCGATGTGCTTATCGAGGAGCACCAGGAAAAGTACAAGGTGAAGATTGCCAAAGATGTAGAGAAAGCCAAGGCGCGATTTGGCGAAAGCTTTGATGAAGTGCAATTTCTCGCAACCAATCCCAATGTGCTGCGCAACCAACAAAAGGTTGACGAAATTTCTGGCAAGTATAAAGCAGCCATGGATTCCGGCGACCTCGGGCAAGTAAAGGCGCTTATTGAAGAGCTGGGCATTGCCGATCCCGAAACCGGCTCAAAAAACTGGACCGATGTACGGCAGTTTAACCTCATGTTCAAAACCGAACTGGGCTCTGTGGCAGGCGATGCGAGCACCATATACCTGCGTCCCGAAACGGCTCAAGGCATTTTTGTGAACTTCCTCAACGTGCAGAAAAGCGCCAGGATGAAACTGCCTTTCGGCATTGCTCAAATTGGAAAAGCTTTCCGCAACGAGATCATCGCCAGGCAGTTTATATTCCGTATGCGGGAGTTTGAGCAAATGGAGATGCAATATTTTGTAAAGCCCGGCACCGAGCTGGAGCACTACGCGGCATGGAAAGTAGCCCGCATCAAGTGGCACAAGGCCCTCGGGCTGGGCGATGGCAATTACCGCTTCCACGACCACGTGAAGCTGGCCCACTATGCCAATGCTGCCTGCGATATCGAGTTCGACTTCCCTATGGGATTCAAAGAACTGGAAGGCATCCACTCCCGCACCGATTTCGACCTTGGTGCGCATGAGAAGTACAGCGGCAAGAAGCTGCAATACTTCGACCCGGAAGCCGGCGAGAGCTATGTGCCTTATGTGGTGGAGACGTCTATCGGCCTCGACAGGCTCTTCCTTGCCGTGCTCACCGCCGCTTACAACGAAGAGCAACTCGAAGACGGCAGCACCCGCACCGTGCTCAACATACCACCCGCCCTTGCACCCGTAAAAGCCACGGTAATGCCATTGGTGAAAAAAGATGGCCTTCCGGAAATGGCGCGTGAAGTGATGGCCCTGCTCAAGTATGATTTCAATTGCCAATACGATGAAAAAGACAGCATTGGCAAGCGATACCGCCGGCAGGACGCCATTGGCACACCATTCTGTATCACGATTGACCACGAGAGCCTGGATACCCGCACAGTAACCATCCGCGAGCGCGACAGCATGACCCAGGAGCGCGTAAGTGTAGATGCACTCGAGGGCATTATTCGCGATAAAGTAAGCATGCGCAGCTTAATGAAAGCGCTGGCATAAGCGAAGCGCGATCAATAAAACCCAAAGGCGACATGCGTACCGTCTTTGCGTTACTATTTGATGTAAATTGAATTTCAGCTCAATTAAGCTTGATCAGCTAACTCCTTGCTTTTCTTTGTTTGATGTAGAAAGTGTTCTGGGATAATCACGAAGATTTCAAGCCAATGGCCACCCTCAGCTTATGGCCCGTCGCTGGAAATTGGTCAAGGAATACCAGCGCGTAGAGGCTGGCAGTAAGAAATGACCGATCAACAGACAGTGACCTAAAGCTAGAGGCTAGTGGATGGCAGCCAGCGACTCATACCTGGAGGTTATTTGTTGTTATAACGGGTCATCGTAAGCGCGGGACCTGCTGTTACGAATGATTCGACCGTCTTCACAGCTACGTCAAGGCGTTCTTTCAACCCAAGGGCTTGTTCCGGGGTCCAGGGGCCGAGCACGTATTGCACGAGTTGGCCGGGGCCAAAATCGTTGCCAATTCCCATGCGCAAGCGGGCGTATTCCTGCGTGCCGAGCAGTTCGGTGATGCTCTTGAGTCCATTGTGCCCCCCGTCGCTTCCTTTGGCCCTGAGCCGCTGTTTGCCGAAAGGCAGGGCCGTATCGTCGGTAATGACAAGCAGGTTTTCCAAGGGAATCTTTTCCTCCTGCAGCCAGTAGCGCACGGCTTTGCCGCTGAGGTTCATATACGTATTTGGCTTGAGCACGAAGAGTGTGCGGCCGCGCATTTTCACACGGGCGATGTCGCCGTAACGTTCGGATTTAAACAAAGCGTCGGACGCCCCCGAGAGGGCGTCCGCTACTTTGAATCCTATGTTGTGTCGTGTATCGGCGTATTCAGCACCGATATTTCCCAAGCCGGCTATGAGGTATTTCATGGCTGGAGGGTATTGAGATTATGCTTCAGCAGGGGCTTCAGCAGAAGCTTCAGCGCCTTCGGCACCTTCTTCTCCTTCACCTTCTTCCTCGTCTTCAGCGTCATCCATAGCACCACGGGCTCTTCTTACACCTACTACTACCGCTTCAGGGTTGTGAAGGATGGTAACACCAGGTATGCTCATGTTCTTGATGCGCAAAGATTGACCGATACGAAGCTTGGTAATGTCTACCTCCGCGAAATCCGGAAAGTCTTTGGGCAAGCCCATCACCTTGATGCGGCGGAATAGTACGGCCAAACGACCACCATTTCGCACACCGATAGAGCTACCTTTAACGTGAACAGGCAATTCCATTTTAACTGGTTTGCCATCTACGACTTCCATGAAGTCAACGTGGAGTAAACGGTCGGTTACAGGGTGTACTTGCAAATCTTTAAGGATGGCTTGCAATTTTTTTCCCTCTACGTCAAACTCAAATTTGAATACATCAGGGGTGTAAATGTACTTGGAGAGTTCAATCAGGTCAAGAGAAAAATGGGTCTGTTCATCTCCGCCGTACACTACGACAGGCACACGCCCTGCGGCGCGCAAATGAGCAGCATCTTTTTTCCCTACGTTCTCTCGGAGAGAACCGCTCAACGATACTGTTTTCATTGTGTGTGAATTAAGAAATTATAAAATACTTGCTGATGGATTGATGATTGATGGCACTGTGGATCACATCAGCAAAAAGATCTCCAGTGCCCAAAACTTTTATTTTAGCGCTTTTTTGTTTCAGCGGTATGGTATCGGTAACGATAAGCTCAGCGATTGACGACTTTTCAAGCCTTTCATAAGCAGGCCCGGAAAGCACAGCGTGGGTGCACATGGCGCGTACACTCTTGGCTCCTTTTTCCATCATCATATCGGCTGCGGTGGTCAAAGTGCCCGCGGTGTCTATGATGTCATCCACAATCAAAATATCCTTGCCTTCCACTTCTCCTATCACGGTCATGTTTTCAATCTGATTGGCCACTTTGCGTTGCTTGTAGCAAATGGCCATGTCTACATTGAGGTATTTGGCATACGCATTGGCGCGTTTTGTACCTCCGGTATCGGGGGCGGCCATCACGAGGTTTTCGGTGTCGAGGCTGTCGATGTAGGGCAAGAATATGCTAGACGCAAAAAGGTGATCAACCGGTACTTCAAAAAAGCCCTGGATTTGATCGGCGTGGAGGTCCATGGTCATTACGCGGTCTACACCGGCGGCAGTGAGCATTTTGGCTACAAGTTTGGCCCCTATGGCCACCCTTGGTTTGTCCTTTCTGTCTTGCCGGGCAAAGCCAAAATAGGGTATCACGGCTACAATTTTGTAAGCAGAAGCCCTCTTGGCGGCGTCAATCATAAGCAGCAGCTCCATGAGATTGTCAGAGGGGGGCATGGTTGATTGCACCAAAAAGACAAAATTTCCACGGATACTTTCTTCGAACGATATTTGGAACTCTCCATCGCTAAAGCGCGATACATTCATGCTACCGAGCTGTTGCCCATAGGCTTTAGCAATCCGGTTTCCAATGTCTTGGGATGCGCTTCCGGCGAATATTTTTACTGAACTGCTCATGGTGGCGGGCTCCTTTAAAGGGCTGCAAAGCTAATGATTGTGATGCGTTAAACCAAGTTGAAATTCAAAGGTATGCCATCTATTTTAAAAATCATTTGGGAAAGTGTTGGGATTGCGTAATTTTGCGCTCCCAATTGCAAATGCCCGGGTGGCGGAATTGGTAGACGCGCTGGATTCAAAATCCAGTGATCGCAAGGTCGTGTGGGTTCGATTCCCACCCCGGGTACATCAAAAGAAGCTGTCTCATAACCGGGACAGCTTTTTTGTTTTGTTGCTTGTGGGTTTGGGTCTATCAGTGTTTAGTCCAGATAATCAGGGATGTGGATATGAACATCTGTTTTTCAAGACCACAATCGTCGGAAACTATCAATACCTGGTGGCTTAGAACTGACTGGGTGTATCAAGCACTGCTTACAAGGCAGAGCAGGCCTATAGACCCAAACGCAAGAAAGCTGCAGAGGGCGACTTCACCGGGACAACTTGCGCTGTATACATGAAGAAGACTACGACGCCTGCCCCTTGCGCGTTCGTGCCATAAAGCCGAAGGCAACAAAAGGATAGAATTCAACCACAAGCTCGAGTACCACCAGGGGGAGTCATACGCCAAAGGCGCAGCAGTGAAAAGGCGCAAGAAAAACGCAAAAGAGAGCCGCCGATGTTCAACCTATCTTGGAACACATAAAATCCAAGGGTAACTTCAAGCGATTTACGCTCAAAGGCAATATAAAAGCGGAATTGGAATTCGGATTACACGCTTTAGCCTAAAGTCTCGGCAAAAAAGCGGCACAAGCCGTTGAAATCAGTCGGTTCTGGATCGAAACTGAAAATAAATCGTTCCATTGATGGGTAAAACGAAAAAACCGCTTCGCTTGATTAACGAAACGGCTTTTTAATTTTGGTTTAAATGGCTCAAAAAGGCTCCATCTTAAATGTTTCCAAAAACTTCGTAGTGAAATTCCCTTTTTTGAACTCCTCGTTTTCAAAGAGTTGAATATGAAAAGGAATGGTAGTTTTCACCCCGTCGATGATGTATTCACTCAGTGCTCGGTGCATTTTCTTGATGGCCTCTTCACGCGTTTGTGCTGATACAATCAGCTTGGCGATCATAGAGTCGTAATTTGGCGGAATAGTATATCCGGCATACGCGTGGGTATCAATGCGCACACCGTGGCCTCCAGGCGAGTGGTACACCGTAATGGTGCCGGGACTTGGCCTGAAGTCGTGCATGGGATCTTCAGCGTTGATACGGCATTGGATGGCGTGCATTTTTGGCTCGTAGTTCACCCCGCTAATAGGAATACCCGCTGCGATTTTGATTTGCTCCTTGATAAGGTCAAAGGTGATCACCTCTTCAGTGATGGTGTGCTCTACCTGGATACGGGTGTTCATTTCCATAAAGTAGAAGTTCCTGTCTTTATCGACCAGAAATTCCACAGTACCTACGCCTTCATAGTTAACGGCGGCTGCAGCTTTGATGGCTGCTTCGCCCATTTTCTTTCTCAGGGCTTTTGTCATGAAGGGTGAAGGGGTCTCTTCCACCAGCTTTTGGTGCCTGCGCTGAATGGAGCAATCGCGCTCGCTCATATGGCAAAAAGTGCCAAACTGGTCGCCGGCGACTTGAATTTCGATGTGGCGGGGCTCTTCAATGAATTTTTCCATGTACACACCGTCGTTGCCAAAAGCTGCTTTGGCTTCGCGCATGATGGCTTCGAGCGAAGGTTCTACGTCTTCTTCTTTCCATACCACGCGCATGCCTTTGCCTCCGCCACCTGCAGTGGCTTTCATCATAACGGGCAGGCCAATTTTCCTTGCTGTCTCTACCGCATGCTTGCCGTTCTTAAGCAATCCCGCGGAGCCAGGCACACAGGGTACACCGGCTTTGAGCATGGTTTCTTTGGCAGTAGCCTTGTCGCCCATGGCTTCAATTTGCTCAGGCAATGCTCCGATAAACTTGATGCCGTTTTCCTGACATATGCGCGAGAACTTCGCGTTTTCTGAAAGGAATCCATAACCTGGGTGGATGGCATCGGCATTGGTGATCTCAGCTGCGGCAATGATATTGGGCATTTTGAGATAGGATTCTGAGCTCGGGGCCGGGCCTATACATACTGCCTCATCGGCAAAGCGCACCGGAAGGCTGTCAGCATCGGCCTTGCTGTATACAGCAACCGTTTTGATTCCCATCTCTTTGCAGGTGCGAATTACGCGTAGGGCTATCTCTCCACGGTTGGCAATTAATATTTTCTTGAACATATGTTGCTGCTTTTAGGTGGGCAGGAGGTGTAGCGATTAGCTAGGGTCAACCAGGAACAGGGGCTGGTCGTATTCTACTGGTGATGCGTCGTCTAAGAGAACTTTGACAATTTTGCCCGTGGTTTCAGCTTCAATTTCATTGAAGAGTTTCATCGCTTCCACGATACAGATCACTTTGCCAGGCTTGATTTCATCGCCTACCGAAACGAAAGGCGGCTTGTCTGGCCCTGCCGAACGGTAGAAGGTGCCGATCATGGGCGACTTAACGGTAATGTACTTTAAAGTGTCTTCTTTTGGGGCCTCTTTAGGCGCCTCGGCTGCCGGTGCTTGTTGCTGAGGGGCTTGTTGGGCTTGTTGCTGCATAGCCATTTGGGGCATTTGCATTTGCATAGGCTGGGCCATGTATACCTCCTGGCGTTCGCCTTGGCTGGCATTGCGTTTTTTGCTGCCCTCTGACTTAATCGTGATTTTGAAATTTGCTTGCTCGATCTCTACTTCGGTGACTCCCGACCTCGCTACAAATTTGATTAAATCTTGGATCTCATTTATCTTCATAAGGTTAAACTTTGGTTGAAAATAGCTTCTTCAGGGGGCTAAATGTACTGCATTATTTTGAATCGTAGGCCCATTTCAGGTAGACCGAGCCCCACGTAAATCCACCTCCGAATGCTGCGAGCACGATGTTGTCGCCCTTCTTGAGTTTCTTTTCCCATTCCCATAAGCAGAGCGGGATGGTGCCATTGGTGGTGTTGCCATAGCGGTCTATATTGATCATCACTTTTGATGCGTCGAGGCCCATGCGGTTGGCGGTGGCGTCAATGATGCGCAGGTTGGCCTGGTGGGGCACCAGCCATGCCACATCATCACTGCTTAGGTTATTTCTCTCCATGATTTTAGCGGCTGCATCGGCCATATTGCTCACGGCAAATTTGAAAACAGTGCGCCCTTCCTGATACACGTAATGCATCTTATTTTCAACTGTTTGAATGGACGCGGGGTTGAGTGAACCGCCAGCTTTCTGGTGCAAAAACTCCCTGCCGCTACCGTCTGACTGCAGCACGGAGTCAATAATCCCTGTGCCGTCTTCTGTGGGTTCAAGCAATACTGCACCTGCTCCATCGCCAAATATGATGCTGGTGGTGCGGTCGCTGTAGTCCATGATGGAGGTCATCTTGTCGGCGCCCACCACGACGATCTTCTTATACTTACCTGTTTCAATGAACTGGCTTGCGGTAGTAATTGAGTAGATGAATCCGCTGCAGGCCGCCATAATGTCGAATGAGAAGGCGTTTTTAATTCCGCATTTATCGGAAATGATGTTGGCTGTTGCTGGAAATAAATGGTCGGGGGTTGCTGTGGCGCAAATCAGAAGGTCAACTTCTTCCGGACCAATTCCCCGTTTTTCGAGAAGGGCATTGACTGCTGCGGCGCCAAGGTCGCTTGTGGCTTTGGACGGATCGCGTAGTATGCGGCGCTCACTAATGCCGGTGCGGCTTTTTATCCATTCATCGGTGGTGTCCACCATTTTCTCAAGGTCTGCATTGGTAAGCTTATCTTCAGGTACGTAACCCTGAACACATGTGATGGCGGCCTGAATTTTCGACATAAGCTAAAAATGAATTGATTGCGTTCTAATTCTTTTCAAACGGCGGCTAATATAACAAACTTGAGCACGCTTGTGGATATAGTATGCTCAAGAATTGACGCTGTGCAATTTAACGGGCAGCGTGAGGCGGGAACAAAAAAAAATCAGCCAAGGCTGATTTTAATAAGGTAAGGGCAGAAAATTACTCTTCAGTTTTGTCAATGACAACTTTGCCTTTGTAGTAAAGTTTGTCTTCGTGCCAATGGGCGCGGTGCATCAGGTGAAGTTCACCTGTAGTGCCGTCAGTGGCGAGTGTAGGGCCCTCAATTTTGTAATGTGTGCGGCGCTTGTCTCTTCGTGTTTTGGAAATCTTTCGCTTAGGATGTGCCATTTTATGCTGTTTACTTTACTTCAATTTATTCAATATCGACCATCTGGGGTCGGTGTCCTTATCGTCTTTTTTGCTTTCTTCGATTCTGAGCTTCTCTAAAACTTCCTGGTTGCAAAGCTCAATGCTGCTGTGCAGTTTTTTTCCGGGAAGGTTGAGTGCCACCAACTCATAAATGAGTTGAGCAGTATCAATTTCATGGGTGCTGTGCGAAACCACGAGAACTTCATCAGTTTGTTCGTAATCCTCTTCGCCAAACTTTACGAATATCTCGTCACTGGCACTGAGGCTCACGCGCAATGGGTCTCCACATCGGTCGCAAAAATCATCCATGAATCCATTGGCTGTAAATCTAAGCACGAGCATATTACTCAGCTTTTCCAAGTCGAGGTGAACTTCGACATTGGCATTCTCAACCAGTGAATTTTCAAAAGCTTCAAAGAACGTGGGGCCAATCTCGAAATCAAACTCATGGGTTCCCAACTTCAAGCCGAAAAAGGGAATTATAAATTCTTTCATGACCAACCTTGTCAAATAAGGACGGCAAAGGTAGCTAAAATCTATTTACGAACAAGCGGTGGCTTGTCTTTTTTATTTACGACCATCGCATTGGCTTGCAGGACCTTGTTTTCGTTGCGGCTCTTGTAGATGTCGATGGCGAAGTACATCGCCTGACGAAAGCTGTTTTCATCTGCAATGCCTTGTCCGGCAATATCGTAAGCGGTGCCGTGCCCTGGAGATGTACGCACGATAGGGAGCCCCGCGGTAAAGTTTACACTGCTGTCGCCCGCGATGTGCTTAAATGGAATAAGTCCCTGGTCGTGGTACATGGCGAGTACGGCATCGAATTGCTTCCATGAGCTGCTGGCAAAAAAGCCGTCGGCGGGATATGGCCCTACGGCAAATATCCCTTCATTGCGGGCACGTTCAATGGCTGGGCTGATCACATTTTTATCCTCATGGCCCAGAAGCCCGTCATCACCTGCATGTGGATTTAGGCCGAGCACAGCTATTTTGGGCTTTTGAATGCTGAAATCTTGTTTCAGACATTTGTCCATGGTTGTGAGCTTGGACATGATTGATTTTTCCGTGATATGGGCGGATACTTCGCTCAAGGGAATGTGCCCGGTAACTACGCCTACGCGCAACCAGGGACAACACATAAGCATGAGCGCCTCATCTACATTGCTGTACTTGGCGAGGTACTCTGTATGGCCGGGGAAGTTGAAGCCTTCTTGTTGAATGTTTTTTTTGTTGATCGGAGCCGTGACGAGGACGTCGATTTTATTGGCGGCAAGATCTTTCACGGCACTTTCCAGTGATTGAAAAGCCAGCCAACCCGCTTTTGCAGTCACGAGACCAGGCTCCACCACGAGCTCGTCTTTGGTCAATGAGATTAAATTAAACTTTTTGGCAATGGCTGAGTCTGCATCTTTAATGCCCTGTACGCTTATTTCATCAAGTCCAATAAGCTTTTTGTAATGGTTGAGTACACGCGATGAGCCATATACTACGGGCGTAAATGATTGATACAAACGGCTGTCAGCAAGTGCTTTCAAAATAATCTCCGGTCCTATACCGTTGAAGTCACCAATGGTGATACCTACCTTCACTTTGTTGTCAGCGCTCATTATGTAGCAATTGATTTTCTTAAAAATTGAATAGCCTAAAGCCGTTGGCGAAGATAGTGAAGCGCGAGAGACTTTGGAAAATTGACAATTTGGAGCTACTTCTTAATTTGGGCTGTTTGCGGATAAGAACGTTCACAGGGATCATTTTTTTAATCACAGATTAATGGGGTCCTGATGAACTGCTCACTTTCTGATCATGTAGGGAATGCAGGGCAAGGAATGTATTACATCTGAATTTTCGAAAGTTGAACAATTTGCTCTTGACTCTATTATTGACACATGCGTGGCACACACTCTCCTGATAACCCATGGTATTGGCGACTCGTCGATCTTTGCCTTTAAAACTACAAATATTTGCCTGTGGATGGCGTTTATACTTTTGAGTATCCCTATCTTTATACCCCATTGCGACAACCAGTGAAACGATTTCTCCTCATAGTTTTAGCTTCCTTTTCCTTTCTTCTGGCAGAGGCAACCCACAACAGGGGGGGCGAAATCATTTACGAGCATGTAGGTGGCTTTACATATAGAATAAGTGTAATCACCTACACCAAGACCTCGGCTCCTGCCGACAGAGATTGGCTTCCAATACTTTGGGGCGACGGAACGCCGAGAGACAGCATTCAGCGCAACAGTGAAATATTGTTTCCCCTGCGAGATGCACAGCAAAATATTTACACCAAAGTTCACACCTACCCAGGATCAGGCACTTATCAACTTTGTGTGACCGATCCAAACAGGAATTTTGGCGTGTTGAATATCAGTAACTCAATATTGCAATTGTTCTCTCTCACCACCACACTGCGTATTTCCAGCGTTCAGGCACCCAACAATTCCGTGTACTTTACGAATTTACCACTTCAGGACGCCTGTATTTTTCAACCTTGGGTATACAACCCTGGTGCCGTTGACTCCGACGGTGACCAATTGGTATATAAATTGGTCGAATCCTTGGGAGGTGATTGTTCGCCTTTCCCCGATGGCACCTTTGTATTTCCCGATGCAATAAATCCGCCCGGAACACCTTTCCCAAATCCTGAGAACCAAATTTCAATCGATCCCAATACGGGAACAATTACCTGGGAATCTCCTCAGCGTCAAGGGGAATACAATATTGCCTTTGAAGTTGAAGAGTACCGCAACGGTGTTTTGATAGGAAGGGTGCTCAGAGACATGCAAATTGTTGTTGAGCCCTGTGATAATTTACCGCCTGTCATTGCCGATATACCAGATACCTGCGTGGAAGCGGGCAGCAATGTCTCTTACAATGTGAATGCGGATGATCCAGACGGCGATAACGTTCAGTTGTCCGCCTTTGGTTTGCCATTTGAGGTACAGGAGTCACCGGCCATATTTGCACAGAACAGTATGATATCGCCCGTTACGGGAACCTTTAGCTGGAATACGCGCTGTTCACATGTGCGCATAGAACCTTATCAGGTTTCATTTGAAGCCAAAGACATCAATAACTCAGTAAGCCTGGTAGATGTGGTTACCTCTGAAATCAGGGTTGTAGCGCCCGCCCCTGAGAATCTTGTCGCAGAAGCCAGTGGTGCGGGAATTTTCCTGAATTGGGAACAATCCTTTTGCACAGAAGCCATTGGATATGATATTTACCGTCGCATTAACTTCTTTGGCTTCGAACCTGGTCCTTGTGAAACCGGTGTTCCTGAGTATACCGGTTACACTTTTTTGGAAAGCGTAGAAGGGCTTGACAATATATCGTACATCGACCTGGATGAGGTCATTTTTGGAAGAGAAGTATGCTACATGGTGGTGGCCAGATTTATTGATGGAGCTGAAAGCTATGCCAGCAACGAAGCCTGCGCTGAAATACGGTTTGAAATACCGATCATCAAGAAGAACAGTATTGGCCTCACGGACATAAACGGGCGGGATACCGTCGCATGGAGAGGACCCGTTGAGCTCGACCTTGAAGTATTTCCCGGACCCTATCAATATAAATTGCTGCGCGGCCAGGGGTATGTCGAAACGGATGAATTGGTATGGGAATCACCTTTCGCAAATGAGCTTAATCAACTGGATTCCCTTTGGATTTCGCCCAATATCAATACCGTCGATACTGCCCACAGCTACCGCGTAGAGCTGTACAGCGGAGAAAATTTTGCCGGAAGGGCCAATATAGCGAGCTCGCTGTTTCTTGAACTCATTCCCGACGACAACCAAATGGAGTTGACCTGGAGAGAACAAGTGCCATGGATCAATTTCTCATACGACATATACCGGCGCGGCCCGAATGATGATGATTTCGAAATGATCGCTACGGTTGATACCATTGGGTTTGTTGATGAACCTTTGGTAAATAACAGAGAGTATTGTTATTACATCGTGTCACATGGCTCTTACTTTGCCGTTGGTGAGTCAGATACCCTTATCAATTATTCTCAACAGCGATGCGGCTTGCCATACGACCGCACCCCACCATGTCCGCCTCAGCTCCAAGGCAGTGAAGATTGTGTAGCGCTTACTGTCGACCTCAACTGGACCAACCCCAATGTAGAATGTGAGGATACGGATGATGCCATCACATATCAGGTTTATTTTGCTCCCACACCAGATTCCGATTTCGAATTGATTGCTACGCTGGAAGGAGAAATGTCGACGGAATTCAACTTTGAAGATACGCTAAGCATCGCCGGTTGCTATGCCATTACGGCATTGGATTCACTTGCACCATGGCCCGATGGGGAGTTGCGGCGCAATGAAAGCGATTTTAGCAACATCATTTGTTTTGACAATTGTCCGGAATACCAGCTGCCCAATGTGTTTACCCCGAATAATGACGGAATAAACGACGTATTCATTCCTTTCCCGTACCGCTCTGTTGAGAGTGTGGAAATGACCATCTTCAACCGTTGGGGCGGCATCGTATTTCAGACCACTGATCCCAACATTTTATGGGATGGCAGAAACAAAGACTCCGGCGAGTTGGTTTCATCCTCGACCTACTTTTATACCTGCAAAGTGTTCACCATTCGCCTTGAAGGCTTGGTTCCGGTGAATTTGAAGGGTACAGTTCAGGTCTTTTCAGAAAACGTAAGATCCACAGATTAAATATGTTTACAGGAATTATTGAGACCTTGGGCACAGTGATATCATCGCGCAGGGATCAAAGCAATATTCACTTGGGCATCCGCTCAAGCATCAGCAGGGAGCTTAAAGTAGATCAAAGTGTGGCCCACAATGGCGTTTGCCTTACCGTGACGCATATAGTTGATGATGTACATTATGTTACCGCAATAGATGAGACTTTACAAAAGTCTAACATCGGCCAGCTCACCGAAGGTCAGGAGGTCAACCTGGAAAGATGTGTACTGTCCAATGGACGGCTTGATGGCCATATAGTTCAGGGACATGTAGATACTATCGGGCGCTGCACTTCCGTAAAAGATGCCGACGGCAGTTGGTACTACCACTTTGAGCACAAAGTGTCACCTGATTTCATGACTGTTGCCAAAGGATCGATCACCGTGAATGGGGTAAGCCTCACCGTGGTGGAAAGCAGAGCTAACGGTTTCTCAGTGGCCATTATCCCCTACACCTATGAGCACACTACTTTCAAGCATTTTGTGGAAGGCTCAGAGGTGAATTTGGAATTTGATATTGTAGGCAAATACGTTACTACCTGGCTTAGCCGTCGTGAGTTGAGTGTTTAAAACACCGCTTTCGCAATTTCCCGCACGGCAGTTGATCTTCCCATTGTATAGTAGTGAAGGCATGGTACATCAGCTTTTATAAGCTCTTTGCTCTGCTGAATGCTCCAGGCCACTCCCACTTC
>DAIRDH010000005.1:22505-86887 GCA_036796255.1 Cryomorphaceae bacterium
CATCAGCTTTTATAAGCTCTTTGCTCTGCTGAATGCTCCAGGCCACTCCCACTTCCTTCACCTCATCGTCGTTTTTACAGCGCATGAGTGCATCTGCCAAATCATCCGGCAGGTCAATGTGAAATGTTTTGGGAAGGAAGGCGATATGCTTGAGTGAAGTGATGGGTTTGAGACCGGGTATAATTGGAACGGTAATGCCAATTTCCCTGCACTTGGCAACGAACTCGAAGAACTTGTTGTTGTCAAAAAACATTTGCGTCGTGATGTAGTGGGCACCGGCATCTACTTTTTGCTTCAGGTAGCTGAGATCTGTTTTCATGCTCATCGACTCGTAGTGCTTCTCAGGATAGCCCGCTGTACCAATACAGAAATTGGTTTTCTGCTGGTTCATACTCTCTTCGTGAAGGTACTTACCCTGGTTCATTTGTACAATTTGCTTAGTAAGGTCCACTGCGTATTTGTGACCAAATTCTTCGGCAATAAATGTACTTTCTGACTTGATGGGATCGCCTCTCAAAGCGAGCACGTTGTCAATACCAAGGAAGTGCAAATCAATGAGCGCGTTCTCAGTTTCCTCGACTGTAAAGCCCCCACAGATGAGGTGAGGCACAGCGTCAATGCCGTATTTGTTGATGATTGCAGCGCAAATACCTACTGTTCCGGGTCTTTTGCGGATACTGATTTTCCTTAAAAGGTCGTGACGTTCCTTCTTGTAGATGTACTCCTCGCGGTGGTATGTTACATTGATGAAAGGCGGCTCGAACTCCATAAGCGGATCGATCCCTTCAAAAATTGCTTCAATGCCTTTTCCCTTAAGGGGGGGTAAAATTTCAAATGAAAAAAGTGTTCCTTTTCTTTGATCGAGATGCTCTGTTACTTTCACAGTTCAATTTTGTGGGCGCAAATATAATAACCTGCCAATCAGAACAGCACATCCGGACCGAATGTTTTATGCACTGACATTTATTGTGGACGCGCCCCGCGCACTATCGTGAGGTTGCCAGTCTCTACTTTGCGCAGTTGAGGCAGGGAAAGTTCATAAAAATAGTTGCCCTCAGAGACGCCGTCGGGATCCCAGCCTCGTCCTGAACGGCTGTTTTGAAACTGGTCGAAATTGTCTTGTTCAAAAACCAGGTTGCCCCACCGGTTATATATCCGAAGATTTGTGCTCGGGAAAAACTCAATAAATTCAATATCCCAGGTATCGTTGCGGCCATCGCCATTGGGGCTGATGATGTTGGGGATGTTGTAAGTACACCATTTGCCTTTAAAAACCGAAGAAGCTGATGCCACCTGACACACACCGAAATTGTCAACAACGCGCACGTCCACAACCACATCTTCCAGTGGTTCAAAGGTCATTGCTGGAAAGGATACTGTGCCCGCAGTTACTTGCTGGGGTGTTCCATTTACCGACCAGGTATAGGTACCGGTGTTGTTGCCGGATACGGTCGTGGATAGTACAAGGCTGTCAAGGTCGACGCAAAAGTCAGGATTGGCAGGCGTAACAGCGATTGTGGGCTGTTGCACAAATCTGAAAAACCTCGACTCTGCATCATTCGGACAGCGGCTGTCGGCAAAAAACACCTCAAACCGCCCGTATTCACTTGAGGTAATCGAAGTCACGAGGCCATTGGCATTGCTGAAGGTGATGTTGTCATTGGCCGTGGTCCAAATACCATCGCCGGGAGGGGTAATCTCTGCCTGAACGCCTGGATTTATCAATCCGCAAATTGTATCACCTTCCACTTCAATTTGTATGGCTACCACATCAGAGGTATCGGATGCCGTGCTGCAATGCCCCACGATTTCAAGGATGTATTGCCCAGTTTGATTGGCTTCATAAGCATATCCACTGAAGTCGAGCAACTGCCCATCAAGCGTCCAGAAAATCTGGAAATTATCTGCATTCGGAAACTGTGGCCCGGCATCGAATACAATGGATGCGTTGTTGCACAATGTGGTATCCTCAACAAAAGCCTGAATTTGTGGATTGGGTCTAAAGTCTATAAGCGCGGTATCCTTGTAGGCGCAGTTGTTTTCGGTGATCTCAAATTCATATAGTCCATAATCGTTCACTACAACGTTGGCAAAGCCAAAATCTAGGGTGTCAAATTCAGCTGTGCTGTTTGCTGTTGGGCTGGACAAAGTAACCCACGAGCCACCGCCAACGGCATTGGCCACCACAAGCTCATGTGTAAGGTCGCAAGCAATGTCGTCGAAGGCAACTACAAGGGGGCGAACGTACACATTGAAGGTGGTATCATGAAAACAGCCAAATGAATCTTCAGCCACAAAAGTGAAAAAGTTATTGCCTTCGGCTGATGGGAGCACCGTTACTATCGTGTCACTGTTTATGACAATGTCAGGATTGTCGAGCCAATACGCGTCCACCACCTGAGGTGTATAATAAATGGTGTCGATCGTGAAAAGCGGATTGAAGTTGAGATTCCAGCTGAAAAGAAAGCCATCGTCCGATTCAAGGTGATCCGTAAATTTGAGCTGCCATAGTCCATTCACCGGACAGCCAATGAGGTTATCAAAGTCGTCTGCGGCGGTGTAAGTGCCCGGCGACATGGAATTGCCCGGAGGTAAACCAGCTGTGACGTGGTTTCCTGCGGCATTTTCTTCAAGCATTGTACCCCAATCAGCGGTTGGAGAAAAACAATAATCGAAACCTTCACCAGGCACTCCAAGGGCGTCAGGGTCTTGATCAATGGGTGAACCCAGATAGGTGTTTGTGCCACCCGGATGCTCATGTAAGATCACCTCTTGCCCTGATGGGCAAATGAGTACAATTTCCAGGTCTCCAAGGTAAGAATGCTCCATGTTCATGCACACATCCAAAAAATCTTCTGTAGATTCGATAGTCGGATCATCGCTGTAGCCAAAAATGTCTATTTGGCTAAAGTAAGAAACAACCTGCTGGGCTATTACGTCAGGAATAGCAATACTATCAGTAAAGTTAAAGTTGAGGTTGACTGCGCTGGTTGCCGGGCCTACACCCACCGTATCCAAGCCTAAGATTCCGCCTGTTATTTGAGTGCTGTCTGCAATACAGAGGGTGTCCCCAAATACGATATTTGAGAACACTACCCTCGGTGCTGCGAGCATGTATGCCTCATAGCGCTCTATGCGGCCATTGACATCAACGATTCGCAAACGTGCAAAATGCCCGCCTGGCTCTTGATAAACATGGGTGAATTCTGTGAGATTAATCCCTTCAACGAGGGTTCCATCACCCATATCCCAAATATAATTACATTCTTCGGCGAGCTGCTCATATCCGTTGCCAGTAGCGCTTGACAATGGGAAATTAGGTACTGCCGTAAATTGGATAGTATCGAGGTAGCAATGTGTAATTACATTTTTGCCTTCAAGGCCGGGAATTTCCTCATCGAACAGCTCGTGTGGTGGAGAGATGATAACATTCGCATCGAATGGTTGAAGCTCCTGCACGCAAGTAATACGCGCCCTGAAGCCCAGGCCAGCGCTCGTAGCTCCCGAAAGAAACACAAAAGTCAAGCAGCTCGAGTTGGTCGTAAAAAACACTCCATTGGGATCGGTTTCCGAATTGAATACTCCTATAAGCGGGGCCGCTGTTGAATTGCCCGCATACACGTACAACTCGCTATCGCCATCCACATCCCAAATATTGGTTTGATTGTCATTGGTGGGTAAAATGGAAAATTGCAACGGATTATTGAGCAGCGTAACGAAGCACACGGTCATTTCATGCGACTCATTTGCCGCGTAGAATCCATTGTTCACATTGCTATCTGTTAGTATCAATTCGTTCTGGCAATTGTCACTATTCTGTGTGCCTCCCTGCGAAATAGGGAATTCTTGTGCGCACAAATCTGCTTGGCTGAATATCAATATAATTGCTAACGCAAATAATCTCATTAATGGTTTTATAGAATTGGTTTTCATATTTCACGCAGAACTATTACTTCACCAAATGTGGGTGAGCACGGTTGTACATTTTCGAAAAAGTGGCATTGTCATGGACCACCAGATATTTGGTTGTTCCCTTGATTTTGTATGCCTTGCTCATGTGCCTGTCTGGGTGCACATCGAGTGCAAGAATGTTAATGCTGTTCAGGTCCTTTATCTTCACTGAGTGCTCAGCGATTTTTAGCTTTCCTTCAAGATCAGCCACTTCTCCAATAAAATATCCATGGTCAAGGAAATAGCTCCAGTAAGCAAGGATTTGGGGTTGGTTTTTTTGAAGATCTGCGATGCGCTCTTGATCAAATTTAGCAAGAAGCCTGTCATCAAAATTGCTTTGAGCAAATACATCGGCTGCCGACAAAAAAAGAAATAGCCCAATTAATAACCTCATTGTTTTAAATTTACCGCCTTTATTACAGGTATTTAAGATGTATACGCCCCTTCAGGATAAACCACTGTCGAACAAATATAACGGAAAGTATCTATTTTGTTTGCGATTTTGCATTTAAAGTAGAGCAATGGGCCAAAAAAATGGATGTAATCTTGTATTCCTACAGTCATTCACATCAGCATTATGCTTAACATCCGATGTGTTTAAAACTTTACATTCTTGAGGTTGTAATAGTTTCTAACTAAAATTTTTGTTAGGAAACTCCACACTATTTTACCGTAATTTTGCATCATGAAAAACATCCGGAACTTTTGTATCATCGCCCACATTGACCATGGAAAGAGCACATTGGCCGACAGGCTTTTGCATTTCACAGGTACAATTTCGGACAGGGAGCTGCAGGAACAAACGCTCGACGACATGGATCTCGAGCGCGAGAGGGGTATTACCATCAAGAGCCACGCCATCCAAATGGATTATGAATTCGAGGGTGAGAAATATGTGCTCAATCTAATTGACACGCCTGGCCATGTCGATTTCTCTTACGAAGTGTCGCGCTCTATTGCCGCTTGCGAAGGTGCATTGCTGATCGTAGACGCCACCCAGGGCATACAGGCACAGACCATTTCCAACCTTTACCTTGCGCTTGAGCACGACTTGGAGATTATTCCCATCCTCAACAAGATGGACCTCGACAGCGCCATGCCCGAGGAAGTTACGGACCAGATTGTAGACCTCATTGGCTGCAATCCGGAAGATGTGATTCCCGCCAGCGGCAAAACCGGTATGGGCGTTCAGGAAATTCTCAAAGCAGTGATTGACCGCGTTCCCGCCCCTGTTGGCGATCCGGAAGCACCGCTGCAGGCGATGATTTTTGACTCGGTATTCAACTCATTCAGAGGTATTATTGCATATTTCCGCATCAAGAATGGCACGCTTCGCAAAGGCGACAAGGTGAAATTTTTCAATACAGGAAAGCAATACTACGCCGATGAAATCGGAACACTTAAGCTTACGCCGCTCCCAAAGAAAGAACTCGCAGCAGGTGATGTGGGCTACATCATTTCGGGCATCAAGGAGGCCAAAGAGGTGAAAGTGGGTGATACCATCACCCTCGTAGACCGTCCCAGCCAGGAGATGATCAAAGGTTTCGAGGATGTGAAGCCGATGGTATTTGCGGGGATTTATCCTGTAGACACCGATGAATTTGAAGAACTGCGCAGCTCACTGGAAAAATTGCAGCTCAACGACGCTTCGCTTGTATACGAGCCTGAATCTTCAGCTGCTTTGGGCTTCGGCTTCAGGTGCGGCTTTCTCGGCATGCTCCATATGGAGATTGTGCAGGAGCGATTGGAGCGTGAATTTGACATGACAGTGATCACCACTGTTCCCAACGTGGGTTACCGCGCCACCACCACGAAGGGTGAAGAGCTTGTGATCAACAATCCGAGCGAACTCCCCGACCCGAGCACCATTGCCAGCGTTGAGGAGCCGTACATCAAGGCGCAGATTATCAGCAAGAGCGAATACGTAGGCCAGATTATGAACCTTTGCATTGATAAGCGGGGCATCCTTACCAACCAGGTGTACCTCACCGCCGATCGTGTGGAGCTGAGCTTTGAAATTCCCATGGGCGAAATCGTTTTTGACTTTTACGATAAGTTAAAAACCATTTCACGTGGCTACGCCTCTTTCGATTACCACCCCATCGGCTACCGCGAAAGCAAGTTGGTGAAGCTCGACATCCTGCTCAATGGCGATCAGGTTGATGCACTCTCAGCGCTTATACACCGCGACAATGCCTTTGACCTTGGCAAGCGCATCTGTGCAAAATTGCGTGAACTCATTCCCCGCCAGCAATTCGAAATCGCCATTCAGGCGGCCATTGGCACCAAGGTTATTGCAAGAGAAACGGTGCGTGCCTTGCGCAAAGACGTGACCGCCAAGTGCTACGGAGGTGACATTTCACGTAAGCGCAAGCTCCTCGAGAAGCAAAAGAAGGGCAAGAAGCGCATGCGCCAGGTGGGTAATGTGGAAGTGCCGCAAACGGCGTTTTTGGCGGTGTTGCAGTTGGATTGAGGTATCTCTCCCGAAAGGGTTGCCTGGCATTGACATAATCTTCCGGAGCACTTTCATCATCTGTAGGAGCAGAACGTTTGGCTTATCGCCAAAAAAAACTTTGCTTTACCTTGTAACGAATGTGATATACTGTCCGTCACACTTCCAAAACCAGGCATGCCCCAATGACCATCGACGAGTACAACCGCTGTGTAGACGCCCACGCTGATGGGCTGTACCGCTTTATGCTCAAGCATGTACGCGATGTGGAGCATGCGCGCGACCTGGTGCAGGAGGCTTTCGCCAAAATGTGGGTGAAGATTGATGATGTGGATGGCGCCAAAGCCAAGAGTTACCTCTTTTCGACGGGTTACAACACCATGATCGATCACATAAGAAGGGCGAAGAAGCAGGGCAATTTTGACGAAGTAGACCAGCGCAGCCTCTCGCACGACAGGCAGTACAGTGACCTGAATGAAATGCTGCACCAGGCTTTGGAAACACTGCCCGAAGTGCAAAAATCAGTGGTATTGCTCCGCGATTATGAAGGCTATAGCTATGACGAAATCGGCGAAATATGCAAGCTCTCCGAAGCGCAGGTGAAGGTCTATATTTTCAGGGCGCGAAAAGCATTAAAAGAATACATAGGCAGCATAGAAAACCTTGTGTGATGAATGAAATAAACAAAGAAAATTATCAGGCATGGTTCCTCGATTACGTCGAGGGTAGCCTTTCGGCAAATGGGCTGAAATTGCTGGAAGATTTTCTTGCCGTCCATCCCGAGCTGCGCGCCGAGCTCGAAGAATTCGAAGAGCTGACCTTGCCTCCCGACTTGAAAGAAGGCCTGGATTGGAAAGCACTTAAAAAGCCCGACCTCGCCAAGCTCCACAATGACATTCACGCCCGAGAGCAGCTTTATATAGGGGCAATTGAGGATCAACTGAATGCCTCCGATCAAGATTTGCTCACTCAGTTGCTTGCATCAACCGAATATGCGCGGGAATATGCCGATTGGCAAAAAACCAGGTTGCAAGCCTCCAATGAATCCATTTCACATGATGACTTGTACCGATTCGGACTCGACCGGCCGGTGGATGAGCAGAACTTTGAATACTACCTTATTGCCAGCGCTGAGGGATTGCTCAGTGAAAGGCAAAAATCGTATCTGGCCCGTTTTGCGGAAGCGAATACCGACAGGCAAGTTGCCTTAAAGCACTCGCAAATGTTGCGGCTGGAAGCCCCCGCAGGCGTATTTTTTCCCGACAAGGAAAAGCTATACCGCAAAGAAGGAAGCAAAGCCTTGCCGCTGTGGTGGTTCAGGGCCGCTGCTGTGGCGCTTTTGATAGGGTTGGGGTGGGTAATTTGGAATGGCCTGGGCACTGACGACGGTCCGGATGCCAAGCCTCTTGCTGAGCAAACCGGTAAGGAACCAATCACAACATCAAGCGAGGCTGACACCACATCAGTTCAAAGTGCACCTGCCGAGATTGATTCGGAAGACGATAATGAGAAGAAGGCGGACCGCGATGAGACGCCCGCGCTGGAAGACTGGGAAGTGCGCGAACCAGAACCTGTAATGCTTGCCGAAGAAGAACATACAAAGGCTCCGACCGATCGCTTGGATAAAAGCCCTGCAGCCGAACAGGATCATATATTGGCAAAAGAAAATCCTTTCGGTATAGACAGCCTGGAGTCGGTGCAGCCATTGTTGCCGGAAGAAGGCCTTGCCGAAGTACCACGGCACGACACTTCAACTCAAGAGCCCCTTATGCCGTTGCCTGCGGAGGGTGTTGATGTAGCTGAAATCTCAGCGCCAATGGCCCATAATGGAAAGGATGAAGTTTTCAAAACCCTGCCTGAGTTGGCAGTGAAAAAGCTCTCTGAACAGTTTGATATTTCAGAAGATGAGCGGGATTTGGTCGCCCTTGCCATTGCCAGGAAGTTGACCGAACAAGCGGGCGAGGCCCTCAACACTGAATTTAAAAAACAGGAAGATTCTGAAGGAAATTCACTTACTTACACCCTGAGAATAGGAAGCTTAAAGTTGAGCCATAGCCGCTCAAAGTAGCGCTGTAACTTTTGTTAAGTGCTGTCCGTCACAATTACAAACAAGAATAAAACGATTGCCATGAGAAAGATAGCATTGACCTTAGCCGCCTCTTGCATTGGACTGCTTAGCTACAGCCAGGTAGACACGCTTAATGTGCCAGAGATTCCAAACCTGGAGTTCGATGTGCCAAATGAAATGATTCCGGAGAATGCGCAGGAAGAGCGTGAAGTGATAGGTACGGCAAAGTCGAACACTGACCTTAAGAAAGTGAAGATTGAGCGCGACACTGAATTTGAGAGTGGCGGGGCTTATACAGATACCACGCGCATACAATTTGGCAATAAAATGATCACTGTGGTGACCAAAGAAGGCAAAGATGATATGAAAGTGACCGTTGACAAGAACAAAGGTCGCCGTGGTGATAAATCATCCCTGAGCTGGTGGGAAGGCATTGACTTGGGTATAAATACCTTTACTACAGCCGATTTTGATTTCAATATCGATGGAGAGTTTGATTTCCTTAGCCCTCGCCTTATTCAAAGCCGCTACATAAGTGCAAATTTCCAGATTTGGAAAGGCCGCATCATTGGTGATTATCTGGGCTTTTCAACCGGGGCAACCATCCAGAGTTACAATTGGAACTTTGGTGGCTCCAACAGTTTTGTGATGGGCGATAGCATCTTTGCGGAGCCTTCTGGGTCACGGAGTATCACCAAGAATAAATTGCGTGCAGAGTATATCGGAATTCCGCTCTTGCTCGAAGTGAATACATCGCTCAACCCACGGCGCAGTTTTCATATTACCGCCGGAGTCATTGGAAAGATGCGCATCGGCAATATGTACGGTCAGCGATGGAATGAGAATGGTGACTTTAACAAAGCCAAACTGAAAGGTGAGCTTGGCCTTAACCGCTGGGCGGCTGATGCGGTGCTTAGGGTAGGTTACGGCAACGTTACGCTCTTTGCGCAAGCCGCACTCATGCCTCTTTTTGACAACAATAACACCCAGGACATCCGCACCTTTGCCGCAGGTTTTGCATTTACATTCAATGACATGTAAGAAAACAGGTATTTCAACCTTTAAAAAATCCAGACACCATGAGAACGCTACTCTTCACCGCTTTCGCTTTATGCCTGCTGGCATATGTAAGCAGCCATAACGCCATGGCACAAAACGGCCTCGCCAATGAAACAGATCCATTTAATGCCTTGCACGTATCAGCAGGAGCCACAGTAATTGTGAATCAAGGCGCCGCAGAGCGCATCCGGGTTACCGGCTCTGATGCAGATGTGGAAGGGCTTGTGATAGAAACGAAAGACAACACACTACATGTGTATTATGAATCCAGCGTTTGGAAGCTATTCTCAACCCAACCCCGCAATGCGAAGGTTTACGTTACAGCGGTAGAATTAACATCCATAATCAGCGAAAGTGGAGCCCTTGTTACTGGAAGTGGCACCATAAAAAGTGATCAATTGAAGATAAGTGTGAGTTCGGGCGCCGGTATTAACCTTGCCGTTGATGCTGGCGGATTGATTCTGGCGTCGTCCAGTGGGTCTGACCTTAAGGTATCTGGAACGTCAGCGTCAGTAAATGCTTCTTCATCATCTGGAAGCGAAATTATGGCCAAAGACTTGCGGGCCTCCAAAGCCACATTGTCCGCTTCAAGCGGATCGGATATATACATCACTGTAACAGACGAGCTGAATGCCAATGCCAACAGTGGCGCCGATATCAAAGTATATGGCAATCCTGGCAATAAGAATATCAACGAGTCCTCTGGAGGGGATATTTCATTAAAATAGAAGGAGCAGCGGTTAGCGCTTCCGCAAATGAAGGGGCAACCTATGCGCTAGTCCTTATTTTCTACAACCTTTGGCACCTTGAAATAGAAGGTGTCGTGCTGAGGCGCATTTTTTAGCGCCTCTTTTTGCGTAAGCGCCTCGCTTACCACATCGGGGCGAAAAACATTGGTTTGGGGATTGACGTGGATCAAAGGTTCAACGCCTTCAGTATTCACCTCGTCGAGCTGCTCCACAAAAGCAAACATCCTGTCAAGATCATTTTTAATGGCTGATTTTTCTTCAGGATTGAACTCCAGGCGTGCAAGCTTGGCCAGTTTGTCGATGAGTGCTTCGTCTGCTTTCATGAAGGCAAAAGTAAACATTCCTCGCCATTTGAAAAGAAGCTGCGCCAAGCGATTATATCTCCCCGAAACCTGCCTTGCCGAAATACCTCAGGTCGTAAAGCACAGGTCGGCTCGGTGATGCATCGTTCTCAAAAGGAGCTATTTGCAAATGGAGCATGTAATTCCCGTCTTGCACATCGTCAGGCACATAGATGAACTCAGTAATGGTGCATTCCTTGTCGCCGTCAAATCCGCTGCGCCAGAAAGCACGGTGGGCGAGAAGGGCGCCGCCATCTTGCTCTCTGTCTACAGAGGGAAGGTCGGTAAGCAGGTGCTTCACCCCTGCCTTGCGCAGGTAGTGCAGGGCCTCGGCGGTAAAATAAGGCGGGTTGCTATTGCTGTAATCTTTTGAAAGTTTGTCTTTTCCATTTGGAAGCGTGCGTACAATAACGGCATCAAATCTGAAATGCGGCGGAAATTTTGCCGCGACTACCTCTTTGGAAATTACCAGGTCACCCCGCTTCATCTCAGCGCTTTCTTCACCCTGATAGGGCTGTGGTGCGAGTGAAACGAGATTGGCGAAAAACACATATTTCGTCAGGACTTGGTTGATCGAATTGGCTTCAAGGTCTATATGGCCCGAAGTCTCGGTGTGTGTGCCGTGGCCATGCGGATTGAAGGAAATGTCCCGAAAATTGACAGCACCGCCTTCGGCTACGCTACCGGTAAATCGCTCAGTGCGCACGGGTGTGATGCGCATAGGCTCCACATACCATGCCCGTGGCCCCTCAGGGCTCAGCGGAATAGAAATGTCAATAGGTTTTGACAAATCTGTGGAGTAAAGCTGACCGTCAAATTCAATCAATGCCCTGTTCATGGCTCTAAAATAAAAAAATCGGCGGCAATTCCATCCGCCATAAAAAGCCCTTGAGGCGTAAGCCTGAGTACTTCATTCTCGATGGTAGCCAGTTCGCGTGTGATCAGCTTTTCGAGTTGATCAGCATATAAGGCCTGAATATCCGCATTGTAGCGCTCCTTGGTCACCCTCAAGTCAATACCCCATTTGGTCCGCAATCCGGTCATGACCCACTCATTAAATCGATCGGCTTTGCTGAGCTTCTCAGATGTCGAAGGGAGTATTCCTTTTTCGATTTCCTTCATGTACCTGGCATTGTTGGCTACATTCCAGCTGCGGCCGTTGTCCTTAAAGCTATGCGCCGAGGGCCCAATGCCAAGGTAGGGAGTACCACGCCAGTAAGCGGTGTTGTGCTTTGAGTACGCTTCATTTTTGGCAAAATTACTCACTTCGTATTGCTCGTATCCGGCATTGGCCAGCACATCGATCATGATTTCAAACTGCTGGGCAGCGGCTTGATCTTTTACTGGTTTTTCGAGGCCCTTTCGCACGCGGTGGCCAAGCACTGTTTTCTCCTCGACGGTGAGACAATAAGCTGATATATGCTGCACATCAAGTGATATGGCAGTTTCCAGTGTTTTGATCCACTCATTTTTATTCAAGCCCGGCAGGCCGTAAATGAGGTCGATGGAGAGCTTGTCAAAGCCCGCTTCATGCGCGGCTTCAATGCATTTGTGGCTCTCAGCAGCGGTATGGGCCCGGTTCATCCACTTTAGCATTTCCTCATCAAATGACTGCAATCCAATGCTGAGCCTGTTCACGCCGAGGGTGCGCAATTCTTGGAGTTTCTGTGGTTTTAGGTCGTCGGGGTTGGCCTCAAGGGTGAATTCTATGTCGGTTTCAAAGGTGTAATGTTCCCTTGCAGCATTGATGATCTGCTCCATCTGCCCAGAGCTGAGCAGGCTGGGAGTTCCACCCCCGAAGTAAAGCGTGCCGATGCGCTCCCTTTGCATTTCTTCTTTGCGCATTGCGAGCTCCATGCATATGGCATCGGTCATGGCACCGGCCATTTTGGTGCTGGTTGAGAAGTGAAAGTCGCAGTAGTGGCAAGCCTTTCGGCAAAAAGGAATATGAATGTAGATTCCGGCCATTATAGTTTTGTACGGAGTACGATGCGGAAAGTGGTGCCTTTATCGGGCTCGCTGCGCTTCACAAATATTTTACCGTTGTGGTAGTTTTCGATAATGCGTTTGGCGAGCGAGAGGCCCAATCCCCAGCCGCGCTTTTTGGTGGTAAAACCAGGCTGGAATATGGCCTTGTGTTGGTTGCTCGGGATTCCTTTTCCACTATCAGTCAGGTCAATATATACATTTTGGATTTCATGTGAAATGACCACCTCGATGCTGCCGCTGCCTTCCATGGCGTCTACAGCGTTCTTAAAGAGGTTTTCAATCACCCAGCCAAAGAGGGCTTCATTGATCATGGCCCTGATTTCACCATCGGCAATTACCTTGACGGAAAACTCAACTTTGCGCGATACCCTCGGCTGCAGGTATGCCACTGCGCGATTCATTAGGCCCACCACCTCAATTTCTTTGAGCTCGGGATTAGAGCCTATTTTCGAGAAGCGTTCCGTGATGGTTTCCAGCCTTTCCACATCTTTGTTGAGCTCGTTGATGGTTTCCTTGTCCGTACCGCGGGCTTCGAGCAATTGCACCCAGGCCATTAGGCTGGAGAGCGGCGTGCCGAGTTGATGCGCAGTTTCCTTGGCCATCCCGATCCATACCTGATTTTGCTCTGCCCTACGAAAGGTACTGAATATCAAGTAGGAAATAAACAAGAACAACCCAATGATCACAAGCTGCACATAAGGATAATAACGTAGCGTGGTGAGGATGATTGATTCGGAATAGTAGATATAGTTGCTTACGTTGTTGCCAAAACGCACTTCAATGGGTTCATTGCTCGCGGCGAGGCTTTTGAGCTTTTCACTCAAGAGCAGGCTGTCAGCGATTAAGGTGGTATCTACATTTGCGGAAAGCAAAACCTGTGTCTTTGACGAATCTGTAAATATTACAGGCACCCCGCCTGAGTTCATGACCGTTTCACTAATGAAGGAGTTGATGAGGTCGTCGAGGGTGTGCTCCAGATCGGTAATGAGACGTGAATCTTTGTAAAACAGCCTTTGGTTGATGCCGGCAAACTCGATGCGGATGGGCTTGTACTGTGCGCCCATTTCGGCCATCAGTTTATTTAATGAAGCCTGATTCGCGACGAGCGAATCTGCCATATTGCGGGAAGTCACGTGATTATCATTTTCATCTACAATGAGTACCGGGATGGTTTCATTGTTTACAATGATTTCTTGCAGAAAGCTTACTTCTTTAGAATCTTCAGCCTCCACCATGCGCGTGGTAGCTTGCGCCCAAATGGCAATTTTGCTGCGTTCCTCTTTTCGCAAATCTGAAAAGAGTTCTTCAGTATAGTTGATCAGGATAAGGCGCTTTTTGACCGCCTCACTCCAAAGCTCAACCTTTTCTCGTTCCTGCTCTTTGATCTGGTTCACGATGAAGCTAGAGTACCAGAGCGATGCCCCTACAATCAATACAGCTATGACCAACAGCAGGGTTTTAAACCTTTGCTTTCGCGAGTATAAATTCATTTAAAACGAAAATTGCTTAGGTAGAGCTGATCTTATACGCCTGACTTTGGCCTAAAAGTAACATCTTTTCCCGATTTAGCTTACAAGTCGTCATCCTCTTCGAGCTCTTCATACTGCTTCTTGTCCTTGGGCTTCAGGACTCCCGGTTTTGTCGGTTGATTTGCCGGTGCCTTGAGGCTGTCTTTACCTTTTTCAAATCCATCCCATTCCACGCTGTATACCGGACCTGTTTTGCCTTTGTTATCTTTCGGAGCAGTGAGTGTACTGTCGGATTTGAACAGCCCAAATTCTTCCTTCAGGATGCCTTTGAAGGTGCTTTTTTCCCTTTGAAAATCATCTTTCCGCTTTTGGCGTGCCCCATCTTTGTCAAGGCTAAAGATGGGGTTATCCACCGTTCCCGACATTTGCAGGTAGAGCCTTAGCCCCGTTTGGTCGTCTACAATATATCCAAACTCCTCTTGCCTCGGTTTCCCTGTTTTGAACAGTTCGCTGAGCCTGAAGCTGAGCCGGTAGTCAATGTTGTTGTCAAAGTCGTGCTGGCCCGAGAGGTTGAGTGTAAGCGCGGAGGAACCCACGCGCATGGATGGAATGTACACCACGCGGTTTTTGATATCTATAGAATTGCGCAAGGTGTCAAAGTGAACGGTGGTGAGCTGCTTCTCAAAAGCGTCAACCCTCACCAGCGATTTCCACACGAGGTTGCCGCGCAGGTAGTCGGCTACATCGGTTAGGGCCTCAACGTTGCGCAATTTCCCGTTTACCACTTCCAGGTCTATTTGCGACACAATACTGGCAAGGTCAAGGCTGAGGTCATTACCCAGATTGGATTCGTAGCGCACGCGAGCGTCAGCGGTGCCACTGATCTTTTGCTCAGTCACCATGGTTTGCCCAAAGTTTTCGAAAGCATAAAAAAGCTCGGAGATATTCATCTGCTTCAGCTGAAATCCGCTCGAAACGAGGTATTTCGATTCCGTCAGTTTTTTAATCGAGGCACTGCCCGTGGCCACCCCCGATGCAAGCTCAAATCTTATCGGACTTAGCGTAAGAAGGTTGTTTTTATATGAAGCCTCTCCTTCAATATTTTTTGCCGTAAAGCGCCTGAAATTGACTTCGCCGACGTCGAGCCCGAAATCGAAGGTCACCATTTGCGGAAGCGAAAACTGGTATGTGGTGTCGCGCTTGCTGGAGGATGTGTTCCATATGCGGTTCAAATCCAAGGTTTCGGCACTAAAGTCGGCTTCGATGTGCAGCTTCTGGTCATCTCTCACCAGGTAGGGCAGGGCATTGACAATGTTGCCCTTGAAGTTGAACTTGTTGCCATTTACCTCAGCCGAGCCTTCCTGAACCAGGATACTGTTGTTTTTCAAAGCCACCTCGCCGTTGATTTGTTCAAGAAAGGCATCTGAATCACGCATGCGCAAAGCACCATCTTTCAGAAATATGCTGCCATCAAAATCTACACCTCTCAGAAATACCAGGCTTTCACTGCTTGCATTTGCGGGTAGTTCTCCGCGAAATGTCCCGGTGAGGCTCACTTTTCCCTTCATCTCTTCGAGATCGTCCAGGTTGAAGAAGTTGCGAACTTCTCGGAGGTCCACATTGCCATCTACGGCAAGGTCAAACTGTGGCGCATTGAAGTTGCGAATGCTTCCGTTTATTTTGAGTTTTCCCGGGCCTATGCCGCCGTGTATGTGGTCGATATACAGCGAGACTACTTCACCTCTTACCTGCAGGCTGCCAGCTGCTTTGTCAATGGAAGCCTTGCCAAGGGCAATGTCGTGCTGAAAGCTGCCTTTGGTTTTATCAAAGAGAAAATCAATGCTGAGGGCGCTATTGTCGGCGTCGCTCATTTCAAAAACAATGTCGGTGGTGCCCCGGGCCTTGTACGCACGCAGCCCACGCCGCATGTCGTTTGGGAGCAGTTCTATGATATGCTCTATATGCGCTTCGGTCGATTGCATTGCAAGGCCCCAGCTGTTGTGATCTTTCGGGTTGAAATGACCGCTCACCTGAAGTTTCTCCTTGCCAATACGCAGGCTTTCTGCACTTAATTCGTGACGGTTGCTGAGATTGTTGATGCTCAATCCAAGACCGCCAACTACTGGCATGGATTGATACATGGTATCAGTACCCAGCGCAAAATGATGCAACGTGAGTTCGCAATCTGCTTTGATTTCGTAAACCTCGCTTCCAAACATGCCCTTGGCATGCGCTTGATGCACCTCAATGCTCAGGTCCGTTTGTTGTTCTTGAATATAACCAAAGTGAAAGTTCTTGAAATCAATATTGTTGAGTGAGAGTACAGCAGGATCGGCTGACTCAGTGGTTTTCCAAAAGTGGTAATTGTCCTTGCCATTTTTGTACACGGCCATACGCATAAAGCCACCATTGATCTCAGCTTCGGAGATGCGGTATTGCTTCCGCAAAAAGTCCCAAAGGCTTATCTGCAGGTAGATGTCACGGGCATAAAGAAGGGTGTCTGCCTTCTCGGGGCTGTACGTTTCAGGGATCACCACATGGCTAAAACGAAGTGAAGCATATGGAAATCTTTGAAGAAGGCTTAGGTTGATATCCTCCACACTTACCTCCACATCGAGCAGTCTGTTGACCTCATACACCACAATGTCGCGCACTTCAGGCTCATACTTTTTTGCCAGGAAAAAGGCAACTGTAGCCCCAATCGCAGCAATCAAAACAATGACCAGGAAAGAAACAGCGATTTTTTTCAATGGAATGGATAAGCTATATGCTTGTACGCTTACAAACGCTTTGCCAAGGCTAAAATTATAGCATTTTCAAGCGATTCACTTCTTGCTCGGTAAGGTGGCGCCACCTGCCGCGTGGAAGGTCTTTTTTGGTGAGGCCTCCATACATTACCCTGTCTATTTTCATAATGCCGTATCCAAGATGCTCGAAGAGCCTGCGCACCACATTGTTCTTACCGCCTTGCACCTCCACACCTATTTGCTTTTTGTCCTTGCCGTCGGCTACGTATTCTACCACAAGCGCTTTGGCCATGCCATCTTCAAGTTCCACTCCCTCAAGGACTGCCTTCATATGCGCAGGCCGGCATATCTTGTCGAGGTGCACATGGTACAGCGCTTTCGCGCCAAATGTAGAATGCGAGAGCCGCTTGCCCATGCTGCTGTCATTGGTGAGCAGCAAAAGGCCAGTGGCATTGCGGTCGAGCTTGCCAATGGGAAATAGATTGACATTGCCCACCCTGCGCAGCAGCATCATCACAGTTTTTCGGTCGGGTGAATCCTTGCCGGAGGTGTGGTAATCCTTGGGCTTGTTCAGTAGCACGTAAGCGGGCTTCTCAGGGCTGATGCGTTCGCCAGCGTAAGTCACCTTGTCCTCATCCTTTACCTGGTAACCCATTTCAGTGATTTGCTTGCCATTTACCTCAATGAGGCCTTGGGCAATGAGATCATCGGCCTCGCGGCGAGAGCATATACCGCTGTTGGAAATATATTTATTGAGGCGCATGGTATGCCTTGCCTCCACCACAGGCTTGCCCTTCCAGGTTTTGCCTTGCACCTTGCGGTATTGCGTACGTCCTGCCCGGCGTGGATCGGCCTCTTTGAGTTTGGCCTCGCTTTTCCATCCGGACGAATGTTCCTCATCGCCCGCCTTTTTGTTCACTTTACCGTAGCTGCCACGTGGCTTTGCGCCCGGACTAGATTTGGTGGCCGGGCCTCGGCCCGGCTTGCGCGGAGTGCTTCTCGTCTCTTTTTCTTTGGGCCCTTCGCTGCGTGGCGGGCGGGCCGAGCTCGTTTTACCTGATTGCTCGGGTGGGGTTGCGCGTGCATTGCTGCGTCCGCGGGGGGCTGGTTTTCCGGGCTTCTTGCCCTGATCTTTCTTTGCCATATATAATATGCGTCTAGTAGGTCTTCAAATATTTTACAAAAGTGGATAGAATGCATCTGGAATATGCAGCAATCCTGGGGTTTCATTTAAGGTAATGGCGACAATGTCAAATCTTGCCTCCTTTTCAATCTTGTGCCGGGTGATATACTCATTGGCAGCCCGGATCATAAAGCTTTGTTTCTTCCTGTTTACAAATACTTCAGGGTTTCCGTAAGCATTTGACTGCCGGGTTTTAACTTCAATAAAAACTATAAAGTCCTTATTTTCAGCAATAATATCTATTTCGTCGTGGCGATGTTGCCAGTTTCGCTCCCTAATTTTGAAACCCAACGATTCTATGTGCGTACAAGCACGTGATTCGCCCTCGTTTCCGATTTGCTTGGTCGAATTAGACATGTTAAACTACAAACTGAGAATCTAATGGGTTCCTTAAACAATTAAGTTATGAAACTTTCTATCAAAACACTCGCAACGTTAGTTGCATCTGCCATGCTAAGTTCGGTTGCTTTAGCTACCGGACCCTTTCAGGGAACGATCAAATTTACCAAAACGATCGGCCCTGTTACAGCCAACTATACATATTATGTGAAAGGTGACAAAGTACGTGTTGAGGAATTGGGCGAAAATGGTGAGGTGCAAGGCATCATGATCATCGACACCAAAACCAATACCGTTAAAGCTTTAAGTCCTGAGCGACAAATGTACATAGATGTTCCCAATAAGCGACCAGCGCGCGAAACTGAGGTCTATGTGCAGAAAACAGGAAAGACAGAAGTAATCAATGGTTACAACTGTAGTGAAGTGAAAGTAGCAGGCAAAACAGATGGTCGCGAAGTGACTTACTGGATGGCTGATGATGACTTTGATTTCTTCATCCCTATGCTTGAAACCCTCAACAGGAAAGACAAGCTCGCCATCTATTTCATGAATATTCCCGACATTGAAGGAGTGTTCCCAATGGTAGGCGTCGAGCGCAAATCTGACGGAGTTGAACTTTCAAAGCTTCAGGTAGTGGAAATGACCAAGTCTAACCTTGACAACGTCCTTTTCGAAATTCCAAGTGACTACACCAAGTTTGAGCGCGAATAATCCCGCTTCAACTTTGACTAACAGACGAAGGCTGGCCGTGATTCACGGTCAGCCTTGTTTTTTTTCCATGAATCCATGCGCGGTTGTCGGTGATATGCCCCGAAGGAAACCCGAAGCAAACAGGGAATGCATAGGGAGCACAATGCTCTGCAATAATTTCTTCGGCGGTATAGCCAAAGGGAATAGGGTTGTCGCGCATCTCGGTCATTCCACCCACCATAATTCCGGCGAGCTTCTGCAAATGTCCTGCCCTGCGCAATGCCAGCATCATGCGGTCAATGTGGTAAACATACTCATCAAGGTCTTCGAGAAATAAAATTTTGCCCTGAAAGTCGGGTGCTGAAGCTGAGCCGAGTATGCTGTAAAGCACACTCAAATTGCCTCCCACCATCACTCCTTCAGCCACTCCAGACCTGTTCAGGCGATGTTGAGGTGCACTGTATGCAATGTAATCGCCGGTAAGCAGCACACGTATGCTTTCAAGTGCTGCTTTGGTGTTATCTGCAAAGTTGACCGACATGCTGCCATGTATGCTTTGCACCCCTGCAACGGTGTATGCGTGACAGTGTAATGCGGTCACATCGCTATACCCTACAATCCATTTCGGATTGGTTTTGAGCATGCTAAAGTCGATGTCGTCCAGAATCCGGGCAGTGCCATAGCCTCCGCGTGCACAGAGAATGGCCTTCACTTCAGGGTCCACAAGGGCTGCCTTTAGGTCATCCCGGCGCTCCTCATCTGTGCCGGCAAGTTGATGCTTTACGCAGTGCAAGTTTCTACCTTCCTTCATCTTAAAGCCCCAGCTTTCCACCAGTTTTTTGGCAGTCTCTGCTTGTTTTGGCTCCACCTTTCGTGCGGTGGATATCAGGGCGATGGTGTCACCGGATTGGAGTGCCGGAGGAGCTGTTGCTTCCATGTTTTGAAGGGATGTCGTGGTTACTTGAAGTCATTATCTTTGCGCAGTACAAACTAGCACATTCCGATTGAATAATCCAAGACGATACACAATAACGGCAGCTTTGCCCTATGCCAACGGCCCTCTCCATATTGGCCACATGGCCGGCGTGTATATTCCCGCCGACACCTACGTGCGCTATCTAAGGGCTTGTGGTCGGGATGTTGCCTTCGTTTGCGGAAGCGATGAACACGGTGCCGCCATTACGCTCAGGGCCAAAAAGGAAGGCCGCAGCCCCCAGCAGGTTGTGGA
Source organism: Cryomorphaceae bacterium (assembly GCA_036796255.1). Taxonomy (GTDB): domain Bacteria; phylum Bacteroidota; class Bacteroidia; order Flavobacteriales_D; family Cryomorphaceae; genus T3Sed10-241. The sequence goes on from DAIRDH010000005.1 coordinate 42,771, forward strand.
TGAGTATCACCTTATCAACAAAAAGGCATTTGAGGATTTTGGAATCGAATTTGACATTTATCACCGCACTTCTGATGCGCTTCACAAGCAAACTGCCAGTGATTTTTTCAAAAAATTGCACGACAAAGGCAGCTTCGACCAGAAGACTTCCATGCAATATTTTGACCCGGAGGCAGAGCAATTCCTCGCCGACCGGTATATCAGTGGCACCTGCCCCAAGTGCAACCATGAGAATGCCTACGGAGACCAATGCGAGAACTGTGGCAGCACCCTGAGTCCTCAAGACCTGATCAACCCCCGCTCTACCCTGAGTGGAGCAACTCCTATCCTGCGTGAGACTTCACATTGGTACCTGCCCATGGAGCGCCATGAAGACTGGCTGCGCAGCTGGATTGCGGATGGCATACTCGATGGTGTGCAGCACCACGATGTGTCAGAATGGAAGCGGCAGGTATTGGGGCAGTGCAAGTCATGGATAGACGGTGGCCTGCAAGCCCGCGCCATGACCCGCGACCTCGATTGGGGTGTGCCGGTGCCCCTCCCCAACAGTGATGGCAAGGTGCTGTATGTGTGGCTCGACGCACCCATAGGCTATATCAGCGCCACTAAAGCATGGGCTGAGGCCAAAGGCGTGGATTGGCAGCCCTACTGGACCGCCAGTGACACCAAGCTCGTGCACTTTCTGGCCAAGGACAATATTGTATTTCACTGCATTATATTTCCCATACTGCTTCGTGAGCACGGCGACTTCATCCTTCCCGACAATGTGCCTGCCAATGAATTTCTCAACCTGGAAGGTAAAAAGATCTCGACTTCGCGCAATTGGGCGGTGTGGTTGCATGAGTATCTTGAAGACTTTCCCGGAAGGGGCGACGAGTTGCGCTATGTGCTCACCGGCATTGCCCCGGAGTTTCGCGACAGCGAGTTTACCTGGGTCGATTTTCAAACCAGGGTCAACAATGAGCTTGTGGCCGTACTTGGCAATTTTGTGAACCGCGCCATCGTGCTTACGCACAAGTTTTTTGATGGGAAAGTTCCCGCGTTGAGCTCTGCTGCTTTCGCAAATGAGAATACAGCGAATGCTGCCAACAGCGTAGGGGAGTTCAAGGACATTATCGCCAACCTTTTGGAAGCCTACCGCTTCAAAGAGGCCCAGGCTGAGATGATGCGCTTCGCCCAGCTAGGCAACCGCATCCTCACCCAGGAAGAACCCTGGAAAACGATAAAGACCAACCCTGATCACGCTGCTGCAGTGCTGCACTTGTGTCTGCAAATCACGGCCAATCTCGGGATCGTGGCGGATCCATTTTTGCCGGAAACGGCAGCGCGTATCAGAAAAATGCTCAACATTGAGGGCGTAGCCTGGAGCCTGGTATCGCCAGCCTTTCTTAAGGAAGGCGCGGCTATCAACCAAGCTGAATTGCTCTTTGCGAGAATTGAAGACGCCGATGTGAACGCACAGGTCGAAAAATTGAAGAATTCAGCGGCGCCAGCAGCCCCAACAGAAATTAAGCACATGCCAGAGAAAGACGCGATTGCCTTTGAAGATTTTATGAAAATGGACATCCGCATTGCAACGATTGTTGCAGCTGAGCGTGTGCCCAAAACAGACAAGTTGCTAAAAATAGACCTCGATACGGGGCTCGACAAGCGGACCGTGGTATCGGGCATAGCAGAATACTATGACCCCGCTGACCTGCCCGGAAAGCAAGTGAGTGTATTGATGAATCTCGCTCCGCGTAAGCTCAAGGGCATAGAGTCGCAGGGCATGATTCTGATGGCCGAGGACGCCGACGGCAAGCTCAGCTTCGTGAATCCCGATGGCGGCAGCGGAAATGGCGCCACAGTGCGCTAGATTAATGTGATTTGCCTATTTTTGCAGCCCCAAAAGAGGGACGCATAAGTAAATGGCCTCGTAGTTTTTATCTCCCGGAGGGATATAATGAATAGAATACCTGACTGTTTACCTTTTGGTTCCCGAAGCGACGGGAAGATTACATGGCCTCGTAGTTCAATGGATAGAATAGAAGTTTCCTAAACTTTAGATAGCAGTTCGATTCTGCTCGAGGCTACTTTTACGTGCACAAGGTAAGTTTCCTAAACTTTAGATAGCAGTTCCCCGCGTTTTCGGCGGGCAGGGATTCTGCTCGAGGCTACTAATATTTCCGGTTTCCCTAAACGAACATAAAGCCTGTAACATGAGTGAAATCTATCATGTTTACGCAATGAAGAGTGAGAAGGATGGAAGAATTTATGTGGGGATGGCCAAGGATGTAGAGATTCGTGTAGTTCAACACAATAAAGGTAAAAGTAAATCAACCAAAGGGTATCGTCCCTGGAGATTAATTTACAGTGAGCCTGCTGGTGCACGACTTCAAGCAAGAGTCCGAGAGAAATATCTTAAATCGGGAGTAGGTAAGGAGTTTCTTAAGGCTTTAGAAAAGTAAACCTGCCAATCTTCAAAGAGATTTTAAGACAAGTTTCCTAAACTTCAGTTAGCAGTTCCCTGCCTTTTCGGCGGGCAGTGATTCTGCTCGAGGCTACTTTTTTCCACCAAGGCTCAATTTAAGAATAGCCTAAGGCTTTTAAGCCCATTTCTTCTTTAAGGAGCGGGATATAACTGCTGTGGTGCCAGTGATTCGCGCCAGGCCAAATATAATTGCGCGCATCTGTTTTTTCGCACGGCACTTCCAAAAAAGTTTTTTGGTTTGAGCCGCATAGCCAGTACTGTACTTTTTTTGAATTTCAACCGCCTCTGCGTATGTGCCACAACCGGCGTTGCTCGCCCCGCCAAGCGAGAAATAAGCGAGAGGCGCATCGAGGTATGAAAATCTCTTTCCTTCTTGCCAGAGCTTGAGAAACAAAGCATAATCGGCTGCCAGGCGATAAGTTGTGTCGTACTGACCTGCAGTCTCAAATACCGACTTCTTTACGAACGCAGCCGGATGAAATATGCCCATGCCTTGTGGCATAAAATCGACTCTGGGCTTTTCTTCTTTTTCGTAGTCCTTGCCATCAATTTCGCGCACCTTGATCATGTTGCCATACAGCACATCGGGCTCTTCATTACTCAGGTTTTCTGCTACCAATGCAATGGTGTGAGGCAGGTAGCGGTCGTCGGCGTTGAGAAATGCAAGGAAGCGGCCCTGCGATATGGAGGCACCTTTGTTCATTGCATCGTATATTCCATGGTCAGGGGCGCTTATCCAGCGGTCTATAAGGTGGTCGTTTTGCTGAAGTACGCGAACGCTTCCATCTTTTGAGGCACCATCAATGACAATAAATTCGTAGTTATCATGAGACTGTGCCGCAACAGAGGCGATGGTATGCGGCAAGGACTGCTCCGCGTTATAGCACACCGTGATGATGCTGACCAGTGGAGCGCTCGCCGCGAAATCGGCTTTGCGGGAGCCGCCTATTAACGGTGATGCTGAAGTTGACGACATGCCGGCGAAGTTAGGGAAATGTGCGTTGTGCAAGTGGCGGAATCGCCGCTGTTCATGAGGCCACCAACACGGTCGCCGCTACAAAGGCCACATACTCCAGGAAGAAAAGCACCCAGAAGAGTTTATAGAAGCGTTTGATTTGTGTGTGGTCGAGCGGATCGGTCTTTGCAGAAATGCTCAGGAAAAGGATACCCAAAAGAGCGTGGCTTACCGTGAGCACCGCACTGTTGCTGCCTTCAAAAGTGAAAAAAAGCGGCGCAAATGCGCCGATCAAATATCCTGATGCCACGGTGTAAGTTCCTAGACGAAATACTTTGAGCGCACCTGATTGCAGCGCAAGGGTGCCAATGCCTTCTTCGGCATCGCCGCGCATGTCGGGGATGTCTTTGAACCAGGCAATGCCAAGGCTGAACAAAGTGATGAAGGCGGTAAGCAGCCATATGGCATCGGGTACATCACCAAGGCTGCGCTCACCGCTGAAGTGCAGGTAAAACCCCACATTCACAAGCAGGCCGCGTACCACAGTAATGGCCAGGGCTGCTGTGGTATGCCGGCGCTTGAGGAAGGTTTCTTTCCAGGAATACGCAAAGCCGAGTGCAGCAATGCCCGCAACCAAAATCAAAAGAAAAGTGGATGCCAATGCGGCCGAAGTCAGCGCGACGAGTAGGGAAATGAGGACAATAATTTTGCCTTGCCGCATGCCCATCGCCCCAGATGCCAGCGGCAAGTTGGGTTTGTTTCGGCGGTCAAGGGCTACGTCAACCACTTGATTGTAACCGGTGATAAATACGTTGCAGGCCAGAGCACTCAGCAGGCTGAGCAGAAAAAATGTGCTGTCCAGAAAGTACATGCCAAGTGACATCCACGCAATGGCACTTACGCTAATTGCAGAGCCAATGATGGTGTGGGGCCGGGTGAAGTCCCAAAAAGTGCGCAATGCTGTCATGAAATCTGGAGGTATAGAATGTCCCCGAAGCGCGAAGGTAGCTTTCCCACTTTAAGGTTGAGGTCGGTAAGTTTGGCCTGCAACTTCAAGTTTTCATAGTCCCGTTTCGAAAAAGACCGCATCACTGACACCAGTCCATCCCAAAGCGTTACGAGAATGCCAATGGGGAGCAAATATGTGAAAAGCATTCGCGACCAGGTGAATGGGCGAATAAAAGGACTCAGTAAAACAGGCCCGATGGTGGTTGATATCATCACTTTAATAAATGTGACGAAGTCGCGGTGCAGCGGTTCCAGCACCAAAATTTGCCCACCGGCAGCTCTCGCCTTGTGCAGTATAGCGAGTTGCTCGTCGTCGGTAAAATGATGGAAGGCATTAAACATAGTGTAAGCGTCACCTGAGGGTAATGGATGCTCGAGTACATCGAGCGGATCTTTTCGATAGGCCACGGCTTTGAAAGAGCCAACGCTCGCTCCTGTCGATACATTTGGAAACTTGTCCGTAAGAAGAAGGCTTCCTCCACGTTGCCTTATTGCTTCAGTTGCTGTAATGGCGGGCGTACCAGCTCCAGATGCGAGATCAATAACACGAGAGGCATTCAATTTATCAAGCAATGCAGGAACCTCGCGGTAAAGATTTGCTTTACTGGCCAGGAATCCGATATAGCCCGTCTGGTAATCCCTCAATATCTTGGGAAACCACACTTGATCTTCAAATTCGAACAGGTGGAGGCGCATTCTGTTAATTTTGGCGTCAATTTAAAAGCCTGTGTCTACCATAATTGTTCTTGTAGTCGTCATATTCATTTTTTTGGTGGTTTCATTGGTCCTCCAAAAACAACTGAAACAGTCCACGGCTTTGCCTCGCAAGATACTTCATATTGGTGCCATATCCGTATGTGCGCTCTCAGTATATATTGTTGAAGATCTAGATGCCGTATTTTGGGCTACAATCCTGGCCATACCGTTTATAGGAATTGCTGTTTTCGCAGGTGTGTTTCGCGATCCTGTGAAAGGCCGGAAAAGTTGGGGCATGGTATATTTTGCTTTGGTTTTTGCCTTTCTACTTTATTTGTCAGCTGACAAGCCTCAGTTCGTTTTTTACCCTATGGCCATAATGGCCTGGGCCGATGGCTTGGCTACTTTGATTGGAGAGCGAATAGGCAAACGCCGCTACAGGCTAGAGGGCGATGAGCGCAGTGTGGAGGGTTCTGTCACTTTTTTTGTGGTGGCACTGTTGCTACTGTTTTTTGGTCATTTGGCAGTGGGAGAGGAGGCGCCCAGTGCGGTATATGGGCCAGGGATGCTGGTTTTTATTGCTTTCTTTCTCACTTTGACCGAGGCGACATCTACGGCCGGTCGGGACAATATCTGGGTGCCATTGTCAGCATATTATTGGCTGATCTGCGGGGCTGCCGTGCCCGGTGGGGCTGCAGCCATAATGTTGATTATATCGATATTAGCCTTTCTTTCTTACCTTGCTTTTCGCAAAAAATGGCTCAATGCAGGTGGTGCCGTTTCCGCTTGCCTTATGGGTTTTATCCTGCTCTTTTCGCCCGAGCCCATGTTCGTGATTCCCGCTTTGACTTTTTTCCTGATCGGGACAGGATTTTCTCTTTTGCCAAAAGGCGGAAAGCCCATTGGTGAAGGCGAAAAACCCTCCCGCAGCAAGTCGCAGGTGCTGGCAAATGGGGGCATGCCCGTGGTATTTCTCATGCTTTATTTCTTTACAGGTCACTTCTCTTTTGTACTCGGATTTATCGCTGGTTTTGCAGCAGCACTTAGCGATACGGCCTCATCAGAAATAGGAACCCGCATGTCTGGGCGCTCATATGCCATCTTCGGCTTTCGACCGCTTGAGGCCGGAGTGAGTGGGGGCGTTTCAGTTGCTGGAAGCCTTGCCGGAATTGCATTCGCAATAGCCATTCCAATGGTGTCGGTAGCCTTTGGATGGATTGATTATAAGCAAGCTATGGTGATCGCTGCTATTGCCTTTTCGGCAAATATTCTCGACAGCCTTCTCGGACAGTTCGCTCAAAGCAAACACTATACGGATGGGGGCGGCTGGCGAGATTCTGAAGGCTCAGCAGGAGGCAATATTAGTGGCGGATTGCGTTGGATGAGCAATGACAGGGTAAACGCAATTGCCACTGCTTTTGCCACCGTTGTGGCTACTTGCTGGCATGTGTTAAAATACATTTTTTAAGCCCTTGGTAATGAATGTCCAGTCTCTCTGTTACTCACATGGGACTGTGGAAAATATTGCAATTCCGAAACCTTCTCTATGAGCTATTCCGTAACTTTAGGCGAGCTTAACGCTTCCCCCCTTATGACTAATCGACCGCCGTTTTCGGCTCAGTTTTGTATTGCATTATTGTTTCTGGTATTACTTTCTGCGAAAGTGATGGGGCAGGACTGCGCTGAACCGACACCTATTTGCGCCTTAAGTTCAACTGATACGCTCTCAACAGCGAATGGCACGCCAACAGCAGTACCAGATAATTTCTGTTTTGAAGAGGCGCCAAACGCACTCTTTTTTCAGTTTGAAACACTCGACCTCAATCAGTATCCCGATCTGGAATTTGACGAAGGTACGGCCTTTCTATCCCTCTCACTTGACAGTTGTATTACCGATAGCCTCTTTGGACAAAACCTCAGCTTTGCTGTTTTTGAAGCCGATGATCCATGTGATCCGTCCACGTACAGTGACCCTATTGGTTGTGCAGACAGCATTCAACAAAGTGGTCAGCTTGTTTTGGAAGATCTCGAGCCGTCTACAACATACTATGTTATGCTTACGGGCCTGCTGGATACTCTTCCTGGATCAGTGGAGAGCCAATGTGCCATTCGATTTTCAGTATCGGGGCCAGCTGTGGAATATGATATTTCTGCAACGCCTCCAACTCCTCAGAATCAAACAATATATCCCGGGCAGTCGGCTCAGCTGAATGTGAATCCTGTTTTTGATCCTTTTGAATGGAATGGCAATTTTTTGAATACCATGGAAGGAGCTTCCGTTATGGCGTCGCCATCTGAATTTGGGGTTTATAATTATCAGGTTCAAACAGAGATCAAAGGCTGCCCTGTGAGACAGACTTTCAGGGTTACCGTGGTGCCACCTATCACCCCTTTCAACGCCTTTACACCTAACAACGATGGCTTTAACGACACCTGGGTGATCGATCGTATCCAGGAATTTCAAAATGCGCAAATCGTGGTGTACAGTCGCTGGGGCGCAAAAGTGTTTCAGGCCACGAATTATAAGAATGATTGGGCAGGTGACGATCTACCAGCCGCTACATACTATTTTGTGATTGAGTTAAATGACCCTGATAATTTTGATGCTCCGGCCATTACTGGAGCGGTAACCATTGTGAGATGAGGCTAGAAAAAACCATATACGTTTTCACGGCAGGGCTTCTCATGATGTGCACATCACACCTTGCAACTGCCCAGCAAATCCCTCAGTTTACCAACTTCCTTTTCAATGCTTTTGCAGTAAACCCAGCCAACGCGGGACTGAAGGAATGCCTGGATGCCAGAGTGGGCTTTCGCAATCAATGGGTCGGCTTTGAGAGCAATCCCCGAACTGTGTTTGCCAGTGCGCACCAGCGTATCAATGCCATCAGCAATGAGAAGGGTACAATTCACGGGGCTGGAATTATTTTACAAGGGGATGATACGGGCCCAACCGGCCGCACCAGCGCCCACCTGGCATATGCTGTCCACCTCAGGCTTACGCGCCGCACGAGGCTCTCCTTTGGAGTGGGTGTGGGAATTTTTCAATACCGCTTCGACCTTTCACAAGTCTCTGTTCCGCAGGCGGGCGATCCTTTGCTTCAGCAAACCCAGACCGATTTCGGTTTTCCGGACATCAATGCAGGGGTATGGCTTTACAGCAAAAATTGGTTTGCCGGTTTCAGTGGTGGTCACCTGACCAACCCCACCCTGGATGAAATTGGAGAAACCTTCAATATGCAACCCCATTTCAACCTGATGGGAGGAAGAATTTTTGCCGTAGGTGAAAAAATGAGCTACATACCCGCTGTTCAAATGAAATTTATGGGTAACACTACACCCTCTCTTGACGTAAACTTTTGGGCAGATTATGACAACCGTGTAGCAATTGGTGTAGCATTCAGGTCAGAAGACTCCGTAGCTGGACTTTTGAAGTTTAACTTCCTCGACTACTTTACCATTGCCTACGCTTACGACTTCACCTATTCAAAGGTGAGATTGGGGTCAAACAATGCACATGAAATAATTCTCGGGATTTCAGCCTGCCCGCGAAACCAAAAGGTTGGATTTGTACCGTGTAACGCATATGACTAAGGTGAATTATAGAAAGGTATTCCGCATTCGACTCTTGCTATGCACAATGGCGATGCTTTTGGTTGCCGGGTCTATGCGGGCTGAGGTATTCTACTGGCAGGGCAAGAGCCTTAACTGGCATGACCTGAACAATTGGAACATGGAAACAGGTCCTGCCCATCGCCTTCCTGATATCAACGACATTGTAATTCTATCCGCTTCTGCAAGAGAAACTGAACTGCGCCTCACTAAAGATGCCGCAGTTTCAGCGCTTATTGCCACCGATGATCGTGCATACCGCATTTCTGCCACCTCAAATGTTATCCTCACAGTCACAAGGCATCTCAACCTCAATCAAAATGTGGAGCTCAGTGACAAAATTTCGCTGGTACTTGGCGCTGCTGGTGTGGCCAGCGGAACATTCGCGTGCTCGCCTGCGGTGGCCAAAAGATTGACTTACCATTCCCCAGAAACGGAAAGGATTTTTGCCTCTACGGCATCACTGGCCGGAGGGAGGGCATCTTGCGCTTCCTTCACGATAGTACCGGAAATTGTCAACCCAACGTGCAACGGCGACGATGATGGCGTAGCGGGTGTTGAGGTTCCAGCCGATGGCACCGGCCCTTTTACCTATCAATGGGTAGGTGGTCCTTCCACCCGTTTGTGGACTGGAGTAGGTGCGGGAACCTATACAGTAATTGTGATAGATGTAGGCCAGGGAGGCCTTCCTTGTAGCGCCGATATATTTATCAATGAACCCGGTCCACTCACGGTATTTTCCATGAATGGAACTCCACCCTTTTGCGCCGGTGAATGCAACGGTGCTGCCACACCCATCATCATCGGTGGCAATGGTGGCTACAACTTGAGTTATTCCAGTGGCGAAACGGGACCAACGGCTTCAGCACTTTGTGCAACCTTCACCTTGAATGTTGTCGATCAGGCAGGTTGTGCTTTTAGTACTGATTTTACCTTCCCTAACGCACCCGATCCTATTCAGGTTGATGCCGATATCGATGGGATAACATGCACTGATGAAACTGATGCTGCAATTTCGCTGACCACCAGCGGTGGTGTTGCGCCATATTCTTTCAGCTGGACCGGACCTTCAGGGTTCAGTTCTACAGATTCTGATATTTCCGGACTTGCTGCTGGTGCGTATGAACTCACTGTTGAGGATGACAATGCCTGTGAGTTTACGACATCATATGTTATTGTCAATCCATCAGATATCAGCGTGGTGCCCACCATTGTGAACAATATTTGCCCTGACGAGAGCGAAGGAATTATCAATCTTGACGTGATGGGTGGTACGGGTGCCTATACTTTTTCATGGTCGGGCCCGGATGGATTTACCAGCGATGCCCAAAATATCAATGGATTGCCTCAGGGCAGCTACGCCCTCAGCCTCACAGATGCAAATGGCTGTCTGTTTGAAGATACCTATGAAATCGTAGCCCCGGCTTCCATTGTTGTTTCCGCATCAGTGAACGATGTGCTCTGTTTTGGCGCTTCTACAGGAAGTATCGATGGTTCAGCCACAGGTGGTTCAGGCGCTTTCACATTCGCGTGGACTGGCCCCGATGGATTTAGCGCTACAACATCATCGATTGCCAATTTGCCGATAGGCGAATACACCCTCGAAGTTACTGATGCCAATGGCTGTATTGGTGTTGAAGTTTTTGAAATTGCCCAATCCGAACTCCTTACGGCTGACCTGAGTGCCAGTCCGGTAAGCTGTGTTGGAAACGGAGATGGCAGCGTTGCGACCCTGCCAGGTGGTGGTGTGGCGCCTTACGCTTTCAGCTGGGCCGGCCCTGGAGGATTTACTTCAGTCGATCAGGATTTGAGCAATCTCGAGCCTGGCACCTACACTTTGACCCTCACTGATGCCAACAACTGTGTGACCAATGAGGCAACTGAAGTCTTAGATGCGACACCGATCGTGGTGAGCGGAACCGTAACGAATACAACCTGCGCAACTGGCAATACGGGAGCCATCAGCATAGAAGTGGCGGGTGGTGATGAGCCCTTTACCTATGCATGGAATGGCCCTGCGGGCTTCAGCTCAGGCGATCAAAACATTTCATCGCTTGCCGCCGGCGCTTACTCAGTGATTGTAACTGACAGTCAGGGATGCACAGGTACGGCCAATTTTACGGTAAGTTCACCTGCCGCTCTGACCGCCACCTTTGTAACAACGCCAGTGGCTTGTTTTGGAGGAAATACAGGAGCGATCAATACGACGCCAGCTGGCGGATTGGCTCCTTACACTTATGTGTGGCTCGGCCCGGGAGGTTTTTTCTCTACCAGCCAAAATATCAGTGGGCTCCTTGGAGGTACCTATACTCTTCAACTCACCGACGCCAACGGCTGCTTTGCCTTTATTGATGCCATTGTACCACAACAGCCACAGATTACAATCTCAAGGGTAATCACCAACGTGACCTGTTTTGGCGGAAGCAATGGAGCGATCAACATCACCGCAGGTGGTGGAACACCGGGATATACATTTTCATGGACTGGTCCCAACGGCTTTGCAGCAACTACAGAAGATATCAGCGGAATCCAGGCAGGTTCGTATGTGGTGGTGGTGACGGATGGCAACGGCTGCACAGGAACAAGGACATACAATGTTACCCAGCCTGCGGCCATCACCTTTAATGGAAATATTACCAATGTGGTGTGTGCCGGCGATGATGACGGCTCAATTGCAACAAGCATTGCTACAGGTGCAGGACCATTTACATTTTCATGGACTGGACCAAACGGTTTTGTTGCCACAGGAGCGAACATTTCAGATTTGCAAGCCGGTGTTTACACGATTACAGCAACCAATACCCTGGGCTGCACAGGCAGCAGCGAGTTTGAAGTAGAAGAAGCTCCAGCCATTACAGTTGATGCTGTGATTCAGGGAATAACTTGTTTTGGCGAAAGCAACGGCAGCATTTCAATTGCAGTAACTGGAGGCCAGGAGCCTTACGTGATTGACTGGGCAGGTCCGGATGGATTTACCTCTGACCAGCTCAGCCTTACCAACCTTGAAGCGGGCGAATATATCCTGGAAATTACAGACGACTTCGGTTGTGAAGTGGCGTTTACTTATCAGATTACAAGCCCTGCCGAACTTACACTGGATGTGCTTGCTACAGACATATCGTGTTTTAACTTGAATGATGGCACGGCCAGCATTACTGCAAATGGTGGCACGCTGCCTTATACCATTGAATGGACAGGTCCTGAAGGTTTTACTTCAACTGACGAAGACCTTACATCGCTATCAGAGGGAAGCTACAGCATTTTAATTACGGATGCCAATGGATGCAGCGTTTCTGATAGCGTTGAGGTTATGAATCCTACAGCGCTCAGCATTGTTTTGAACGCCACCGAGCCATCATGCCTTGCAGACGATGGACAGCTCGAAGTGCTAGCAAGTGGAGGGACCGTGGCTGCTGACTACACTTATGAATGGACCACTTCAGGTGGACTTGTAATTGGAAGCGATCCAATTCTTGAAAACCTCGCCCCTGGCACCTATACGATTACCGTAAGTGATGACAATGGTTGCGAGGCTAGCCAAACATTCGAACTCTTTAGAGAAAGCATCAACTTAACGGCTGCAGTGAGCAACGCCCTTTGTGCCGATTCGGCAAGTGGCAGCATTGTAGTAAATGCTTCGAGTGGAACGCCACCTTTCAGCTTCTCATGGTCTGGCCCAGATGGATTTACCTCAACTGATTCGAGCATCAGCGGCCTTCTCGCAGGTGCTTACAGCCTTCAGGCAAGCGACGCTGCTGGCTGCGTGGTCAATGAAGTGTACGATGTAGGTGAGCCAGCGCCCATAGTAATCGACGCCACCCTGGTGCCCGAAAGTTGCCCGGGAGCAGCCAACGGTCAAATAAGCCTTGGCTTGACAGGAGGCACGCCGGGATTTCTGTATACATGGACCGGTCCGGACGGCTTTACAGCTGCGACTGCAAATATTTCCAATCTCACAGCTGGCATGTATGAAGTGACTGCCACCGACGTAAACGCTTGTGAGGCAAGTGCTGTGTACACTTTGGATATCGACAGCGAAATTGGTTTTGTGTTCAGTACTACCGATCCTGATTGCTTCGGCGAATCTACTGGTAGCATTTCTACCGAAGTTGTAGGCGGGCAAGCACCTTTTACCTACAGTTGGGTGGGTCCGGAAGGATTCACCGCATCGACCGAAGATTTGTTTTCACTGCCAGCAGGCGAATATACCCTGAGCCTAACAGATGCCGCGGGTTGCGAAGCCTCTGAAATGGTTACCTTGACAGATCCGGCACTGTTGGAAGTTACGGCAGTTGTTACAAATTCTACTTGCCTTGAGGCAAATGGTTCAGCAGTCGCTACAGCTACCGGCGGCACCGGAGCAATCACCTATGAATGGACCAACCTCTTTGGCGGAAGCCTTGGAAGCGACCCGACCCTGAGCAACGTCTTTGCAGCAGTGTACATCATCACCGTTACCGATGAGAATGGCTGCACAGCCAGTGATGTGATCACCATTTCAGATGCGAATGGATCTGTAAGTGGCATCGTCACTCCGATATCCTGCTTCGGCGCAAGCGATGGTGCCATCGACATTACAGTTGAGGATGGTGAAGCCCCATTTGTGTATGACTGGAGCGATGAAACCGGATTTTTTGCCAATACCCAAAATGTCAGCGGCCTTGCGGCTGGCGAGTACGCCGTAACCGTTACAGATGTAAACGGCTGTGCGTACTCTGCGACTTTCGAGCTCAATGATCCTGCCTCCATTCAGGCCACTGCCGAAATTGACCTTGTAGGTTGCGCAGGCAGCGATGGTGCTATCACATTGACCATCACAGGTGGAGAGGCTGAATACACGGTTGAGTGGACAGGTCCCAACGGATTTACCGGAACAGGCCTCAACATTGCGGACTTAGAGCCGGGAACCTACGAATACAGCATTGTAGATGCCGCCCTTTGCACAGGCTCAGGAAGTATCGAGCTTGAACTATCACCGGATATTATGGTGATGGAAGACCTTGTATCGCCCATTTGCGGAAGCGAAAGCGATGGAAGCATTGAACTTGAAGTAAGCGGAGGCACTGCACCATACAGTTTTGCGTGGACGGGACCGAATGACTTCAGCGCCGATACCCAAAATATTTCTGGCCTGGCTGGTGGAACTTACAATGTCACCGTAACCGATGTAAGTGGCTGCGAGGTGGATTTTGAATTTGTACTTACTCAGCCGGAACTACTGCAAATAGACATTGCAGTGACCCAGCCTGACTGCGGTGAGAGCAATGGTGCTTTGCTGGCCACAATTACCGGTGGTGTGGAAGGAACGGGATACTGGATCAACTGGACAGATGCTCTGGGCAACAGCCTCGGAGGAGCCAATCCACTTGAAAATCTGGCTCCTGGTTCTTACAGCCTCACAGCGATTGACGACAATGGTTGTGAAGCGGATACCACCTTGAACCTGTCTAATCCTGGCATTGATGTAGAAGCTGTTGTGACGGGTGTGACATGTGCCGATGTGAATAATGGCAGCATATTGCTCAGCATTACTTCTGAAAATCCACCTTTCGACGTGCTTTGGGAGGGCCCGGCTGGATTTACGGCAAGCACGAACGATATTTCAGATCTCGAGCCCGGTGTGTACACATACACTGTGACAGCGGCTGATGGCTGTTCGGCCTCTGCCAGCGTCGAGGTAGATGATGCGCAAGCACTTGGTGTGGGCGTGGATGTGACAGCAGCTTGTTTTGGCGAAAGCAATGGAAGCATCAGCCTTGAATTGTTCAATGCACAAGGCGAAGTCAGCATCACCTGGACTGACGGTACTGATATCATTGGCACCGGACTTGCGCTTGCCGACCTGGCAGCAGGCACCTACACTTACGAAGTAACGGATGCCAGCGCCTGCGTGGTAAGCGGCGATGTAGAAGTGCTGCAGAATCCCGAAATAATTGCCACTTTGAGCTCAGTAAGTCCCTCATGCTTTGGTTCAGACAATGGCTCTGCTCAGGTTGAAATAACGGGAGGCGTTGCACCTTACACCCTAAACTGGGAAGGACCCGAGGGCTTTAGCTCAAGTGATACCGACCTCAGCAACCTGATAGCGGGTCTGTACACCCTTAGCATTGAAGATGCGTCGGGTTGCGAAATCACTGCCGGGTTGACACTGACACAGCCGGACAGTTTACAAGCGATCGTTGAGATTGATCTCCCAGATTGTGACGACTTGAACGGCCCTTCCGACATTGCCCTTACGGCAAATGGAGGAACTGATCCCTATGAGATCTTGTGGACAGGCCCCTCTGGATTTACCTCCACTGACTTTAGTCTTTCGGACGTGCTGCCGGGTATTTACGAATACCTGATTACAGACGCCCAGGGCTGCCAAAGCGCTGGTGAGGTCGAGGTTCCCACGCGAGAAGCACTTGATGTCGACGCCACTTTGCAAAACATATCTTGTAATGGAGTGGCCGATGGCGCCATAGGTATCGAGATCATTGGTGGCCTGGGCACTGTGGGTATCGACTGGCTTGGGCCAAATGACTTCTTCTCCAACCAGGCTTCAATCGACAATTTGCAAGCAGGAGTGTACACGCTCATATTGGAAGACAGCGTGGGCTGCGGCTTCACGACCACCTTTGAGTTGACACAGCCCGGCAGGCTCTCCGTAAGCGCCGAGGTGAGCGATGCCAGTTGCAATACTTCCCTTGACGGCAGCGCAAGTGTGGGCATCACGGGAGGTACCGCCCCTTATGAAACCATCTGGACAGGTTCGGACGGTAGCACCTTTACGGGAAATGCAATCACAGACCTCCCACCAGGAACCTACGCAGCCCTGATCACAGATGCGAATGGCTGCACGGATGAAGCCGAAGTTGAAGTGGACTTCACCCTCGAAATTTCTGCAAATGCCGGCGATGATATCTCCATTTGTGCCTCTGACCTGCCGACCACCATCACCGGGATCTCTGAGGGAGGTGACCTCAACTACTGGCTTGATTTGGATGGCGACACCCTGGCAGTCGAAAATACTTACATGATTTCTCAATTTGCACCCGGGAGCTACACGTTCGTTTTTGGTGTAAGCAACGGCTTATGCAATGCCAGCGATACCGTCATTGTTGATGTGTTGATCGGTCCATCGGTTGATGCAGGTCCTGATTTGGAAGTTTTTGCCGAGCAGGTATTTACCCTTGGCGGTAGCCCAACCGCGCAAGATGCGGAGAGCTTCGCTTGGTCGCCATCTGCAGAGGGTAATTTTGATGTGACTGCGGCCAATCCAAGCGGATTTCTTTTGGAAACCACACAATTTAGCGTGACCGTAACGGATGCGGATGGGTGCCAGGCCAGCGACACAGTACAAGTGAACATACTCCCTGCGGTGACCATTACTTCTGGATTTACGCCCAACAATGACGGAGTTAACGACACATGGATCATTGACAATATCGAACTGTTTCCCAACAGTCTCGTAAGCGTATTCAACCGTTGGGGTACGCTCATTTACCAGCAGCGGGCATACAACATGGGCAATGCATGGGATGGAACCTATGAGGGTTCATTGGTGCCTGTGGGAACTTATTACTACGCCATTGAGCTCAATGACGACAGATTCCCTGAACCTTTTACCGGACCTATAACACTATACCGTTGATGGCACGTATCTACACCCTTCTTTGTGCGTTGTTGTTGCTTGCCCCATTGGCGCGTGCGCAGCAGCTTCCGCAGTTTTCTCAGTACCGCTTCGTAGGTCTTGCATTCAATCCTGCTTTTGCAGGCAGTGATGAGTACTTCAATGCGATGGCCATTCACCGCTCGCAGTGGACTGGAATCAACGATGCGCCGCGTACTTACCTCATGGGCCTGCACGCCCCATCGGCCTCCGGCAAGATGGGATTTGGCGGAACTTTGTTTACCGATGCCGTAGGGCCCACCAGAAGGGCTGGCGTGCAAGGCAATTATGCCTACCACCTTCAGACGTCCGAGACCACCAAGTTATCGTTTGGATTGGCCTTCGGCTTCACCCAATTTTCAATTGACGGTTCGCAAATTACACTGCGCGAGCAAGGCGACATGGCCGCCATTCCGGGTATGCAGCAGGAATTCGTTCCCGATGCGAGCTTTGGAGCACTTTGGTACAGCGAGAAGTGGCATGTTGGCCTTTCGGCAAATCAGATATTTAACAACCGTCTCGATTTCTTTCCCGGCGACCGCGAAGGACGGATGGCAGTGCATTATTTCCTGACAGGAGCGTACAAATTCGACATCAGTCCGGAATTTCAGGTGGAGCCGGGAGTGCTCGTGAAGTATGTAAGCCCTGTGCCTGCGATGGTTGATGTTACCGCACGATTTATATACAAAGGAAACATTTGGCTGGGAGGTGCGTATCGGTCTAACGATGCCGCAACAGTTTTTGCAGGCTACAACATTATGGACTACCTCACTTTGGGCTACGCATTCGATATTTCAACATCTTCTATCAGGCACTACGCTGAAGGAACACACGAGATTTTGATTTCAGTGCGCTTCAAAAACAACCAAACCAACACTCCACAGGACTAAGCTTCGCCACAATGAACAACCACAAACAACAAAGCGCTCAACTGTTTGCCGGAAGGTATGACGCAGTGAACTCTGAGGCAAGAGCGAATGCGGGTTTGTTTGAGAATTTTGATCAGCCAGTGAATAGTGAGTCAGGGATAGACTACACTTCATATCATTGCCGCTTGCCATTTTCAGACGAAGGACACAACAATCCGGATGCAATTGGCAAACTGTTCGTTTATCCTGATAAATTTGTTGATTTGTTTGAGCTTGTAGAAATAAACGTAGCATACCGAGATACACAACTTTCTTTTGGGGAAAGCCTCAACTTTGTTCGCTTGTATCCATATACGGAAGTGAACTCAACTTTTCAAAATCCAGAATGCCCACAACCCCCGCAAGGGCGAAATATACCTAACCCCGTTAGTAACCTTTAAACAAGAGTATGATGAACTTTAGCAAATCAATACGTTACTCGCTGCTTGGACTGTCATTGCTGATGGTTGGTGCGAGTTATGCCCAGCAATCATCGCTGTACACCATGTACATGTGGAATCAGCTGATTATCAATCCGGCCTATGCAGGGTCGCGCGATGCTGTGGCAGCGTCGTTGGTGAGTCGTCACCAGTGGGTCGGGCTGGATGGAGCGCCGTCCACACAAGTATTCAGCATTCATGCGCCATTGCCCAATGACAACATGGGCGTAGGTCTTACGGTTGAAAATGACCGTATCGGACCAACCAATACGACTGGGATATGGGGTGACTTCTCCTACACAATTCAAACCACTGAGAAGGCCAGGCTTTCTTTCGGACTTAGGGCAGGAGTTGCGATATTTCAGGCAAACCTGCGCGATATTGACAACATTGATCCCAACGATCAGGCATTTACCAACAACGTTGAAAACAGCATGCTGCCCAACTTTGGTTTCGGTGCATACTACCACAGCGAACGAGGTTACTTCGGTGTAGCAGCGCCTACAGTACTTGAGCCCGAGCTCAATACCTTTACTGTGCAAAACACCGATACCCGTGGCGTAGGCAACAGGCATTACTACCTGCTCGCCGGATATGTATTCAACCTGAGCGCCGATAGCGGAGGGGTAATGTTTAAGCCATCGACCGTAGTGCGCATGGTAGCCGGAGCGCCCGTATCATTTGATGTTTCGGCCATGTTTCTGCTCAAGCAAAAATTCTGGATAGGTGGAGCTTACCGTTACCAGGACTCATTTGCTGGTATTTTGAGTATGAATATCACTGACCACCTTCAAATTGGCTATGCCTACGATTTTGGCACGAGCCAGTTGAACAACTACCACAATGGCAGCCATGAGATCATGGTGTCATATGATTTCTTCAAACCTGATGTTAAAATTCGCAGTCCGAGATACTTCTAAGGTAACGAGGAACAGAGATTACAGAAAGCCATACACAGAAGTGTATGGCTTTTTCTTTGCGACCGGGGTCACTGTGGGTTGCGTCGGCAATAATTACCTTTGCAGGATATTTGATTAAAGCAAAAGCTTATGATAAGGAACTTCATGGTTTTCGTATTGATATTGACTTCGGCCTTCGTTTTTACATCCTGCAATGATGCTGTCAATGCGGATGAATTCTTGGCGGACAGCAGCGTAGCTGAACAAGGTGTGACTATGAACGACCGGATAGCACAAACAGCCACAAACGTGGAGCGGGTAAGTCCAGGCGACTTTGAAACCAGGCTGAGAGGCGGTGGCACTGCCGGAGTACAACTTATTGACGTGCGTACACCGCGGGAATACAATGCCGGCCACATAGAAGGGGCAGTGCTGCTTGACATAAGTAAGCGCGATGTGTTTAATAACGGCATCGATGCCCTGGATAAGAACCGCCCCGTCTTGGTATATTGTGCAGTAGGAGGGAGGAGTGCAGCAGCGGCCAAGCTTCTTGCCGATAAAGGATTTCCGCAAATAGTAGACCTGAATGGTGGTATTAATGCCTGGGTTGATGCAGGCAAGAAAACAGTAAAATAATGGCAGGATTTAAAGAAATAATAAACGGGCCGAAGCCTGTATTGGTTGATTTTTTTGCGGAGTGGTGCGGACCTTGCAAAAGTATGGCACCCGTATTGAAAGATTTGGCTGGAGATTTAAAAGACAAAGCAGTCATCTTAAAAGTAGACGTGGATAAGAACCAGGCCGCTGCCCAGGCTTACAACGTAAGGGGGGTACCTACATTTGTAATTTTCAGAAATGGAAAAGAAGTGTGGCGCCAATCAGGGGCCATGCCGAAGCAGGTGCTGATGGCGGCTTTAGAAGCCAATGCTTGAAGACATCAGTTTGAAGTTGGCTGAGGTAAAACCTTCATGGTATACCCTTTAGACTTCCAAAACCCGAGCGCTTCAGGCAAAGCATAGAGCATGTTGTATTTTGCTTTCTCACTGTCGTGAAATACGACAATGGAACCGGGTTTGGCGTTTAATGTAACATTGTTGAGGCATTGTTCCTTGCTCACATCAGCGCGCCAGTCGGCACTCAATACATCCCACATTACAATGCTGAACCTTTTGGATAATGCCTTGGCCTGCGAGCGGCTTATTTTGCCGTAAGGCGGCCTGAACAGCCTTGATTGCACATACTTCGCGCATTCAAGGACACTTTTTAGATAGCTGTAATCACTGAATGACCATCCATTCATGTGGTTCCAGGTGTGGTTGCCCACTTCGTGACCCTCATCAAGGATGCGTTTGTAAAGATGCGGAGACCGCGCAACGTTGCCCCCAATACAAAAGAAAGTTGCCTTTGCGTCAAACCCAGCAAGAATATCGAGCACCTGATCTGTGATTCCAGGGCTGGGACCATCATCAAAGGTTAAATAGACTTCATTCCCGGCATTCGCGACATTCCACATGAGCTGTGAAGAAATAGGTTTCACGATGGATGGCGTCTTGACGAGATACATCGCGCCGCTTTAAAATTTAACGTTCTCCCTTGCTCTTGCAGCCTCCAGCTCCTGGATTTTGGCGTCGAAAGCTTGATCCATCGCCTGAAAACGGTCATCAAACAGGGCCTTCACATCTTCGTCTTGCGGGTAAATGCGCGTTACAAACAAGTTGAGCCTTTGTGCAACAGCATAGCTCATTTGCATATCCTGGCGTAATTGCATCACCCATTCCGGATCGAGTGACATGTAATATTCGAAATCTTCCTCGTAGCGGGCAAACAATACTTTGGCCAACGCATTGGCTTTGTCGTTCTCTCCTATGCGGTAGTAGTTTTCAATGATGGGCACCATCAACCTGTCGTAAGGCACGTTGTGGGGCGGCATCGCCTCAATGCACTTGTCGAGAATTTGCAAGGCTTTGTCGGGCTTGTCTTCTTTGATGAGCTCTTCGGCCAGGGTAGCAAACTGCAGGCGGATGTTGTTGGTGAGGCGGATGTTATTCTCGTCCATGTAGATCTGATCCTCGCTGTCCATACCTCCCCATTTGAACTTGTTCATCACATTGTCATACATCCGCTCTGTGTTCACTCCGCCCAGTGTATTTGGGTTGTCGCTTGATGGGGTTTTCACTGGCGTGAGTCTGTAAGCCAGACCTTCGAGTTTAAAATAGTCTTGCAAATTGATATAGCTGTCAGGTCCGGTGGTCACAGCGAAGTAAATGGCCCTTTCCCAGTCGTTGGTGGCGAGGAGGTCAAGTACCATCATGTTGTTTTTCATCAGGTAGTTTCTGTTGATTCGCCATTCTACCCGGTTTGTTACAGCGTTGCTGTCAGCTTCGGTGATCAATCCTTGCTCCATAGCCCTGTCCATGTTGACAGGGATGTAGAAGTTTTTGGTAGGTAAGATAGAAAGCTTCTCCCCTTGCGCATTGCGCATATTTTGGTCATTTGCAATAAAGTCGACTGCTTGCCTTACGGAAACGGCTGTGCGGTTGCTGTTGCGCGACTCGTCAAGGTATACCACATCACGGGTACCCTGACGGTATTTTTCCTCATCCATTGAGAAAGGCAGCGGGTCGGATTCATAAACTTTGCGGCGCATTTGGTTGATGTACCAATCCATATTAAAAAGACTGAGGTTAACAACACGCACGTCCGTGCGAATGCCTTCTACTTCCTGGGCGTACCAAAGAGGGAAGGTATCGTTGTCGCCATTGGTGAAAAGAATGGAGTTTGGCTCGCAGGTTTCCAAATAGTTGGCTGCGAAATCCCGGGCGGTGTAGCGGTTGCTTCGGTTGTGGTCATCCCATCCTTCAGCACCCATGATAATGGGTACAGGCAGTGTAATGAGCAGGGCCAGAGCTGCCATGACCACGTTGTTCTTTACAGATTTGGAAATGAAATGCATCACGAACAGCGCTAAAGCGAGCAGTATGGCCATGTAAATGATGGAGTATGAAAAGTAGTGCTGTCCGTCGCGGATGGATTCCAACAGATATATCACAAGGCCTGCACCAATGGCATAGGCGCTCATCTTTACCAAAATCTTTTGCGAAAAGCGGTATGCAAGGTCAAAGAGACCATAAGTTCCGAGGCCAATCCATATTGCAAACGCATAGAAAGAACCGGCATAGGCATAATCGCGCTCCCTCGGCTGGTAAGGTGTTTGGTTCAGGTAGACCACAATGGCCAGTCCGGTAAGGATAAAGAGCAGTAAAGTAACAAACCAATCATCAGGCCGGCGGTACAGCTGGAATATCAATCCGAAGAGCCCCAAAGCAAGCGGCAGTAGAAGGAATTTGTTGTACGCGAAGTTGTTGGTCTTGCTGCTTGGCAGGTTGTCTTGAGGCCCGAGCCGCTGTTCATCAATGAAATTGACTCCGCTCAGCCAGTTGCCGGCATCTATGGTTCCATGGCCTTGTATATCGTTCTGCCTTCCGGCAAAATTCCACATAAAGTAGCGCCAGTACATCCAGTTGACCTGGTAGTGAAAAAAGAAGCGCATGTTTTCACCAAAGGTGGGCTTGTTGATAATGGTTGGGTTGCCGTCATTTCCGATAGTTCGGATAGGCTGCCCCACGAAATTACTCCAGGTTTTGTAAGCGCTCACGTGATTGTCCTGGTTGCTATACATTCTTGGCAGTACCGATTGAAACTTATCGTCGTAATTGATTACTGTGTTTTTGCGTTCATCTGAAATGATATATGACTGTTTTAACTTGAGCTTGGAATCATTGGTCTCTGAAAGGAATTTCTCAGCATTGAAGCGCGTAGAAAACCATCTAACGGTACGTCCGGATTCGTTGACCGCCAACCATGATTTGGAATAAACTGGCTTTCCGTCGCTTCGTGGCTTCTGCGCATCGCTCGGCGAATTGAAGTATTGTCCATAAAGCAAAGGACGATCACCGTATTGCTCACGGTTGAGGTAAGAAAGCAAGGTAAATACATTCTCGGGATTGTTCTCATCCAAGGGTGGATTGGCCGATGAGCGAATCACGATGGTGGCAAAGGTGGTGTAGCCCAGCAGTATCATCGTAACTGCGAGAATAGCGGTATTCGCGCCCGCCATGTTGCGGCGGTGGGTGTAGTACAAACCATAAGCCAACAAGCCTACTACAAGGAGTGCATAAATAATGACACCTGTGTTGAAAGGCATGCCGAAATCATTGACAAAAAGAAGCTCAAACTTTCCGGCCAGGGATACTACCCCGGGTATGATTCCGGTTTGAATCACTCCGAGAATGAGCAAAGACACAATACCCGTTGTAATAAAACCCTTCGTGCTGGGCTTATACAATTTGAAGTAGTACACAAAGCAAATTGCCGGGATGGCAAGGAGGTTAAGCAAGTGAACGCCGATTGACAAGCCCATGAGGTAAGCAATCAGCAATATCCAGCGCACATCACTGCGCTCCTCACTCAGGGTTTCCCAACGGAGGATGGCCCAAAACACAGCCGCGGTAAACAGTGATGACATGGCATACACCTCGCCCTCAACTGCTGAAAACCAGAAAGAATCAGAGAAGGTATAAGCCAATCCGCCCACGACTCCGCTGGCCATAATGGCAAGAACTTTACCCTGATCAAGAATTTCACCATCGGTTTCAGCGAGTTTCTTGCCGAAATGGGTAATGGTCCAAAACAGAAACAATATGGTGAAACTGCTCGAAAGCGCCGACATTACGTTGATAGTCGCTGCCACGAACTCAGTGGGCACAAATGCAGAAAAAAGCCGGCCAAGCAGCATAAACAAAGGTGCCCCGGGAGGGTGGCCCACCTGCAATTTATAGGCAGTGGTTATGAACTCACCGCAATCCCAAAAACTTGTTGTGGGTTCGATGGTTATAAGGTAGACTATACTGGCAATGAGAAATACTGCCCAGCCCGTAAAGATGTTTGCTTTTCTAAAGTCCATTCTTTGGCTTAAATGTGCGTGCGAAATTAGCAAAATAAGCTTGTAGGTGCGGCTTTTGGCTCAGCGGGTTGTGAGCTAATTAAAATGAATTGTGAAATATGGGCGTATTATTTGATGAAATAGTGGAAAGTATTACTTTTGCAACCCGATTGCGCAGATTGTCCCATGGTGTAACTGGCAACACGTCTGGTTTTGGTCCAGAAGAGTCTAGGTTCGAGCCCTAGTGGGACAACCGATTGTTAAAATAGATTCCCCGTTCTCTCTTGAGGCGGGGTTTCTTTTTTATGTACAATAGGTGTTAATGCGCATTTTCCGGAAAGTCAATTGCATTCTCTTCCATTTTGGCTTCGAGCAAGGCTTTGGTGTCTTTTAATTCACCCAGAAATCCACTGTGCAGTTGATATAAGTTCAGATGCGCAATTTGCAATTTCATCAAACTCT
Organism: Cryomorphaceae bacterium; assembly: GCA_036796255.1. GTDB lineage: Bacteria > Bacteroidota > Bacteroidia > Flavobacteriales_D > Cryomorphaceae > T3Sed10-241. Next base: position 66,817 of record DAIRDH010000005.1, read on the forward strand.
GAATAAATAAGTCTGAGCCAATCAAATATGAAAGGTTTTGCGGAGGAGGACGCATCAAATCCTGCGCGGTTGGGAATCCCGACAGGCTGTCCTGGGCGATTCGATCCAGGGTATTACCATCAAATGCCTGAAAGCGAAAGTCCGACAGCCTGACGGCGTCAGCAAAGCGCTCATATGCTGGGATAAGCCATTGAAATGCCATTTGCTCATTGTTTCGTTCGTAAGCCTCAAGTGAGGAAAGCATGGTATTGAGAGCAATGCGAAGGCTGTCGTCACTGATAAGCTGCAAGTTGCCGGTACTCACCAGGGATGACAAAGTAGCAGAAACCTGTGATGCCGGCGCAAAGCTCATAGACCTCAGGATTTGGCTGGCGATCACAGAATCTTCGGGAACTTGCTTGCTGTATGATGTGCGCAAAAGGCTTGAGGCGGCATATGTCGTAGCCCTTTGCTGTTCCTCAGCAGCCTCTACATTTTTGATGGTCGACTCCAGGTCACTGTGAATGTACTTAAGGTACTCCCGCTCCAGGTTGCGCTCTTTCACAGCCATCCACCATCCATTCAGCACAAATGCTACGAGGACGCCTGCGACGACAACAAAAAATTCACCGAGAAACCATTTGATTTTTGACATAATCTTCAAGGCTGAAAAGCTTATGACCAAAAGTATTTAATTTCCCGGCAGGGACAAGCAGAACCAAGTGCTTACGCAAAAAGTAATCTGAAATTGCCGCAAGAATTACTTCATACGAACCTTGCGAACATCGTCCTCAGTCTTTCCAATCACTTCCATCATTTCTTCGTAATTGTTCAGATCGGGCTGGGCTGCAAGCTCACTTCCGGGCACCAGCATGATGCGGAATACCTGCCCATCTGTAAATCCTGGACCAAGGCTGGCAAGGCTGAAGTCAGACTCAAGAAATAAACCGAAATCGACTGTCGTGAAGTCATAGTTGTATTGAAGAAGGCCTTCCTCAAGAAATACCGTTTGTGGCAACGCACGCCATATGTCGACTTGCTCATTAAAGTCCCAAAGGAGAAAAACCAAAACCACGTCATTGGGTGCAATTGCCGGATTCAACTGAAACCCTTGAAAGAAATCATTGCTGGTATTAAAGTCTACTTCAACTTCAAATACTTCGTTGGTCAGGTTTACACCTTCGCCCGAGCCTGGAGGGCCGGCTGGGCCTTGAGGACCAGCAGGACCAGGAGAGCCAGTAGGGCCTTCACACGCGGCGAATAAAAAGCCGCCTATCAGCAGCATCCAAATCGTTTTTTTCATGGGGAGCATTGTTGAATTGATTTTATGGCTTGGAAGTGAGGTGTTCCATGCAATGCTCTACAAAGTTATGCAATAGTTTGAGGCTGTATAAACCAGACTTGCGCCAATGAAATAATTTGATTCTGCTTTGGCCTTGATAAAATGGCGGCCTGCTGCCCGCTTCTACTTTTTAGAAAAGCGCTTGGTGATGGTACGCTCGCCAGCATGCAGAGAAAGCATATAAATGCCCTGGGCCAAGATGCTAACATCGATAATGTGTGCATTGGCGCCGGGCGTGGCAAGGCGTTGATGTATTATTCGGCGGCCATGCATGTCTATGATGCTGAAGGCATCTACCTCATAGCTCGCGCCGTCGAGCTTTACGTTAATTTCATTGACCGCAGGGTTCGGATAGATAAGGAAGTCGGTGTGATCGACTAAGACGTCATCCGAAGCAGGTTCAGTTATTACAATAGTGCTTTCAGCGCGTGAAACACAGTTGTTGTCATTGGTGGCTGCCACCCAAATATTCATCGTATGCAGCACATTTATTTGTGCTTCCGCAGTGGTGGCTCCAGAACTCCAGCGGAAGGTGAGTGAATGGTCATCACTTGCGCGCAATGTGAGCATTTCGCCAGGAGCGGCTTCGATATTGGCCTCGAGTTCAAGCTCAGGCGAGGCGTGCACGATAAGCAAAGCGTCCTTTACGGTAAAATTTCCGGAGGGATCTTCGGCCATGAACTGAAGTTGGTAAGTGCCAGGACCAATGTGGTTTCCTTGTTGAGGTCCTGAAATTTGGCTGAGCATGGCGCTGCAATTGTCAATTGCTTTTACATGGCCTGAAAATTCATAGATACCTGAGCACATTTCAATTACATCATTGCAGATTATCTCAGGGGCCATATCGTCGATCACCTGAACTGTAAAGCTTTCCTGTGTTTGATTACCTGCCGCATCGCTGGCAATGATTTGGAGTGTTACCTCACCAAGGTCTGCACAAGTCAATTTATCTCTGTCTAATGAGATGTTCTCAATTCCGCAATTGTCATGAGCGATTACGTTGAGTTCCGACAGCAAAATGGACTTTCTACCACTTGCATTAATTGAAATCTGGAGATTATCCACCTCAATTTCAGGTGCGATTTCATCCTTCACTATTACTTCAATTGTAGTCTCCTTGATGTTGCCATTTACATCAAAAATGAAGAGCATGGTACTTCCAGATGACTCACTGCAGTACCAGTCAACCTTTCCGATTTCAATTCGGTCAATACCGCAGCCGTCGTAGGCGTGAGGCAGCAGCTGCGCTTCTGTGAGTTGTGCTTGGCCTTCATTATTTGCGTAAAGCACAATGAACGGCTGGCTAAAAGTGGGCTTCACCGTGTCGACAACCAAAATGCTGGCAATGGCGCTGGATTGATTGCCAGCAGCATCTGTGGCTGTCAGGGTCACTTGATGCGGATGTTCAGCATCTACATCATTGCAGTCAAACTGCCACTTGTCGACAACCAAATCGGCGTTGCTGCAATCGTCATGGGTACCGGCGTCAATCATTTCCGGAAGGAGCTCAGCCTGGCCAAGTTCATTCAGGTAAACTGAAATATCACTTGCGAGTGCCACAGGCGCTGTGGTATCGAGCCCTTCAATTTCGACCTCAGCCAGCACAGAGGGGCAATCGCCGCTATCGCTAACTTCAACACCGTAAATTCCCGGAGCCTTGCCAGCAATTGACTGATCCTCTTCGCCTGATGACCACGAAAATTGGTAAGGCGCTGTTCCTCCACTCACCAAATTATGGGCGGAACCGTTGGCATTCTCGTCACAATGCATACTGGCTTGCACATCGAATTCAATTGATAGCAGGCTGGTGGTTGTAAAGTTCACTTCTTTGACTTCAGTGAACACGCCTTCATCCGATTCGATAACATGGTACAGGGTGTAATCAGTAGCAGACGACATTCCGCTTATGAAGTGTGTATAGGTTGAATCTGTTTGCACAGTCTGGTTGCCCTGAAAAGCGGCATTAACCAAATCGGCCGATGTCAATTGTATTGCCGAAGGGGCTTCCTCCTCAGCGGGCATCACTGCCAAATACGCTGTGCCGCTGTTTTTTGACTGGTGTACGCACTCGGCTGAACCGCATCCTACATTGCTGATTTCCTGAAGTGCATCAGCAGCGACCTGTTGCAGTGCATCTCCGAGCTGCGCGATTGGGGCGGCGGCAAAGTACCATGTCACTTCACCAAGCTGGCCGGGAGCCAGATCGCTAAAACGCATGTACAAGCCATATGATCCATCTTGCGCGTGAAAGCTGGGCGCATTAATGGGATTTTGAGAAACAATATTATTCCAATGACAACAATTGGCCACTACTGTCTGTACATGCGCGTTGGCGGAATACAGAAATACTCCAGCCTGGGCCGACGAGATGCGAAGCAGAGATGAATAATCTGCTGAGTTGGCGATGGACTCAAATTCACCATCGACGAGATTTCCCCTCATTTTTGTGGGCTTATCGCTGTAGCCCACCCAGTCATCTTTGGTGCCTACCCAGACACGAATATTTTCAGCCTCATTGAGACCTTCGTTTTTTACGGAAGTAGTCACTTTAATAAAGCGCTTTTCCGGAAGCAATTCGTAATGGTGTTCAATTTCAAGGCCCACATTGCCAATTTGAAGATTACCACTTGAAATTAAAGTGCCGGTTCCATGACCTGTTTCTGCTGAGCTGAAAGTGATACCGGTCGTATCGATCTGGTGATTGCCGATGTATGGGTTTATAGTTATGTTGCCGTTGGCATTCCATTCGTCGCTTCCATCACCTCCCACACCAATGGCCATATCAAGTGCATTGGTGGCATAAGTGAGTTTTAGCCAGTCATCACCCGATTTGCAAAAAGGTTGTCTCAACCTTCCGGAATCGTCTATGGAATTCACATAACCACTGCCAGCCCTGAGCAATTCATTATTGACAACATTTTGTGCTTGATTACTCAACGCAAGGCCTATCGCGATGATTGAGAGGAGCAGTATTTTGACCATTCCACGCAAGTAAGGGGAGAGCTTGACCATGGGATTGATGTTAAGGGGTTTGGCCGATTTGTTTCAGCGCTATTCTCTTACTTTCATTAAGTGCTATAGTTTCGATTATTCGATATGTATTGTTAAGTACAGCAGTTCTCCCACAGCGTTAATACCCACAAAAACAGTTATATGGAATGTGCGTGCCCAGGATTAGAAATTTCGATATTAGCCGTACTTTTATCGATGATTGATTGACACAATGCACTTGACTGAGTGATAGATTGAATTTTATGTTGTGCAAAGCCTTCTAAAAAGACCCGCTGAGAAGGGCATTTTTTTAAAGGAATGCCATACACTTTAGTTGGGATTATTTACCTTTCGAAGTTGATAAATGGATGAAAATGAACGCGGACACCTTTAATTTTGAATTTGATGCCATCACAAGAAGTGATAAGCTGTTCAGCGAGTCAAGAGACGAAATCATTGAGGAGATTGCGAAGCGATTGAGCAATTGTTTGGAATTGGGGCGGGTCAACTTGTGGTTGTTTAACGACGATGAACAATGCATGGAGTGTATTGGCAATTACGACCGTGCGGGAGATACGTTTGGCAAAGGCGAAAAGCTGCACATGCGCGACGTACCGAATTATTACAAGCGTTTGAAGTCCGATAGGATACTCACCATTGATGATATACTGACAAGCGAAGTGGCGCTGGAAATCAAAGACATATACTGTTTGCCAAACGGAATAGGCGCAATGATGGACATTCCTCTGCGCATGGAAGGTAAGCTGGAAGGCGTGATGTGCCTTGAGCACACTGAAGGCCCGCGGGCATGGCGTGATGCTGAAATCCAATTTGCGCTTGCGATAAGTCAGGTAGTGGCCCTTGCCCTGGAAACGCGCAAACGCCGTCGCAGCCAGGTGGAGCTGGTACAGGCCCTGAAAGACAAAGATTTGCTTCTGCGGGAAATGCACCACCGCATCAAGAACAACTTGAGTATTCTCATCAGCTTATTAAGATTGCAATCCAATGAAGCAGAGAATGTCGCCGTAGAAAGAGGATTGGCAGAAGCCCAAAAGCGGATATTTTCTATGGCTAAAATCCATGAGCAACTTTATCAAACTGGCAATTACCTGAAGGTAGAATTGTCGGTCTACCTCGATGAACTCGTTGGAGAATACCGCAATAGTGTGAATTCAGAACTTCCAATTCATTTTGCTACATCCTTGATTGAGATTGAATCGCCAACTTCTGTGGCGATCAATCTTGGTTTGATAACCATTGAAGTGCTCAACAACGCCGTGAAGCACGCCTTTGATTCTGCAAATCATGACAATATGGTTCGCGTTTCGCTCGAGGGCTTGGGGAATAAGCACCGACTGCGCATTGCCGACAACGGAAGGGGCTTTGATGCCGAAAAGCTTACAGGAGCTAAATCAATTGGCATGTCGATTATTGAAGACCTTGTTCGGCAAATTGATGGCACGCTGGATTTATACTCTGATGAGAAGGGTACCGCTGTGGAGGTGACTTTCTAAAGCATTACTCAAAGCACATTCATCGCAGGAAAGCGGAAATCAATTTGGTTTGATCTCTCCCGCGAGGGTTCGTGGACCTTGGGCTATTCTTAAAAAGGAATGCAGGCAGCCTTGCATTTTCTGGCATTCACGGAATTGCCTTTAGTGGAAATTTGATTTAGTGCTGATCACGGCGACGACGATCGCATTTTAACTTTCATGAAGCATGCTGATATTTAAACAAGTGCACGTTCATCAGGGTTATTAACCCAGCTGATCAGTCTCAATCGTGCAAAACCCTCCTGCTTTTCTATCTAAATGGCATACCTATTTGCTTTCAGAGCGAAGCAGAGAACGCGGTGAAGTAATCATAGTGCTTATTGCCATCGCGGGATTTTTGATTCACCTCGCTCTGATAGCGATGAATTCTTTGGGCTGGCTACGCGTGGAAGCTTTGGCCGAGCTGATCGGCAATCCCATCTTCGCTATTTATACCCCATTTTCATTTATTCTGCTTTATGAGGTTTATTTGCTCGTGTACTACCTCCCGAAGTCCATCACCCGCTACATTGGCAAGCAATATGAGATCATTACCCTGATTGTGATCAGGAAAATTTTCAATGACATCAGTAAACTGGAGTTTACTGCACAATGGTTTCAAGTCAAAGAAGACCTTCAGTTCACCTTTGACATTACCGCCAGCCTTGTGATGTTCTTTTTGATTTATGTGTTTTACTGGCTCAACAATAGAAGGTCCGCTTCCTCATCCGGTTCCTCCCTGAAGAAAAGCGATCTCGCCAATTTCATTCGTATCAAGCAAGGTATTGCACTATTCCTGGTGCCTGTATTCTTCCTTTTGGTGTTGTACAATCTTGGGCAGTGGCTGTTTTTGAATTTCTTTGCAAGTATTCCTGCTCCCGCCGATTTTTCCAACCTGAACAACATCTTTTTTGAAGATTTCTTTACCATTCTCATCCTCACAGATGTGTTGCTCTTGTTGGTATCCTTTCTCTACACCAACCAGTTTCATCAGGTGATCCGAAATTCGGGTTTTGTAATCAGCACGATTCTTATAAAGCTCTCCTTCGCACAGCAAGGCCTCGTAAGCACTGTGCTCACCGTAGTCGCAATCCTGATAGGAGTGTTGGTGCTCGCCATCCACAATAAGTATGAAAAGCTAGAAGCGAAAATTAAGCGCGAGGGCGAATAGTCAAATAATCAACCTAACAAAACCATGCAGGCAGTCAGGATGTAGTTAGCTGCCCTGATGCGCAGGCCTGAGCAAGTCAAAGACCGTTTTTACAGGGTTGAAAGTCTCAATGGGGACCTCTACAAATATGGTATTCCAATGGTGCATTGAGCCATTCCACAGCCCTGGGAGTTCGAGTGCAAGTATGTCCCTGCCCATATGGGTTTTAGAAACCACCATGCCCGTATCGGGGTTGCGGTATTTGAGCAGGTCGTACTTTTCGCCTTTGTGGTTTTTGAGCGATACCACCAGATCGACCGGATTGAAATGTGAAGCGCCGTTGAGCAATTTGAGCTGTTCAGGATCTTCGGTATTTACTTGTGCTTTTTCCACGATTTGCAGAGAGTATTTTCCGCCGCCATCGTCCACCACAAATGGTCCTCCTCCGGGTTCGCCTTCGTTTTTCACCATGCCACATATGCGCAATGGCCGGTCGAGAAGTGCCCTGATTTCCTGATCACTGAGTGCTAGAACATCCTTCTGAAACCATTTCCTGAAAAAAGCTGAACACTCCTCCCTATCGGGTTTGCCATCATCCAGGGATCTCAAAAATCCGAAAATCTGCTCTTGTACTTCGAGCAACATTCCAGCAATTACTTCCTTGTATTCCACTGTCCGACCCTTGAGGTGGTCGGGAACCACATTGTCGATGTTTTTGATAAAAACAAGGTCGGCATCCAGGTCGTTCAGGTTTTCGAGCAGGGCACCGTGGCCGGCAGGGCGCAGCAGCAAGTCTCCATTTTCCTGAAGGGCCCAGCTGTGGTCGTCGACGTAAATAGCCGGCGTATCGGTTGAGGGTTTCTGAAGGCTTGTGGCAATGCGAAAATCAACATTGAGCTCCTTGCTCAACCATTCGCTGAGTCCCTTGAGGTGCTGTTGCACTTCTACCTGCGTTTGGTCGGGGATGGTGAAATGAAGGTGTGCCTCCTTGCCACTCATGGCGTAAAGGGCGGCTTCGTGGTAATGTTCTTCAAATGCCGTACGCGCATTTCCATCGCCATAACGGTGAAATTTGATGAGGCCTTTCGGCAAATTGACATAATTCATTCCCTCCTCGAGCAGCAAAGCCTTCACCACATCAAGGCGCGTCACGCTGTCATTGAGCGGCATATCTTTGGGCATACTCAGGATTTCCAGAAGTGGTTTTGAAAAAGGAAACACTTCGAGCTTGTCAAAAAAATTCTTTATAGCTTCACTCTCTTTTCCAGTGTCTAGATAAGTAAATAAGTCTTTAAACATGCGGCTCGCTGCGCCGCTGGCAGGTACAAATTTTAGCACCTTGATGCCTTTGCGCTCGGCGTATATTTTGCGGTAACGCGTTTTTTCTTCAGCATTTACATCTTGAATTTCGGCTCCCAGCCGGCAATTTTGTGCCAGCTTGATGCAGGGGTATCCCTTGCTGAGTATATCGTGGTAGGCATCGAGTTTATCGGAGCTGAGGCCTTTTTCGGAGAGCTTTTCTAAGGTATCGTGGGGCAATGAGGCTGACATGTTGTGGTTTTTTCTCAAATTTATTGAATCCCGACCTTACCCGAAAGGATTTTTGCGATTCATTCCAAAGTCCAGCGTACCAATCACTATATTCGCAGCAATGGAGAAGATTCTACTTACTGGTGGTGCTGGCTATATAGGTTCGCATATTGCTGTGGCCTTGGCTACTAACGGTTACGTGCCGGTAGTGCTCGACAATTTTTCACGGTCAGAGCGCCACATCCCCGACAAAATCAATGCCCTTTGTGGCTTCGAAGTGCCCATGTACAGCCTGGATTGCCGCGACAAGCAGGGCTTGCTCGACATGCTCGATGCCGAAGGCGGCGTGGATGGCGTGATACACTTGGCTGCTTACAAAGCGGTGGGCGAGTCGGTAAAGCAGCCGGTTGCCTATTTTGACAACAACCTGGGCTCCATGAGCAGCCTGATGGAGGTCTTGCTTTCGCAAAAAATCAACAACTTCGTTTTTTCTTCATCCTGCACCGTTTACGGCGCCACCGAAACCGGAGAGGTTTCTGAGAGCACACCTTTCGGTCATGCTTACAGTCCCTATGGCTTCACCAAGCAGGCCTGCGAGCGGCTTATGGCCGATGTGGCCCGCACCGAGCCCTGGCTTCGGCAGGTGAGCTTGCGCTATTTCAACCCGATAGGAGCGCATCCTTCAGGAGGGTTAGGGGAGTTACCACTCGGCGAGCCCAACAACCTGGTGCCCTACATCACCCAGGCAGCCGCCGGATTGCGCGAGGCCATCACCATTTTCGGAAACGACTGCAATACACCTGACGGTACTTGCGTGCGCGACTATATACATGTATGCGATCTTGCTGAGGCGCATGTACAAGCCCTCAATTGGGTAAAGGAGAGCAAAGTACCCTTGGAAGTTTTCAATGTGGGTACGGGTAAAGGCCGCAGTGTGAAAGAAATTATCGACCTCTTTCAGGAGGTGAATAAAGTACCCTTCGAGGTGCGCCAGGGCCCGCGTCGACCCGGCGATATAGACGCCATTTATGCCAATGCCGACAAGGTAAAGGCAACTTTCAACTGGCAATCGCAGTATTCAGTAAGCGACGCCCTACAACACGCATGGCAATGGCAACAAACACTCTGATCCCAAGATTCATCCCAGTCCTCGTGGCTCTGGCCCTGCTTCTGCCAGGCCTTACGGCAAATGCACAGGACGAGCCTGAAAAACCGCGCATCGTAAAGATCGAAGACCGATGGGAAGATAAAATCGTGCTCGAACTCACCCACGACACCTGGCTCAACGCTCCGGCTGGGGTGGAATTTCGTGCGCCTTCGCTCGGTTTCAAAGGCTACCTTTTTTCCGATTACAGCTTTGGCAAAAGCGATTTTAGCTTTGCATGGGGCCTTGGTGTGAGTGTTGACAATGTACGCAGCAATGCGGAGTGGGTGCAGGAAGTACAGCCAAATGGAGAGGTGGGGGATCAGGTGCTTACCCCATTTCCGGAAGGATATGAGTACGAAAAGCACAAGTTTGTCACCACCTTTATTGAATTGCCACTTGAACTGAGGTACATCAAAACAGGCCGAAATCCATTTAAAATGGCCGTGGGATTCAGGCTGGGTTACATGCTATCCAACCATCAAAAGATTGCGGATACAGAAGGCAAGCGCAAGTTTTACGATTTTGATGACATGAACAGCTTTCGCTATGGCCTCAGCGCCCGCCTTGGCGTAGGGAAAATTCAACTCACCGGGTTTTACTCACTCGTGCCACTCGTGGAGCCTGACAAGGGCACTGATGTGGTGGCCGTTTCAATGGGTCTGGCCTTCACCTTTATCAAATAACCCAAAGCCGCGATACGCTAAGGTAGAGGCAGAGAAATCCGAGGACGGCGCCCCCATAAACCTCCATTGGTGTATGGATTTTTAAGACCAACCTCGCCGACAATACGAGGCCAAGTAAAAGCACGATGCACATGAGCAACGGCAAGTCCGACCAGCCATGCAGCTGAAAGAGTGCCAGTACAGTACCCAATAAACCGGCAGATCCGGCCGCATGCGCGCTCATCTTAAAGCGGATGTTGAGTAGGGCCAGCAATGCTATGCTGGAAATGCATCCTATCATGATGGCGTATACCGGAAGCGGAAGCGCCCCTCTGCGCAGCAATACATATCCGAGGATGAAAAAGAAGCCCGATGAAATGTAAGGAATGAAACGCTCCTGACGCTTTCTGACTTCCAGGTCGCTGAGGGCACCATACCATTTGAGCAATATGATGTTGAGCCCGGGAAAGGCTATGGTACTCAGCGCCACCACGAGGTAAGTGAGGTTTAGGAGTTCCTGAGGAGCCTGACTGCGCACATACCAATCGAGCTCACCGGCCAGTGCCACGCAGAGCAAAGGCATGAGCAGGGGGTGAAAAATGATGGAGGTGACTGCGGCCAGTCTTTGCATTGAATTACAATTGTTTGCGAAGTCGTGCTACAGGGATGTTGAGCTGTTCGCGGTACTTGGCCACAGTGCGTCGGGCAATGTTATAACCCTTGTCTTGAAGCAGCTCTGCAAGTTTTTCGTCGGTGAGTGGCTTGCGCTTTTTCTCAGCTTCAATGGCATCGAGCAGTATTTTCTTGACTTCCCTGGTGGATACTTCCTCACCTGAGTCGGTTGAAAGTGACTCGCTAAAAAAGCTTTTCAAGAGGAAAGTACCGTAGGGCGTTTGCACATATTTGCTATTGGCCACCCGCGACACCGTCGAAATATCCATGTGAATTGTCTCGGCGATATCTTTCAAAATCATGGGCCTCAGCTTGGTTTCATCGCCCGTGAGGAAGTACTCTTTCTGGAAATTGGCGATGGCGTTCATCGTCAGCAATAAAGTGTGTTGCCTCTGTTTAATAGCATCGATGAACCACTTGGCAGCATCTATTTTCTGCTTTACGAATTGTACGGCATCCTTCTGTTGCTTGTCGTGATTCTTAGTTGCAGCATAGCCTTGCAGCATGTGTTTGTAGCTTTCGCTGATGCGCAGGTCGGGGGCATTTCTGGAATTGAGCGTAATACGTATCACGTCCTCATCGGTGCTCATCAGGAAGTCGGGTACCACGTGCTCGGCGCTTTTGGTTGATTCCTTGATGCTGTTGCCGGGTTTCGGGTTGAGGCGGGTTATTTCGTGAATGGCTTCTTTCAGGTCCTCGTCGGTGATTTGCATCCGCTTCAATATACGGTCGTAATGCTTTTTGGTGAAAGCGTCGAAATGCTCTTCAACCAATTCTATTGCGAGCCTCACGGATGGGTATCGGCTATCTAGTCGCTTGAGCTGCAGAAGGATGCACTCTTGCAGGTTGCGCGCACCCACACCGGCTGGGTCGAGTTGATGGATGAGCAAAAGGATTTGTTCGAGCTCTTCGGGCGAGGCAGTAATGTTTTGCGAAAAGGCGAGGTCGTCGGCGATATTTTCCACATCTCTGCGCAGGTAGCCATCATCGTCAAGGTTGCCAATGATGGTTTTGGCGAGCATTTCTTGTTTCTCGCTGATGTTTCTCAGCGATAGTTGCTGTGTAAGCAAATCCCTAAAGCTATTGCTCGAAACGAAGGGCATGGATTTTTCTTCATCATCTGCTCCTTTGTTGCGCACACTTAGCTTGTAGGCAGGGGTATCGTCATCATCCATGTACTGGCTGAAGTCAAAATCTTCTTGTGATTCACTTTTTTCGGACTCATCCCAGTTGTCGTCGTCCTTATTTTCCTCTTGTTCGTCTGCAGCATTTCCTTCTTCCAATGCCGGGTTGATTTCCATTTCTTCTTTGATGCGTTGCTCCAATTCTATGGTGGGCACTTGCAATAGTTTCATCAGCTGTATTTGCTGAGGAGAGAGTTTTTGTAGGAGTTTTTGTTGTAGACTTTGCTTGAGCATAAATGGAATTAAAGTGCATCACGTGCTGCACAAACTTAGGCGAAAGTTCGGAAAAATTTTGCGCTTGTCGTCTTAATGGTTCACAACGACCAGTCGCCAGCGGTTCTTGAGCCGGTATCTTCGGCCTTTGTACATGTAGCCCGCCAGACCAATTCCGGCGAAAATTCCGGATAAGGTATACACTTCAGGATCTATGATCGGAGTGCGCCCGGTATTAAATAAATTGTTGCCGGCTGAGAACACGAAAAATACCGGAATGGCATACAGGGCGCTTTTGGCGAGGCCATGAACGCCCTGAACTTTGTCGCGATTGATGATGGCTTCGACATCGCCAATGGCTACAGGTGTCCAGTTGCCGACATAAAATGCGGAATCTGAGAATCCAACAATTACGGCCTCATAAACATCTTTTTTACCATTGAGCTTAAAAATGATCTCGTCACCCACATAATACCGCATGCGCTTTTTGGTGCCTGGTTTTTCCAATATGAGGAATTGCTTGAGCTGCGCATCTGCTGAGCCTGAAAGTACGCAAAGCAATAAGACCGAGGTTAGTCGAAGCAAGCCCTTTCGTAAAACACTATTTAGCCAGTGCATTGGATACAATTAACGGTGATAGGCAATACAAACATTTTTGGGCTCAGTGAAAAAATCCATGGCCTCGAAACCACCTTCGCGACCTACACCTGAGCTTTTGATGCCACCAAATGGTGTGCGCAGGTCGCGCTCCAGCCAGCAGTTGACCCAAACAATACCGGCGTGTAAATTTTCCGCAACCATATGTGCACGGTTGAGGTCTTTTGTCCACACTGTTGAGGCAAGGCCGTACACAGTGGCATTCGCTTTTTCTATGGCTTCCACCTCGTTGCTGAACCGGTCGAGGGTCACCACAGGCCCAAATATTTCTTCCTGATTCGTACGGCAATTTTGATCCAGACCTTCTATTACTGTCGGAGCAACAAAGTAGCCCTCTTTAAGTCTTCCATCCAGTTCAACACGGTGGCCTCCGCAAAGCACATGTCCACCTTCTTGCGCGGCAATTTCAATGTAAGAGAGTATTTTTTCCATATGGCCCTTGCTCACCACGGCGCCCATCCGCGTGCCAGCAATGGAAGGATCAGCGGGAATGAGGCGTTGCACCTTTTCCACAAAGGCCGCTTTAAACTTGTCGTAAATGCTGTCTTCCACAAGGATGCGTGAGCCGCAAAGGCATATTTGGCCCTGATTGGCAAAAGAACTGCGCACAGTTGTTTGCAACATTTTATCAAAGTCGCAGTCGGCAAATATGATGTTTGGATTTTTGCCGCCGAGCTCGAGCGAAAGCTTTTTAAACAGGGTTCCCGCCTGGCTTACAATTCGTTTTCCGGTCGCGGTACCACCTGTGAATGAAATGGCGGCGACATCTGGATGCACACAAATCGGTTCACCTACTTCGGGCCCATAGCCATGCACAATGTTGAGCACCCCTTTCGGAAAATTGACTTTATCAGCCACTTTGGCGAGCAGGTAAGCGGTCATAGGAGTTACTTCTGACGGCTTGGCTACCACGGTGTTGCCAGTGGCAAGTGCTGGAGCAATTTTCCAGCTAAACAGGTACAAGGGCAGGTTCCATGGCGATATACAGCCCACCACTCCAAGCGGTCGGCGTAGGGTATAATTGATGCCAAGGCCTTCTGTATAATGGCTTTGACTTGCGAAATGCATGCATGCAGATGCATAAAACTCAAAATTGGCTACCGCCCTGGGTATGTCTACCGCACGGGCAAGGTCTACAGGCTTTCCATTGTCGCGTGATTCGGCATGGGCAAAGGCTTCAAGTTCGGCCCTGATGCCATCAGCAAGTTGCATCATGTGGTGAAAGCGTTCCGCTGCGGGCAACGAGGCCCAGGAAGCGGCGCTTTTTTTGGCTGCTTCCACCGCAAGGTCTACATCTGCTTTATCACTTCGCGGAATGCGGGAATACACCTCTCCGCACGAAGGATCATAATTATCAATCCATTGCCTGGAGGCCGCGGGGCGGAATTCGCCGCCAATGTAATTGAGTATTTCTATCATGGCGGTGAATTTCGTGATTATCCACAAAACAAAGCAAAAAAAGCACCTCCATGAGGAGATGCTTTTTTTCCATGTTTCGATTTAATGTTAAACCTGAGAATTGCTTCAAGGTTTTCTACGCAGTTTCTTTTCTGACGCTTGTTAACACACTTAAAAGGATTGTTAAAGAAGGTTAAGTGCTGTCTTGGGCCTACCTTGCAGCCTGTAACTTTGTAAACAGATGAAGAAGAGTTTCATTACATCCCTTATCGTCCTTATCTGCGTGGCTTTGATAGGCCTCATAGCCATTCAGATTTACTGGATACAGAATTCCATTGCTTTGAGGGATGCCCAATTTCGATACAACGTTAAAATTGCCATTACTGAATTTAACCATGTACTGGAGCGCGAAGAGGCTAAGGAGCGTTTAAGGATTTACGATATGAATCGTAAAGCAGCCCTGGATCTGGACAGTATTATAAAGTCCCGTCCGAAGGCAAGTGTATATGTTACCAATGAAGACGTCGGCGGCGACACAGCTTTGTATGTTTCACCTGATGGTGAGTTCACATTCAAGTTTTCGAACCAGAAAACAACCACGCGAATTTTCGATCCATTCAATGCGAGTGACGCGAACAATGCGGATACCGAAGTCTCCGCATCTCGTTTTTCTCAAGAGCAGTCTGAGCTTTTCTCGGAGTTGCTTGCGGGTTTTATTCAGTTAGAGATGGGCAATGATTTTATCAGCCGCCATACGGTGGGATCTCTTGACTCACTGATTAAACGAAATCTTAACGAGGTTGGGGGTATTTCAGCAAGCTACCATTTTGGCATTTTTGATGTGTATGACCAGCCTGTAATCCTGACAAGCGAGGCCAACGCCCAGATGAATGAGTTGCTCAAGGAGGGCTTCAGGTCCAGACTTTTTCCAAATGACAATACACAGGAGCCTCTTTATTTACGTATTTGGTTTCCGGATCAAGACAGCTACCTTCTCAAAACGCTGTGGCCACTTTTGTTTGCATCGGCGATATTCATGCTCACGGTGATTTTTGCATTTGGCTACAGCATCCGCACTATCCTTTATCAAAAGAAACTCTCTGCCATCAAGAACGACTTCATAAACAACATGACGCATGAGCTCAAAACCCCCATAGCCACGATTTCTCTTGCCTGTGAGGCCTTGTCAGACCCTGCCATGTCAAAATCGGAAGTGCGTACGGGGCAGTTTTTGAAAATGATCAGGGATGAAAACAAAAGGTTAGGCGTACTTGTAGAAAATGTGCTGCGCAGTGCAGTGCTTGACCGTGGTGAGATGCGTTTGAACCGGGATAAGGTCGATTTTCACGAAGTAATTCTCGCCGCAATCCGCAATATTGAGCTTCAGGCACAACAAAAGGGAGGAGAGATTATGACCGATTTACTGGCGAAAAGTCCAATCATTAAAGGCGATAAAGTACATTTGACCAATGTAATATACAATTTGCTTGACAACGCAATAAAGTACAGCCAGGAGAATCTCAAGATTAAAGTGAGCACGAGCAGCAACGAAAGCTCCTTGCAAGTGTGCATAGAAGATAATGGCATTGGTATAAAAAAAGAAGACCAGGCCCGTATCTTCGAAAAACTTTTTCGTGTTCATACAGGAAACGTTCACGACATTAAAGGCTTCGGACTTGGGTTGAGTTACGTGAAAATGATTGTTGAAAAGCATCACGGCACAGTTTCTGTAAGAAGCGATTACGGAAAAGGAAGTACATTTATTATTCAATTACCATTTGACTATGACATCTAAAACACGCATTTTACTAGCCGAAGACGACCCAAACCTGGGAACCCTGCTCCAGGAATACCTGGAAGCGAAAGATTTTGAAACAATACTTTGCGTAGACGGCGACAAAGCTTTTAAGACATTTTCAAAACAACAATTTGACTTTGTACTGCTGGACGTGATGATGCCGGTAAAAGACGGATTTACAGTGGCAAAGGAAATCAGAACGATCAATAAGAAAATACCTATCATTTTTTTGACAGCCAAATCAATGAAGGAGGATACCCTCAAAGGCTTTGACCTGGGCGCGGATGATTATGTAACCAAACCTTTTTCAATGGAGGAGTTGTTGGTAAGAATTAACGCTGTACTGCGTCGTACTGAGGCCTACCAGATGGCTGCCTCCGATGATCAGTTCTTTGAGCTAGGCGATTTCGTCTTCGACCACGAGCGCCAAATCCTCAAATACCACGAGAAGGAAATTAAACTCACTACAAAGGAAAGTGAGCTGCTGCATCTGCTTTGCCTCAACCGCAACGGCGTTTTGGAGCGTAACTATGCGTTGAATGCCATCTGGGGTGATGACAACTACTTCAACGGCCGAAGCATGGATGTTTATATTGCCAAACTGCGCAAGCATTTAAGGCCCGAGCAGCGTATTGAAATCATCAACATTCATGGCAAGGGCTTCAAGCTCCTGGTTAGCTAGGGCAGTTTAAAGGCTCGATGTTCGGCCTCCATCTATCGGGAGGTTGATTCCATTAATGTATGCTGCGGCAGGGGTCGCTAGAAAGCAAATTCCGTTTGCGATCTCATGGGCCTGACCAACCCGCTTCAATGGAACTTGGGAGGCCATTTTGTTGATTTCTTCATCTACAGAGCTGCCAAGCTTTTCTGCTTTATTGGCAGCAATGCTTTCAAGGCGTCCGGTTTGCGTGGCACCGGGCAATACGTTGTTCACGGTTATGCCATACGGTCCGAGTTCATTGGAGAGGGTCTTGGCCCAATTGGCTACCGCACCCCTTACCGTATTGGAAACCCCGAGATTTGCCAAGGGCTGCTTTACTGAAGTGGAAATGACATTGATAATGCGTCCATAACCAGCCGCTTTCATGCCCGGGTAGATTTTTGTCACAAGGATATGATTGCAGAGCAGATGCATGCTAAATGCTGAGGTGAACTCTTCCAGCTCAGCATCTTTGGCCATTCCGCCTGGAGGTCCTCCCGTATTATTGACCAGAATATGAACCGTTCCCACTTCGCCTAGCACCTTATCTACCGCCGCCGCTACCTGATCAGTTTCCTGAAAATCGGCCACGGCATACAAGTGGTTTTCACTTGAAATGGTTTTGAGCGCTTCACACACTTCTTTAAGCTTTTCTTCATTGCGCGCCATGGCCACCACCCGAGCTCCGAGTTTGGCCATTTCCAATGCGGTGGCATAACCGATGCCTTGGGTACTGCCCGATACGAGTGCTGTTTTCCCTTTGAGTGAAATGTCCATAGGTAATTTTTTGTACAAAGAAAAGCAATGCTTGCAGAAGCCAAAATGGAGGTTTATTGCGTTAAATATTTTATGTAACTGATTATGAGAGCCTAACGCGGGGATGATGTAACTGGCATCCCAAACTGACGTTAAAACGAGATGATGAAGACCTTGATAAAATTACCATTGCTGGCTTTGTTCTTGGCATCTTTCGCTTGCAGCTACTTCGATCAGGATGTAGAAACAGTAGAGCCCGATACACAAGGCTACCACGCTGACTGGACCATACACTTCCTTGATGGGTATGGCATTGAAGCAAGTATAAAGATTCCACAACAGTTGAATGATAAAGTCGAAATCAAGTGGAACGACAATTTTGGCCGTGTTGAAATTAGTGCCGGACGCTCAGTTGACTTTTTTGTCACAGACGCTGCTATGACCACAATTGGAAAGCGTTTTGAAATTGAATCAGGAATTTTCTCAATTGAATATATCCGTGATGAAGAGGAGACACTTTTTTATCGCACCAGTCTACCTGATGGGAGTTCTCCTTATTACAATTTTTTTATGATCAAGCAAGATGGTGAACAATCTATCCAAATCGAGAACAATCCCTTGGTAGAGTTTACGATGGAGGATGTTCAGTTAATGATCGAAATTACAGAAACCATCTCCTTTAAGGGGCTTTCCGCCGATTGAAATTGCAAGGCTCAATAGAATTCGTATTTTTGAGCGTGTTGAATCACGGCAAAAGATCTTTATGAAAAAGTTTTATCCCTTGCTTGCTGTACTTATTTCAGTGGGCTTCCCCTTGATTGTATCAGGTGAATCAATGGTACTTAACGGAGTATATCAGGGTAAAGATTTATACGTCAAGAATCCATTCGCCCAAGATGGTGTGGGATTCTGCGTTTTTGAGGTATACGTAAATGGAGAATTGACCCGCGATGAGATTAATAGCAGTGCTTTCGCAATTGATTTCAGTGTGATGGGTATAAAGCCAGGGGCCTCGCTTGAGGTGATCATTAATCATAAAGGAGATTGTAGTCCATTGGTGCTCAATCCAGAAGCGATCAAGCCCCACAGTACTTTTGAAATCAAAGAAATCAAAGTCAACAAGAATGTGCTTGCCTGGACTGCTGAAGGCGAAAGAGGCCCATTGCCTTATGTGGTAGAGCAATTTCGCTGGAATAAATGGGTCAAAGCAGGTGAGGTACAAGGCGATGGGGAGCGCGATGCTACCACTTATCAGTTTGAATTGACACCATATAGTGGTGAAAACAAAGTAAGGTTAAAGCAGACCGATTACACCGGAAAACCGCGTTATTCAGAGCAGGTTACATATAATCCCAGCCTTGCTAAAGTCACCTTCGAACCCAAGAAAGTGGGCGATGAGATTGTATTTTCAGCACCCACCATGTATGAAATTTTCGACCGTTTTGGCAATATCGTCAAGACCGGATATGGCAAGTCAGTGAATGTGGCCAATTTGGAAAAAGGAGCCGATTTCTATATCAATTACGACAGCTCTTTTGGGGAAACCTTCCGAAAGAAATAAGCTTTTAAAGCAAACCATAGCCTACTAAGACTTCCTTAAGCTTTTCATCATTTTTGAAGTGATGGCTTGTCATGCCAAGAGATAAAGCAGTCGTTGCATGTTCCGGCGTATCGTCGATGTAGAAAGTCTCACTTGCCTGTAGGCCATTTATTTCCAATACTTTTGCAAAAATGTCTTTATTGGGTTTCCGCATGCCAAGGTGGTGGCTGTAATGCACCCCATCAAACACTTTCTCGAATTTTTCCCAACCGTAATCTTTGTCTATCCCTGCTTCAAAAGCCGATTGATGAAGCGCATTGGTATTGCTTAGTATAAAAATGCGGTAGCCTTTCAGACGCAATTGCTCTAGCAATGTGTACTTGTCCGCAGTCATTTCACCCAGGAGGGCACACCATGCCGCTTCAATTTCCTCTCCCGAGCATTCCAAACGGGTCAGTTCTGCGACTGACGTAATGAATTCCTGCGAATCTATCTGCCCCATTTCGTAGCGCCGAAAGATAAGTGCCTGCTCCTCCTTGCTGAATTGCTTGCTCGATTCGGGCATACCCAATTTTGCAAAAGCATCAATGGTACGCTGATAATCAATATCCAGAAGCACACCTCCGAGGTCGAAAATAATGTTTTTGACAGGCATTCGGGATTATTTTAGGGCTTAGCTTGTCAAAGCTATTGCAAACATCTACTTTTGCCAAACTTTTTTGGGGGATTAGCTCAGTTGGCTAGAGCGCTTGCATGGCATGCAAGAGGTCACCGGTTCGAATCCGGTATTCTCCACCAAATTAATTGAAGACCTTCCGCC
>DAIRDH010000006.1:0-56351 GCA_036796255.1 Cryomorphaceae bacterium
ATCATTTATAACTCCTTTCACTCACTTTTACAAATTCAAACTCAAGCTGCTCGCGGTGCAGGGCAAACTGGCCCGGAGCTATGGATTCCCATACACTTACGTACTGGAATTCCGCGTCATTGCGCAGGGCTTCGCCCTCGGGGGTTTGGTATTCCTCGCGAAAATGGGCCCCGCAGGATTCTTCTCTTTGCAAGGCATCTTCCACTATGAGGGCGGCCATTTCCATGTAATCATCCACCCGGGCGGCTTTTTCCAGTTCAAAATTCATTTCGGCAACACCTCCGGGAATCAGCAAATCGTTTTTGAAGCGGGCGTGCAATTGCTGTACTGCTGCTTTGGCTTCTTCCAAGTCTGTGCGGTTGCGCGAGAGGCCGCATTTCCTGTACAGTATTTTGCCCAGCTCTTTGTGAAACTCTTCAGCAGTGGTTGTTCCAGCTACGCCCAGCAGGCGGTTGAGGCGTTCGCGCACCGCTTCTACCGACTGGGCTGCAAGAGCCGTCCATGCCTCATCGGGTCGGGATGCAAAGGGCTGCACAGAGGCAAGGTAGTTCATCACGGTATGTGGCGCGATGAAGTAACCGTCCACACAAGCCTGCAGCAGGCTGTTGGCACCGAGTCGATTGGCGCCGTGGTCTGCAAAATTGGCTTCACCCAGCACAAAGAGCCCTTCGAGATTGCTCATCAGCTCATAATCCACCCAAAGGCCGCCCATGGAGAAGTGGGCCGCAGGGGCGATCATCATGGGCTCTTTGTAGGCATCCATACCGGTGATTTTCCGGTACATGTCGAAGAGGTTGCCATAGCGCTTGGCAATGGTTTTGAGTCCGTCGCGCTCAATAGCATCTTTAAAGTCCAGGTACACGGCATTGCGCATGGGGCCCACGCCACAGCCGGCGTCGATGCGCTCTTTGGCTGCGCGGGAGGATATGTCGCGCGGTGCGAGGTTGCCATAGCTCGGGTAGCGGCGCTCGAGATAGTAGTCGCGCTCCACTTCGGGAATTTCGCCTGGAGGGCGCAGGTCGTTGGCTTTTTTGGGCACCCATATGCGGCCGTCGTTGCGGAGCGATTCGCTCATCAGCGTGAGCTTGCTCTGGTAATCGCCGAGTTGGGGCAGCGAGGTGGGGTGAAACTGCGTCCAGCTCGGAGCAGCCATAAAAGCACCGCGTCGGTGTGCCCGCCATATGGCCGTGGCATTGCAATTCATGGCCAGAGTACTGAGGTAGTATATTTTGCCATAACCGCCTGAGGCCATCAGGAGGGCATCGCAGGCATGGCTGGAGATGTGGCCCGTGTCGAGGTCGCGCACCACCACGCCCACAGTGCGGCCTTTGCGTACGAGTACGTCCAGCATCTCGTGGCGGGTGTGCAGGGTCAGGTTGTCTTGGGCACTTTGGCGCATCAGGGCTTGGTAGGCGCCAATGAGGAGTTGCTGTCCGGTTTGTCCGCGGGCGTAAAAGGTGCGGCTCACCTGTACCCCACCAAAAGAGCGATTGCTGAGGTAGCCGCTGTATTCCCTGGCAAAGGGCACGCCCTGGGCCACGGCCTGGTCGATGAGGCCCATGCTGCATTCGGCTAGCCGGTACACGTTGGCTTCGCGCGCGCGAAAATCGCCCCCTTTGAGCGTATCGTAAAACATGCGCCACACGCTGTCGCCATCGTTTTTATAATCCTTCGCGGCATTCACGCCGCCCTGGGCCGCCACCGAGTGGGCGCGGCGGGCACTGTCGTGAAATGTAAATACCTCCACCTGAAATCCAAGCTCCGCCAGGCTCGCCGCCGACGAAGCCCCGGCCAGTCCGGTTCCGATCACGATCACCTTGTAATTGCGCCTGTTGGCGGGATTGATGAGCTTACAATGTGCCTTGTAATTGCTCCATTTCTCACCAATGGGGCCTGGTGGGGTTTTAGAATTCAGCATGGGATAAAGTTATACAGTGCAGGCCATACCGCCAAGATTGTGGCCCTTTATCGCCTCAAAAAATACAGATTAAAGCATCAGCGCCTCATTTACATGCCATCA
Organism: Cryomorphaceae bacterium; assembly: GCA_036796255.1. GTDB lineage: Bacteria > Bacteroidota > Bacteroidia > Flavobacteriales_D > Cryomorphaceae > T3Sed10-241. Next base: position 2,021 of record DAIRDH010000006.1, read on the forward strand.
AAGTGTCAAATAAACACAATGAATGAAGTTCCCGTTGGCGTTTCGCGGCTTTTTTGGTAGGTTTGACGCGCTTGTGACATGCAGGCTTGCAGCTTTGGCCTTTCGGCAAAATTGCAAGGCGGCCACACATTCATTTTTGGCGAAAGCCGCATACAAAACCATTGAAAACCCGAATTTAAAACCATAAAACCAAACAAATGAGAATCGAATCAATTTCAGCACTGGAGATACTTGACTCACGTGGCTTCCCAACGGTAGAGGTAGACCTGCTCCTCGAAGACGGCTCATACGGCCGCGCCATGGTGCCTAGCGGTGCCTCCACAGGCGAGCGCGAAGCCCACGAAATGCGCGATGGCGACAAGAAGCGCTACAGTGGCAAAGGAGTGACCAAAGCCGTTGAGAATGTGAATACACACATTGCCAAGGCGATGGAAGGAGAAGAATTTATGAGCCAGCGCGAGCTCGACCATGCCCTCATCAACCTGGATGGCACTGCCAACAAATCAAAGCTGGGTGCCAATGCCATACTCGGTGTATCAATGGCTTATGCGCGCGCCTCAGCCGACAGCGCCGGAATACCGCTTTACCAATACCTCGGTGGCAGCAACGCCCACGTGATGCCCGTGCCCTGCCTCAACGTGATCAACGGTGGCAGCCACGCCGATAACAATGTGGACTTCCAGGAATTTATGATCGCTCCCCACAGCGCGGAATCATTCCGCGAAGCCATCCATATGGGTTCAAATGTGTTTCATGCGCTCAAGGCTGTGCTCAACAAGCAAGGCTTTAGCACCGGCGTGGGCGACGAAGGTGGCTTTGCGCCAAACCTGAAGTCAAACGACCAGGCCATTGAGGTAATTCTCGAAGCCATTGAGAAAGCGGGCTATAAGCCAGGCAAGGACGTGAGCATATGCCTCGACCCTGCCATGAGCGAGCTCTGGGACAAGACCAAAAAGAACTACAAGTTTGTAAAAAGCAGCGGCAAGAGCATCTCCAGCGACGACATGGTGAAGATGTGGGAGAGCTGGGCGAAGCAATACCCCATCGTTTCGATTGAAGACGGACTCGCTGAGAACGATTGGGATGGTTGGAAAAACCTCACCGATGTGCTCGGCGGTAAAATTGAAATCGTAGGCGATGACCTGCTTTGTACCAACAAAACCATTTTGGCGAAAGCGATTGACAAAGGTGTTGCCAACTCAGTGCTTATCAAGCTCAACCAGATTGGTACGGTAACCGAGACTTTGGAAACCATCGAACTCGCTTTTAGAAACTCATACAACTGCTTCATTTCGCACCGCAGTGGCGAAACGGTCGACAGCTTTATCGCCGACCTCGCCGTAGCCACCAATGCCGGCCACATCAAGACCGGTAGCGCCTGCCGTGGCGAGCGCATTGAGAAGTTCAACCAATTGCTTCGTATCGAGCATGAACTGGGCGGAGCCGCAAAATTTGCCGGCAAGAAGTCCTTCAAAAACGCCAAATAAGGCGAAGGATTTTTATTTCAGAATTGGGCAGGCAAACCGAGGGGTTTGCCTGTTTTTTTTTGGGGGGGCGTGTTACGAGTCATCCTGCGACCGAAGGAAGCCCTTATGGGAACAGAGTGAAGGATCCCATGAATAAAGGTGAGATTCTTCACTGCGTTCAGGATGACAAACCGCGTTCAGCATGACAAACCTCGGACAAGGACAATTAATGCAAGGCAAGCCAAAAGCAAAAAGTCCCGCGACGTTTCGCGGGACTTTTTGAATTAACCAATCATTTAACCATTCGGAGTAACCAGCTCCGATGTAATAAGATGCTTACACCTCCTTTAACGGAGCTTATTTTGGAAAGTTACCCCTTTGACATTTTTTTTGAGAAAAGCAGGGCAATTGTTAAGCAAAGCAAACGGGCTCCCGCCTGTTTGGATTTTCTGCTGGAATCGATGGCCTAAGGCACAACGCGGGCTTCTGTGTGTTACACACGCTTCATGAAGAATGCTGCTTACCTGTCAGCATTGCCAGCATGGGGCTGCTTTGATACCGCAGTGCGAAGCCCCAATTTTGCCGAAAGGCAGGGCGCGAAAGCTTAGCGCGCCTGATCAGAGGTAAACAGCATACGCCCCATCTTCCTTGTACGGAATTTACGGTGTATGGGCAGAATGATTGGAACCAGCAAATACACGAAGCCGGCAATGTCGGAATACTCGCCGCCCAGCACGAGTACGGTAACCATGGAGAGGGCGGCAATGGAACAAAGAAGGGCATATGCCTGAATGAAACTATGGGTTTCGTATATCTCCAGTTCATTCAATTCCAGGGACGCTCTCTTTTTGGAAGCATTCACATGCATAAGCCCCAAGAGAAAGTAAAGCAGAAAAAGTCCCAAACCAAAACGTATGATAAGGTCCTGCCATTGTGCGCTATCCATATTGGACCGTTGCAGCTCAGAGATGGCCAGGCGAAGTGCTTCTGAACTGTCGCCGAAATGTAGTTTGATACGGACATAGATTCCCGTACCGACATAAGAGAATAAATATTTAAGCGGGTATATGTAAAAGAGCAGGAGAAATAGAAACAGGAAGTTGATCACTTTGGTGCCTTTATCGCGCATGCCGTAGTGCAAAAAGAAATTGCTGTGGTTGTTCCAGATGCCCAGCAGAAGCATGATGCAAAAAATAAAACCGATAAAGCTGTACATGCTGGCCTGCAGCTCCAGAAAGCTCTTTGGCACTTCTGAAGCGATAACCAAGAGGGTAATTGAGAAAGCGAATACGGCATCGGTCAGGTTCTCCAGCCGGCTGGGCTCAACACCCCGGTAGCGGAATCCTTCAGGCGATACCTGTCTTTTTTGGTTGAAGTGTTTTGAAAACATCGCATCAATTTTGGATTCAATGATAGTGAATACTTCTATATTCTCGGGATATCGCTTCCGTAAAGCTGTTTTTTTCTTTTTGCAAGCAGCGCACTGTTCAATGATTGGGGCGCATGGATGATTTGTTTCTGACAAGGTATACAGGTTTTGCCATTCTCAAAAGCAAAAAGTCCCGCGACGTTTCGCGGGACTTTTTGAATTAACCAATCATTTAACCATTCGGAGTAACCAGCTCCGATGTAATAAGATGCTTACACCTCCTTTAACGGAGCTTATTTTGGAAAGTTACCCCTTTGACATTTTTTTGGAGAAAAGCAGGGCAATTGTTAAGCAACGTAAAGAAGGCGCTTCTTCCTTTCCCCTTGACCCAAGCGGTTCAATGACAAATAAAACATTAAACAGAACGCTATTCAAGACAGAAATACTTTGAAAAACTTCAATTCCTTGTAACTTCCCAGCTTGTTACAGGTCAAACCCCTGGATGGTTTCCACTTGTAATTTTACACGTACAACACGAAGGCTATGAGATTTCTTTTTATCCTGCTGCTCAACCTGCTTGTCATTTCATCGGCATTTTCTCAAACCCCGATAAGGCTGAAAGGCAAGGTGGTGGATGGATCGAGCAAGGCTCCCCTCTCCTTTTCATATGTAACCCTTGATGGCTTTGCACTGGGAACGGTGACCAACGGCGACGGTGATTTTGTATTGAACATACCCGCAGCTCAGGCAGACAAGAACATCGTGTTCTCCTATCTGGGCTATGTGCGTCAAGTACATTCCATCAGTGCTTTGAAATCAATGGATCCACTGATCATCGGCATGGAACAGGATGTAGCCCAAATTAAAGAAGTGGTGATTAAGCCAGAAAAAAGCCTGTCGGCCAAGCAGGTGCTGAAAAGGGTCATCAAGAACATTGAGCAAAACTATGCCCAGGAGCCCGTGATGCTGGAAGGATATTACCGGGAAACCATTGCCGAAAATGGAGCGTTCATCGTCTACGCAGATGCTGCGGTGCAGGTGCATTATGCGCCTTACCAGGAAGACCCCTACAAATGGCGCGACTATATGGTCGAGGCACAGTACAGCATATCCTCTTTGAGCAACTCCAACATGTTTAGTGGCAGAAGTTTGCACCGCAGCCATTTTTACCACCAAACCATGAATCAGGACCAGGCCAGGGTGATTGATTCTCGATCGAGCATGAACCTTACAAAAACCGACATGTACGCCAACATTGAAGGAGGCCCCATGGGAATATTCAGCAAGGATTATTTGAAGTACAAAGCTGCTTTTTTTGCTGACAGCAAATTCAAAAAGTTCGAATACGAACTGGGAGAAGTTTTGATGGAAGGGATCGGCTATGTGTATGTGCTGAGTTTCCGGACTGCACTAACCAAAGAACTGATGGAAAAGCTGGAGGAGAAAGGAAAATTGAGGCCTTACTATAAAGCCTCCCGAAATAAAGTATTGCAAGGCAAGATTTACATCGACAAAGAGTGTTTTGCAGTGCTCAAATTTGAAAGTTCGGTTCCGTCGGAGTTCAAGCAGTACTTCTGCAGTTACACCACGATGAATTACAAGCACTTCGATTATAAGCTCAACATTGAGTACCAGAAAATCGGAGATACCTATCACCTGAAATATCTGCGCCACGAAGATGAATTCATTTTAAATGACACCATCACCAACGACATCACCCCGTACTACGCGGTAAGCCAGTTTTGGGTAGACCAGGTAAAAACCGACTCGGTGCAGAAATTCCCGATGACCGAAGTCTTTGCCAATGTCGAGACGAATCAATTGTTTGACTTGCCGCTGGAATACAATGCAGAATTCTGGGAGGAGTACTCAGCGAAATATCCCGTGGCGATGATTCCCGACAGCATCAGAAAGGACATGGAGGGCAAAATGCCACTCGAGCAGCAATTTGCTGACAAGCACAAACGAAACGACAGCCTGCCTGCGCCTGTTGCCAAAAAGATTCCAGCAGAAACGAAAGTTCACAAGACCACCTTGGTGGATAACTACGCCTGGATGAAGCAGCCAAAAGATCCGCTGCGCAATCCAGCTATCAAGGCATACCTGGTGGCAGAAAATGAATACACCGACAATTACTTTATACCGCTAAGAAAAAACCAGCGGGAGCTGTTTCAAGAGCTCACCAGCAGACTGAACAAGGAAGATGAATCAATTCCTTACGAGCGGGATGGATATTGGTACCAAACGAAATGGACCGAAGAGGATGAGTACCCGATTTATTTGCGCCGGAAAGATGGCACTGAAACCTGGGATACCTTGATGAATGTGAATGTGCTGGCCAAAGACAAAGATTATTATTCCGCGGGAGGTATTACAGTAAGCCCCAACACCAAACTGATGTTGTATTATGAAAATACAACGGGCAGCGACAAGGCCACCGTCAAATTCAAAAATATTGAGACTGGCGCGGCTTTGAAAGATTCTCTGATAGATGTGTCGGGCATGGTGTGGCTCAACGACCATCAATTGCTCTACACGGTCCAAGAGCCAAAAACCAACCGCACCTATCAGCTGAAGTTGCACGATTTGAATACGCCTCAAAAAAGTGACTCCCTGCTTTTTCAGGAGAATGATCCCCGCTTTCAGGTCTCCATATCGAAATCAAAATCAAAGGAGTACATCTATATGGGTGTAGGCAGCAGCAACACCAATGAGGTGCATTTCATGAACCTGAATGCAGTGGAGCAAGGCTTTCATCTCATGGCTCCCCGCGAAGGCAGGCATAAGTACTCGGTATCGGATTACAAAAATGAATTCTACATCACCAGCAACAAGGAAAGTGTGGATTTTGAAGTGTTCAAATGCGACGAAAGCGCTTACGCCAAAGAAGATTGGCAGAGCTTCCTGAAGCCCAATAAAAACACGCGCCTTGCGGGCTTCGTGGTTTTCGATGACTTCTTTGTGCTCGGAGAATCGGAGAATATGGAAAACCGTATGAAAATCATCGACAAGGAAAGTGGCAAATCACACTACCTGAATATCAAGGGTGATCTTCAAATGGTGTCCATTGGATACAATCCGAAGTTCGACACTGACACTCTGCAATACACTGTAACTTCCATGAAAGACCCTTCAGAAGTGTGGAATTACAACATGCGCACCAAAGAGCAGCGCCTGGTGAAGAAGGAAGTGGTAAAAAACCATTTTACTGGAAGGTGGATAAAGCATGAAAGGGTGTGGGCAGAGGCCCGTGATGGTACCATGATTCCCATCACCTTGCTTTACAGAAGGTGGGATGCCAACAAGAATAACAAATACAAGCGCATGTTTATGACATCGTATGGCTCATACGGCGCGGGAAGCGAATCGGGCTTTAACAGTACTGTGTACAGTTTGATCAACCGCGGTTTTGTATACGCCATAGCCCACGTGAGGGGTGGTGGCGAGCTTGGGCAGAAATGGCACGACGGTGGCAAAATGATGAACAAGCGGAATACCTTTACCGACTTTATCGATTGTGCCGAGTTCTTAATTGAAGAAGGATATGCGCGTAAAGGCAATATCGTAGCACAGGGTGGCAGCGCCGGCGGCCTCCTGATGGGCGGTATCGTCAACATGCGGCCCGATCTTTTCAAACTGGTGATTCTTGATGTCCCTTTTGTTGATGTGATTAACACCATGCTCGACGACAAGCTCCCTTTAACCACCATTGAATACGAAGAATGGGGCAACCCACATGACAAAAAGGCTTTTGAGTACATGCTGAGCTACAGCCCTTATGAAAACGTAAGTGCAATGGACTATCCTCACATGCTCTTTACCACTGGCGTAAACGACACGAGGGTAGGCTATTGGGAACCGGCGAAAATGGTGGCCAAGCTGAGGGATATAAAAACAGATGACAACCTGATACTTCTGAAAACAAACCTGAGCGCTGGTCATGGCGGTGGCTCAGGCCGGTATGACAGTTACAAAGAGCTGGCGTATCAGTACGCAGTGATTTTTGACATCTTCGCCAAAGACATCCTGGAAGAAGCTGCTGAGAATGCCGCGGCACAAGAAGCTGCCGCAGAAGACGACAAGTAATTAAATGGGTCGTGAAGCACCCTGATCGCTATGCTATAGGTCCATAAGCAAAAAGTCCCGCGACGTTTCGCGGGACTTTTTGAATTAACCAATCATTTAACCATTCGGAGTAACCAGCTCCGATGTAATAAGATGCTTACACTTCCTTTAACGGGGCTTATTTTGGAAAGTTACCCCTTTAGCATTTTTTTGGAGAAAAGCAGGACATTTGTTAAGCAACGTAAAATACAGTTGCCTACAGACTGCAATACTTTCTAATCAATTGATAGGCCCTTTCGTAGCCCAGCTCTCCTGCCCTGCTGAGGTCAAGACAGCCGGCATCGAGGGCTCCCACTTTGATAGAGGAGAGTCCGCGCTGCACAATGGCTGAGATGTCGGTGGGATTGCCTTCTATGGCTTTGTCGAAATCGCCAATGGCGACCTGATGCTCGCCGAGTTGGGCCAATGACTTGGCGCGGTGGTAATGAAACTGGGGCTGGGCAGGGTTGATTCCGATTGCGGTATCAAAGTGTGCTATGGCAGTGCGGTAATCGCCGGCGAAGTAGCGCTCGAGTCCGAGGAGGTAGGCGCCTTCATCCTGTGGGCGGAGCTTGCGCTCTTCGGCAAAGTCGGCCGCAGCTCCACGCAAATCGCCCAGTTGCTTTTTGGCGTAAGCCCTTTGCATATACACTCCGGCCAGCGCGGGGTCGAGTGCAATGGCCTGGGTGTAATCCATCACCGCCGCTTTGTAGTCGCCCATGCGCACCCTTGCCTGTGCGCGCTCAGCGATAAGCTCGGCATCGCCCGCTTTCAGGTTTACTGCTTTATCGAAATCGGCGATGGCTCCGCGAAAATCACCCAAAGATACTTTCGCCCGACCCCGCATAACGTACGGTTGGGTGAGGTTGGGATTCAGGTTGATTTCCCTGCTCAACACAGCAATTTGATTCATCAATTCTTCCTTGTCAGGCAGGCTATAATCAGCGATTTGAAGGTCGCGCTCTATGAACTCGTTCGGAACAATTTCCTGGGCTGAGATACCGAGGCAAGCGCTGAAAAAAAAGAGAGAAAACAATGCTTTCATAACTCAAGGATTAAAGGTTAAGTATGTTTCGCGGCTTTTTGCGGAAGCGACAGCCCGAGCAGTACAATTCACAGGCCATAATGCGCATTAGCATGACCCTGTATTTTCAATTCAGCGAAAATTTAAATAGATTAACATATCGGGTATTTCCTTCCTAATAATAAATGTAAAGTGCACATTGATTTGATTTTGGACTTGGATATTGGCACGTAACTTGTAATTTAGGCAACAGCACAACCCGATTTTAAAACCTGCTGATTGCTCACCTGTTTTAGAAAAGGCCTAAACCAAAGACGATGAAAACCTGCCTCCCTTACCTCGCCGCGCTCTACCTCGGATTTTCTGCACTTGGCCACCTCAGCTTGCAGGCCCAGAATGCAGAGGTCAACTTTTGGAAACTGAACAAAAAGGAATCACTTGAAATACACAAGGTTCAGTTTAGCCCTGATGGTAAAATGATTGCCAGCCTGCACAATGAAAACTTTGCAAACTTGTGGGAAGCGACGAGCGGCGAGCCCATCGGAACTTTGGGAGGACACCGCAACAAAGTGAGCGATGTAGCCTTTGGCCATGACAGCAAGCGATTGAGCACGTCATCCTGGGACCATACCATGCGTGTATTTGCCCTCGAAACCATGGACCGGATTCGCTTGAATGCCATGCATTACGGCGCAGTAAGTGCTATCGCCTTTAACCATGACAGCCGGCTCATTGCTACCGGTAGCTGGGATACCCGCGTGCGTATTTTTGATCTGGTCAATGGCAAAATGACCGCCATGCTCATTGGCCACCTCAATTTTGTCACGAGCGTTGCCTTCAGCCCAGACGGTCGCATACTGGCTTCTGCTGGAAATGATGGTAGAATTTTGCTTTGGAATATAGATTACAATGGAGACCAAATAGAGATTGATAAGCAGAATGGTCCATATGTGTATCTCGAGAATGCCGGAGGTATGTTGTCGAAAATTGCCTTCAGCCGTGATGGCCGCTACCTCGCCAGTGCCAATGAAGCGGGCCTTGTCAAGATATACCGCTTAAGTGACGGGGAGTTGCTCTACTCCTATCCAGATGCATTTGAGCCCACAGGCAACCTGTATTTCAATTTTGGTGGGCAGCTTTATTATGTTGAGGATGACGACCGCCCGCGGATGGTGTGGAAGAGCTTTTGGGATCCAGCAGGATACGAAAGCGCAATTGCCAGCAAGCCCGGCCTGACTGCCAAATTGAAGCCGCGCAACCAGTTTGAAACCGACGGAGAGCACATCATGCGGATGCGGGAAGGTAGCGAGCTGCTAGGTCCCCTTATTATCGATCAGCAATTGGAAGAAGAGCAGCGAAGACGAGCGCGGATATCCGCATCTACCAAAACGGTGACTTTGCTTCCGTCTGACCTTGCTTTTGAAACCTATGACGTGCGTTTGGGCATGTTCCCTGTAAGCCTGAAGGGCACTGCAGCCACCATTGAAATAGACCGTGACAACGCGCGCACCCTGTTTGAAAACAAAGATGTGCTGAGAATTGAAGCAGTGGAGCGCTTGAGTGCTGATCTCGAAACCACAGAAATTCTCAACGCCCAAGTGATACACCCGATTACCGGTTACCGCTACCCTGTGGGACTCCAGGTTGAATTAGAGGAAGTGGCCATGGGTGCCAGCCTTCCGGCAAAATTGAGCATAGAAGATTTTCAATTTACCGATACCGATGGCGACAACCGACTCTCGGCTGGTGAACGGGCCCTTGTGGCGCTTACCGTGAGCAACAGCGGTGAGGGACCAGCACAATTCGTGCGCATCGTCGGCGACAGTGATGCGGATATAGCGGGGCTGTCAGCAGCCTTGGGTACCATTGCGCCGGGCGCGTCTAAATCATTAAGCCTGGCCATTACCGGTGGCGACGACCTTGAGGATGGCAATGCGGAGATCAAACTTTCTGCACTTGAAATCAATGGATTCCATGCCGATCCCATTGTAATTATCGTACCAACCAGCCCTGTAAAAGCCCCCGTGCTCTCCATCGCTGATGTGGGCGTGCAAGACAATCAGGGCCGCGCCACCATTACTCCCGGCACAGTGATGGACATCACCGTAAGAATAAAAAATGGCGGCGAGGGCCAGGCCTCAGGGGTACAGGCACGCATCGCTCCCGGAGAAGGGGTGTTTCTCGCGGGCGTTCCCAATCCGAGGCTTACGGTGCTCGATGTGGGCACCATGGGCAGTGGTAGTTTTAAAGACCTCACTTTTCAGGCTTTCGCCAATAGCGAGGCGGAGGGTTTTAAGGTGGAGGTAGAACTTATTGAAGCAAGTGGCCGCTTTGGCAATTTGGCACAAGACCTTGGCCTTACGCTTTACAAGACCCAGAGAAGTACGCAGGAATTGATTGTAGCTGCCCGCGAACTTGAAGACGGACAAACCCAGCAAGCAGGAGCCCTCTCGTCGGATATTGCGCGAAACATCCCCGTGGCCGATGAGGTGAATACAAATGCTGTGGCTGTGATCATTGGCAACCGGAGCTATCAGGCCGGGGTGCCTCAAGTGGCATTTGCACACAATGATGCCTTGCTCACCCGGCGCTACCTGGAGCAGAGCCTTGGATACCGTCCGGGCAATGTGCTCTACCTTGAGGATGCAACCCTCACCAATATGAAAGTACTTTTTGGCGACCGCAATTTGCCGAAAGGCAGGCTAAACGACCTTGTGAAACCAGGTGAAAGCGATGTATTCATCTATTTTTCCGGACACGGTGCACCCGACCCCAATGCCCAGAAGGCTTACCTGATGCCGGTAGATGGCGACCCAACCCGGCTTGCGCTAACCGGCTACAGCCTGGAGGTGCTTTATGAAAACCTGAGTAAACTCGAAGCGAGAAGCATCACCGTAGTGATCGATGCCTGCTTCTCGGGGGCCACCGGAGGCGGCGACATGCTCATTGCCCAGGCTTCACCGATTGGGATACGCGTGAACGACCCTTCGGCAGTGCTGGGTGAGCGTGCGGTGGTGATCACAGCATCGGGTGGGCAGCAGATTGCGAGCTGGTACCCTGAAATGCGACACGGACTGCTCACCTACTTCTTCCTGAAAGGGCTACAAGGGGCCGCCGACCTTGACGAAAACGGAGAAATCAGTGTCGCCGAAATGAACACCTGGCTCAATGACGACGGCGACGGGCTGCCTTACATGGCCCGCAGGCTGCACTCACGCGAGCAGAGCCCGCAGGTGTGGGGAGATGCCAACCAAATAATCCGATGAAGATGAATAACTTATTTGCCACTGCAATATTGACCCTTATGGTAGCGACTTTGCTCCAGGCACAGCGCCATGAAGGCGCGCAGCAAAGTCCGCAAGGCTGGGTGAGCATCACCTACAGCGAAAAGATCGGCAGGCAGGATTCGCGGGCCGGCATGGAAGCCAGATTGCTAAGCGCTGCGCGGATGCAGGCTGTGGAGCGTGTATCGGGAGTTGACGTGAAAATTGTAGAGTCTAACACCACTGCGGAGCAAATGACCCGGGGCAATGGTGGCCAATGGCTGCAAGACTACCTGTATTTCACAAAGCAGGAGAGTGCCGGGCGCATTGTAGAAGAAAAAGCACCCGCGTACAAAGAGATCAACACGGACCTGGGCCTTGAATTGGAAATAAGCTACCGGGGCAAGGTTGCGATAGAAAGTGAAGCGGCCGATCCTTCATTTTACGGCAGTCTGCGCAGCCTTCAACCCTCCTACCGCCCCAATGATACCATCCGCATAGAGGCCTTGAGCAGTCAGGATGCGCAGCTATACCTCTTCAACATGATGCCCGATGGCAGCGGAAGGCTGATATGGCCCAACCGCGTGGAGAGCGGCAACAGGTTGACAGGAAGTAAAGCCGTGCAATTGCCCGGACAGCCCCACCGCTATGCTTTTGTAGCGGAGCTTCCTGAAGCTTACCGGCAAGGGCAAGGAGCAGTTCAGGAGTTGATCTTTGGAATTTTCTTCAATGGAAATGAGCAGCTGTTTCGCGCTGAAGATGCTTTCTCCAAGGTGTATACTTTTGCTGAAGTAAATAGGGTGTTGCTTCGCGTACCCCGTACCATGCGCACTGAAGCGATGTACATTTATGGAATTGTGGAAGAGTAAATGGGCTCCGAGATTTACTTTAACAACTCTGGAAAAGTCTCTTTAAATCGCTCCATCCGGGGGTTGGACACTGCCCTGATATAGGAATTGTTGGGATTGCGCTTTTTGTAATCCTGGTGGTATTCTTCGGCGATCCAAAATTTCTGGAAAGGAAGAATCTCTGCTGCAGCCTCAGCGCCGATGGTCTTTTCAACCAAGGCCTTTTTCTCTTCGGCAATGCGCTTCTCCTCATCATTCTGGTAGAAAATTATGGAACGGTACTGCGAGCCATTGTCGGGGCCCTGGCCATTGACCTGGTTTACATTTTGCGACCCAAAATAAACATCAACCAGCGTCGCGAAATCAATCACCTCAGGGTCGTAGATTATTTCTACTGCTTCGGCATGGCCTGTGCGGCCCGTATTGCTGAGCTCGTAAGTGGGATTGTCGGTATGGCCTCCAGAATATCCGCTGATGGACTCCTTCACCCCTTTCACACTTTCGTAAATGGCTTCCACACACCAGAAGCATCCACTCGCGAAGTACGCACGTTTCAGGCCATCTTTCATCGGCACTTCGACCGGCGGAGCATTTTCCACGGCTTTTTGCGCCTCACTTTTGGCGGTTGGTTGCGCGCATGCAGAAGCGCTGAGCGCAATGAGGAGGTAAGAAAGGATGGGAAATCGCATGAATTTCATTTTTAGTACTGATCAACTAACGCCTCATGACGACATTTAGTTTTTGTAGTTTCCTGCAAAAAGTTTTGTCTAAATGTCCCCATCCGGTTCCATGGCTGAGATATCAACGGCTTCGGTGCGGCGTACAATCTGAGCAATAACTCGGTCTATTTCAAGCGTACTTTCTTTGATGAAGTCCACAATATTGCTTTTTTTGTCATTTTCAAGGTGTTCAAAGTCCTTTAAAAGATCAACGATTGAAAGCAAGCGCGCTACAGGGGCGCGCACCACATGGGACTGGAGCCAGGCGATTTCACGAAGCTTTTCGTTCTGATTTTCAATTTTTTCAATATAGCGGTAGCGCCTTGTGATGTCTTGCTGCAGCCCGAATAGTCCGATGATTGCATCGGTCTCGTCATGTTGCACCACATAATCGCCTTCGAAAATCACTTCACGGTCATTTTTATCGCGCTCGAAGCTCACTGCGCGGTGCTTGCCTTTTTCAAAGATATCGCCCAGCAATCGGCGTTCTTGTTCGAGGTCGTGGATGAAAAAATCGTGTGGCGTTCGTCCTATAAAATCTTCCAAAGCTGCACCGTACTGATCGAGCATGGCTTGATTGACCCTTGTGAGGCGTAAGTTATGTAGCATAAAGTCAATTGCCTGCGCGCGGTCTGTATTTTCATTCCAGATAAATGGCTCGTCCAAAACCATGTAAAAGGCACCAAAAATTGAGTTATTAAAAAACATGGACAGCTCATTGGCTTTCTTCTTCTGCTCAAGGTCCACCTCATTGTAGGTAGCAGGTACACTGGGAGAGTGCGCCACAAAAGTTATTCCTTCGATTTCAATGAATCTCGGTTTAACATTTGATTTACTGGCTTCCAGCTCTTTAATTCGGAGTGCAAATGTTCTTAGGGTATCCAGACCTTGGCTACTCAAAGCTCCACGACTCGATGATTCATTCTTCAAAAGTGCCGGTAACCAGTCTTCACCAAGGTGCAGGTCGGACAGGTCCAGTCCAGTAAAAGCGAAGAAAGCCGGGTTAGCCTGTTTGAATCGAATACGCGCTTCACCGATGGTTACAATGACTATCGGTTGCGGAAGGCAGGTGAAGACTGCCTCAAAGTCAATTGAATTTACCATGCGCTATTTTCTTAAACAACACGTGATAAAACCCGTGTTGTGATAGCAGCAATTAAAAGCTTGATCGAAGTGTGATGTTGGCCTTTGCTGATATATAAAAGTAATCAGCTTTAAGCACAGAACAACCAAATTGGTAATATTTGTATGAATAAAATAAATTCTGGCAATGCATTCCTCAGTTTAAATAAAATACCGATGTATCCATCCGCGCTTATCTGATCAACATAATGCTGCCGTCGCGCCGCTCATTTTCATTCGTGATGGCATTTCGGAAAGTAAGATGGTAGGTGTAGATTCCCACAGGGCAATAGTAATCCGAGTCCAGTTTGGCGCCATTCCAGGCCTTCTCAATATCATTGCTCTCAAAGACAAGGTCGCCCCAGCGGCTGTAAATAACCCATTTGAAATCAACCTCTGATATTTCCGGACCCTGTACGCGAATGAGTTCATTGACGCCATCACCATTTGGTGAGAATGCGGAAGGAATGAACACATCACTGAATCGCTCATTCAAATTAAGGACGATGGTATCATTGCGAATAGGGGTATAGCGCAATGCGGGAAAATTGCTCCCGGCGAGCTCAGGCCTCATGATAAAATCCCATTCCTCAAATTCCCATTTAAATGGTACTACAGCCTCAAGGGCATACCCTGTTTGCCCGCGAAATGTTTGTGTATGTGGAAACTCTGTAATTCGGAGGTCTCCAAATTGTATCTCTCCCTTGTCTTTTGGATTGGTTAAGAAAGTGAGTGTGTAATTGGGGATTTCGACAAAATGGGCTGTGATTACATCGCCCTGATCGAATTCCATATTTACACCAGAGTATGAAGAATCGGGCAGAAACGAATGGTGCAATGCCGTCCAATGTGAAAAGCGGTAGAACTCTTCATCTGTTTTTGCATCAAGTGTATAGCTGAAGTTGGCGGGCAAATTGCGAATCTCAGGATAGGACTCAATCCGTTCTCCATCAATCTCGATAAAGCCCTTTCCGGGCGGACTTACGTCAAAAAGTATAGCATTGTTGTTTTCCACAAAAAAAGCTTTCACGGTACCTTCAAAAGCCACTTCAAGGTTTACCATGGGCTCTCCCAGTCCGGGGGTTATTTGATTGGGGAGGGTGAGCTCCCAGCGGTCAAAAAGAAAACCGGGCTTGGCTTGTGCTTCCAGGCTGTGTTGCACTGCGGCGGCCATTTCAGTGGTGTAGGGAAAGTCCTCCTGGATTTCATCGCCTATGGCTATGGCGCCTGACAGCTCCGGGTGCACTTCGAAGGTGATGTCAAATAAGAATTTAGGCTCAAAATGGGCTACTACAGTGGCGTTGGTATCCAGCATAAAGCCAATAGCAGCACTCAGGCTGTCAGGGGTAATTACAAGCTCCCCTACTGACCAGTGGCTAAACTCAAATGCTGGGTTGGCAAAAGCTTCAAGACTTTGTGAAATGCCTCCAAAATACTGGCCTACAAAGGGATAGCTTGGCGGGGTGATGGTATTGACTTTTACTTTGCCAGCGCCAGGGGGTTGCACCTCCACGCGAAGCTCATAAGGGCCATCGAGCCACTCGTAACAATCCAGGATATTGTTGTTCAGCTCTTCACAGCGCACAGCTATAAAGTCATAGATGCTCTGCATATTGGTATTCCAGCCGTCAATGGTACCGCCCCAACGGGCTATATGGGCAGGCATTTCAGGCTCCATGATGGCCACAAGGCTGTCGAGGTGGGCTGTCATAAATTCACAGGAGAAGAATGAATTCGACAAATCGGACATGCGGTTGACATACTCTGCCTGGAAATCTTCATTTTCGAGAAGCTTGTTCCAGATAGGCACGTGCCCCTGTCCTCCGGGATCATTGAGCGCTTCCGGAAAGCATATATCCGCACTGGAACCTGTGTTGGGTATTCCGGTATAATTGATGTAATGCCCGAATACGGCATCCATATCCCAGAGAATGTAGCGCCACTGCTGGGCGCCGCCATCTGGATTGCGTCCGCGCCACCAGCCTGTATTCCAGTTGAGCCAGTCGGCAGCCACCACGTATGAATTCATTACGAAATAGTCAATGAGGCTCAGCGTACTGTATTGTGTTTTAACATAGGCGTAGTTGTCAGCGTCGGCCATGTCGTTATTTAGAATGAAGTCGCGCAGTGTATTCCAGTCATCGATTGAGCCATACTCTTCCCATGTGGCACCCCACGTTTTGAGGAAATCAATGTCTTCCTTCTTTTGATCGTAATAATAATCCGTGAAATCGGGATCATCGACCTTTTCTCTAATATCATAAAGACCCCAATATTGCCCATTTGCGAAAAGCACACAAAACTCTGCTGAACGCTCATCGAGCTCAAGATCGGCCACTTGCGAAAGGGACTGCACGTAAAAATCGCGAACATGGGCGCCTCCATCCTGGAAAGGATAATTGCAATTGGCACCCGCTTTCAGGATAAAGCGTTGGAAATAGCGCCGTGGTGAATCCCTGAATATCCGGTAATCGATTTCATTGTTGTACCCAAATTCATCGCGCGTGATCCAGTCCAGACCGCGCTGATCATAAGCCCAGGAGTCGTTGCCGTGCTTGTTGTACTCTCCGAGTCCCTCATCTCTAAATGTACCCTCTTCATCAAATATCTCAAAGTGACCCACGGGTTCGAGTTGGGTACCATTGAGCAGTGTGATAATGTCGTCACCGGAGGCAGATATCACCGGAACGGTGAAGTTTTCATTCAGGAAATAAGTGTTGGTCTCAATAAATCCAGCCGGAACAAGTGGATCAGGATTGTGCACCACTGCACGCACCACCGTGGTCTCAGATAGGGTAATTGGACCTGTGTAGACTGGAGAATTTTGGGTAGGCTCGCTTCCATCGAGGGTATAATGAATGCTGCCGGCCTCATTGCTGGAAATGGCGAGGCTGAGGCTGCCGCTGTAAAAGCCCGGCCCATGACTGAAAACGGGAAAGGATGGATACTCCTGATAGACCTGCGTAATGTTCGCTGCACCGGGAGTTGGCTCCATAAAAACTCCCCATGTGGCGGCTCCGTCGCTCACACGTCCCCTTGAGTGATTGGTCTGATTGTTTTTATCTAAAGTGAAAATCTCCAGAATGTTGCCGGAGGGGTCGCTGAAGACCACGGGCTCATTCGTCGACTGGGTAATCTTAAAATTGGTGTGGTAAGCTCCACCTTCGTCTGTATTGCGGCGCGTGCACCAAAAGAGTTGATAACCGAATGGCTCAATGATGCAGCCTTCGGGTATTTGCCACTTGGTATTGTTGTTGACGCGGTCACTCAGGTAGTAGCCGCCCAAATCGACAGCTGTTGCGGAAGTATTGTACAGCTCAATCCAATCATCGTACTCGCCGTAATTGTCCATGGTGTGGCTATAATTGGCCGCACTGATCTCATTCAAAACCACCTGGGCCTGGATACCGAATGTTGCCAGGCAGAGCGAAAGTGAAGAAATGAATCTATTCATGGTGATCGCAGTTGATTTAACGTATTATTAACCTTGCAGCTTTGACGCCTACACGCCCCTGAGGTTGCACACTTTGCCCTGTATTATTCAGCGCATTTTGACCAGCCTCGACTGGCCATATCGGGTGAAGACTATATAAATTCCCTCGGCCAACCTGCTAATATCAACCTCATTCCCGGATTGACCCTTCAAGGTGGCCTCCAGTGCCAACCTTCCGGCTAAATCGTAGATACGGAGTTGTTCAGCCGCTGTGGAATTATTCTCAATCCAAAACGAATCCTTTGCAGGATTTGGATATACCAAAAGGGATTCTTTGCGCGTGTGGTTATCAACCGATATGGTTCCCAAATTGCTCGACCCAAATGTGGGTGACATGCATGGCAATAAATGGCCTAAGCCATTGGGAAACCGACCTTCACTGATGTCAGTGGCCTGCTCACCAAACACGAAATAATCAACAGTTGAAGTATCGGGGCGACTAAGAATGACCTCCTCACCCGAGGCCGAGAGCCCAAAGTCAGCATGCAATGGCCCTTGCTGCGGGGCATTGTCAGCCCATACGACAATGTATTGATCAGGGCCGAGTATGGTACCGGAAGGGAAGATGAACTTGTCGGGGCGGTTGTGGTTGTCGCTGAGCATGTATCCAGCCATATTTACGGAAGTGCTGCCATTGTTATAAATTTCTATCCAATCATCGAATTCACCGAAAGTGTCAAAAGCCGTTGCGCTATTGCTCGCCATAAATTCATTGATAACAAGTTTGAATTCATCACCATTAAAATTAGGCCCATTAAAAGAAGGAACCATTGTGGTGAAAGGGCCGGAGCCGTTTGGAAACCTGCCAATGCTCACATTTTCCTCTACCGGACCAAAGCGCACATAATCCACAATGATGGAATCGGGATTTGAGAGCACCACCCGTTCTCCTTCTGTGCTGCTCAAGCTAAACTCAGCGTTGAGTCCCGGCATGAAAGGGTCGCCTTCATTATCGCACCATACTATGAGATAGGAATTGGGTGCTATGTTCACATCCGGAAATCGGAATTTGAGCCGGCCGTTGGAGCCTCTGCTATCAGAGAGAAACCAACCTTCCAGATTTACAGATTCGTCACTGGTGTTATAAAGTTCCACATAATCTTCATGGACGCCAATGGAGTTTGTAGCTACATTGGTATTGAAAGCGAGAAATTCATTGATCACTACCGGGCCATGCAGCTTGTTACATTGGGCAGAAGCCATAGCCGGCAAAAGCATTCCGCTAATGCATACAATTAGGGTATATTTATTCATAATTAACTGGTTCCTCGCTATAAAGCCGATTAAAAATTGCAGGTGCGTAAATATAAGAAGAGTTTCAATTGGATGTATCACATAAAGTCTCCTATACCATGACGCCTACTTTGGGGATAAGCGACAGATTTAGGGCCTCAATTCCCCCTGAGTAATTACCTTTGCGCGGCTAAAAAATCGACCATGATCAATAAAATTATAAAGTATATTCTCAGTGCACTCTCATTGGCCTGGTGTGTTTACCAGTTTACCCTCGGAAACATCGGCAATGGAATTCTCTTCATATTCATTACGGGTCTCATTGTGCTCACGCTTTTTAAGCATGAGTTGATATTGCTGGCGTTTATTCACCTGCGCAGGGGCAAATTTGAAAAGGCAAAAGCTACCCTCGAGAGAATCAAACACCCGGAGCAATTGCGAAAGTCGCAAGAAGCTTATTATTATTACCTCATCGGCTTGATTTATGCACAGACCCAAAGTGCCACCAAGGCTGAAAAATATTTCCGGAAGGCATTGTCAACAGGCCTGCGCATGAGTACTGATCAGGCCATGGCCAAACTCAACCTTGCTGGAATTGCCGTGATGAAAAGAAGAAAGCGCGAAGCAATGAACCTCATTACCGAAGTAAAGAAACTGGACAAGCGCAAGATGCTCGATGAGCAGGTGAAGTTGATACAGTCACAAATGAAGCGCATTTAAGCGTACAGTTGCTTTGTCCGAAAGGAAAACTTAAACCCACGCTCCTCCTTAGAGTCCTTTGCTGTTGATGAGCCTTTGGCGACCGGTACCAGGGCCTTTAAAGCGCGTGCGGTATCCCACCACCAATTCAACGCCCCCCTGCCCATTGTTGCCTCGGGCGAGGCTTGAAGTGGTAAAGTCATAGCTTATGCCAAGGGAGAAGTCATAATAATTGACCCTGCCGATAAAGTATATGGCATCCTGCAACCTGTAATAGGCGCCCACATTGGTCGACAAGTTATTCCTGAAGTCAGTAAACTGCGTGCGATCCCAGAGCGAGAATTCCAATTCAGTTCCTACATCCACAATGCGGTTGGGGCCTTGAAACATCACAAAAAGGTTGGGCAGGAAGGTCACATAGCCACCCTCTTGCGTGATGGACATTCCGGCGTGGTAAATAAATTTCCTGAAAAGGGCATTTTCATCGCCAATAATTTGAACCTGGGGCGCATTGGCATTGAGCAAGGAAGCGCCCATCAAGAGTCGGGTATTGTCATTAATAGAGTTGAACCATGTCACTCCTGCTCCCAGCAGTATATTGTCTTCCGCCATTACTCCTGCAAAGCTCTCGCCACTCGCCACTCCGGGGTTGAATCCCACGCCTTCCCATTGGTTGCTCCATGTGGCCTGACCAAAATCTAGAGAGCGTTGCGTGTAGCCAAATGAAAGACCTCCGGAAATGAAATTTGGATTGGTGCTGCTGCCACCGAGGTCAATGGCATAAGACACAGAGCCCATGAAGTACAAGGAGTTAAAATTTAAAGTACCCGAGTTGTCGTTTACCACGTGTAAGCCGACTCCAAGGAAGTTGCGGTCGCGCTCATCAGCAGAGAGCTTGATGGGCATATCGGCGGCAAATGCAGTGGTCACAAAAGGCTCTGCAATGGAATTGTATTGGTTTCTATAGTTTGCCATTGCCCTAAAATCACCTTCAAAAGCACCCGAGTTGGCGGGATTGTAAGTGATAGGAGCTGCAAAAAACTGAGAGAAATGAAAATCTTGCTGTGCATGTAGTTTAGCGCTTATAAATGGCGCTACCAATAATGACACAAAGATGATTTGTATATTTTTTGTCATAAGCGATTATCGTACTAAGGTAACATCACCGGTGAGACGCTCTTGTGGTCCTTCAGCAAAACGTACATCCAATACCCAAACGAAGGTGCCTGGATTTAAATCTCTACCATTTTGTGTTCCATCCCATCCTATGGATTGCTCATTGGTTTGAAAAACCATTTGACCATAGCGGTTGTATATTTTAAAATCCAGTCTGGTGATTCCCTGGCCAAGTACGCGAAGCACATCGTTCTGGCCGTCGCCATTGGGAGAGAACGCTGATGGCACCCCAACGGCAGCCACGAAATTCACGAACACCGTAACGGTATCGAAGGTCTGACAACCACCAACTTCTTGATAACTCACAATGTAAGTCGTGGTTTCTCTTGGCCTGGTGATTACGCTTTGACTTCTGAAATTGTCCACAAGGTCAAAAGGTTGCCATTCGAAAAGTCCTGAAGGGGTGCTGTTGCCAGCAATCGTCGCATTGAGTGTTACCGGGGTGCCCGCATTGATGGTTACGTTGGGCCCAGCATTGAGGGGAGGTTTGGGCAGTACTGCGATATTGCGCACCACGGGTGAAGCGGCGCCCGAAGTATTAAACGCTTCAACGATTATTGGATAGTTGCCTACTTCAGGAAAGCAGACAATACCCGGCACCGCTGAAGAAACTTCAGCCGGATTGCCCCCAATAAAAGTCCAACTAATTGAATCGGCGTCAACAAACTGGCCACTGATAAAAGCGCAGTCACCGGCACAAATGGTATCGGGAATGTTTACACTGATCTGCGGACGGCAATCAATGCCATTGACCACAGTAACGAAGTTGTTAAAAACCCGCGTAGAGTCTCCACCTGCGCCAGATACATTGAGCGAAACGCTGTAGGTACCAGGTGTGTTGTAGCACACGGTAGGGTTTGCGCCGGTGGCATTGCTCGGGGTACCTCCCTGAAAATTCCATTCATAATCTGTAATCCCGAGTCCGGTGCTCACACTCGTAAAGTCGATGCACTTGCCTGCACACACGGTGTCAAGACTTGCGGAAATTCGCGGAACTGGGGGATTCAAACACTGATTGACCGTAATGAAATCCGTAAACACTTCAGAGTCTATTTGTCCGAAAGAGTTGGAAACAGTAAGCGTCACATTGTAGGTCCCGGGTGTAGTGTAGCATACTACAGAGGGGTTGCGTTCTGTTGAAACGGCCGAATTGAGGTCACTGACACCCTGGAACACCCAAAGGTAGTTTTCTACAAAACCAAGTGATTCACTAAAAAAATCAACGCAGTCGCCCGTACAGATTTCAGTTTCACTTGCGTTGATGCCCACATTTGGCGGCCCCGTGCAGGGATCTACCGTTATGGTAATGGTCTTTGTAATTGCTGAAACACCTTCCTGGTCTTCTGCGGCTAAGGTGATTTCGTAAAAACCTGCAGTCTCGAAGCAAATCGTGGGATTTTGTTCTGTTGAGGTGCCTGGTGTATCAGAACCTGGAGAGACACCGCCCGGAAAAGTCCATTCCCATGCGAAAATGGTGGTAGGTGAGGTAGACAGGTCAGTAAATTCTATGCATTCGCCGGGGCAGACTACAGTTCGCGAAGGAACAAAATCAACTTCAGGACCAGTGCAGTCTATCACCTGCATGTAATTATTGAATGTTTCTGTGGTAGTTCCCTCCGTATCGATGGCTTGCAGGGTGACATCATAGAAACCAATTTCTGTAAAGCAAAGATTTGATGGGTTCTGCTCATTGCTTAGCACCTCTACTCCACTGGGGCTCGTAAAGGTCCAGGCCCAAAAGAATATGCCTGTTCCCGTGCTAAGGTCTGTGAAGTTAAAGCACTGCTCATTGGCGCAAGCGGTGAAAATGTCTACGGCGATGGCTATCTCAGGACCGCATTCCTCTACGGTTACCACATTATTGATGGTAACTGGATTGCTGGACCCTATATTGTCTGTAACAATTAATGTGGCGCCATAGCTGCCGGCATTGCTGTAACACACTATTGGGTTCTGCCCTGTGCCGGTGGCAGGATTCCCACCCGGAAAAGTCCATTCGAAAGTTGCAGTTGCGATCCCATTTGAAAAGTTGTTGTCAAAGGTTGGCGTTGCATTGTATTGCACACAACCATCTTCGCATACGAGCGTTGGGTCAATTACATTAAAATTGGCTAATGGGATTTGAGGAGGTGGGCCGGCAAAAAGACGAACAGCGTCTATGGCAACCGACTTACCGATTCCAGCGACAGGTGAATTAAGTATTCCATCGCTGTTATTTCTCCAGCGAAATCCTATTTGAACATCTGGATTGCCATTGGCCGAAGCAGGCAGGGCTATGGTAACAGTAGCCCAAGTGAGTTCCGGTGCACACGTATTTGGTGATGCGGCTATCGGTGCCAATTGCTGCCAATTGGTGCCATCGAAATAATCAACGGTACAAAAGTCACTTATTGAAACAGTGTTAATATAATTAAAAGTGAGGTCAATACCGAACTGCCCAGTGCAATCAATGACGGGTGACACGGCCCGTTTATCTGTTGAGCTGAATCCAGGCGCGGCAAATTCAAAGTATTCAGCACCCGTATCACCTCCCTCATTTGGATTTTGACCAATATGTAGCGTCCTATTGAATGCTGGCACGTCAAGACAACTCGTGCTGCAACTGCCCACGACTTGCCCTACTTCCGTGGCACTTATATACCATTCATTTGCAACGAAACCATTTGTACCAGTTGCCTCAATAGTCCATGCACCATTTCCACTGTCAATACCATCAGCGACGGTACCTTCCGAATCACAAGGCAACAGGTCGGTTCCAAAGTTTTCAGTCCAAAATTGGGCCTGTACTTGCGTTGTTAAGCCCAAAGAAATGAAGCAAAAAATAAATGTAAATGACTTTAAGGCAGTGAGTAGCCTCATAATATTGGGCGATTTTTGCATTCGATTTAAAGCTGACACTTATTATTTAAACGGGTGAAAATAGTGAATTCCCCGAGTATATGGCGATTCTAAGATTATTTTCTCCTTGATGGTTCTTTTCATTGTTGCTTTCAAAGTGGCCAAAGTCGCTGTTTTTGCAAGCTTGTTGGAACCAACTGAATTATTTTTTTCCACAGCACAACCCTAATTACTTTTTGCTCCCGATGTTTCAAAAAATTTCCAGTCATGAGAATACTTAATTCTGAAAAGCACCTTATAATAACAACAAAAGGTGCTACACTTGTAACCTACTGTTATCATGACGAGGAACAAGCCCTACTGTTGCTTCATGGGTCTATGGACAAGAATTATTCTAAGCCTGGTTGCGATAACATCCTGTGTCAATCAATCCTTAAACTGCTCCTGGTAAAATAAAGAGTTTGGGCTACTAGTCCTTCACAAAAGCACCTGAAGCCATGTGCTCCTCGCTCTGAATCTTCAAGATGTAATAGCCTTTCGGCAAATGTGACACAGACAGCGCAACTCCACCACTGCCCGGAGCATTGGCATTGGCGCTGTGCACGAGCCTGCCTTCTACACTGAACACTTCGATGTTGAGATGCGAAGCCTGCCTCATCGTCGCGTCCAGCACAATGCGCAATTCCATTCGCGCAGGATTGGGATAAAGTGCCAGCTTGTGAACCTGGTAAGTTCCGGTACTGAGTGTATTCACGTCAAATTGCGCAGAACTTACGCTGCAGCCATTTGCCGTAAGGGCCACCACACTGTACGCGCCATCTACAGCCGGTGTAAAGTTTGGATCGGTGGTTGTCTCGATTTCGTTTCCATTCAAAAACCAGGTATATTCTTCAGCCTCAAGGCTCACTGTGAGGGTGTTGTTCTCGTCTATATTTATTTCAGCTTCCAGTTGTGAGCACAACTCTGATACCTTGTATACTTGACCGGCACTACCTCCACGCACAGCATAGAGCTCGCCATCCATATCGGCACCAAAAGCAACTATGTTAAGCACGATTGTTTCAGGACTTAAATAAGTCTGCCATTCGCCATTTTCCTGCCAAAGTATCCAGTACTCACCTGAACAATAATCGGTTGCAATATACTTGCCCTGCAAGTTGGCAAAGGTTTCGCCATTGTATACGCGGCCCCCGGTCACGGAGCAACGAAATCCATTGCCTTGGTTGCCGTAAGAATAGTCGAGGATTGGAAATTCATAATCGGGTGCGTTGCATTCCTGCAAATTAAAAGGCGCATTGCCTTCGTAGCAGCGCCATCCAAAGTTTTTGCCGCCGGGGCCGCCTGCTGCTTCAAAATTGATTTCTTCCCGGTTGCTTTGGCCTACATCTCCTATATACATGTCGCCAGTGACCTCGTCGAATGCGAATTTCCATGGATTTCTCAAGCCATATGACCAAATTTCGTCGAGCCCGAAGTCCACAAATGCAAATGGATTGTCGTCGGGGATGGCATACGGCAGGGTGCTCACGTCTATCCGCAACATCTTGCCGAGAAATGAATTGATATCCTGCGATCGGTCGTTGGGGTCTCCCCCACTTCCACCGTCGCCCGTTGCGATATATAAATATCCATCCGGGCCAAATTCCAGTTGGCCTCCATTGTGGTTGGAGAAATCCTGTACAAATTCAAGAACTTGTTCTTCCGATCCAGGCAGGGCAAGATCAGGATTGTCGGGATCAACACTGAAACGTGATATCCTGGTGTAGCGCACGCCGGTTTGAATACGCGTGTAATTTACGAAGAAGTATCCATCCAATTCGTAATTCGGTGAAAATGCCAAGCCGAGCAGGCCTTCTTCACCACCAAGTGAGTTCACAGCCGACTGAATATTCAGGAATGGCGTGCTGTTGGTACTGCCGTTCTGATTCAAAATGCGGATGCGACCGGGTTGCTCGACCACGAAGAGCCGGTCATCACCCTGTACGCCTGAGTTTACAATATCGCAAGGTCGGGTAAAGCCGGTAGCAAAAAGCTCCAGATTCAGGTCTACTCCGGCAAAATTGCTCTGGGCAGCATTGCTCAATGAGAGAAAGAGGTCGGGCGACTTGGGTTCAGGATTGCCTGTCCCATCCTGGGCCTTGATAAGGAAAGAAATACCGTTCATTTCAGCCTGCATTACGGAAACCCCGTAAAAATCAGCTATAGAAACACCTAGAAAATCATAATACCACAAGTTGGGATTGCTTTCATCCTGTGTCATTTGTAAATTCGGATTTGATGCAGTCCAGTTGCCATTGGCCACATCCGCACCATTCACCATAGGCCTGTCTTCATTGGGTCCCCAGGTCCAGATATACAGCGGGTTGGTATCGGGATCGGAATTTTCCAATACAGGGCAATTGCACTCCGGTGAGCTTAGGTCCACATACAGTTTCACATCGGGGTCGCCTGCACCGGCATCCTGAGGATCTAGGTATATGCCTTGACTGCTACATGGTCTTGCCGCAAACAAGAGTAAACAAAAAAATACGCAGGAGTATATTGGTTTCATGACGGTGTGTTTAAGAAATTCAAGTCACAAATATGCTTAGAATTGTCTGAGGCGCCAATTCATACTTTTAGACATTCCCATATTCCCAAGAAGCGGCCTCCCTCCCGAAAATCGAAACCGAATCATGGCCGGCCATTCGCTGAACTGGCTGGGAATAATTGCTGTCCCGAAAAGAGGCTTAGTTTCCGTACTTTTGCACTCCGAATTTTGAGCGAATGAATTTAAAAGAAGCCATTTCCAACCGAAAAACCTTTGCCATCATCAGCCACCCTGATGCAGGAAAGACGACCTTGACGGAAAAATTTCTCCTTTACGGAGGTGCCATACAGACAGCAGGTGCCGTGAAGTCGAATAAGATCAAGAAGACCGCCACTTCTGACTTTATGGAAATAGAGCGTCAAAGGGGAATTTCGGTGGCCACTTCGGTGATGGGCTTCAGCTACAGTGATGTTCAAGTCAACATACTCGATACTCCTGGCCACAAAGACTTTGCGGAAGATACTTACCGCACCCTGACGGCCGTAGACAGTGTAATTCTCGTAATCGACTGCGTGAAAGGGGTTGAAGAACAGACTGAACGCTTGATGGAAGTATGCCGCATGCGCAACACACCGGTGATCATATTTGTCAATAAAATGGACCGCGAGGGCAAAGATCCTTTCGACCTGCTCGACGAGCTGGAAGAAAAGCTCGGAATAAAAACCCGTCCCTTGAGCTGGCCAATAGGAATTGGAAGCACCTTTCAAGGTGTTTACAACATGTACGACAATGACCTGCGCCTCTTCACTGCCAACAAGACCAAAGTGGAAAACGAAGTGGTAAGCATTGAGAATCTGGACGACCCCACACTTGACAACACGATAGGAAGCGGCCCGGCCGATACCCTGCGCGATGAAGTTGAAATGGTAGAAGGCGTGTATGAGCCCTTTTCCCGGGAGGCATATATGGAAGCCAAACTGGCACCTGTCTTTTTCGGCAGTGCGCTCAACAACTTTGGCGTAAAGGAGCTGCTCGACACCTTTGTAGAAATCGCCCCTACCCCGCTGCCGCGAAAAACGGACGTGAGAGAAGTCGCTCCACTCGAGCCTAAGTTTACGGGCTTCGTGTTTAAGATTCACGCCAACCTTGACCCAAAGCACCGCGACCGCATCGCATTTCTTAGGGTATGCTCAGGCAAATTTGAACGCAACCAGTTTTTTCACCACGTAAGGCTCGACAAGAATATCAAGTTCTCCAATCCATCTACGTTTATGGCGAGTGAAAAAAGTACCATTGACGAAGCCTACCCCGGCGACGTGATCGGACTTTACGACACCGGAAACTTTAAAATCGGTGATACGCTCACTGAAGGAGAAATACTGAACTTCCAAGGCATCCCGAGCTTCTCGCCTGAGATATTTAAGGAAGTGGAAAACAGGGATCCCATGAAGACAAAGCAGCTCGACAAAGGCATTCGTCAGCTCACCGACGAAGGTGTTGCCCAGCTGTTTATCCAGGAGCCAGGCAACAAGAAAATCATTGGAACTGTGGGTGAACTGCAATTTGATGTGATCCAGTACCGCCTTGAGCACGAATACGGCGCGAAATGTGCCTTCAGGCCTTTGAACTTTTATAAGGCATGCTGGTTGACGAGTGACAATAAAACCAAGCTCGACGAGTTTATTCGGATTAAGCAAAGCCAAATCGTGCAGGACAAAGATGGCAACTGGGTATTTCTGGCGCCAAGTGCATGGATTCTTCAATTGGAGCAGCAAAATTTCCCCGAACTCAATTTTCACTTCACAAGTGAGTTTAAAAGAGAAGTACTTGCTTAAATTTGCAGGTAATGCAAAAATTGCACGGAATTTGATCCAACTCTAAACTATTTAAAGACTAAAACAGATATGCGCAATAGCTACCCAGCACTGATGGTTCTTTTGTTATTCACCTCATGTACCATTGCGGTTACGGCCCAGATTGGAACTCCCGATAAAGCTTACCACTTTGAAGTGAAAGGCGCCAAAGACACGGTTGTGTACCTTGCCAACTACTACGGCGAGAAGCTCTATTATGCCGATACCGCCTATGCCGATACCCGTGGCCACTTCGCGTTCAAAGCGGTAAAGCCGGAGCATGAAGGCAAGTTTGCCGTGGTGCTGCCCGGCCCCAAATATTTTGAAATCATCATCGCTGATGATGAGCGTATTGAAATCTCTTCTGACACAACCGACTTTGTGGCAAACATGAAGGTAATTGCGTCTGAAAACAACAAAATTATGTATGATTTTGTAGACTACCTGGCAGACAAGAAGGCCAGGCGCGAGGAGCTCTTCAAACAACTTGAGGCAGAGGAAGGCAATCCTGCCGTTACGGCAAAATTGAAAGAGGAATACAACGCACTCAACGAGGAGGTGATTCAATACCAGAAAGATCTATTGGTGAAATACCCCGATAAGCTGGCCGCGAAGGAAATAATGATGTCGGTTGATGTAGAGCCTCCTCTTGAGCTTCGTGAAGACCGCGACAAAGCTTACTATTGGTACAAGCGCAATTACTTCAACAATATTGACCTGAAAGATGACAGGATCGTGCGCCTCCCCATTTTTCACAACAAGCTGATTAATTACCTCAACAAAACTGTAATTCAGGATCCTGATACCATTGTAAAAGCGATCGATGAGCTCGTGGCCAAGACAGAGCCCGGTTCAGAAGTATTCAAATACATCGTGCATTACAGCACTTACAATTTTGAAACTTCTAAAATCATGGGCATGGACAAGGTTTTCGTGCACATGGTCGACAATTATTATAAAAAGGGAGTGGCCACCTGGATGACTGACGACAAGCTCGAAAACATCAAAGAAAAGGCGGATACCAAGCGCTATACCCTTATCGGGAAAGCGGCACCGGAGCTCATCTTAATGGACACCAGTGAGACATGGGTGAGTACCCACCGCGATGTGAAGAGCAAATACGTATTACTTTACTTTTACGATCCTGACTGCGGGCACTGCAAAAAGGAAACACCCAAACTGGTCGATTTTTACAATGAATACGAGGGTGACCTTTCCGTGTATGCAGTAAGCGGCGACCGCGGTGAAAAATGGACGAAATTCATCAGGCAAAACAAGATGCCATTTGTCAATGTAAGCATTCCGCAGAAAGCCTACGAAGATGCAGATTACGCTACCAACCTCATCGTAACGAGGAAGACCAACTATATGAGCTTAAAGTATCAGGAGCATTTTGACGTATATTCTACGCCAAAGCTTATACTTTTAGATCAGAAACGCGTGGTGCGTGCCAAAGACATTGGTGTGGAGCAATTGGGTGAATTGCTGCAGCGCATTGATGAGATGGATGAAGCGAAGAAGCTCTGAGGCTTCTTTTGCAAATCACTTTCCTTTAGCAATCCTCACGTCAAAAGCTTCAAGCCCTTTGGGTCCGTCCTGGGCGAAATAGGTGACGCGGTCATTCTTCTTTATTTCATCTATCAAACCCGCTACCGGAATGTACACCTCCTCGCCTGAGGCATCATCAACCAGAAATCCGTAGAGCTTCTCATCAATGTAAAATTTCACTGTGCCGCGTCGGGCTTCCTGATTGCTCATGGTCATTTAGTCTTTTCTATAAAATGCATCCAGGGTTTCTCTATTCCATGTCATTTCCGAAATAGACTGTCCATTCTTGAAATAGTAGTTTCCAGCACGATCCAGTACTTTCTTGTACTCATCGCCTTTGCTGCCTTTCACGACAATGCGTGTGATGATCACTTTATTGCCAAGAGTTGAGCTTTCTTCTGTAACGCCCTGGGGATACTCCAGCGCAAGGGCCATTCTGAAAAAGTCAGTATATGCCTGGGTATCGCTGTTCAATTTGGCGTAAGCCTCTTCCAAATTCTTGGACCGCTTGGCATCGGCAAGATTTTTCTTGTCATCCAATTGGGTGGCATGTTTTGCAAACTGCTCATTGATCTCCGCCGTATTGGTTTTCACCATTTGCTCATTCTTCTTGCGGTAGTAATTGCTGTACTCGTCTTCAAAAAGTTGGTTTTCGCGCGCAATTTGCCGCAGGGCCTCGAGGTCCTCTGATTGCCTTTTGTATTCGACATCTCTTATTGCAGCAGCATCCTTCTGAATTTGCTTGTAAGCCACCTTTTCTCGTACGCGGGCCATGGTGGCTTCCTTCTGTATATTATTCAGGAGGGTGCTCTTATAACGTTGAGAGTTGAGGGCTTTCTTTTCATAGCGCTCCATGGCCTCATCCTGCATCTGTTTTGTAGCATCGTGATATCCCATAAGTTCAGCATATGAGGCATTACGCTTTAGTTCAGAGTCGCCTTCCCAATCGTATATTCGTGTGCTGTGGTCCGATTTAATCTTCTTGATGCGCTCATATTTCTCACGCTCCTGCGCATCGAGGGCGTCTTGCATGAAGTTTTCCGCTTGCTCTTCTGATTTTGTGCTCACCGTCCTGAAATCCTCCTTAGCCTTTTTACGCCGCTCGGCTTCTTCTGCCGCTGCCGCCAGTCGGTCTTTCTCGGCTTGGGCTTCCTCCATCAATAAGTTGGCCCTTTCAATCTGGCCTTTTGGATATGCCTTTTCTTGCTTTATGGCGAGTGCATCTTCATAGGCATTGATGGCCTGCTCATATTTTTTAGACGTCATTGCTGCATCACCCTGCTTTATGGCTTTGCTATAATTGGCCTCTTTCTCAGCGAGTGAGGCTGCTGCGCTTTGCAGAAGCTGCTTCTCGAGCAATTTGTCTATTTCAACAATGCGCTTGGCTGGATATTTCTCATTTGGCCGCAAGGCGAGCGCATCTTCGTAGCGCATTTTTGACATCTCGTAAACCTCACTGCCGAAAAACTCGTCGCCTTCAGTGATCGCATCGTCGTAAGCATTTCTATCTGCCTCGGCTGCGTTTACATCTGCAAGGGCCTTGCGGGCCGATTCTATTTTAGACCTGGCAATTTCACTGTCAGCTTTAAGCGCCAATGCCTTGCCGTAGTCTTCCAGTGCTTCTTCATATTTCTTCTTTCCAAATGACTCGTCGCCAGAAGCGATCAACGCGTCAAATTCACGTTGGCGGGCCATGGCATCCTTCTCAGAGGCTTCTTTCGCGGCCAATTCCAGGATTCCATTGATTTCTTCAATCTTATCTTTTGGATACTTGGCATCAGACTTAATTCCAATGGCGCGTTCAAAATGGCCAATGGCATCATTCCAGCTTGCCTTGCCGAAAGCTTTGTCGCCGGCGGCGATGGCCTCATCAAACTCGGCTTGTGTGGCCTCTGCATCCATCAATGCCCGCATCTTATTCTGGGCATCATCAATTTTGGCTTGCACGTCACTTCTGGAAGCGTCCAGGTCGAGGGCGTTTTCATAACTAAGTATGGCGCCTTCGTAATCCTTGGCGGCAGCTGCGCCGTCACCTTGCTTTATCAAAGCATCAATCTCAGCTTTCAAAGCTGAATCCTTCGCGGCAGCTTCCTCTTGCTCACGCTTATCAATCAGGGCGAGTTGGTCTTTAGGGTATTTCTCATCGGGCTTGATCTCCGATGCTTTGCTGTAATTTTTGCGTGCAGCGCTCCAATCCTTTTCTTCAAATGCCTGATCTGCTTTGTCAATGATACCTTGGTAGGCCTCGGCGGTGGCTTGCGACTCCATCCATGCCATCTGTGCAGATTCAGCTGCACTGAGTTTCTTCTGCACATCGCTGCGCTCAGGCATGATTTGAAGTGCTTCCGTGTATTTGCCTATGGCCCCATCAAAATTTTGTTCGAGCAGCAAAGCCTCGCCTGCCTGTACAAGGGCATCCACCTCTTGGTTCTTGGCTGCAAGGGCTGCGTCAGCTGTTTCGTTTTCACGCTTATCCACCAGGGCCAATTGGTCTTTTGGATAGGCTTCATTGGGCTTCACACCCGCTGCTTGCGTATAGTTGCGGCGCGCAGCCTCCCAATCCTCTTTTGCGAAAGCATCATCGGCTTTGGCAATCACACCATTGTAGGCATCGTCGGTGGCCTGTGATTCCAACCATGCCAGTTGTGCTGCTTCGGCCTCAGCTATTTTTTTTGCGATGTCTTGCCTTTCTGGCAAAATGCCAAGGGCCTCATTGTATTTGGCAATTCCTTCATCGAAATCATTCTTTCCAACCAATTGATCACCGCTGAGCAGAAGTGCGTTCACCTGTTCAGTCTTGGCCTGAAGTTCTTTCTCAGCAGCAGCCTTTGCCAATTGCGCGAGTTTTTCTTCAATCAATGCAATTTGCTGGCTTGGATATTTTTCATTTGCTTTAAGCGAGAGCGCTTCCTCGTAAGCCTTTCGCGCATCCTCATAAGCGTCAGCAGCAAACTTCTCATCGGCGCGGGCCAGGGCAGCCTGATATTGCTCATCGACAGCCTGCTTTGCCTGCAAGTCTTTAAGTGCCTGCTCAGCTTCATTCTTTCGGGTAATTGCCGTAGGGTCGTCGGCCAATATATTCAATGCATCGCCGAATCTCGCAATAGCTTCAGGATAATCCTTGCCAGTCATCGCCTTGTCGCCAGCGGCCATAGCTGCGTCAAACTGCTCTTGCAATGCTGCTAGACGGGCTTCTTCAGCCTGTTGCGCTTCCCGGTCGGCCATCTTCTGATCGATCCTTGCGATTTGATCCTGGGGATATGATTCGCTCGTCTTCAGTTGCCGGGCTGATTCGTAGGCTTTTTTGGCTTCCGCCAATTTGTCCTCAGCGAAAAGGGCATCGGCGGCCGTTATTGCATCCTGATAGGCTTTGTCAGCAGCGAGTTGGGCTTCGTATTCCGCTTTAAGCTTCACTGCGGCTTCTTTTTCTTTGGTTGCCGTAGCATCACCTGGCTTTGTAGCAAGAGCTTGATCAAAAGCAACAAGTGCAACATCAAATTTCAATTCTTCCACCGCTGTACGCGCTGACTTCATGGCTTCGGCATAGGCTTCTTCAGCGGCATTGGCAGCCGCCTCTGCCTCAAGCATCGATTTTATTTTAGCCAATTGATCAATTGGGTAGGTCTCATCACTTTTGGCCTCACGGGCCTGGGTATACAGGTCGCTCGCCTCCTGCAGGCTTTCTTTGCCAAAAGCTTTATCGGCATCGGCAATCAGCTTGTCGTACAGTACCTTTTGCTCTTTCAATGCATTGGCTTCAGCTTGAAGGTCCTGGGCCTGCTTAAGCTTTGCTTTCACATCCGCCTTATCGGCAAAAATGGCCAATGCAGCTTCAAATTTCGAAATTGCCTCTGCATATTGCTGTCCTGTTAGCGCCGCATCACCGGCTGCTACCAATTGCTCAAACTCTTGCTGGCGGGCAGCAGCATCTGCAATCTCGGCCAATTTCTTATCGCTCGCAGCGAGCCGCTCGGTCGCGTAGGCATCACCTGACTTCACACTGAGTGCTGCTTGGTATGATTGCTTGGCCTCTGCATATTTTTCACCATCAAAGAGTCCATCCGCTTTGCTGATATGCGCTGCGTATTCGGCTTCCTTGGCGGCATTTTCCTGTTGGGCTTTGAGTGCGCTCTGGGCACTGTCCCTGCTTTTGGTAGCCGTTTTATCCTCGGGTATCACGCCCAATGCTTTCTCGTACGCTGCTATAGCTTTTTCAAATTCCTTGGCTTCTAATGCTTTATCACCTTCGGCCATGTGGCCATCGTATTTGGCTTTCTGAGCGAGCTCTGCCTCGCGCTCTTTCATTACCCGCTTTGACTCTTCAATTCTTTCTTTGGGATACTTTTCAGTCGGCTTGGCGATGAGGGCAGCTTCGTATTTACTGATCGCTTCACTAAAGTTGTCCGCTTTAAACGCAGCATCGGCAGCAGCGATGGCATCATCATATTCTTTTTGTTTGCGCTCAGCGTCGCGAATGATATTACGCTGGGTTTCAGCCGAACCCAGCTTGCCCTTCACGTTCTGGTCATCCTTATTGATTTCCAGCGCTGCCCTAAATTTTTCGACAGCCTCATCGTAATTGTTTTTGGTCATGGCCGCATCTCCGGCTTTTACCAATTCCTCAAACTTTGCCTGAGCAGCCGCCTTGGCCAAATCCTCCTCACTGTCTGGTTTCTTTTGTTTGTCAAGGTTCCGTATAAAGGAGTTGATCTCGCTTTTCACCTTTTGGGTATAGGTAAAATCCCATACCAGATCGGCTTGACTGGCATCGTAGGATGCCTTTCCGATAGGTTTGTTGAAGACTGACAAATCAGCGTTTTCCATTGCCGGCGTCATGGCAAACATGGACATGTCAGTTGGCATGATAATCCCTGCACCAATTACCTCTTCCGGTATGTTGCGGGAATCAATCTCAATAGAGCGCTTTACATAGCCCTCTTTGTCAAAATAAAATGCATAATGGGAGCCACAGCTGAGGTAAAACTCATACTTGCCATTGGCCCTGGTCTCAAATTGATCAACCTTATTGCCATCTTTCATTACTGTCACTTGAACTGCTGACAATTTTGAGGATGTCATGGCATCCGAGACAACGCCGTGAATATTTAAATCATCTTGTGCATGAGAAACTTGCGGCATCAATAAACACAATAACCCCGTAACCAATAAGGTTAAAGGGAGGGAAAACGTACGGTATTTAACCAATGGCTCTTGCAGGGGCCCCATTCTTATGCAAATATCGAAGAAAATATCGTTCTTTCGATTTCTAATGCTCATCATCTTAACGCGGCGTGAACGATTTTAGTTACTGGGAGTCCAAGTATTTTTGGCAGCCTGCCCAATACGTGATTGTGGGCAGCGGTATCACTGGACTTACCACGGCGATTTTTCTGCGCAAAAATCGGCCCAAAGCGCGAATTATCGTGCTTGAAAGAGGTATGCTGCCAAGCGGGGCGAGTACCAAAAATGCAGGATTCGCTTGTTTTGGCAGCATTTCAGAAATTCTCGACGACATTGCTACCGATGGCGAAGATGCTGTATTCTCTCTTATTGAGAAACGCTTAAACGGCCTTGGTCAATTGAGAAAGCTCCTCGGCGATGGCAATTTAAATTACGAGCACTCTGGAGGGTACGAAGTCTTTTTGCCAGAAGAGCAAGAAATGTATCAAAAATGCATTGGGGGCATGCCATTGCTCAATGCAAATTTGAAGAAAATCATCGGTCATAGTCCATTTGCGGAAGCCGATGGGCATATCGCAAAACTCGGCTTTGGTCAAGTAGAACACCTCATTTTCAACAGCGCAGAAGGATTGATCGACACGGGCAAAATGATGCACAACTTAAACAGGCTTGCGCGTGAATTGGGGGTCGAAATACACACCGGAGTGGAAGTAAAACACATCCATAAAGCGATCAATGGTGTGCTGCTTGATACAAGTTTTGGAACTTTCAAGGCTGAAATGGCCTGTGTTGCCACCAATGGTTTTGCTGAAAGGCTGCTGCCCAATATTGACGTTAAGCCTTGTCGTGCCCAGGTTTTGATCACCAAACCGATACAGGACCTGAAGCTACATGGCGCTTTCCACCACAACAGTGGTTATGACTATTTCAGGCATCTCGATGGCCGCGTATTGCTGGGTGGCGGCCGAAACCTTGACAAAGCGGGTGAGCAACGTGATGACTTTGGACTCAGCGAGAGCATTCAGCAATACCTTGAAAAGCTGCTAAGTGAGGTCATCTTGCCCAACACTCCTTTCGAAATTGATATGCGCTGGAGTGGCATTATGGGTATCGGGAAAAGCAAAGAAGTAATTGTCAGGAAAGTGGATGAGGGCGTGTTTTGCGCCGTCCGATTTGGTGGTATGGGTGTGGCACTCGGCACCGCTGTGGGCAATGAAGTAGCCCAACTCATGCTTGGGAATGCTTAGCGCAAAAGGGTCACGGTGCCTCTTCCCTCTTGCATTTGACCTGACCACGAGCGGGCCACATAACGGTAAGGGTAAATGTTGTCGCCAGCGATGGCATCGTTGCCTTTCGCACTTTCGCCATTCCATGCTTGATCGATGTCAGCACTCTCAAAAACGATGGTTCCCCATTTATCAAAAATGATCAGGTGAAACTCAGCAACGTTGTGGCCCTTGGCGTGAAACAAGTCGTTGAGCCCGTCGCCATCGGGTGTGAAAGCAGTGGGTATGAAGATGGACATGGGAGGATCGTAAAACTGCATGGCCGATGCCTCACAACCGTAGATATCAGTAACATGCAGCGATACGGGCGCATTTTGGCCAAATTCAGGAGTGTAAAAGGGTGCAAATTGTTCTGATTCTGTTCCGTCAGGAAATGTCCAATGGTAAATTCTGTTTGGAGTGGAATGGTTGATGATCGGCCGTTCTGGATAGTCGTAATCAAAGTCAAATGCCGCAGAGATATCGCTTATCACCACATTGGTTGAAGCTTCTGCACTGCGATCGCAGGCATCCTTCACTATCACATTGAAAGTATTGCTGCGCTGGGGAATTAGAACATAAGCAGGCATAGTGCCTCCACTCACAGGCCATAGATAGGTCAGCTCCCCCACTGCTCCACTCACTACTGGCTTGAGCTCAAGCCGTTGACCACGACATATCACCGTATCGGCTGGCAATTGCACCTCGAGCGGTAAATCCTGACTGAATACAAACATGGTATCCGTGGCTTCCTGCCCACATTGGTCTTTTACCCTTAGGCTCACGCGCACTGTGTTGGTGGGATTAAACGAAAAAATGCTTTGTGCGCTCACTTCATTGTTGTTGAGCTTCCACAAATAGCTGAGGCTTCCAAAACCGCCGGTAACCTCCGGGACCAAAGTCAGATCATCTACGCAGCTGGCCTCCAGGTCATCACCCAAATGAACGGTTACAGGATTGGCGAGAAGTATGGCCTCCATCTGCGCTGTAGCCTGGCCAGCGCAGCGGTCTGTCACTTTCAATTCAATGGTGCCCGGCGTGTTGAGCAGTACGTTTAGTATCTCATTATTGCTCAATACGTTGTTGCCTTGTGACCAGATGAATTCCATATCCTCCGTACCACCCTGTATTGTCGGTTGCACCTCTATGGGATCCACACAACCAAAAGAAATCGATTCTGGCAGGCTGAGCTCCAGGTCATCAAAAGTTTCAACATCTACTTCGATGGCAATTGCACGCTGATTGAGGTTGCACTGATCACTCACCAATGCTTGTATGGTGCTGCTCTCATCAAGAGCTACCTGAATTTGAAATCCTTCCATACCCTCTTGATGCCAGGCAATGCTATATGGAGGATTTCCTCCGCTTACTTCAACATTAAGTGGGGCCGGTTCATGGCAAGGTTGGGCCAATTGCTGTGGAGCCTGAACAACTAGCTCAGGCCTGTCGTTCATTTGCACAGGCAAGGCAAATATGGCGGTATCTTGTCCGCAAGCGCCTGGAAGTAAAATGTCAATGAACCAATCTCTCATCCCCTGCTCAAGGCCATCGTTCTGCGTGTTGATGGTAATCTCTTTAGAAGCCTCTCCTGCTTGAAAGGTCACGGTTTCGGGAAAACCGGACAGAACTTCATGGGCATTCGCGAGGTCTCTGCTGCGCAGGTAAACTGTTTTTGCCGAAAGGCTGTCACTTCGGTACATGTACAATTTATAGGCGCTACAACCTTCGAGGGCTACATCGGGCTGATCAGTCTCGGGGTTGAGCACCTCTAACGAAGCATCAAGTAAAATCTCACTGTTGAAACTCTGTGCTTCAATAAATACAGCCGAGTCGTTTTTATCGTCGACTGCATCGGCAATGGCCAGCTTGATATGGTAAGTCTCGCCACAGATTACAGGCACCTCAACGAGAAAGGGAACGGTAAAACCATCGAACTGTGTGGTGCCCGGATCGGTATTGCCGGCATTGTTTACGAAATAGACGCTATTGGCCTGCCAACTGCTATGGGATGCGTTGCATACCGCATTGGAGCCATAAACACCTGCAAAACCTTGATTGACTGTATTAATGGCAACAGGAATTTGGGTCCCTGGTACGAGGGCAATGTTTTTAGCTGAATTCGCAAAATTGGGATTGCCCGTAATTCCTGGTCCTGAAATAAAGAAGCCAAATACGTCATTGTAAGGTGAGCAGGTGTGGTCATTGTACTCCTCACTGGCAAACACATAGCGAAAGCGCAGGGTGTCGCCCTGGGCCTTGAAGTCGAATTCGATGGTGGCGACATCTCGAAGCACACTTCCTCCAACCAGCTGACTGAGATCGGCTTCACTATTGAGCTGCTCCGATGCCGGAACTGTGATGTGGGCTGTGGGAATGTCATTTGGACCAACCGCTACTTCAACCCCACCCGAGGCGAGGATAATGCCGGAATCAATGCCTATATAAGGACCTGCACCGCTAAAATAGCCTGCCTGATTGCGTGTAATATCGGCCGGACCCTGATTGTAAACGATATTTTCCGAAGAGACACCAGTACCAAGCAAAACATTCTCAACAAGCGATTGAACCGTAATGGTTTTATCGACTGTGAGCTGGGCTTTTGCCGAAAGGCAAAGGCAGAGCGTGAAGAGAAAGCAAAAACTTCTTTTCAATTTGAGGGGATTGAACCCCTTCTACCACATTTGTGCTGTGAAGGTTACACGACTATCATATCAACAAAAAACCCTGATTCTGTGGCTCAGAAATCAGGGCTTCCAGATACAAAGTTGTTTTGCCTAGTCCTTTGATGCGAATGAGAAGGAGTTTGTAAGGGGCGAATACATGTCAGCAATGTTTTCAAATGCCGCATTGCCATTGAGTTGAAAAAATGCAGTGTATCCGTCTGGGCTGTTTACCTTGAGCACATCGAAATCATCGCCCTCAAAACCGATGATGGCAATACAGTTTTGCGCATCTTCATAATGCCAGGTGTATATTTCAGGATCGAAACGCAGTACTTGACGCTCACCTGCTTTATCACCAGTCAAAGGAATGACGGTGAATTGGTTCTTTGTCACAATCATATTATATTCCTCGCCATTGTAGGCAAATTGGCGTTCTTCAACTTCGCCATCATTCATGGCGAGTGGATTACTCCCACCCCAAAACTCAATCAGGTTGAACACTACTACATCCAAAAATCCTCCGACTGCATATACAGGTACGATCGCCATGGCATAAAAAAGCAGGGTTTTAACGAACTTGTTGTCTGTTGCGCTATCATTCCAGGAGTACAATTTCCTTGTGAGCTGAAACTCTCCGAAACACCCTGTGGAAACGAAACCGATTGAGAGAATAAGGATGAACGCCAATGGCTTGCTGAAATTTAGATTTTTCATGTCTTAGTGATTATTTGTTTTGGCAAATTTATAAGAAGACTCTGAATTCCCAAAGGTTGTAAGAACTTAGAAGAGCTTACCATTTGACACTACAAAACCAAACTCTGACAACGCTCATTTATCCCAAAACGGCTGAACGAGCGATGGTTTTCAAATCACTGACCAGCGGTATCAATTTCTCTATGGTCACATGGTCCATCACCACAACTTTGTACCATGAGGGCTCATTGTGGTTGTCAGGCACCAGACCAAATTTGCTCGCCACTGCTGCATTGAGATGCCTTGCCCTAATGGTCACAATATTGGCGTGGGGATTTCGGAAGTGCTCCACATTCAAAGATTTGAGTTGGTTCACCAACCACTGTGTGCGCTTCATGAGTATACTCATTTTCTCTTCCCAGCCATAGCGTCCGTAGGTGCATAGAATCATCCACACAGCTACAGCGTTGGCACCCGACCTGCTGCCTATGAGCGTATAGTCTTCACCTTCCACATAGCTGGCCTCTTTGGTGTTGGCATACTTCATCCAGTCTTTGCGAATCAGGAAAATGCCGGTACCGTAGGGCGCCTGTAACATTTTGTGCGCATCAAGGGTGACAGAGTTCACGTGGGGATTGCGAAAATCAAGCGCATTGTCAGGATTTGTAAAAGGATAGATAAAGCCGCCATAGGCGCCATCCACATGGATTTTGAAGGGAATGTTCATTTTCTCCAATACCTGAATATACTTTTGAGGGTCATCGACCGAACCAAACATCGTGGTCATCATATTTACAATGACAATTGCGTACTTCCTGCCATGCTTGCGCAGATCATTGGCCGCTCGTTTAATTGCATCGGGAGTGACCTCTCGTCCCACATCAGTTACCGGCACAGGGGTTATGCCAATTCCCAAAACATCTGCGGCTTTGCTCATGCTGTAATGAAAATCAGCTGAGCATATGATACTGATCTCGTCGTGACTTGCACCAAAATCCCGCATGAAGTAATTCCGGTAAATCCAAATGGCCTGCATATTGGCTTCAGTGCCACCCGAAGCTACATATCCATCGCACATGCCCTCCTCTCCGTTTAGGATATCCTCAGCGCAAATGGCGATTAGCTCGCGTTCTATTGCCTGGGTTCCTTTAAAAAATGACTCTGACTTGCCAAGCGTATGACAACCAATATGGTTTGGATTGCGAATAAGTGTGCTCAAAAACGGAGCATCTGCAAGAAACGGGGCATCCTGATAGAAAACTTCACTATCCAGATGCGAAGCAGGTACACCAAGGGTTGACTGATCGAGAAAATCAACATTTTGGGAAAGCGCGAGTCGCACACGTTCCCTAATTTCAGCCTTATTGAGTTTAATCCACTTAGACATTGTTTCAATTTTGCATGTAGCGGCACAAAGTTAGTCAATACTTATTGTGGTCAAAAGCCAAGCAATTCTCTATAGATTACTGATTACCATTATTTTTCAAACTAAATCAATTTCTATATTAAGTGTATATAAATAATTTGTTAACTTTGAGTTAATATAAATCATTTTAATGAAGAAAGAAAGGACACTGTCCAGGATAGTATTGTCTCGAAAAAACGAGTGGGTCAACATGGCCGAAAAGTACGAGATATATGTTAACAACAAGAAAAGGGCCGAACTGGACAGAGGTGCTGCGCAGGTGGTTAGGGTAAAGAAGGAAAAAATAAGCCTGCTCGTAAAAATGGACGGCGGCTATACCAGTGAAGAGATTAAAATCAGAGCCGATATGGGCGAAGAAATCAGGGTCAAGGTTTCAGGGTTCAAGTTTCAGGAATACATCTTGCCCTATTTTGCTGTAGTCATTCCGTTATTTGTAATGCTGCGCGAAAGCCATATTGTATCCCCATTGATGGGCATACCGCTCATCTTGCCCGCAGCTGTCTATGCATTCTATTACTACGTATGGAGACGCGATCGCAGCCTACGCATTGAAATACTCGACTAAATAACCGTCATTTCAACTCAGGAAGTCGAGAACTGGACAGGGCAGATTCTTCGACGAATTGTTGCTAAGTCGTATCATAACTTCACAAAACTTTAATCCTGGATTGGCGTTTTTAAGCAGTGATTCACGACCTTTGTTTTTATGATTTTATTGCGTATTCCTTGCCTCTCTGTAATGACGGGGATGCTACTTTTCACATTTGCCGCCAAGGCACAGACTGAGGCTGAGCTCATCGAGCAGCACGAAAAGTCAATACTACATTACGAGATCAAGCTCGACTCCTTGCGGACAATTACCGACTCATTGAAGTTGATTGATATCATGTACCGACTTGAAAACATGGGCTGGCCAGGTAGCGAAGGTGAACTTATACGGCATAGCGCACTAGCGCTTGCCTACGATGAAGAGCACGAAATGGCGCGGTGGGTTGCGCACATCATACTCAGCGATGTAGCCACCGGACGCACCACACGTACCAATGATTTCAGGGTTGATGAAAAAGTTAGCACTGGCAGCGCTGAGGAAGCTGATTACTTTTTAACCACCAAGGACCAGGATGGCAAAACGCAATACGACGGATTCGGGTTTGACCGCGGGCACCTTGCCGCTTCAGCCGATTTTCGATGGAATCAGAAAGCACTGTCTGAGAGCTACTTTTATTCAAATATGACGCCGCAGCGCCCGGAATTTAACCGTGAGGCCTGGGCAACAGTTGAGGACTATGTGCGCAGCTACGCGATTGAAAATCATGTAGACATATATGTGGTCACGGGGCCTGTGCTGCATGCTGAGCTGCCAAAAGTAGAGCGAGGTATCAATGGTGTGTCCATTCCTGAATACCACTACAAAGTAGCTTTGGATATAGAAAACGAAAAGGCCATCGCTGTATTGATGCCCAATGGGCCCTGCGAAGGTCCAATGGAGGCCTATGTCAAAACAATCGATGAAATTGAAACACTGACAGGGTTGAATTTCTTTCCCCACCTGGATGAGGCCCTGGCTCACAAACTTGAAAGCAACATAGCTTACAAGGATTGGCTACCGGATAGCCAGCGCAACGATGCCACGATGCTAAAAAGCAGTGACCTGGGCAAAAACCAGTTCAATACATTACAAGCCTTTAACCATATAGACACGGGCAAGAAAGTTGAAATTTGTGGCACAGTTGTGAGTACCTTCAAATCTCAAAATGGCAATATTTTCGTAAATCTCGATAAGCGTTTTCCAAATACTGTATTCACATTTAACATTTGGTCGCGTGATGTATCCAATTTCAGCTACAATCCGGAAGTTGACCTCGATTCAAAGCGTGTTTGTGTAAAAGGGGTGGTAAGCTCCAGGGATGGAATACCGCAGATGAATGTAGGCAACGAAAAGCAAATCACATTTATCGATATTCCATAAGCTTCTCCTTTACATCAAGTAGGAACGGTTTATTTTCTCCCTCATATTTTCCAGAACCTTTAGGCCGCCATAAGCGGGACAAACTTATCGGCAGAGGTTAAGTTTTATCAGATTTAGTATGGTGAAGCGGCCCAAATTGCTTACATTTGGTTCTACCTACTTACTTAACACACCTATCACCATGACTACGCCCCTGAAAATGGATGATAAGTCCAGTTCGGCTTACGCCAAAGTCAACAAATGTCGTCCTGCCCCGTGGCTTGACGACAAGCATGAAGAAAAACCCTATCTAAGCTATCTCGTTCAGCGCAATTGGTTTGAAGTAAGGGAAAAACTTCGTGCCGCCTACCCTCAACTTACTGCTGAAGATGTGCAGTACGAGCCAGGGCAAAAGAATGTAATGATGCGCGCCATTGAGCAAAAGCTGGAAATCTCTCCTGCAAAGCTACAGCAGATTATCGCATCGCTTTAGTGAACAAAAAAGGCCGCGAAATGCGGCCTTTTTTAATTTTTTGTTTTTTGAAAAAAGTACAGGAAAAGATTTATTTCTTCATTTTGCCTTCCGCTTTGATCGCTTCGTATTTCGCCAGCTGATCCTCTGTTAAGATGGTTTTCATGCTGCTTTCCAAACGCGTTTGATACGCTTTCACCATTTGCTCCTTTTCTTCAGCTGAAGCTTCCATCTTGTCAAGTCTGGTTTGATTCATTTCAATTTCCATGTATTGACGGTACACCAGAGTTTCCTGCTCCTCATTCAAATCGAGGGCTTTTACGAGTTTCTCCGTTTTAGCCTTGGCGGCTTTTTCAATCTTGGCATCCTGTTGCGCATTTACGGCACCCAGCATTACAAACATGGCAAAGGCGAGGGTCATTAAGGTTTTCATGTATTTCAATTTAAGTTTATTCAAATGTAAAAAAAAACATGACATGTGTGCAATCGACGTGCCATGTTCCAACTTCATAACAGCAAGGCCGCACTTCAGGCAGTGCGATGGCATCTTTTTTGGCATTGACATGAAAGCATATTCTCTTTCAGGCATTTTTTTTAACGCTTGGCCGTTCACAAGTTCCCTCGTAAATCAAGCCTTACATTTGACTGGGCAAAAGGACTTATAAATATGTTTTTTAGCATGTTATAAGATATATGTCACTCAAAATACCATGAAAAGGGGATTGTGAGGAGCCAGCGCCTTACTTACTTTCACCGTAAAGAACAATACTCCCCACCATGCGACCAGAAGCCGAACTTAAAATTCTCATCGAAAATCATCCTGAAATATCATGGCTACACCAAAGGTTTGATATTGACAGCCCGGCAGAAGCTACAGTTGCAGTGAACCGGACAAAACTGATGATTGATATCTCGTACAGCATCATGGGGCTCGACAGGGCCAGCGCTGAAAGTTTCAGGCCTTACAGCCTTGAGGCAATAGTGGATTATCTTAGTCATTCACATCAGTACTACCTGAACCGCGCAATTCCAGGCATTGCTTCCAATTTAGAGCGCCTCATCCATAACAGCACCGAGCACAGCAATGTACTGAGCGCTGTGGCCGGGTTGTTTCGCAAATTTTGCGATAACCTCGAAGCCCACATTTTGTGGGAAGAGCTGGGATTGTTGCGCTATGCCAAGGCTTTAAGTAATTGCGCCAGGACTGGCCGCAGTGGTCACTCCCTGGAAGAGTTTAGGCTTTCAACATTTATTGACCAACATCCTGATCACCGCAATGAACTTTCCCAGCTCGTTGTATTGCT
This sequence comes from Cryomorphaceae bacterium, assembly GCA_036796255.1. GTDB lineage: Bacteria > Bacteroidota > Bacteroidia > Flavobacteriales_D > Cryomorphaceae > T3Sed10-241. Next base: position 46,258 of record DAIRDH010000006.1, read on the forward strand.
TGGTAAACTTGATAAAATTTATGGGGGCGACATGGCCTTCAGAATGGTGAAAAAGCAAATTTCCAACCTTGAGGCTGACCTTTATCTCCACGGATTGATTGAAGACGAGGTGCTGCTGGAAAAAGTAAGCGAATTAAAGGATAAATTGGACATATAAATCTTCAAAGCCTGGGCGAAGGGATTACATTTGTCTCCGTTTCCCATGCGCCTTTACAAACTCTACATTAACGCCTACCGAGGTATTTCAGCTCCCGTGTGGATGCTGTCGCTTGTGTTGCTCATTAACAGAAGTGGCTCGATGGTCTTGCCATTTTTGAGCCTTTACCTGAGGGAAGTCAGAAATTTTGACCTCAAGCAGGTGGGAATAATACTCGCTATGTATGGAGCCGGTTCACTCTGTGGCTCCTTGCTGGGTGGCTTCCTCACGGATAAAATCGGCACTTTCAAAGTCCAACTCTTCTCGCTCGTGGTTGGTGGTGCCGGGTTCTTTGTCCTTTTCGAGCTCCAAAGTTTTGAGTCGCTATGTGCTGGTTTTTTCATACTCACCGTGATTACCGATATGCTGAGACCTGCAAATGCCAGCGCAATAGCACAATATGCCATTCCTGCAAATATCACCCGGGCTTACAGCCTCAACCGTATGGCTGTAAACCTGGGTTATGCCATTGGTCCCGCTGCAGGGGGATTTCTTGCGCTAAAAGGCTACAAGTGGCTTTTTTATGTGGATGGTATTACATGCATATCTGCTGGCTTGCTCTTTGCCTGGTACTTTCTAAGAAAGGTGCCCAGGAATACACCTAAAGAGGCAGATGTTGCCCATGTCAATGACAGGCAAAGTCCGTATAAGGACCTTTCCTTTCTCTTTTTTGGGTTGCTCACTGCCGGCTTCGCTGTGGTTTTTTTCCAGCTGTTCACCACATTGCCCCTTTATTACAGAGAGGTATATGCCCTTTCGGAAAATAAAATTGGATGGCTGCTCGCCCTTAACGGCTTGATTGTGTTTGGAATTGAAATGCCACTTGTGTACGCACTTGGCAACCGGTATAGCGTGCGGCGCATTGTGTCCGTAGGTGCATTGATGACCGGTGTGGCCTATGCAGTGCTCAACCTTTCGGGCACCTATGCCATTCTTGTGGTGTCTATGGCCATACTAAGCGTAGCTGAAATTCTCGTCATGCCCTACCTCACCACCTATACGGTAAGTAAAGCCGGAACCAAAAACCGCGGGAAATACCTTGGTTTTTACTCAATGACCTATTCCCTGGCGTTCATCATTGCACCTTTATTGGGAACTTATATCACATATACTTTTGGCTTTACCGCCCTTTGGTACAGCATGGGCGCACTGGGCGTGGCAATCACGACCGGTTATCTCTTCAACATGCGTGAAATCAAAGTAAAGCCTGAGATCGCCAAGGCCATCGACGCCCAGGAAACAGCGAACTAGAGAGGATAGCAAAGTACAGGCACCTTGCTCCTTTTTAAGATCTCTAAAGCAGTATTTCCGCCAAGGGTATTGCTCACAAAACTATGACGGTTTATACCAGTGATAATCAATTCAGCCTTGATACTTTCGGCTTGAGCGAGCAATGATTTCACTATTTCCCCTTTGATGAGCAAGGCGACAGCTTCCACGCCCTGCTCTTTCACCCGCGTGGCCAATTCATTCAAAAAACGATGCTCTCCGCGAAGTTCCTCTGCGATACTTAGCCTTACAAATTCAGGACTGTCTTCAAGACCGCTAAGCGAGGAGGGATATGGAGCCACATGGACGATGTATAATTTGGCCTGGTACCGCGAGGACATTTCCAGAGCATAATTCAGTAAACGCTCATCAAAGCGTTCCAAATCCAAAGCAAGAAATATATTTTTCATTTTATGGTTCAATCTCTTTTTTTAGCTGAAGCCACGAATGGCTCTTTTGTCATTTCTCCTTCCTCCAGCTCCATGGTATGTATCCAATCGCAACCTGCCCTGTAGCCTATGCCAAACAAAAGCTCCGCGTTTGAGAAGTCCAGAATATCAAACTCCCTGCCCAGTTCAGGCCTGATTACAGCATCGGCCGCTTCCCTTCCTTCGCGGCTATTGTTGTCAATGGCAGTGTGAAATATCTCAAGTGCAATATCTTTTACATTGTCCAATTTGCCTGCCGGTGGAATGTTATTTACATCCACTGCCAGGATTTTATCACAATGCCCTACCAATGCGGCGCTGGGAATATTATTGGTCACCCCGCCATCAACATATTTTACCCCATTTATTTCGACCGGAGGAAAAAGAATGGGTATTGAAGCCGAAGCCGTAATGGCCGAATGCAGGTCACCTGAATGAAACACTTCACTCCTCCTTGTGCTAAGGTTGGTAACACAGGCATAAAAAGGAATTTGAAGATCTTCAAAATTATGGCTCAGCTTTTCATCAAGCAACAGATGGAGGTACTTCATTTCCAGAAATGAAGAAAAGCTTGCTCTGAGCCTGAACATCTTAATCCAGCTCTGATTTCTAAAGTGCGCGAGCAAGTCGTCGGGCGACATACCTGATGCGTAAAAGCCTCCCACTATTGCTCCGATACTCGTGCCAGCTATGCATACGGGCTTGATTCCCGCTTCCTCCAGCGCCTTGAGAACGCCCACGTGTATGATCCCTCTGGCTCCGCCTCCACCCAAGGCGAGGCCCCATGAGGTACCGCTGCTAAAATTATTCATGAGGTAAAATTACAGTGACTGTCGAAGAATGAACAGGTTTTCACTTAATTTGGCACGGAATTTATTATGAATACTGAAAACAAACTTATGAAAGCCAAGCTAACTTTTCCAATTTTCGTTCTTCTGCTCATCATGAGCGCCTGCGGTTCAAAATCACCCATGGGCGATCGCGTAAAGGAACCATTTAGCGGTTCGCAATATGAATCTAACAATAGATTCTTCAGAGCTACAGGTAAAGGTGTGAGCTCTAAAGACAATATTGCACGCAGTAAGGCCGATCTTGAAGCCAAGACGCAACTGGCAGGCCAGGTAGAAACAACCATTAAAAATGTAACAGACCAGTATTTGGGACAAACTGAAAATGTGGATTCACGCGATGTAGCCGATAAGTTTCAAAGCCTTTCACGACAAGTCATGAACACCAATATGGCCGACTTGCGCAAAATCGGCGAAGAGAAATACTTCAATGGCACCGATTATACCGTGTATATCGCATACGAAATCAAGAAGAACGCGATGTTTCGCTTTATGAAGAAGCAGGCCAAGACCGATGCCAAAATTGACGCCAATACCTTAAAGGCCATCGAAGACATTCTGGATGCGCAAATAGCTGCCAGCGAGGAATAGGCGAAGGTGCCTTCCGTAAATGATCATACGGCCAAAGCTGTGCGTTCCTTAAGCGTGTGCCACTCTTCCATAAAATTACTGATGTCCACGCGACGACCGAATAAGATGACTTCATCGCCATTGTGCATCAGGGTATCACCATCGAGATTGGAGAAGTAGTTGCCGTTGCGAACAATGCCGATCACGCGCACGCGGTTGTCGCCAAGGAGTGGAGCTTCGCAAAGGTGCTTCTCCGAAAAAGGACAAGTTCTGCCCAGCGTAAGCGATGCGGTGTGAACCTCTGAAAATGGAATGGCATCCTGCTTGTAAACGTGGTAATTCGAGTGAAGGCCCTCGTAAGCCTCGTCGCGAAGGGACTTTATGTAGCGGTCAATATCCTCATTGCTTACGAGAAACTGGTTAAGCGTACGTGCAAACACCTCAATAGAGCTCTCAAATTTCTCGCTCACCACCTCGCTGGCACCTGCATGGAGCAACTCTTCGCTCTGGGCTATGCTCGAGCAACGCGCGATGATGTGTACAGTTTTGCAAATGAGCCGCATGTTGCTCACGATGCCCAGTGCTGATTCATGGTCGGAAATTGCAACCACCGCCACGCGGGCTTTGTACACATGCACCTGCTCGAGGATGTGGTCATTGCCCCCATCGCCGAAAATGATAGGCTCACCAGCTGCGCGGGCTTTTTGAACAGCATCGGCATTCATGTCAATGATTACGTATGGAACTTCGGCCTTGCGCGCCGTGCGTGCAGTGTTCTTGCCGTTGACTCCGTAGCCAATCACGATGAGGTGATTCTTCAAACGATCGAAGTAATCCGCCTCGTATTCAGGTTGCTCCGAGAGCTTATTTACTTCCAATTTGCCGAAAGGCGAAGCCATAAGCTTGCTTGCTATCTTGTCGGCAAAGCCAATGGTGAATGGCGTGGCGGCCATGGTAATGATGGATACGGCGAGGAAGTATTGGTACATTTCGCCATCGAGCAAGCCATTGGTCATACCTACAGTTGCCAGAATGAATGCAAATTCACCTACCTGAAAGAGGGTGAATCCCACTACAAAACCAGTTTCCAGTGGATATCTCAGTGCCTTTGTACTCACTACCAGTACAATAAACTTCAATAAGAAAATCCCCACTGCCATACCGAGTATGGGCAGCAGGTGCTCGACGAGGAAACTCAGATCGAAAAGCATCCCGATGGAAACAAAAAAGAAACTGGTGAAAATTTCCCGAAAGGGAATGATAAGCCCTGTGGCCTGATGGCTGTACTCGGACTCGCTGATGCACAAGCCTGCCATAAACGCGCCGAGTGCCAGGGACAGCCCCATCATCGATGTGACGTATGCTACGGCAAAACAGATTACAATGACAGTAATGAGGAAGAGCTCACGGCTTCGGGTGCGGGCTATTTCATGCAGTAAGCGCGGCACAAAATACCGCGCAAGGAAGTATACCATCAGGATCACAAGGGCAAACTTTACCACCAGTATCACAAGATCGAGCAAAACGTTGTCTCCATTTCCGGCGAGGATGGGTGTGAGGAGCATCATGGGCACAACGATGATATCCTGAAAGATAAGTATGCCCAGCGCAATGCGGCCATGGGGCGTTTTCATCTGCCCTTTTTCCTGTATCATTTTGAGCACGATGGCGGTGCTGCTCAAGGCAAAGAGGAATCCCATAAACACGGCCGCATTGGCATCAATACCAAGCAACATGCCGATACCCGTGGTGGCTATGATGGTAAGCCCCACCTGAAGTGTACCCCCCAGCAGTACGATTTTTTTGATGTTCATCAGGCTCTTGATGCTGAACTCCAGACCGATGATGAACAATAGCAGAATCACACCGATCTCACTGAGTATGGCTATCTCATCACCTGCCCGTGCCAAGCCTATAGCGTGCGGGCCAAAAATCATTCCTGTAGCAAGAAATCCCAGAATAGCGGGTAGGTTGATGCGCTGAAAAAGATAGATTACCAGGATGGAAAGCCCCAGAATCACAACAATCTGATTGAGAAAAGGAATCTGGACTTCGCTGGCCAATAAAATCATAGGGGATGGTCGTATTTTGGAACTCTTGCAAAAATAGCAGAATTCAGCTAGCAGGGTCTGTCTACTTCTAGAATAAATGGTTCAAATACAAACCTTGTAGTGAATGCTGAGCCGAAGCTAATTTTGCCCACGGGATGCTTCGGGATTTGGCTCTTTCTGAGCCTTCATCTTTTCCTTGTCCTCTGACTCGAGGTGCGGCCATATTTGCGAATTGTGGTTGTTGATGTACAACACATGCACATTTTGGTCATGATGGCGCTTGTGGTACTTACGGACCTCTTTCAACAACTTCCGCGATGGCCTTATCATAAACTCGTTGAAGAAAATTACCGCATAGTAATCTGCTTCGGGAAGCTGCGCAAGTGAAACCGAATTACCATCGAGGGTCCAGAGATGGGGCAGAAAAAAAGAAAGGCTATCATCCACTACATCCTTCAATGCAGAGATTGGGCGGGGCGGAAACCCATCAAAAGCACCTTCGACATTCCAGCTCATGGGAATGGGCGGGTCTAAATAGCAGTTGACCAGTTTAAATATCGCTTTTCCATCAGCGGTAAAATACCGCACCTGCACCGGTTGCAGGTTGTCCTTGGCAGTACGTGCTATTCTCTTCAACGATAAGCTGTCACTATGGCTCAATGCTTTCTCGGTTTGTGAAACACTGTCTTTTACAGCGTTCCAACGCGCTACAATAGACCGATAATAGGAAGCAGTATCCAGCACAAAAGCCTGATCTAAGGGTATGTTTTTTCGTTCAAAATCCTTGATTAGTTTTTCATCAGACTGCCACTTTGGTTTGGTTTTGACACCCAGGAGGGTGCGGTATGCAACACTGCAGCCAGCCATTGCAAAGACAAATGCAACTAAGAGAGTGATTGGCAGCATTCGCAAAAAAGCAGACTTGAAGCGACCTTTAATATCACCCATTGCCATCCAATTGAATAATTTCTGATTTCAAGAACGTGCAAGATAGGTCAAAACCACCGAAATGAAGATATTGGATTTGGTGAGATTTTCTCTGCCCGGTTCAGTTCATTACCAAACTTGGTAAACGAAAATTATCGTGAATTATCTATTTTTCAGCATACCCAGGTTTGAGCTATATTCTACGAAAGCACAGCCTGATGTGCTTTTCGCAAATTGAGTAAATCGCCCACCATGGCCGAGGCAGTGGCATGCCCACCTGCCCCAGGCCCCTGCAAAGTGATCACTCCTGAATGAAGGCCTGTGATGGCTACGGCATTCAATTCATTCTCCACGAAATACAATGGATCTGATGAATCTATGGCCAAAGGTTTGATGGTGATGTCGTACTTGTCGTCCTTGGCGAGAATTTCCACCACGAGTTTGTAGCGCAGGCCTTTGGCATTGGCAGCCGCAATATCTTCTCTAAGCATAGACCTTATTCCTTCGTAAGTCACACTGCCGAGGTTTGGGGTTTTGCCTTTAAGGGTTCGCGCAATGATGAGCGCTTTGTAATAGCTGTCGTGTCCATCGATGTCGCTGGAGGGATCGCTTTCCGCGAAGCCGAGCTTTTGTGCTTGCGCCAGGGCGGTTTCGAAAGCCAGGTTTTTTTGGTGCATTTGCGAAAGGATGTAATTGCAGGTGCCATTGAGAATGCCGCGAATGCTTAATATAGGCTCTCCGGCCAAATGCTCCCGCAAGGTGCGCAATATGGGAATGGCTCCACCCACTGCAGCTTCGTAAAGCAAGGTGGCATTGTGCTCCTCAGCGATGGGGTGCAACTCGGCCATGCGGCTGGCGATCATTTTCTTGCTGGCTGAAATGAATGGCTTGCCTTGCGCAAGGGTGAGCTTTGCCAGTTCAAATGCAGCATTTGCATCATCGATCGCTTCTAGAACTATATCTACCTCGGGATTTTTTACAAGCGCTTTGGCATTGATCACAATCAATCCAGTTGGCAATCCTTTTCTGGGTTTGTGAACATCTTTCACCGCCACGCCCACTATTTCATATGGTGTCAATTTGGAAATCTGGGCATAAAGGGCCCTGCCCACGGTGCCATATCCGATGATGGCTACTTTCTTAGTCATTGTTCAATTTTTGATAATTCAAATGATGGGTTGAGATAAAATCAGTCAGTAAGCGGCTTATCTGCCCTGTTTCAATAAGAAATCCATCGTGGCCCTCAAGGGCTTCGATTGCTTGGTATGCACCAATGCGCACACCTTTCGCGATGCGCTGCTGCTCGACAGGTGGAAAGAGAATGTCATTTTCAATGCCAATGGCCAGCACCTGTGCTTCTATCCGCGAGAGCGCTTGCTCCACACCACCCCTGCCACGCCCGAGGTCATGGCTGTCCATGGCATTGCTCAGGGTGTAGTAGCTGTAGGCATTGAAACGGCGCACAAGTTTATCGCCCTGGTATTGCTGGTAACTGGCCGCCCGCCTGCGAAAAGCGCTGTCGCCTTGCTGGGGCGATTGCTTCACCGCATAGGTGTTGTAATGCCGGTATGAGAGCAAGGCAATGGCCCTTGCAGCGCGCAAACCGGCGCTGCCTGCATCGGGACGCGGCTCGCCCCAACTGGCATCAGCTTCGATGGCCATGCGTTGAGATTCATTGAAAGCCACCCCCCAGGGCGAATGTACAGCGTTGGTGGCCACTACTGCCACCTGGCCAAACCGATTGGGTTCTTGCACGGCCCATTCCAAAGCCTGCTGCCCTCCCATGCTTCCGCCAATGATTAGCCCCACTTGGCCAATGCCCAAATGTGCAGCCAAAAGCTGATGCGCAGCCACCATGTCGCGGATGGTGATGTCAGGGAAGTCGCGGAAATAGGGCTTGCCGGTGTCGGGATTCAGGCTCAATGGGCCGGTGCTGCCGTAGCAGGAGCCGAGTACATTGGCGCAAATGATGCACCAATCATCCGGGTTGAAAAGCTGCTCCTGACCAAATAAGCCTGGCCACCAGTCAAAGACATCCGTATTGGCCGTAAGCGCATGGCACACCCACACCACATTGCTGCCGTCGGGCGATGGCTTGCCCCACTGCCGGTAAGCGATGGCGGGCGACTTGAGTCGCCCGCCCCGCTCCAGCTTCAGTATTCCATCGTACGTGAAAGTATCTGGTTTCATACTTAGTTTAACACAGGTTTTGGAACCTTGGTTGTAACAAATGCCTGGGTAAAGTCAGCCTTGATGTCTTCGATGTGCTCAATGCCCACCGACACGCGCAGCCATCCCGGCAGTACGCCTGCTTTGCGCTGCTCCTCTTCGTTCAATTGCTCATGCGTGGTGGTAGCAGGGTGAATGATCAGGGTTTTGGCATCGCCTACATTGGCGAGGTGGCTCACAAGCTTAAGGTTGTCTACCACAGCGTCAGCGCGCTCTTTGCTGCCGCGCACCTTGAAGCTCAGCACACCGCCAAAACCGTTGCGGAGATACTTGCTTGCGAGGTCGTGGTACTTGCCCGACGCCAGTCCGGGGTAGTTCACTGCTTCCACTTCATCGTGTTGCTCCAGCCACTTGGCCAGTTCGAGGGCATTGTCGACTGTGCGTTGCACACGAAGACTTAAAGTCTCCAAGCCTTGCAGCAAAAGGAAGCTGTTAAAGGGGCTTTGTGCAGGCCCGAAATCGCGGAGGCCTTCCACCCTTGCGCGTATCCCGAAGGCCACATTGGGCAGCCCGAGTGGATTGCCTTCACCAAAGACTTCCCAAAACTTGAGCCCGTGGTAGCCTTCGCTAGGCTCGGTAAATACAGGGAACTTGCCATTGCCCCAGTTAAAATTACCGCCATCAACAATCACACCTCCGATGGAAGTACCATGGCCACCGATCCATTTGGTAGCCGATGCCACCACCACATTGGCGCCGTAGTCAATAGGCCGCACGAGGAAACCTCCGGCGCCAAAAGTATTGTCGACCACCAGCGGAATGCCATAGCGCTCAGCCAATTTGGCGAAAGCCTCAAAATCAGGAATATTGTAGCCGGGATTGCCCACGCTCTCGAGGTATAGCGCTTTGGTGTTTTCACCGATCAAGCGCTCGAACGAATCCACATCATCCACATCTGCAAAACGCACATCGATGCCGAGGCGCTTAAAGCTCACCTTAAACTGGTTGTAGGTACCTCCGTAAATGGATGAAGAGCTCACGATGCTGTCGCCGGCTGCCGCCAAATTATTGATCGCCAGGAACTGCGCCGACTGACCTGAGGCCGTGGCAAGCGCGTTGGTGCCACCTTCGAGTGCCGCAATACGCTTTTCGAAAACATCGTTGGTGGGGTTCATGATGCGGGTGTAGATGTTGCCAAACTCTTTCAGTCCAAAAAGCTTGGCTGCGTGCTCGCTGTTGTTGAAAACGTAGGAGGTGGTTTGATAAATCGGAACTGCTCTGGAATTGGTATCAGCGCTTACTTCCTGTCCTGCATGCAATTGCAGGGTTTCGAAACGGTAATTTGATCCTTGTGTACTCATGACTGTTTGTTTGTGATTTGAAAATTTGGGTTTAGAAAAATGCTTGGAAAAAAAAGTTTAAACGCAAAAAGCCGCCCGATGCTTTGGTGCTTCGGCGGGAGTGGCGTTCTTGAAGTTTTAAATCAGGAGATATCGCGGGGCCTTAGCACATGCAGCAGCACATACACATCATGCAACAACACATGAAGGCTTGAGAGGGGGCGATATTTGAGAAGGTGGTATTCACCGTTTTTGTCGTGGCTACAAATGTAGGGTTCAATATTTCAGAAAAGCAA
>DAIRDH010000006.1:56451-66585 GCA_036796255.1 Cryomorphaceae bacterium
TACTCCTCCACTGGAACAAACCTTGCCAAAGGTGCCATTCTGGCTTTGTTGAGGGTGAGTAAGGTATCGCTCACGTTGTAGTTATCGACGCGTTCAAGTGCGGCCCTGAATTCATCGGTGCCCGTCATGTCGGGACAGGCCATGAGCGTACCGGTCATTTGGCCGAAGCTGATGCGGCCTCCCTCCTTCAGTTCATAACTGCCCATCATGTTGTTGCAGCCGTCATTGCCAGCCATCCTTCCATCTACCGGGCTGAAGGAAATGAAGGCCTTCTTACCGCCCTCTTTAGCCTCGACCGGTTTGCCCATAAATTCGGAGAGTTCCCACTTCTTGCTTTCCAGCAGCATATTGCTATGGTTCTTATTGAGTTTGTACATTTCTTCCAGCTCACCCATAATGCGCTTGCCCTCCGCATCGAGATGAAACAATACATTTTCGCCCACCTGATAGGATTGTGAAGTCCCCGATTCTGAAATCAAAGTCACACCCGAACCCTGCTCGTTCCATTCAAAAACGCCCTCATCTACCACTGCCTCGTCTGAATTGCCGAGGTAAGTCATGGTTCTTCTATAGCGCCCATCCGGATAAAGGGTCACCACAGTTTCAATACCATCACAATCTGCACAGGGCGTAGTGCCTTTGTAGGTGCCTGCCCAGTCGAGCGAGGTTTTGCTGTTATCGGCTGGCGTGGCCACCACGGCCTCGCTTTCAATGGCTTCTTGCTTTTCCGCGGTATTTTCCCCGCAGGCGGTTGAAAAAAATACTGCTGCCGCAAAAATGAATAGAGATCGTTTTGAAGTCATGGTTACCCTTGTTTTGGTTTCGGATTCGAATATAGCAGCATTGGAGGAAAACAATGTCTACAGCAGTATTTTTTTTTGCATCATATGGACTTGAAGGGTTTTGTCACTTTGATGAATTTCACGTTAAGTTCACGCCCAATTAACACACATACATCACCTTCGAGGCGTGAAAAAGTATGGGCTTTGTGTTGTTTTTATCCTGATTTGCTGTTGTTTTAAAGCACAGGCACAACCCGCTACCTTATCTGAGAACATCAGCTTTGTACCGCACAACGATTCCACATTCGTTCGCACGCGCGAAGCTTTAAGCGCAGCCAAAGAAAGCGGCGACAGTTTGGGCATGGCAAAGGCCCATTTGATGTTGGGGCAGTATTTTTTTGACAGTGGGGCCTTTGAACAATCGCTCAATCAATTTATCAATGCCGAAAAGATCGTGGACCTCATGACGCCAAGTGCACTTGAGGCTGCTGTGAAAGCCCATTTGGGTTCAGCCCACCACTACACCGGCGACCGGGATGCCTCACTGGAACACCTCAACGAAGCCCTTGACATATACAAGCAGCTCAAGGATGCTTCCGGTACCGCCGATGTATACGGACGCATAGGGCACTACCACGAAAAAAATGGAGACTACACATCGGCACTGACTTTTCAGAAATTGGCGCTTGACTTACTGCTTCCGCAAAATGACTCGCTCGCTATAGCAAGGATTTACGAAAATTTCGGCAGCATTTATGAAGACCTCATGGAGCTCGAAAAAGCGAGCAGCTATTTCAAGCGCGCACTCTCTTATCTGGACAATTCCCAGAATTACTACCGCCTTGCAAATGTGTACAACAACCTCGGCGATACTTACCGCAAATCCCAAGATTACGAGAAGGGATTTCACTACACGCGCAAAGCCTTGTACTACGCCGAAGCCAACAACAGTCCCTACCTGATCAAAAGCGCGATGCGCGATTTGTCAAAATCGCATGCCGAGCTTGGCAACCATGATTCGGCTTTCTACTACCTCAGCGTGGCGTACCTTGCCCTCGACAGCATATTTGGCATCGAAGTGGCCCGCCACACCGCACTCAACAAGGTAGTGTATGAAACGGAAAAGAAGGAAGCCATGCTGTCCCTCCAAAATGCTGAAATCACATTTCTGGAAAAGGAGCGTCAGCACAGCCGTACGCTGCAATACACCTTTGGCGGAGCCTTTATCTTGTTGCTGATTATTTCCGTGTGGCTCACCCAGCTGCAACGCCACAAGATGCAAAGCAGAAGGCTTATTTATGAGCAGCGCGAAGACATTTACAACACCCGCAGCGCACTGAACGAAAAAGAGTTGCAACACGCTGCTCTGAAAGAAGCCAAGTTAAAGACCGAACTGGAAAACAAACGGCTGCGCGAAATCTTCCTCAACGACCAGCTTGAATTGCGCAGCAACGAGCTCACCTCTCAAACCTTGAAAATCATTCGGAAAAACAAGGTGCTCAACGAGCTCAAGGCAAAAATTGAGGCCGGCCTGAACGCCGACAACAAGCAGGAAATCGAGAATATCATTGACCGGCACTTGCGGGTGGATAAAAACTGGGAGAGCTTTCAGGAGCTTTTCGAGAAGGTGCACGACGATTTCTACAAGAAGCTGATGAAAAAAGCACCCGATTTGAGCCCTGCTGAGATCCGTTTGTGCTGTCTGATCAAGCTCAATTTGCCTTCCAAAGACATCGCCTCGATGTTGGGAATCTCACCCGATAGCCTGCGCATTGCAAGGTACCGCTTGCGCAAAAAGCTGCAACTCGATACCAAAGAGAAACTCGGGGCATACGTGATGGGGTTGTAACAAGGCTTCTTTTGCGGTAAACGCAACTAACTTAATTATAACCATGAAAATCTGAAACTTAGCAATGACAAGTTGCCAATTTGTTGCCTATGCAAAGTATCCATGTTGCCTTTTTATAGCCACTGTGTTTAGATTCAGGTAACCTTCAATCCGGTATTTCGCAGCAAATCTCAGAACAAATACCATGAAATTTAAAAGATGTTTATTCTTGCTGCTGTCCCTGCTCACCATGGGCCAGCTTGTAGCACAACAGTCGCTCATCACCGGGGTGCTGCGCGATGCGGTCACCGGCTCGCGGCTGCCCGGCGCCACGGTGCGCATTGAAGGCACCACTGAAGGGGCTTCAACTGACCTCAATGGTCAATTCGCATTGCGAACCAGCCGTACGGGTGAGGTAAACCTCACCATAACCTATATTGGTTTTGAAACAATCAACCTCACCGTGGAGCTTGTCCCCGGCGAGGAGAGCCATATCGAAACTGAAATGCGTCCTTCAGCGGGCGAGCTTTCAGAGGTGGTGATTACCGAAAATCTGCAAGGTACGGCGCGTGCCATGAACCAGCAGCGGGCATCAAGCGTGATTATGAATGTGGTGGCCGCCGACCAGATAGGCCGCTTTCCCGACCCCAATGCTGCAGAAGCCCTGCAGCGCGTGCAAGGAGTAAATATCGAGCGCGATCAGGGTGAGGGCAGGTATGTACTCATCCGCGGACTCGCACCGCAGTTTACCAATATCAACATCAATGGTGAGCAGATTCCTAGCCCTGAGGCCGATGTGCGCTTTGTGGCGCTCGACGCCATTCCCAGCGACCAACTCTCCTCCATGGAGATATTCAAAACCCTGAGGCCCGACCTGGATGGCGATGCCATTGGCGGTTCTGTAAACCTCATCACGCGCAAAGCCACCAGCGCCGATCCCACCATTCGCGGAAGCTTGGTAGGTGGCTTTAACAACCTGATGGGTGAGCCAAATGGCCAGGGAAGCCTTCAATATGGACAGCGCTTTCTTGACAATAAACTCGGCGTGATGCTCAATTCAAGCTATTATGTGAACAATCTGGGCTCCCACAACTGGGAGCGCGATACGGGCGATGATTTCGAAAACGCAGAAGAACATGCCCTTGAACTGCGTGATTATGAATTGACCAGAACAAGGTTGGGGCTCAGCACCACCATTGACTACAAATTTAACAACCGTAACGAGGTTTACTTCCGCGCAATGTACAACAGGTTCACAGACCGTGAATGGAGACGACGTTACGTATTCGTGCCGGAAGATGATGAAGTGGAACAACTCACCAAAGACCGTTTCGAGAGGCAATCCATCAGCAGTTATAACCTTGGTGGTATTCACCAATTCAGCGGATTCTCGCTTGACTATGAAGTGGCCTACGCCCTTGCAGAGCAAGATACGCCCTACGACAATGAAGTGGCCTTCATTGCAGGTGATATGCCGAGCAACATCAGTTTTGCCGACAGGCACTTCCCTACCCTGAGCAGCAATCCCTCCTACTTGAGAAATGAGCTCTTTGCTTTTGACGAATTTGAGGCAGCCAATACCCTTGCACAGGACCGCAATGTGACAGGAAAATTCAACGTCTCGGTACCTTACAATACCGGCAATTCATCGGGCGTAATTAAATTTGGATCCAAAGTACGCCTCAAGGAAAAAGACCTTCATATTACCCAAAGTGTATACCAGGAGATAGCCGGGGTGCCTGGAGCGGATGCATTTGCCGGAGGCCGCTTCAGCGACAATTTTCTCGGAGGTCGTTTTGAGCTCAATGAATTTCCAGATGTGGGGCGGTTCATCCAATATTTCAACGACAATCCTGAGCAATTTGAATTGCAAATTGAGGACAAGGTCGTTGACGAAGCTCTCGAAGCGTATCGCGCCACGGAAGATGTGTACGCCGGATACGTGATGGCGACGCACAATTTTGAAAAACTCTCCATTATAGGTGGTGTGCGCTACGAGTATACTGCTGTAAACTACGAATCGAAGGAGGTCATCTTCGACGCCAATGAAGAGCTCGTGGATATTGTCGATGTGGTGGGCTCCACAAGCTACGGCTACCTTCTGCCTCAGGTAAACCTGCGCTATGCCCTTCGGGAAAATACGATATTGCGAGGTGCAGCTACTTACAGCTATGCCCGGCCAAATTTCGAAGACATCATCCCGGCACAGGAAGCCAACATTCGCGACCGGGAAGCTTCCATCGGAAATCCTGACCTGCTGCCGGTGAGCGCCCTAAACCTGGACGCATTTGCAGAGCACTACATGAAAAACCTGGGCTTAATCAGTGGAGGTCTCTACTACAAGAAATTGGATGACTTCATTTACACCCGCCGCTTTCGCGGAAGCTATCCTTTAAACAGCCCCAACCCGATTTCGGATGAAATCACTTTTACCCAGGCACAGAATGGTGAAAGCGCCAACCTCTTGGGACTTGAGTTTGGTTTTCAGCGTCAGTTGGACTTCCTCCCCGGCTTTTTCAAAAAAGTAGGACTCTACCTCAACTATACTTACACCAACTCCGATGCGCAATTTCAGCGCACCGACGACTCTAGGTTGGAAGATATCCGACTGCCTGGTCAGGCATCGCACGTGGGTAATTTCTCGCTGGCCTACAATGACAAGAAGTTTTCGCTGCGCGGGGCCCTCAACCTCAACGGAAGCTACCTTGATGAGATTGGAGCAAGTGCCATCAACGATATTTATGTAAACAGCAGGTTGCAACTCGACGTGACTGCCGGCTACCGCATATCGGAAAACTGGCGCGTCTTTGCCGAGTTTATCAACCTCACCAACCAGCCTTTTGAGCTGTACAGCGGTGAGCCTGAAAACCTCATACAGCGCGAATTCTACAGCTGGTGGACCCGTGTGGGCGTGAAATTTGACCTGAATTAAATTCCTATTTCAATCATGAAAACATTAAAAACTTTACTTTTCAGCACACTGACCTTGAGCTTGCTGTGGGCCTGTGACCGTCAAAATGAAGACCTGATAGACCCGCGCAATCCTGAGGATTTCCCCATCGTAATTGTGCTCGCTGACGATGGCGACGCCGACCTTGAAGACAATGACGAAGTGGGTATTGACCTCGAGCTCGTACCCATTTGGGATCCGGTAAGCAGAAGCGTGGATGGAATAATTATAGCTCCACCTGTTGATGTGCGCGTATCATTTGAACTGAGCGATCCCCAAGGCTTCACCGAATGGGATCAATACATCACCGGTGGCGATGCCATTTACGAGGTTGACGACTGCACCGACAGCGGGGACATCGATGTGGATTTGGATTTCGAATTTGATGCTTCAACAGGGCGCGGATCTTTCACCTGGCCCAGCGGCATTGAGGAAATAGAGCTGGTGCTTGAGCTCAACGACGCCCTTTTTGACGACGAGGTACTCAACCAGGATGACCGTGGCTTCTTATTCAGCATCACAGGAGTAACGGGACATGAAGAGGTGCGTGCCAACACCGATATGGAATTCGAATACATTGTGCTCGACGACGAGGCCGTATTCGGCGATTGGGAATTGGACCACAACGACCCTGAACAATTCGCCGCCTTCCTCGACCTTTTCGGAACTTTGAATGAAGACTTTGAAGGCCTTACGGCAGATATGGTCGACAAAATAGAAATCAGCTTTGGCTTCGAGGCCATGGAAGTGCTTGTAGAGCTTTTGGAAACAGAAGAAGATGAGTGTGAGCCGGGTGAATTTGAAGCTTTGGAAATCGAAGTGGAATGCGAATACGACTTCTCATTGTCATCACTCTTTGGCGTGCTGAGCGGCGATTTAGAATTTGAAGGCGAAGCTGAAATTGACGATATCGTACTGGAATTCGCACTTGAAGGCACGTATGCAATCGAAAATGACGGCGATACCCTCTTATTAACTCTTGAAGGAGAACTGGACGGCGAAGAAATCGAAGAACAAACCTTGACACTCACACGATAATAATGAATAAAATAGCAATACTTTTCCTCGGCGTTTTGGCCATAGCCTGTCAAAATGGAGCAAACAACAAGGGAGAAACCACAGCAAATGAGGCGAATAATCAGGATAGTACAAGTAGGGTAAAGCCGCTTGTAGTCACTGAAAAGGTAAACCACGACACCGACGATCCCGCCATTTGGGTACACCCCGGCGATGTGCGTAAGAGCCTCATCATTGGAACAGACAAGGACATCAACGGGGCGCTGTTTGCCTTTGACCTTGACGGCAAAATTGCAGGCAAAACGATGGAGCTCAAGCGACCCAACAACGTGGACGTGGGCTACCGCATGGATATACTCGGCAATAGTGTAGACTATGCCATCACAGGCGAGCGCTTCACACACAACATCCGCATCTTCTCGCTGCCCGACATGAAGTCCATTGATGGTGGCGGAATCCCGGCATTTGAAGGTGAAACTGGCGAAGAATTTCGCGATATCATGGGCATCGCAGTCTACATGGCTCCTGATGGCACCCACTATGCCATTGTGGGCCGCAAGAATGGTCCGCAAGATGGTACCTACCTCTGGCAATACCGCCTTTACGGCAAAGAGGATGGAACTGTAGGAGGCGAATTGGTGCGCAAATTCGGACAGTATTCAGGAGTGAAAGAAATTGAAGCCATTGCCGTGGATCACAAACTCGGATACATCTACTACAGTGATGAGCAGGTGGGCGTGCGCAAGTACCATGCTGACCCGAAAATGGGCAATGAAGAAATCGCATTTTTTGCCAAAGAGGGTTACCTCGATGACAATGAAGGAATCTCCATTTATCAGCACGATGACAGCACCGGCTACATCATCGTAAGCGATCAGGCGCGCAATGCCTTCCGCATCTACCCCCGCGAAGGTGCCGATGGCAATCCACACCACCATCCGGAACTTGGCGCCATTGATGTGAGTACCAACAACAGCGACGGCAATGAAATCACCACTGAGACTTTCGGTGGTCGCTTTCCCGGAGGCTTATTCGTGGCCATGAGCGACGACAAGACTTTTCAATACTACAGCTGGAAAGACATGGCAGGCAATAAATTCAGGGTTAAAGAATAACCAAAAAAGTTTGAGTTTTGAGTTTAGGTTCAAGCGCAGTCCAATTTGGGCTGCGCTTCTGTTTATCCCATTTCCATCGCGTATCAATAATTTGATTGAACGAATACTGGCAAAGCCAAAATCGTTAACAGCTTTTATATCAGCTTGATTTCATTTGCAAATTGAGACTTTTCACTTGCAATCAGGCATTGAGCATTTGCCTTTTTGGCGAAAGCAAATAAAATATTTTTGAATGCATTCGAAACCAATCCATGTGCACTTGCGTAAATGGCCCCAGAAACATCAACGCTGCATGGCGAAAATTAAAATAGGTTTACGTGGATTGACAACTGCCCAAAAGCTTGAAAAAGCGAGGAACATCGAGCAGAAAGTCACTTCACTAAACGCTCCCGATTTAAGCCAATTACCAACAGGCGAACTGATTAAAGCAGCAAACATGTTGGAGAAAGCCATAACGATGGCTGAATTTGGCGATCAAAGGGCCATTGCAGCGCGCAAACTTTGCGAAAAGCAGCTGGATGCGGCCATTCGCAACATGGGTCACGCCATTGAGCGGTTGAGCAAGCACAGCCGAACCTTCATTGAGGCTTGTGGATTTGAAGTGCGCAGCACCAACAACCGCTCTGAGCCCTTGCAAGCGCCTGTAGGCCTTGACGTAAAGCGACTTGAAGTACCGGGATCTGTGCACATAAAATGGAAGCCCGTGACCAACAGCAAAAATTACTTGATACAAACGAGTACCAAGTCACCGAATAAAAAAACAAACTGGCAAACCAGTGGATTCTCGACCCGAAGCCGTTGCACCCTCGACGCTTTGAAGCCCGGAACCACCTACTGGTTTAGAATACTGGCCATTGGCGCAAAGGGGATCGGACCCCCGAGCGAAGCAATCAGCATCATGGCCGCTTAAAAGGAATTCCCCTTAAACTTCCTTGTTTCGTTTCCTTAAACTAGCATGTCTCAAAATGAGAAGCCCCGCCCCGGCGGGGTTCTTTTTTGGGCTAAACTCTGTCGCGTTGTTGCACGCTCCAACCTGGCCGCGCGGCTTGTTCTGGTGTTGGCTTTTCGCCAAATGAGGATGCCGCTGGCCCCCTTATACTTCGTGCAGAATCTGCTTGTAAGTTTCCAGAACACTTTCAGCCATATGCGCTTTCGAGAACAGCATGGAGCGCTCTGCTCCTTTCGCCCCCATTTCTTTGCGCAAAGCTTCGTCGTCGAGCAAACGGTTCAGGCCGGAGTGAAGGCCTTCAACATCGCCGGTGTCATAAAGCAGTCCGGTCTCTCCATCCACCACAAGCTCCGGGATGCCGCCAGCGCGGGTGGCCACCACTGGCAAGCGGCTGTACATGGCATCTATGATGCTGCTGCCAAGACCCTCGGTTTTGGAGGTCATCATGAACACATCAATCTCCTGCAACAAATGCGGTATGTCGTCCCTGAAGTCGGTAAAGGTAAAGTGTGCCTCGATGGCCAACTTGCGCACGAGCTCTTTCAGTTTTGGGCCCTGATCGCCGGCACCAACAGCGAGAAAATGCACGTCATTTCGAATCTTGAGCGTTCTGGCAGCGGTTTCGATATAGGTGGGGTAATCCTTATGGGGCGCAAGTGCCGAAATATTGGCCACCAGCATTTTGGCGGGATCAATTCCCAGTTCACTGTGCAGGTAACCCGTTTTGCCAAAGCGGTCAAAACGCTTGAAGTCAACACCGTCATATACGGTGCTTACCTTGTCGGGATTTTGGAGCCGTGGCTTTACGATGTTGGCAATGGCATTCGACACGCAAAGTATCCGAACCACGGCAGTCGCATTGAATTTACGCAGCTTCAGCGCCGATGAGGAGAGTTCGAAGTCGACCCTGCGGTGCACCACAATGGGCTGCTTCATGCCCAGTCGCGATGCAAGGTAGGCAAGTGAATGGGCCTTGCCGGAGTGTACATGCACAATATCGGCATTAAAGGAATTGCTCAGGCGCTTGATGCCAAGGGCAGTGCGTACATCGAAGCCATTGGCGAAAGCCATTTCCGTGCAGGGAATATTCTGACTGGTGCACCATTTGGCGAAAGCCGAACCCCGCCTCGCAGCCACCGCAATATCCACCCCCTGACTTACCAGGTGGTCAATTAGGTAGGCTATTTGCTGCTCACCGCCCCTCCATGAGCGCTCTGAACTGAGATGTAGGACCTTAAGCTTCGCCATGCGGCAAATATCGGATTAAAATCAAACTGGAATTTTGAAAATCTCCAAAACACCTTTCCGGAAAAGAATTTTTTTCAGAAGTAATGCAATGATTTTCAAACCACTCACCTTGCGGTCTAAAAATCAAAACTCCACATACCGGCTAAAAGCATAAATTCGTTTCAAATTCCTACAACCATGTCCACATTTGCCGAAAAAACCAGTGCTGCTAAACGGTCTACATTGAAATTTCTGAAACGCCTCGG
>DAIRDH010000006.1:66685-86486 GCA_036796255.1 Cryomorphaceae bacterium
CACTGCGGTGCTCCTGCAGTGAGATGGCGCAAATGGCCAAAAGGTCCTGACCGAGCTTCTTGTAGTTCAATCGCGCATGGTAGCCAAGGATCACCCCTTCCCGCTCAAGCCGCTTGATGCGCTCAAAAATTGGCGTGGTACTCATTTCGAGCTCAGCAGCCACTTCCTTGATGCGCAACTTGGCATTGGCTTCGAGCAAGCGCACAATTTTATGGTCTATCTGATCCATTGGTATATTTTTCTTTTGGTTCAATTAAGGCAAGGCAATTTAGAATTTAAATCTCTCAATATTGAATTCACAGTCATATTTTCTACAAACAGTGTATCATATGTCGTTTTCTTACTTTTACAGTAAATGATCTCAACATGAAAAAGCTAAAGCCCGAAAGCCTGATGATGTCGCACGGATACAAATCCGAACTGTCAGTAGGCGCCATAAAGTGCCCGATATTCCAAACCTCCACTTTTGAATTTCAAACTGCCGAGGAGGGCAAAAGACTTTTTGAAATGGCCTATGGCCACCGCAAGCCTGCGCCCAATGAAGAGATGGGCCTCATCTATAGCCGCATCAACAATCCAGACCTTGAGATTCTGGAAAACAGGCTTTGTCTTTGGGACGAGGCGGAAGATGCTGCGGTATTCGAAAGTGGCATGTCGGCCATAAGCACGGTAATGCTGGAATTCCTGAGTCCGGGTGACTTGTTGCTGATGAGTGCACCGGTGTACGGCGGTACCGATCACTTTACCAAGCACGTACTTGACCGTTTTGGTATCGAGCTTATGGAATTCAGCGCCACTGAAAGCATGGACGAAATCAGCCAGCGGCTTGAGGCTTCTGGCAAAGCGCACAAGCTGAAATTGATCCATGTTGAAACACCTGCCAATCCCACCAATGCAATGATCGATTTGCAGGCCATTGCCCATTTGGCGAAAAGCCACAGCACTGCCGATCGCAAAGTGATTACTGCGGTCGACAATACCTATATGGGGCCTTTATGGCAGCACCCTTTGAAGCACGGCGCCGATCTTGTGATTTACTCTGCCACCAAATACATCGGCGGTCACAGCGACCTTATAGCCGGTGCGGTGCTAGGCTCGCGCGAGTTGATGGCGCGGGTGAAAACCCTCCGCACCTTCCTCGGCAATATGACCAGCCCATACACAGGCTGGCTACTGATGCGCAGCCTTGAAACCCTCAAAGTGCGCATGGACCAGCAGTCGCGCAACGCCGATAAGATTGCGGAGTTTCTCCACGCCCATCCCGAAACGGAAACCGTGTACTTTCCCGGCATACAGCGCCGCAGCGACAAGCACCTCGACGAACTCATGAAGCGCCAGTGCAGCTCCAATGGCGCGATGATTTCATTCGATATTCGCGGTGGTGAAAAAGAAGCTTTTACCTTCCTCAATGCCTTGAAATTGGTAAAACTCGCTGTAAGCCTTGGAAGTACCGAGAGCCTTGCGCAGCACCCCGCCACCATGACCCACGTAGACCTTTCACCTGAAGACAAGCTGAAGATGAACGTGGGCCCGAAGCTCGTAAGGATATCTGTTGGTGTGGAAAATGTAGATGACCTGATCTGGGATATGGAGCAGGCACTGGAAGTGGTGCGTGAAAAACATGCGGAGCAGAAGGAAGCCGCAAACGCCCAATAATGGTGCTGATTTAAACTGCCTGATGAAAAGAAGCGCTACTGGAAAAAAAGCGACGCGATATCATGAAAAAAAAATATCCTGTAGAAGGATACTAAACAGAGCTTTGTATCTTGGGCCCGCAATAAAACTGAGCCTTATGAAACAGCTAAACAAATTTTTGATTCTCTCTTTTTCCGCAATTGCCCTGGGTGGCTGCGCTTTTCACATGGGCGTTGTCGATGGCAGTACCGCCATTGCAGATGGTAACTTTAGGGTAGTGGAAACGGCCTATGGCTTTTCCAGAAGCACCCACTTTCTGGGAATTGGTGGATTGGGGCACACTGGAATGACCCACGAAGCCAGGCAGGATATGCTGCGCCGGTTTCCGCTCGCTCCAGGAGAGGCTTACGCCAATATCACCACCGATTACAAACGGAGTTTTTTTCCACTCGTGGGTACGACGACGTGCTATGTCTCGGCCGATAAAATACGCTTCGAAGCTGCACCTGCCTTGGAGTCAACGGATAGCCCGCCTGAATCATCCACCATTACGTTTCAGGAGAACGACAAAGTCGCAGCATACAATATTCAAAGCAGAAAGAAGAGAATAGCGAGGGTTGAGAAAATGACAGACACACGCATATTCTTGATGTACGATGGCTTAAAGCGCGGCAGTGCAAGCAGGCTCGAGAATACAAAAGAGATCGTGGTATTTGAAACCACGCCTGAATACTATACGGGTACCGTTAGAATTGGCGACAAATTCAAGGTCCCTGGAGGGCAAACAATCTACACCGTAATCGGGCTTTCAGAATCAGCTTTTTTGGTTACCGACCAAAGCGGTAGTCTCCACAGATTAAACTACAACCAAACGGAACTTTCAAAGTTCATTGATTGAGTTTGAATTGTTCGCCGTTTGAAAGTGTCTGTAAAAACGCATCTTCGGTTAGGGCTGATAAGAATATTTTCAAATCATTCAACTCTCCATCGCTCAGGTTCAGCGCCTTTACACGTGAGTCTTTATTGGCGTGTGCTTTCCCCCCAGCATTGTAATGCTCCAAGACTTCATCGAGTGTAGCCATAGAGCCATCGTGCATGTAAGGTGGTGTGATGGCGACATTGCGCAATCCCGGGGTTTTCATCTTTCCAAAATCACCGGGATTCATGGTTAAGCGGCCGCGCCCTTCATCTTTATAATCCGTGTAGAGGCCAATGTTGCTGTAATTCTGATCGGTGAAGAGAAATCCGCTGTGGCAGCTGCCGCATGAAGTGGCCTCGCTGAAGAAGAGGTCCATACCGCGGCGGGCTTTTGCCGATAAGGCGGCGCTATCACCAGCCATAAACCTGTCGTAAGCACTGCCGCTGCTCAACAGGCTGCGCTGAAAGCCCGCCAGGGATTTGGCCATTATGAGCGGGCTGATTGCTTCCCCGTAGGCCTCAAGGCTCAGGGAATTCATGGCTTGATCAGCGGCCAGAATGCTTTGAATATCGCGGAGGTTCAGGTCCATCTCTCTTTCGCTCATAAAGGGCGAAAGCACCTGAAGCTCTAAGCTGGGAATGCCGCCTTCGCGAAACAGCGCTTTTTGGTAAGCCACATTGAGCAATGAAGGCGAGTTGCGAAAATCGAAGCGCCCATGGACGCCGGGGCTGATGGCCACCGTATCGGCGTAAGCAAGGGCGGGCTTGTGGCAACTGGCACATGAGGTACTGCCATCTGCCGAAAGGCGCTTGTCGAAAAAGAGCTCCTTGCCCAAGGCAATACGCGCCTTAGTGAGGGAATTGTCGTCTGGAATGGGTGGCAGGGAATCGAAGGTGGAGGGCAGTGCAAAGACATAAGGAGCGGCATCAGGCACCGAATGGGTACAGGCCGCGCAGAATGAAACCGTTATGAAGCCAATCAAGGTGAATTTCATTTCACTAGAATCCTTTTAAAATTGTGAGCCTGAGCTGCTGGGGAAAACAATCCATTTCACAACAAAGTAGCTTTTCAGTAGCGCAATACCCGCACCGTATCCAGGTCGAGGCGCAGCTTCATAAGGTTCATCATCACTGTTTCATTTTTCTCTATATCGGCCCTTCTGGCCTCTGGCTTCCAGCGCACCAGGAAGGTGGGAATGGTATCTACCCCATCTTTCTCATTGGGCTCAATAGACAGGGCGTATGAGACTTTTTCGAGGTTCTCAAACTGAATTTTGAGCTCTTTGTTGAGCGGAGCAATTTTAACCCCCTGACCCCGCAAGCGTTGCACTTCGAGTTGCAGGCTTTTGATGAATGCCTCGCGGTCGAGGATTTCCTCCTGGCTTTTCACAAACAAATCTTCAACAAGGTCAGCGCGTATACGGCCGCTCAACGCCTGAATTTCAGTATCTCGCTGCTCGTAACTACCACCGCTGCGATATATCTCAAGGTTCACGTCTTCGAGCTCGTAATAAGGCAACTGGGCCCTCCAGGTGGCAACAGTATCTTCCGGAACATCCATCCCGATCAAAAACAGTTCGATAGTAGGCTTGTCATTATCAAAGATCAATTTAGAATTGACAACCCGTGCGCCTTCCATCCTTACCACGTTGGCGATAAAGGCTTGTGCATGACTTTTGAAATAGCTTTCCTTGAGCACTCCCCAGAAAATGTAGAGACTAGGAATGATGACCACGATCATGCCCACGGTCATGTAAAGACGAACGCGCTTTTCGCGCGCTGCGTCCAGAAATTGCTTCATTGGAAACTTGAGATAGCGCACCCCAATAATGGTGGCTGCACAAATGAAGATCGAGTTGAGTAAAAAGAGGTAAAAAGCGCCGAAGAAAAAGGCCCAATTGCCCGTGGCCAAACCGAAACCCGACGTGCATAAAGGCGGCATAAGGGCGGTAGCGATAGCAACCCCAGGTATTACATTGCTCTTTTCTTTACGGGAACCAGCCACAATGCCCGCAATACCACCAAAAATGGCTACAAAAATATCGAGCGTAGTCGGCTTGGTTCTGGCCAGAATTTCGGGCTGATACTCCACCAAAGGCGTGAGCAGAAAGTACAGCGTGCTTGTAACCAGCGCCACCAGCGTCATTACGCCAAAATTCTTGAGGGATTTGAACAAGAGTACCACATCATTGACCCCCATGGCAAAGCCGGCACCGAGGATAGGCCCCATAAGCGGGGCAATAAGCATCGCGCCAATGATCACTGCCGGCGAATTGAGGTTGAGCCCTATGGAGGCTATGAATACAGAACAAATTAAGATGTAAACAGTGTGGCCGCGAAAGGGAATGTCGCGGATGATTCCTTCGCGCGTTTGCTCGTAATCCGTGTCATGCCTGATGCTGAGCAATTGCTTCAGGAAACTGAGCAGCTCAGCGGCAAATACCTTGAAGCGTTTCCACAAACGGTCCCTGTCTTGCTGACTTTTTGATTCCTCCTCCTTGAACTTTTCGTTCGCGAGACGCTCTTTTTCATTCGGATCTACCATGCGCTATACTTGCTGTGAAATTGTGGCTTTTCAGCTGCAAATATGGAAGATTAATTGGTCATTTCATAAACCATGAAGCATTGAGGATGATTTGTGCCAACCTATTGAGCAGCTCAAAAAGCAAGGAAACAGGACTGCCTCAAAGCAAAATCAGACCATTCATTCAGCTTGAGCCCTAAACTTAAAGCCTCCTTAACGCTGCCATCCCTTGCAATCAACTATTATTGCAAAAAATAAATGCATGAAATTCTCACTTACCTCCTTACCTCATATCTTGTTGTTTATTTCATTGACTTTTGGGGCTTGTCAGCCAAAGGGCACGGAACCAAGCAATGAGTCGTGCAACTGTAATACCCAGAGCCACCTGATGGCCGCGACGCTCTTTACGCAGCAATCAGCCGAGTACAAAGCCCTTTGCTATCAAGCTTATGCTACTGCCACAATGCGCCTGCCGGGCCTGAGCGAGGGCAACGACAAGCCTGCTGTGGTGCTCGACCTCGATGAAACTGTGCTCGACAACAGCCCATACACCGCATGGCAAATCGTGAATGACCAGCCTTACGGCAAAGAAACCTGGGCGCAATGGGTCGATTTGGCGGAAGCCGAAGCCGTACCGGGAGTTGCTGAATTCCTGCACTTTGCCGACAGCCTTGGCCTTACCCTATTTTACGTAAGTAACCGCGACAGCAGCCAATTGCAAGCCACCATGGCCAACATGCGCGACCTGAACCTGCCGCAGGTGAGCGAGGAGCAATTTATGCTCAAAACCACCACCTCCGATAAAAGTGAGCGCCGTCAAGCTGTACTCAACCTCGGCTATGACATTGTGATGCTCGTGGGCGACAACCTTGGCGATTTCGACCACGGCTGGGACAAGCCTGCAAGCAATGAAGAACGCAATGACTTGGCGGGTAAAGCCTCAGGCGAATTTGGCAAGCGCTACATCGTGCTGCCCAATACGCTTTACGGCACCTGGGAAGGCGCCCTCTACAATTACGACTACAGCATCAGCGACGCTGAGCGCTGCAAGCTGCGTAGCGCAAATTTGAAAGCAGCGGAGCTTCCCAAATAAGGACTTCCTGTTCCTAAACAAGGTCTGGCTTATGAACAATTGGCCTGTTATAGCACATACGCATACCCTGCGTATCTCCATCTTTGCTTACCTTAGCATAAATTGATCGATATGGAAACCCTCAGCCCGCAGCGCAACACCATAGCTGCTGTAGACCATTACAGTGCCAAGCGCACATTTTTCGACAATGGCCACACCCGGGGGCTGGAATTCAGAAAAGCACAACTTAAGGCCCTGCTCAAGGCCATAAATACGCGAGAGGGCGACATCAGTGCGGCGCTGTATAGCGACCTGCATAAATCAGAAGCCGAGGCCTACATCACAGAAATAGCCTTGGTGACAGAAGAGATAAAGCACGCGCTAGGCCAACTCGCACGCTGGATGGAACCTGAGAGGCGTGCCACCAACCTTGTACTCCAGCCCTCCTCCAGCAGCATCGTGTACGAGCCCAAGGGCGTGGTGCTGATCATTGCCCCCTGGAACTACCCGTTTCAGCTGGTCATGGCCCCTCTCATTGGCGCCATTGCAGCCGGCAACTGCGCAGTGGTGAAGCCCTCCGAGGAGGCCCCGGCGACCGCTTCAGTCATTGAAAAATTGATCGCAGAGGCCTTCGCACCAGAGTACATCAGCTCCGTGCAGGGTCCGGGCAGCGAAGTGGTTCCGGCGCTGATGGCCGCCCACGAATTCAACCACATCTTCTTCACAGGGAGCCCGCGCGTGGGAAGCATTATTGCAAAGCAAGCCGCTGAGAAGCTGACGCCAACCACCCTCGAGCTTGGCGGCAAAAGCCCGGGCATTGTAGACAAAGAAGCCGATTTGAAAACTTCAGCCCGCAGGCTGGTATTTGCCAAGTTTACCAATGCCGGGCAAACCTGTGTGGCACCCGACTACCTGCTGCTGCATGAAAGCATCAAGGACGAGTTCCTTAAACATGCCAAAGAAGCCATAGTGAGTTTTTACGGCAAGGATCCACAACAATCGCAGGATTACGGCCGCATAATCAATGCGAAGCGATTCAAAACATTGTCGGCCTTCCTGACCGACGGCAAGGTGCTGCACGGCGGGCAAACCGATGCCTCCGACCTGTACATCGCGCCCACCATACTCGATGGCGTGGCCATGGACAGTGCCGTGATGCAAGAGGAGATTTTTGGGCCCGTGTGGCCCGTACTCACCTGGAGCGACAGAAACGACATATTGGCCATCACACGCCAAATGCGTTACCCCCTGACATGCTATATTTTTACTTCAAGTAATGAAACTGAAAAGTTTGTAATTGAGAAGATTGAGTTCGGAGGAGGCAGTGTAAATAATGCCATGGTACAATTTGCGAATCCCGACCTGCCTTTCGGTGGCGTGCAGGGAAGCGGCAGCGGCAACTACCACGGCTGGCACAGCTTTGCAACCTTCAGCAACGCCAAGGCGATATTAAAAACGGCCACCTGGATCGATCCGCGCATCAAGTATCCGCCTTTCGGCAAATGGAAAATGGGCTGGCTCAGGAAGCTTATGGGTTAAGCGAGATTAGCCCGGCTGCCCAAATATTAGTCGCCCTCTTCAAGGGCAAACAACTCCTCTACAGCAACGGCCAATTCCCTGGCAAGTTTGAGCCCCAGCACTGTGGAGGGCACATACTTCCCTCCTTCTATCGCAATGATGCTCTGGCGGCTCACGCCCACCTTGTCCGCGAGCGCTTGCTGGGTAATGCCTTTTTCGCTGCGGTATTGCTTGACTTTATTCTTCATGGACACGGGTATTGAGCTTTCGCAAAAGCCAGTGGTAACGCGCTATGAAGAGCAGCAGTACTGAAAACAAGTTGCACATCATAAAGTGCAGGAAATTAAAGCCAAAGAGCAGCAGAATGGCCAGAAAGCTCAATGCCACATTCACATATACCGCCCAGAGCAATGCGCTGAGGCGGATGTGCACAAGGAACTCATCTTCAACTTTCTCCTTTGAAAAAGCCACGAGCACAGACCCAACAAGGATAAGCAAAGCGACGAATTCGTTGGTAAAATTTTCAATATGAACATGTTCACCTTCTGCATTATTTGAAAGTACATCCCCAAAGCGGTAACCGTCGAAGGCTGAAGGCAGACGAAAATTTAACCATTCCCATTCGAATTCGAAAATCAGGAACAGCACACCGAGCGCGAGACCAGGAATAAGCAGCATCCACCCTGTTTTGCGCAAGCGGTGTGGAAAAAGACTTGTTTTCATCAGGAGTAGTTTTCGTGAGACACAAATGTAAAGAAAACTTTACATATGTAAAGCAAACCTTACATTGATCTTTAAAAAATCAGCTCATTCGGTAAGGGCTGCTTTCAAGTCTTCACCAGGCGCCACTGGCCGACCGCTGGCCTTGCTGACAAATACAAGTGTGGTTTGGGCAGTAGTGAGCAACACACCAGCCTCATTGCGAAGCTCATACCCAAAACGTATGCTTGCCCTACCCAGCTCAAGCACAGAAGTATGCAAAGTGAGCAGGTCGTCATAATAAGCCGGCTTGAGGTATTTGATACTGAAATCGCGCACAGGGAGCAGAATACCGCGGTCTTCCAACTCCTTGTAAGAAATACCCCTTTGGCGCAAGAGCTCTACGCGGCCCACTTCAAAGTAGGTGGCGTAATTGCCGTAATAGAGGTAGCCCATGCGGTCGGCTTCCGCATAGCGCACCCTAAATTCTGTCTGGTTTATCAACATAGGCCCAAAGATAAGCGCGTAGACAAAACTGACATATTTGGAAGTGAAATGAGCCAAATATTGCTATATTGGGCTACCCAAATTTGAACAATCGACACACAAGTCCGGCGCACCTTATTGCCATTGTTAAAAGTGAACATTAAGCAAAAGTAAAGATGCCGTAAAGCACGTAAAACGTAGATAGTGTGCGATGAACACTTGTAATGTGCCGATTAAAGAATAAGGGGTATTTTCAGTGGGTTATTTACAAAGAATATTGTGCCAAAAATCAGTCCTGATGCAGCTTTCGAAAAAAAACTTGTCCTGTAAAACTTTTAATTCTGACAATAGGGTCAGGGCTTTTTTTTTCACTTTTTTCTCCAAATATTTGCCCTCCGTAACCGGCACTAGACATGGGGAGCTGCCGGCTTACAATTAGTAATTTGTTAACCTAAACTACATCGTTTCGAACAATGAGTAAACATGAAGAAGTGTGGGATAGTTGCCTTGGACTGATCAAGGACAATGTGAGCCTGCAAGGATACAAAACCTGGTTCGAGCCTATCAAGCCCATTAAACTGGACAACCAGATTTTGACGATACAAGTGCCGTCACAATTTTTTTACGAGTGGCTCGAAGAGCATTACATCCATTTGCTGAAAAAAATCATCCGAAAGGAACTTGGAGACGAAGGTAGACTGGAGTACAGCATTGTAATGGAAAACAGCCACAACGGCTCGAGCCCTTACACAGTGAAAATTCCAACATCGAACAAACGCGCGATCAAGAACCCTCCCGTATCAGCACCGCTGGACATTGGCGGATCCAAGCAAATCAAGAACCCCTTTATCATTCCGGGACTTCGCAAGATCAATGTAGATTCGAACCTCAAGCCCAATTATTCTTTCGACAACCTGGTAGAGGGCGATTGCAACCGACTGGCACGATCGGCAGGATTTGCGGTAGCTAAAAACCCCGGTGGAACTGCTTTCAACCCATTGCTTATCTACGGTGGCGTTGGATTGGGTAAAACGCATTTGGCGCAAGCCATTGGCATCGAAATCAAAAACCGCTACCCCAACAAAACTGTACTCTACGTAGAGTCGGAGAAATTCATCCACCAGTTTATTGACGCGGTTAAAAACAACAACGTAAACGATTTCAGTCACTTTTACCAAATGATGGATGTGCTGATTATTGACGATGTGCAATTTCTCGCCGGGAAAGAGAAAACGCAAGACATGTTCTTTCACATCTTCAATCACCTGCACCAAACCGGTAAACAGATTGTACTCACGAGCGACAAAGCACCTGTAGAAATGCAGGGTGTAGAGCAGCGCCTCCTCTCCCGCTTCAAGTGGGGCCTTTCGGCCGACTTGCAGACGCCAAGCCTGGAGACGCGCATTGCAATCCTCGAGAAGAAGATGTACGCCGACGGCATAGAATTGCCAAAGGAAGTGACCGAGTACCTCGCCTACAGCGTCACCTCCAACATCCGCGAGCTCGAAGGTGCATTGATTTCACTGATAGCGCATTCATCGCTCAACAAGAAGCCTATCACCCTGGACCTTGCAAGGCAAATGATCGACAAGTTTGTAAAGAACACTGCCCGCGAGGTGTCTATCGATTACATTCAAAAGGTAGTATGCGACTATTTCGACCTGCCTATCGAACTGCTCAAGTCCAAAACGCGCAAGCGCGAGGTGGTTCAGGCGAGGCAAATTGCCATGTACTTCGCCAAGAAGATGACCAAGAGCAGCCTTGCCAACATCGGCATGCACTGCGGTGGAAAAGACCATGCAACGGTGCTCCACGCATGTCGCACGGTCAACAACCTTCAGGAAACCGATAAGCAGTTTAGAAAATACCTCGATGACCTCGAGAAAAAACTCAGCCTGCAGTAAAATGCACATGGCGTTGACATTGAACAAAGACATTCCAGATTGGAATGTCTTTTTTTGTGGCTTAAGATTCCTTGAGGGCACTTTATTTAGGCTGCGAAAGCAGCAAAATCAATGTACATTTGCGCTATGAGATTCATTTGGGGAACCTTACTGCTGGCTTCGGTCATATCAATCGGCGCTTGCAGATCAATGCAGCAGGCCATGGCCGAGATTCCGCTCAATGCACCAGAGATTGCTGTGGCCTCCAATGCAGATATCTACGCCCGCTCAGCACCGTTTGAAGTAGCATACGCCGACTTCATCAATGATCATCTCGTACTTCAGGTAAGCTACGCTGGTGGCTGTGAGGACCATCAGTTTGAAGTAATCAGCGATGGTAAATACACAGCCACATATCCGCCTGAAATAACCCTTCACATCAAGCATTTCGACAATGGCGACCGCTGCAGGGGTTTTATTGACGAGAAGCGCTACTTCGACGCAAGGAGCATCCAATATCCAGGAACCAACCGCGTGCGCGTGGTGTTTGCACACAACAACAAAATACTCGACTACATTTACTGAATCGCATGAGAAAGCCCGCTCATTCCATACTGACCTTTCTTCTCCTGGCGCTGAGCTTGCCGGGTGTAGCGCAAATTTCTCATGGAGGTCAGGCACTTGGGCGCAGCCTTAACACCCCGCCGGTCTATGTAGCCTTTGACGCTCCCGACTTAAGGGCTTACCTGCTGGAAGATGCTGAAAATGACGCCGACAAAAGCGGGCCCTACCGCTTTGGTGTAAACCTTCCCGCCGACCTCGACTCCGAGCGCCACGGCACCTGGACCACCCTTGCCAATGGTGACCGTGTATGGCGATTGGGCATACGCGGCGCAGGTGCGGTAAGCCTCAACCTTCAGTTTGACGACTATCAGGTACCTGAAGGCGGTGCGGTATTCGTGTACAAACCGGACATGACCCAAATCAAAGGAAGCTTTACCAACGAGAACGCCAGCCCTGAAGGCTCATTGGGTGTGGGCCTTGTTTTTGGCGATCAACTCATCATTGAATACCTCGAGCCTGCAGCACACCGCGGTGAAGGCTATTTGCACATTGACAATGTAACTTATGGCTATCGCGATGCACTCGCTTTGAGCGGCCTGGAGAAGAGCGGGCCCTTCGGCAATGCCGGTGCATGCAACATCAACGTCAATTGCCCTGAGGGACTTCCTTATAATGTGGAAAAACGCTCCGTGGCCATCATTGTGGTCAACAACAACGGATTGTGTACGGGAGCCATGGTCAACAACGCCCGTCAGGATGGAGAGCCCTATGTGCTCACAGCCAACCACTGCCTGCCCGCCAACCCCAATGTGACCAACAACTGGATTTTCTACTTCAACCACGAGTCGCCAGGCTGCGTGGGCAATACCGGACCGATAGACCAGAGCGTCTCAGGCGCTACACTGCTGGCGCGCAGTGCCGAAAGTGATTTTGCCTTGCTGAAACTGAACAGCAGCCCCCCCGAAAGCTATTCCGTGTGTTACAGCGGCTGGAATGCAACCGACAGTGAAAGCCTTGTGAACAGGGCTGTGGGCATACACCACCCCCGGGGCGATGTGAAGAAAATATGCTTCGAAAATGATGCGCCCTACCACCAAATACTCAACACCTTCGTGCGCCAAACCTGGTACATCGACCAATGGGAGCTCGGAGTAACCGAACCTGCCTCATCAGGCTCTCCCCTCTTCGACCAGAATGGCAACATCATAGGCGTACTTTCCGGCGGAGCCGCCGCATGCGCGGGCAGCATCAACAATGGGCAGCACGACTTTTACGGACGTATAGGCGTAGCCTGGGAGTTTGAATCTGCCATTACCGGACAACTCAAGCATTGGCTCGATCCAGACAATACAGGGCTGCTTATCCTTGGTAATTCCTGCAATTTCGACCCACAGCCCAACGATCTCGCTGTGGTGGGATTTGAAGACTTGAATCCTGTGACCTGCGACCCTCAACCCGTGCAAACCGAAGCGGCTATCCTCAATGTTGGTTTTGAGGCAGTGAGCTCCTTCACTTACAACGTTTCACTCAATGGAGAGCTCGTAAACAGCTCCGAGTGGTTTGGAACCCTTGCTCCCAATGAATTGCTCAACCTCTCCCTCCCGGCCATCGAGCCCAATGATGGTGCCAACATC
Source organism: Cryomorphaceae bacterium (assembly GCA_036796255.1). Classification (GTDB taxonomy): domain Bacteria; phylum Bacteroidota; class Bacteroidia; order Flavobacteriales_D; family Cryomorphaceae; genus T3Sed10-241. The sequence continues at coordinate 79,619 of DAIRDH010000006.1, forward strand.
GTTGGACTGGAGATCGTTACTGTCAACCAACTGCCCGATGAAAACGAAACGAACAACACCGCATCGGTTACTTTCTATAGCTTTGAGGAATCCGAAATCGCCACCCTGCGCATCAATTTCGACAACCATCCAGATGAAACCACATGGAGCCTTTCGGCAAATGACGGTACTGTTTTATACAGTGGTGGCCCTTATGAATTAGGACAAACGTTTACCGAGGAATATCTCTGCCTCGGTACCGGTCTTTGCTACACTTTTAACATCTTCGATTCCTTCGATGATGGCTTATGCTGTGATTTTGGACAGGGCAATTACCGCCTGAGCAATGCCGCCGGCAATACGCTGGCATCAGGGGCCAGCTTTGGCAGTGTGGAGACCACAGATTTTTGTATCGCAGGCCCTCCCCCCGACCCTGTAGAAGTGAGCATTTCTCCGAATCCAGCAAGCAGCAATTTAAGATTTAGTATTCTCGGCAGGCCACAAGACCAGGGCCCGGTCAATATTCACGACATTCAAGGTCGCCTGGTGCTCACGAGCAGCCAGCATATTGGCAACGAAGACCTTGAGACAATCAACCTCGATGTTTCCAGGCTACCTGCAGGTATGTACGTGGCGCGTATCGTACTCAACGGCACCCTCTTCTACGGTAAGTTTATGGTAATCCGGTAAGCCACCCGACAAGAGGACACTTAAACCGTCGGGGGTCATAAACGTTATGTTCACATGTCAAATTAACGTATGCAAAGCCTTCTTTCGTTCATTCACCCCATCGCTCTGCTTGTCAGCACATTTGCCAGCATGCAGGTTGGCTTTGCACAAACCCCCAATAAAACTGAGAAAACCATGAAAATAGAAATTTGGAGTGATGTAGCTTGCCCTTTCTGCTACATCGGGCAGGCCCACCTGATGGAGGCCTTGTCTACCTTTCCGGAAAAGGATAAAATAGAAATTGAGTGGAAAAGCTTCATTCTCGACCCCACGCTGCCCCAGCAAACCGATGACGACCTATTCACAGTGCTTTCAGAGCGCAAAGGCATGCCCATGGAGCAAGTGATGCAAATGACGGCCCACGTGGAAAATATGGCATCAAAAGCCGGCCTGCAGCTCAACTTTAAGAAGACGGTGCCTGTGAATACGCTCAAAGCCCACGCCCTGCTCCAGCTGGCCAAAGAAAAAGGGAAAGGCAATGAAGCCAAGCAGCGGCTCTTTAAAGCCTACTTTGAAGAGGGGGCCAACCTCGGCAAAGACGGAGTGCTCATAGCCCTCGGAAAGGACCTGAACCTTGCTGAAGCTGAGCTGAAAAATGCTTTATCCAGCGATGCTTACCGACTTAAAGTGCAAGGTGATGTAAACACTGCCAGACAGCTCGGAGTGAGCGGAGTACCCTTTTTTGTCCTCGATGGGAAATATTCCATTTCAGGAGCCCAACCCACGGCCACCATGAAGCAAGCATTGGCGCAAGCATTTGCTGAGTGGAACAGTGCCGCGAAGCCCTCAACAGCAGTAGTGGAAGGCGCTGCCTGCAAACCAGAAGGCGATTGTGATTGAGCTCATTTTCATATTTTACTTCACCCTCAATGTAACAGGCATGAATGCAGACAAAGAAGCAGACCTCAACGTATTTGGCGAAAAGCTTATCGCCTGCAGTATGGATCCGCTCACGGGATATTACCGTGACGGTTGCTGCAGCACGGGCGAGAGCGATCACGGAACCCATACAGTGTGCGCCATTGTAACTGCTGAGTTTTTGGAATTCTCCAAATCGAGGGGCAATGACCTTAGCACTGCCATTCCAGCCTACCGCTTTCCCGGGCTCAAGCCAGGCGATAAATGGTGCCTTTGCGCTTCCCGCTGGAAAGAAGCATGGGAAGCAGGTGTAGCCCCAGCAGTGGTACTGGAGGCCACCCACGAGCGCAGCCTTGACTTTGTATCGCTAGAGGTGCTGGTAAGCTTTGCCCACAGGGATCAATAGCGCGCGATGCCAACACAACGCCCGCACATTGAGCTCCTAAGCCGCATATTCTGGACGCTTTTGCTGCTTGGCGCAGGCCTGAGCCATTTTATCCTCGATGATTTCCTGCTGGCCCAAATGCCGGCCTATCTTCCCTACCCCCTCTTGCTCATTTACTTCACTGGCGTTTTGGAGCTGGCATTGGCCGCCATGCTGCTCAATGCGCGCAGCCGCAGGCTGGCCTGGCTCGGCATTGCGCTGATGTGCCTGGGCTATATGCCTACGCACTGGCATATCGCATGGAATTGCACAGTGCTTGAAGTGATCAACGGAAGCCTGCACATCCCCTGTTGGATTGCCTGGCTGAGGCTGCCCATTCAGGTGTTTTTTATTGGGTGGTCGGGCTGGCTTTTTTGGACAGCCAGAAAGTGAGGAAGTTGAAAAGTTTGAATTGATCCAGACCCGTCCTAAGTCGGCATTGCCGATATTACTCACTGAGTAACTTTCGAAATACAATATTCACGAATTGGCCTGGGTTTGTCTTGCACACCACCCCTTCATCCCACCATTTTGCGACCTTTGTACCTTAAACTCCCTGAACTGTGAATACCAAACGCATTGCTTTCAAAAACCGCGACGGGCACGAGCTCAGCGCCAGGCTTGAGTTGCCGCTGGGTGCGCCGCCCAGCCATTTCGCCATTTTTGCCCATTGCTTCACCTGTGGCAAGGGCATCAAGGCAGCAACATTGATATCAAGGGCCCTGACACAGAAAGGTTTTGCCGTGCTCCGCTTTGACTTTACGGGTCTTGGACAGAGCGAAGGCGACTTTGCCGAGACAGGTTTCACCACCAACCTGAGCGACCTCGAGGCAGCTGCGGACTATCTCAAAGCGCAGCATGAGGCGCCCAAATTGCTTGTGGGCCATTCGCTTGGAGGCACTGCAGTGATCCATGCTTCCGCAAAAATGGACAGCATCGAGGCTGTGGTCACCATTGGAGCGCCTTTCGAAGCGAGCCATGTGACCCGCCTTTTTGCCGATAAGGAAACAGACATCATGGCCAGGGGCCGCGCGGAGGTCAACATCGGCGGGAGGAGCTTTGAAATCGGGAAGGAGTTTATCGAAGACCTCAAGAAGCACACCACGGCCTTCCTCCTGCCCGATTTGCGGAAAGCACTGCTGGTGATGCACTCCCCGCAAGACAAAATTGTGGAAGTGAAAAACGCCGCCGACATCTACCACGCTGCCCACCATCCCAAAAGCTTTATCAGCCTCGATGGTGCCGACCACCTGCTGAGCAATGAGAATGACGGCGCCTACGTGGCCGAAGTGATTGGCGCCTGGAGCAGCCGCTACCTTCCCGCTCAAAGCGCTGCGGCTTTCAGCACCGATGAAGATGTGGCCGTGCAACTGGGCAGCGATGGCTACACTACTGAAATTGTCGCTGGCGAGCACCGCCTCCTGGCCGATGAACCCGCTGATGTGGGCGGCAACAACATGGGCCCCACGCCCTACCAATTGCTCAATGCTGCGCTGGGCACCTGCACCGCCATGACCATGCAGATGTATGCCAACCGCAAGCAATGGCCACTCGAAAAGGTCACGGTGCACCTCAGCCACAGCCGCCACCACGCCGAAGATGGCGCCCATCCGGAAACGGGCAACAGCCGCGTGGACACCTTCAAGCGCTACATCGAAATGGAAGGCGAACTCGACGAGGCGCAGCGCGAAAAGCTGATGGAAATTGCCGACAAATGCCCCGTGCACCGCACCCTGACCGACCAGCGCATCACCATTGAAACCTCGGTGATGCCATGAGCACAGCCTGGCCTGAGGCCTGGCGGGCCTCACTCCCATTGCCTTACGAGGAGCGCGATGCCTTGATCGCTGCGCTTTCAGAAGAAGCTCCCGCCAGCATCCGCATCAACCCTGCAAAGGCAGAGGCCGCGGCCGATTTTACAGCTGTGCCCTGGTGCCGCGGTGCCTTTTACCTGCCGGAACGGCCCCGCTACACTTCCGATCCGGCATTTCATGCGGGGGCCTACTACCCGCAGGAAGCCTCGTCTATGGCCATCGCCCGCATCGTGAAAGACCTTGGACTGGACACCGCGCCCATACGCGCACTGGACCTCTGCGCAGCGCCTGGCGGCAAAAGCACTTTGTTGCGCAGCCAGCTACACCCGGAGAGCTTCCTCCTGGCCAATGAAGTGGTGGGCAGCCGCGTGAACCTGCTGGAGGAAAACCTCACAAAGTGGGGCATTCCGGGCTATGGCATCAGCCAAAGCGATCCTTCAAAGTTCGGAAAGCTTCCCGGCATGTTCGACCTCATGCTCGTGGATGCCCCTTGCAGCGGCGAGGGCATGTTTCGTAAAGATTCTCAGGCCCTTGCACACTGGTCGCCGGCCAATGTGGAAGCCTGCGCCTTGCGGCAAAACCGTATACTCGATGATGTGTGGCCTGCGTTGAATCCAGGCGGAACGCTCATCTACAGCACTTGCACCTTCAACCTTTCGGAAAATGAGCACCAAGTGGCGGCATTTATGGAGCGTACTGGCGCCGAAGCGTTGGAGATCGTTCTGGACTTCCCGGGTGTGGTAAGCAGCACTGGAGCAGGCACAGCCGCCTTCAGGTTTTTCCCGCACCGGGTGCAAGGTGAGGGATTTTTTGTGGCGGTGCTCCGCAAAGGAGGCAGCGGGAAGCGGGCCGAGCCGAAGGCGAGGCCCATCAGCACCATCGCCAATCTTGGGATCGCCGCGCATCTCAGCTACCCGGTCGACAGCCGTGGAAACGTATTTGCCGCAAGGCCCGAGCACCTCAACCTGCTGGGATTGCTGGCGCATGAGCTCAACCTCATCGTGCCGGGACAACCCATTGGCAGCTACATCCAGCAAAAGTTCAAGCCAGGCACCGGCCTCGCGCTGATGGCCGAAGGAACTGCACAAACGCCCGAAGTGGCCTTAGACCTTGAAGAAGCCTTGAAATTTCTCCAGCGCGAGGATGTTTACAAAGACGGCCTTGGCAATGGACTCGTAAGCGTCGCTTTTGAAGGCTTTGCACTGGGCTTCGCCAAAGCCGGCAACAACAGGCTGGTGAGCCAGCACCCCAAGCACTGGCGCGTAAGGCAAGGGAAAGCCGAGGCCTATCAGCGCCTTGTAAAGCAAAAGAATCTCTAGCTAAGAGGTCTCGCATCATATCGAATGCCTCAGTCACGACACAATAGCCTTTTCGCCTGCCAACCATAATCACCTGATTGCCAAATGGAAGACCTGACAGGTTTTCAAAACCTGTAAGGTCTAAGGCCCCAAAAAGCAGGCACTGCGATAAAATCTGCAAAGCCTAACCTAGCCGATCAACCAAAGAAAGTTATCGCTCTGGTACCGGCACAGTAAAATCACCTCCCAAAAATAAAATTGCATGTATTCACAACAGGCTTTCAGCATTCGAGCCCGGATATTGATTACCTTCATTACATGAATCGCCGACACCTAACGCTTCTCCTTGCCATATTGGCTTTCGCAATGCCGGCCGCCGCACAGCAGTGGATCGACAAGAACTACACCTATCAAACCGAAACGGACGTGGTGTACGGTACAGCAGTCAACTTTGTCGGGGAGACCGATTCCTTGCGCATGGACATTTACCTGCCCGATTGCGACGATGAAGAAGGCGTGTCGCGGCGGCCCTTGCTGCTTTGGATTCACGGAGGTGGATTTACCGCCGGCAGCAAGAACGATGGCAGCATCGTCAACCTCTGCAAGGAATTTGCGAAGCGTGGCTATGTGACTGCGAGCATCAACTACCGCCTTGGCTACGTGAGCGACGATGCGGCATGGTCATGCAATTTCCCACTCTATGCCTGCATGTTTGCCGCCGACAGCGCCGAGTGGTACAGGGGCTACTTTCGTGGTGTTCAGGACGCCAAGGGCGCACTGCGCTACCTCAGCAACAGGCATGAGGAGTACCGGATCGACACGGCCAATGTATTTATAGCAGGTGAGAGTGCCGGTGCCATGATCGCGCTCGGCGTGGGCCTGATGGACAGCGAGGAAGAGAAATTGGCGGAAGCCTATGCCCTCAGCGACCTTGCAGCACCCCACCCCAACAGCAGCAACTGCCCTCACAATGAGGGGATTGATTTTGAATCCAGTATCGCCCGCCCTGACCTCGGCAGCATACACGGCGACATTGAAACGGGTGGCGTGGCCTACCAGGTCAAGGGCATCGGCAACATGTACGGGGCCATGTTCAACGACCTTCTCCTGAACCACGACGAAAGCCAGCCAAAACCGGCCATTTATTCCTTCCACCAACCCTGCGACCTGGTGGTGCCCATCAACAGCAACAAGATTGCCGCCGGGCTCACATGGTGCATGACCAATGGCTACAACTGCGCCGGCATTGCCAATACACCCACCGTGCACGGTGCGCAGGCTTTTAGTGCATGGAATACCGTAAACAGCTACGGCTATGATATGCACAATGAATTCACTTCGGTTGAGTTTCCCTTCAACTACCTTTTCGGGCAGGGCAGCTGCCTCGATCAGGTCAGCAATCCATGCCATGCTTATGACAGCCCTTCATTGCGGGAAAACAACCTCGCCGAATTTTTTGCGGATCAGGTCAGCACTTTTCCCATTTGCGATACCGCAGTGCTTTCAGTCGGCGCCGACTTTAGTCTCGATCAAAGCCTCATGCGGGTATACCCCAACCCCAGCCCAGGTCACACGCTGATCGAAGTAGAGAATTTTCATGGCAAGTCGGTTGAGGTTTACGACGCCTTCGGGCGAAGGGTGCTGCGAAGCATTGCGCTGGATCAGGCCATAACCAGCCTCGACATGGACGGCTTCGCTGCCGGGATGTACCTCGTAGTGCTCCTTGCAGAGGGACACAGATTGAAGGCCGTTCGTCTTGTGAAGGA